>VAWN01000016.1:11666-62412 GCA_005885555.1 Actinomycetota bacterium
TCGTCGACCTGGATCCCGCCGGGTCCTGCGACGACGTGTCCGGCCTGCTCGACGAGATCCGGTACGGCGACGAGAGCCGGCTGGCGCTGCGCGGCGGTCGCCGGTACCGGCCCACGCTGGTGCCGACCGTACCGGGTACCGCCGACGCGGCCTGGGAGAACCGGCCGTACCACTCGCGGCGCTATGCCAACCACCGCATCCTCGCCACCCGCCCCGGGATCCTCGACAGCCTGACCGCTACCGCGTGCACGCGCACGCGGCCCGGCCCGGGACAGGTGGAGATCGAGGTCGCCGCGGCCGGGCTCAACTTCAGCGACGTCCTCAAGGCGCTGGACATCTGCCCCGGGGTACCGCCCGGAACGGTCCCGCTCGGCGCCGAGTGCGCCGGCCGGGTGAGCGCGGTCGGCGGCGGTGTGCAGGGGTACCGGGTCGGCGACCGGGTGATGGCCGTCGCGCCGGCCAGCCTGGCCGCCTTCGCGACGACCTCGGCCGAGCTGGTGGCGCCGGTCCCGGCCGGGTGGACCGACGAGCAGGCGGCCGCCGCGCCGATCGCCTTCCTGACCGCCGTCTACGGCCTGGAGTACCTGGCGCACCTGCGCCCCGGCGAGACGGTCCTCATCCATTCCGCGACCGGCGGGGTGGGCCTGGCCGCCCTGCAGGTGGCCCGCCGTAACGGTGCCGAGATCTTCGCGACGGCCGGTACCGAGCAGAAGCGGAACCTGTTGCGGACGCTGGGCGTCGCGCACGTAATGGACTCTCGGTCGCTGCGGTTCGCCGACGAGGTCATGGCCGCGACCGGCGGCCGCGGGGTCGACGTGGTACTCAACTCGCTGGCCGGCGAGGCGCTGATCCGTGGCCTGTCGCTGCTGGCCCGCAACGGCCGGTTCGTCGAGATCGGCAAGCAGGACGTGTACCGCAACAGCCGTCTCGACCTCGGCATGCTCAAGGACAACCGGTCGTTGTTCGCCGTTGACCTGGTGCGCTCCTTCGAGGAGCAGCCCGGCCTCATCGCGGAGCTGTTCGGTACCGTCGGACGGGGCTTCGCCGACGGCTCGTTGCGCGCGCTGCCGGTCACCAGCTACCCGTACTCGCAGGCCGATGCGGCGTTCGCCCACATGGCGCAGGCCCGCCACACCGGCAAGCTCGTGCTCCGGCCGGATCGGCCCGTGACCATCGCGGTCCCGCCGGACGCGCCGGTGGTCCGCGACACCGCCACGTACCTGATCACCGGCGGGCTCGGCGCGCTGGGCCTGCGGACCGCGCGGTACCTCGCCGACCAAGGGGCGCGGCATCTGGCACTCGTCGGCCGCCACTCGCCCTCGACCCCGGCCGAACGGGTGCTCGACGAGTTGCGGGCCCGGCAGGTACAGGTCACGGTGTGTCAGGCCGACGTCTCCCGGCCGGACGAGGTCGCCGCCGTGCTGGCGCGGCTGGATGGCTCGATGCCGCCGCTGGCCGGCGTGGTACATGCCGCCGGCATCCTCGACGACGGCCTCCTGCTCCAGCTCGACCGGGACCGGTTCGCCGCCGTGGCCGCGCCGAAGGTGGCCGGAGCCTGGCTACTGCACCGTGCGACCGCCGACCGGGACCTGGACTTCTTCGTCCTGTTCTCCTCGGCGGCGGCGCTGCTGGGCTCGCCGGGCCAGGGCAACTACGCCGCGGCCAACGCGTTCCTGGACGCACTGGCCTGGTACCGCCGCGCGCAGGGATTGCCCGCGCTGAGCATCGACTGGGGACCGTGGGACGAGATCGGGCTGGCCGCGCGCCCGGACCGGGGCGGCGCGCTGTCCGCCCTGGGCATCGCGAGCCTACCTCCGGCGGACGGCATCGACGCCCTGGACCGGTTGCTGCGCATGTCCTCCACCCAGGTCTGCGTGCTGCCCCTGGACCGGGAGAAGCTGCGGGTCGCCGCGGACAGCGGGCTGCTGCCCGCCATGCTTGCCGGGCTGGTGACGCCGGCGGACCCGGCGGCCGATGCGGCAGCCGTGCCCGGGCACGAGGCCGGACAGGTACGCCGGTCGTTGCTGGCGGTCGAGCCGGGGCGGCGCCGGCACAGCCTGCTCGTCCGGCACTGCGCTGCGGAGGCGGCCCGGGTACTGCGGCTCGACATGTCCAAAGTGGACACCTCGGCGCCGCTGGCGAGCATGGGCTTCGACTCGCTGATGTCGCTGGAACTGCGCAAGCGGCTGGAGTCCTCACTCGAGGTCCAGCTACCGGCCACCGTGGCGTGGCGCTTCCCGACGATCGAGGCGCTCGTGCCGTTCCTCGCCGAGAGCATGGGCATCGCGCTGGCGGCCGAGGCGGCCGCTGACCCGGCCGATGCCGATGAGAGCGACGCGGAACTCGAACTTGACGGTTTGTCCGACAGCGACGTCGAGGCCCTGCTGTTGGCCAAGATGGCGCAGATCGATGGGGGACAGGACAAGTGACCACACTGGACCAGTCGCAGATGTCAGCGACCGTGCGGCGGGCGTACCTGACGATCGAGCGGATGCAGCGGCGCCTGGACGAGTACGAGCGGAGCCGGTCGGAGCCGGTCGCCATCGTCGGGCTGGGCTGCCGCTTTCCGGGCGGCGCGGTGGACGCCGACAGCTACTGGCAGGTGCTGCGCAGCGGTACCGACGCCGTGGCCGAGATCCCGCCCGACCGCTGGGACGTGGACGCCTTCTACGACAAGCGGCCGCAGCGCCCCGGGAAGATGAGTACCCGCTGGGGCGGCTTCCTCGACCGGGTCGACGAGTTCGACCACGCCTTCTTCGGGATCTCCCGGCGTGAGGCGGTGTCGATGGACCCGCAGCAGCGGCTGGCTCTGGAGGTGGCCTGGGAAGCGCTGGAGAACGCCGGGCAGGCCCCGTCCGGGTTGGCGGGCAGCCGCACCGGCGTGTTCATGGGGGTGTGCAGCAACGACTTCGCGACGGTCAACTTCCAGCACCCGCTGGACGTCTCCGCGTACGTCAGCACCGGTACCGCGCACAGCGTGCTCACCGGCCGCATCTCCTACCTGCTGGACCTGCGCGGCCCCAGCGTCGCCCTGGACAGCGCCTGCTCCTCGTCGCTGGTCGCGGTCCACCTGGCCGCGCAGAGCCTGCGCGCCGGCGAGTGCGACCTGGCCCTGGGCGGCGGGGTGAACGTCGTGCTGTCGCCGCTGCCCGGCGTCGCGTTCTCCCAGTTCCCCGGAATGGTCTCGCCGGACGGGCGGTGCCGGACCTTCGACGCGGCCGCGAACGGGTACGTGCGTAGTGAAGGCTGCGGCATGGTCGTGCTCAAGCGACTGTCCGACGCGGTACGCGACGGCGACGACGTGCTGGCCGTGCTCCGCGGCGGAGCCGTGAACCAGGACGGGCGCAGCTCGGGCGTCACCGCGCCCAACGGGCTGGCCCAGCGCGACGTGCTGCGCCGCGCGCTGGCCGCCAGCGGTGTCGAGCCGCACGAGGTCTCGTACATCGAGGCGCACGGTACCGGTACCCGGCTCGGCGATCCCATCGAGGTCGAGGCGCTGGCCGACGTCTACGGGCGGAGCGAGGGCGGTCCGGTCTACCTCGGCTCGGCGAAGACGAACATCGGCCATCCGGAGGCGGCTGCCGGGATCGCCGGGCTGATCAAGGTGGTGCTCGCGCTCGGCCACGGCACCATCCCGCCCAACGTGCACTTCAACCAGCTCAACCCGCACCTGTCCCTAACCGGCACCACCTTTGCCGTCCCACGCGAGCTGACCCCCTGGCCGGGGCCCGCCGACCGGCGCGTCGCGGGAGTCAGCAGCTTCGGGTTCAGCGGCACGAACGCGCACCTGATCCTGGCTGCCGCGCCGCCCCGGCCGGAACCGGCCGGCGCGGCGCCGGCGGACCCGGGCACGCGGCCGCTGTCGGTGCTCGCGCTGTCGGGCAAGACCGGGCCGGCAGTGGTGAAGCTCGCCGCCCGGTACGCCGAGCGGCTGGCCGCCGACCCGGACGTTTCGCTGGCCGATGTCTGCTTCTCCGCCAACACAGGCAGGTCCCACTTCCCGCACCGGCTCGCCGCCGTGGCCGGTACCGCCGCCGATCTGGCCGGCCAGCTCACCGACTTCGTGGACGGGCTGCCCGTGGACGAACCGGTCACCGGTACCGCCGGCGGTGCGGACGTCGTCTTCCTCTTCCCGGGACAGGGCCCGCAGCGGGCGGGTATGGCACGTAGTCTCTACGAGACGCAGCCCACGTTCCGCCGGGTTCTCGACGACTGCGCAGAGATACTGCGCCCGATGCTGCCGGTACCGCTGCTGTCCGTGCTGTTCCCGACCGATCCGGACAGCGACCTCATCAACCGGACCGCCTACGCCCAGCCGGCCCTGTTCGCGGTGGAGTACGCACTGGCCCAGTTGTGGCGGTCGTGGGGCGTGGAACCCGTGGCGGTCCTCGGGCACAGCTTCGGCGAGTACGTCGCCGCCTGCGTGGCGGGCGCGGTCGGCCTGGAGGATGGCCTGCGCCTTGCGGTGGAGCGTGCGCGGCTGATGGACACCCTGTCGCGGACCGGTTCCATGGCGACGGTGTTCGCGTCGGAGGATGAGGTGGCCGCGGTCATCGCCGGCTGGTCGGACCGGATCTCGATCGCCGCCGTCAACGGGCCGGCGAACACCACCATCTCCGGGGAGCAGGACCTCGTCGCGTCGGTCTGCGACACCTTCCTCAGCCGGGGGGTGCGGGCCAAGCCGCTGCACATCACCACCTCGTCGCACTCCCCCTTGATCGAACCCATCCTCGAACCGCTGTACCGGATCGCCGGTCAGGCCCGGTTCGCGTCGCCGCGGATCCCGCTGGTCAGCAACGTGACCGGCGAGCTGTGGCCCTGGGACGAGGCACCCGACGCCGAATACTGGTGCCGGCACGCCCGCCGGCCGGTGCTTTTCGCCGCCGGCATCGCCACCTTGGCGGCCATGGGGTACCGCAACTTCGTCGAGGTCGGGCCCGCCCCCACCCTGCTCGGCCTGGTCGGCGAAGCCCAGCCCGCCGACGGCGCCGGCCTCCTGCTGCCCAGCCTGCGACCGAACCAGGGGGACTGGCCGGTCATCCTGTCCAGCCTCGCCCGGCTGTACGTGCACGGTGCCGACGTGGACTGGCGCGCGTTCGCCGGTACCGACGTACCCATTCGAGCGGACCCGCTGCTGGCCGGAGCGGCGCCACCAGCCGGTACCGTCCACATGGGACGGTGCTGCCGCCGCGCCGGACGGCGTAGACGCCGCCGGTGACGTCGACGACGCCGATCTGGTGTACCGGCTGACGTGGGAGCCCGCCGGACCGGCCTTCACCGCTCCATCCACAGTGGCCGGAGCCAAGGAGACCTGGCTGGTACTGGCGGACGAGACCGGTGTGGGCGACGAGCTGGCCGCGCTGGTGGCGCAGCGCGGCTCCCGGTGCGTGCGGGTCGTCCCCGGCCCGGCCTATCGCTACGAGCGGGCCGGTGAGGCGGTCGTCCCGCTCGACACCCCGGAACATCTCCTGCGCCTGCTGGACGACCTGGACCTCGCCGCGGACGAGAGCCTGCAGGTGGTGCACCTGCGCAGCGTGCGGGACCGGGCTACCGAGCCGGACACCGTGGAGGGCCTGCTCCAAGAGCAGTGGGACGGCTGCATGAGCGCGATCCACCTGGCGCAGGCACTCGCCCGGGCCGGCGGCACCCGCCCGACCCGGCTGTGGTTGGTCACCCGGGGCGCGGTACAGCCCGGCGAGGCCGGCCCGACAGCGCTGGCCGTCGGCCAGTCGACCCTGTGGGGACTGGGCCGCTCGTTGCAGCAGGAGCACACCGCGCTGTGGGGCGGCCTGGTCGACCTGGATCCCGGGGCCGAGCCACGGTCGCTGGCGGCGCAGCTGCTCGGCGAGATCGCGCACCGCGACGGCGAGGACCAGATCGCCCTGCGCGACGGACACCGCCACGTCGCGCGCCTGGTCCGCGGTCAACTGCCCGACCCGCCCGCCCCGGGCACGGTGTGGCGGCCGGACGCCAGCTACCTCATCACCGGTGGACTGGGCGGGGTGGGCAGCGCGGTCGCCCGCTCGATGGTGCGCGCCGGCGCCCGCCGCCTCGTGCTCGTCGGCCGCACCCCCATCCCGCCCCGGCGGGACTGGGCCGACCTGGCCGCCGACGACCCGGCCGGGCAGCGGGTGGCGACGATCCGCGAGCTGGAGTCGCTGGGCGCGAGCGTCATCGTCGAGTCGCTGGACGTCTCCGACGAGCACGCCGTACGGGAATTCATCGAGCGCTTCGACCGGGAGGGCTGGCCGCCGATCCGGGGCGTGGTTCACGCGGCCGGTGTCGGCGACGTCGCGCCGCTGGTCGACCTGCGCCCGGCCGACCTGGAACAGCACCTGCGGCCCAAGGCCGTCGGCGCGTGGGTACTGCACCGCCTGCTCGGTGACCGGCCGCTGGACTTCTTCGTCCTGTTCTCGTCGACCAGCTCCATCCTCAGCTCCCCGTTCGTCGCGAGCTACGCCGCGGCCAACGCCTTCCTGGACAGCCTGGCGCAGCTGCGGCGCAACGCCGGAAAACCCGCGCTGACCATCAACTGGGGGATCTGGTCGCAGACCGGCCTGGCGGCGCGCGGTGCCAACGCCACACCGGGACTCAGCCGCGGCATGGGTACCCTGATCCCGGAGCAGGCGCTGCGGATCTTCCACCGCCTGCTGGCGCACGGCGACGCGCAGGTCGCGGTGATGCCGGTGGACTGGTCCGACTGGGGCCGGCGGTACCGGGACGTGTCCGGGTCGGCTCTGCTCGCCAGGCTGCTGGACGGGCACGACGGGGCGCGGTCGGGCAAGGCCGCCCGGCGCAGCGCGCTGCCGTCGCGCGCGGACCTGCTCGCGCGGCCGCCGGACCAGCGCGCACCGGCGCTGACCGAGGCGCTCGTACCCAGCATCACCGCCACGCTGGGCGGCAAGTCCTCGACCGTGGGGCTGGACCACCCGCTGATCGATCTCGGCCTGGACTCGCTGATGGCGGTGGAGCTCAAGAACGAGGTGGAGAGCCGGCTCGGCGTCGCGCTGCCGATCTCGGTACTGCTCGACCGCGCCACCGTGCGCACGCTGGTCGCCCACATCGTCACCGAGCTGTCCACAGTGGACGGTGACAGCACTCCAGTCGTCATCCCCCGGGTGCAGCGCGTCGACGACGTCGCGGAGCGGCTGCTGGCCCAACTGGAGGAGCAGGCGTCATGAGCAATCTCGACGAGCGGATCGCCGCCCTGGCACCGGAGAAGCGCGCCCTGTTCGCCAAGCTGATGCGGGAGCAGTCGCGGGAGGAGAACGCCTTCCCGATTTCCGTGATGCAGCAGGGCATCTGGTTCCTCGAACAGCTCAAGCCGCACAACCCGGCCTACGTCATTCCGGCGGCGGTACGCATCAGCGGGCCGCTGGACGCGGGCGTACTGCGTGCGGCGGTCAACGAGATCGTGCGGCGGCACGAGCCGCTGCGCACCACGTTCCGCTTGCGCGAGGGCCGGCCGGCCCAGGTCGTCGCCGCGGAACTGACGCTCGACCTGCCCGAGGTGGACCTGCGGTCCGCCGGCGACCTCGCCACGCAGATCGACGCGACGCTGCACGAGCCGTTCGACCTCGCCGCCGGGCCGCTGCTGCGGGTCCGGCTGCTGCGCACCGGCGACGAGGAGTACGTGCTCGTGGTCGCCATGCACCACCTCATCTCCGACGGCTGGTCGGTGGGGATCCTCGTCGCCGAGCTGTCCGCGCTCTACGAGGCGTACCTCGCCGGCCGCCCCTGCCCGCTGCCCGACCTCGCCATCCAGTACGGCGACTTCGCCACCTGGCAGCAGCGCTGGCTGCGGGAGGCGGACCTCGGCGCGGACCTCGCGTACTGGCGGGCGCACCTGGCCGGAGCGCCGCCGGTACTGGAGCTGCCGACCGACCGGCCCCGTCCGGCGGTACAGGGGTTCAACGGCGCCTCGGTGCCGTTCGAGCTGCCCGCAACGGTGCTGGGCCGGCTGGACGGGCTGGCCAAGCGGCACGGCGCGACCACCTATATGGCGCTGCTGGCCGTGTTCCAGATCCTGCTGCACCGGTACAGCAACCAGGACGACATCGTGGTCGGGGTACCGATGGCCAACCGCACCCGCGCCGAGATCGAGCCGCTGATCGGGTTCTTCGTCAACACCCTGCCGGTACGCACGGACCTGGGTGGCGACCCGGACTTCGTCGAGGTGCTCCGCCGGGTCCGCGACGGCTGCCTGGGCGCCTACTCGCACCAGAGCGTGCCGTTCGAGCGGGTGGTGGCGGAGCTGAAGCCGCCACGCGACCTGAGCCGGCCGCCGATCTTCCAGGTGAGCCTGTCGTACCAGAGTGACCCGCTGCCCACCCTGGCCATGGCCGGGGTGCGGCTGCGCCGGCTGCCGCTGCGCGCCGACGGCGCCCGGTTCGACCTGGAATTGCAGTTCTTCGCCGACGACGGGGCACTGCGCGGCTGGTTCGAGTACGACCGCGACCTGTTCGACGAGTCCACCATGGCCCGGCTGGCCGGCCACTTCCGTCGCCTCACCGAGCTGGTCCTGGTCCACCCGGACCAGCCGGTCGACCTGCTGCCCCTGCTCGACGCGGTGGAGCGGCAGCGGATCCTGCACCAGGGCAACGCGACCGGACGGTCCTGGCCGGACGGGTGGCTCCACCAGTGCTTCGAGCGCCAGGTGGAGCGCGACCCCGGAGCGGCGGCGCTGCGGTTCGACGGGCACACGCTGACCTACGCACAGTTGAACACCCGGGCCAACCAGCTGGCCCACCGGCTGCGCCGGCTCGGGGTCGGCCGCGACGTCCTCGTCGGCGTCTGTATGCAGCGCTGCGTCGAGCTGGTGGTGAGCCTGCTGGCGGTGCTCAAGGCCGGGGCGGCGTACGTACCCCTCGACCCGGGCTATCCGCGCGCCCGCCTCGCCTACATGCTCGCCGACGCGAAGGTACCGGTGCTGCTCGCGCAGCGCGACGTGCTGGCCGGCCTGGACACCGGCGACGCCGAGGTGCTCTGCGTGGCCGAGCTGGCCGAAACGCTCGCCGGCGAGTCCGCGGCCAATCCCGATGTCGCCGTCGACGGCGAGGACCTCGCCTACGTCATCTACACCTCCGGTTCCACCGGGCGACCCAAGGGCGTGCCGAACGTGCACGCGGCGATCCGCAACCGGCTGCTGTGGATGCAGGACGCGTACCGGCTGGACGGCACCGACCGGGTACTGCAGAAGACGCCGTTCTCGTTCGACGTATCGGTGTGGGAGTTCTTCTGGCCGCTGATGGCCGGCGCCACGCTGGTCGTGGCCCGGCCCGAGGGGCACAAGGACAGCCGGTACCTGGCCGAGACGATCCGCGCCGAGGCGATCACCACCGTGCACTTCGTCCCGTCGATGTTGCAGGTCTTCCTCCGCGAACCCGACGCGGCGCGGTGCCCCAGCCTGCGCCGGGTGGTGTGCAGTGGCGAGGCGTTGCCGAGGGACCTGCAGGAGCGGTTCTTCGCGACGTCGGATGCCGCGCTGTACAACCTCTACGGCCCCACCGAGGCCGCGGTGGACGTGACCGCCTGGACCTGCCGCAGCGACGGCGACCCGCGGCCGGTACCCATCGGCTTCCCCATCGCCAACACCCGGATGCACGTGCTGGACCGGTACCTGCAACCGGTTCCCGTCGGGGTGCCCGGCGAGCTGCACATCGGCGGGCGCAACCTGGCCCGGGGATACCTGAACCGGCCGCGGCTGACCGCCGAGAAGTTCATCCCCAACCCCTTCGAACCGGGCGCGCGCCTGTACCGGACCGGCGACCTGGCCCGGTACCGCGACGACGGCGCGATCGAATACCTCGGCCGGCTGGACCACCAGATGAAGCTGCGCGGATTCCGCATCGAGCTCGGCGAGATCGAGTCGGTGCTGACCGGCCACCCGTCGGTGCGCGAGGCGCTGGTGGTGGCGCGCGAGTTCGGTGCCGGCGACGTGCGCCTGGTCGCGTATGTGGTGGCCGGTGCCGGCCGGCCGGGTGCGGACGAGCTGATCGGGCACCTGAAGCAGCGGCTGCCCGAGTACATGGTGCCGTCGGCGTTCGTCACGCTGCCGGCGCTGCCGCTGACCCCCAACGGCAAGGTCGACCGGGCCGCCCTGCCCGAGCCGGAGCTGGCCCGACCCGAGCTGCACACGCCGTTCGTGGCGCCGCGCGACGACCTGGAACGCTCGATCGCGCAGGTGTGGTGCGAGCTGCTCGGCGTCGAGCGGGTCGGCGCCGACGACAACTTCTTCGACCTCGGCGGCCACTCCCTGCTCGTTTCGGAACTGAGGACCCGGCTGGCCGGGATGCTGGGACGCGAGGTGTCGATGGTCGAGCTGTTCCAGTACCCGACCGTCGGATCGCTGGCCGGGTACCTGAGCCAGGCGGCGGCGCCGCAACAGAGCGCGCCGACGGACCGTGCGCGGGCGCGCCGCCACGCCCTGCCGCAACGTCAACAGACCGCCGCGCGCCGCGCGCAGTCCCGGATCGGAGGGTGATCGGCGTGTCGACCAACGCCGAGGAAGGTCACGTCGCCATCATCGGACTGGCCGGGCGTTTCCCGGGCGCCGCCGACGTGGAGACCTTCTGGGAGAACCTGGCGGCAGCCCGCGAGGGCATCACCTTCGCGTCCGACGAGGAACTGCTCGCCGCGGGCGTACGGCCGGCGCTGCTGCGCGCGGACGGCTACGTCAAGGCCAAGGGGGTACTGCCCGACGCCGACCTGTTCGACGCCGGCTTCTTCGGCTTCAGCCCGCGCGAGGCGGAGATCCTGGACCCGCAGCACCGGGTGCTCCTCGAATGCGCCTGGCACGCCCTGGAGTCCGCCGGCTGCGACCCGCGCGGCTTCCCCGGGCGCATCGGCGTGTTCGCCGGGACGAGCCTCAACTCCTACCTGCTGTTCAACCTGATGGCCAACGCGCGGGCCGTGGACTCCGCCGGTAGCTACCAGACGCTGATCGCCAGCGACAAGGACTTCCTCGCCACCCGGGTGTCCTACAAGCTGGACCTGCGCGGCCCCAGCGTCACCGTGCAGACCGCATGCTCCACCTCGCTGACCGCGGTGCACCTGGCCTGCCAGAGCCTGCTCGACGGGGACTGCGATATCGCGCTGGCCGGCGGGGTCTCGGTCAGCGTCCCGCTGGTCGGCGGGTACCGGTACGAGCCGGGCGGGATCCTCTCCCCGGACGGGCACTGCCGCGCCTTCGACGCCGACGCCGGGGGTACCGTGGCCGGCAACGGGGTCGGCGTCGTCGTCCTGCGCCGGCTCACCGACGCGCGGGACAGCGGCGACCGCATCGCCGCCGTCATCCGCGGCACCGCCGTCAACAACGACGGCTCGGTCAAGGTCGGCTACACCGCGCCCGGCGTCGACGGCCAGGCCGCGGTCATCGCCGAGGCCCTCGCGGTCGCCGACGTGGACCCGGCGACCATCGGCTACGTCGAGACCCACGGCACCGGTACCGTGCTGGGTGACCCGATCGAGATCGCCGCGCTGACCCGGGCGTTCCGCGAGCGCACCGACCGCAGCGGCTTCTGCGCGATCGGGTCGGTCAAGAGCAACGTCGGTCACCTCGACGCCGCCGCCGGGGTCACCGCTCTGATCAAGGCCACCCTGGCGCTAACCCACGAGGCCATCCCGGCCACCCTCCACCACCACCGACCCAACCCGCAGCTCGCCCTGGAAACCAGCCCGTTCTTCGTCAACACCGAGCTGCGGCCGTGGCCGCGGGGTGGCCAGCCGCGCCGGGCCGGGGTCAGCTCGTTCGGCATCGGCGGTACCAACGTGCACGTCGTCCTCGAGGAAGGACCGCCCCCCGAGGCCGGCGGCCCGTCCCGGCCGCTGCACGTGCTGGCGCTGTCCGGGCACACGAGCGCGGCGCTGGCGGCCAACGCCGGGCGGCTGGCCGAACAGCTGGACCGGCACCCCGACACCGACCTCGACGACGTCGCGTTCACGCTGGCCTGCCGGCGTCACCCCTTCGAGTACCGCCGCGCCGTGGTCTGCCGTGAGCCCGGTGAGGCCGTCGCGGCCCTGCGCCGCCCAGGCTTCGCCGACGGCACCGCGGCCACCGCCGCGCAGGTACCGGTCGCCTTCCTGTTCCCCGGGCAGGGCGCTCAGTACGTCGACATGGCGCGCGGCCTGTACGGGCACGAGCCGGTGTTCGCGGCCGAGTTGGACCGGTGCGTCGACCTGTTCACCGGGTACCTCGGCGAGGACCTGCGGGCGTTGCTGTTCCCGCCGCCCGGGCGGGCCGACGCCGCCGGGCGGCTGGCCCAGACCGCGATCACCCAGCCTGCCCTGTTCGCCGTCGAGTACGCGCTGGCCCGGTTGTGGGGCGCCTGGGGGGTCGCGCCCCGGGCGATGCTCGGGCACAGCATCGGCGAGTACGTGGCCGCCTGCCTGGCCGGGGTCTTCGACCTTGCCGACGCCGTCCGGGTGGTCGCCGCCCGCGGGCGGCTGGTGCAGGCGATGCCGCCCGGCGCCATGCTCGCGGTGTTCCTGCCCGAGCCCGACACCGCCCGCTGGCTGGGCGACGGGCTGAGCGTGGCCGCCGTCAACTCCACCGCGCTGACCGTGGTCGCCGGGCCGGCCGCGGCAGTGGAAGATCTGCGGCACCGGCTCGCCGCGGCCGGCGTCGGCTGCCGCCGGCTGCACACCTCACACGCGTTCCACTCGCCGAGCATGGACGGTGCCGTCGGTCCGCTCGTGGACGAGTTGCGCACGGTCCGGCTGAACCCGCCGCGCATCCCGTTCCTGTCGAACGTGACCGGCACCTGGATCACCGATGGCGAGGCGACCAGTGCCGAGTACTGGGGCCGCCAGTTGCGTCACCCGGTGCGGTTCACCGAGGCGGTCGAGGCGCTGCTCGCCGATCCCACGGTCGCGCTCGTCGAGGTGGGGCCGGGCCAGACGCTGGCCAACGTGGTACGCCAGCACCGTGCGTGGCGCGGCGGCCGGACGCTGGTCGCCACGCTGCGGCATCCGAACGACAACCGCGCGGACGACGAGTACCTGCTGAACAGCCTCGCCGACCTGTGGAGCGCGGGGGTGCCGGTGGACTGGACCGGCTTCTACGCCGGCCAGGACCGCCGCCCGCAGCCCCTGCCCGGCTACGCCTTCCAGCGGCAGCGCTACTGGGTCGAGCCCGAGCCAGCCACGGCCGGCCACGAACCGGCCGGCGACGAACCGGACGGCCCGGCCGCCGCGGGGTCGGTCGACGACTGGTTCCACACCCCGGGCTGGAAGCGCCTGCCCGAGCCGGGCGCGGGGCCGCAGCCCGCCGGCGGTGCCGTCTGGGTCGTGCTCGGCAACGAGCTGGACCTGGGTCGGCAGCTCGCGCAGCGGCTTGCCGCCGAGGGCGCGACCGTCGTGCCGGTGGCCGCCGGTACCGACCTGAGCCACCACGGCGACGGTTCCTGGTCAGTGGACCCGGCCGACCGCGACCACCTCACCCGGCTCATCGGCGCGCTGGACGTCGGAGCGGCCACGGCCGTGCGGTTCGTGCACCTGTGGAGCCTGTCCGGGGCACCCGCCGGGGAGCTGGACGAGGCCGCGCTCGACCGGGGGCGCCGGTTCGGGTTCGACAGCCTGCTCGCGCTGGCGCAAGGCATCGGCGACGCGCGCCCGCCGGTACCGGCCGCGATCGACGTGCTGTGCCGCGGAGTCTTCAGCGTCACCGGAGACGAGCGGCTGCAGCCGGAGAACGCGGCCCTGCTCGGTGCCGCCACGGTGATCCCGCAGGAGGTACCCGACGTCACCTGCCGCGTCCTGGACCTCAGCGGCACGGATCCCGCCGACCCCGCCGGTGCCGCCGTCGAGGCCGTCCGGTGGGTGCTGAACCGCCCCACCGGCGAGCGGGAGCTCGCGCTGCGCGGGCGGCACTGGTGGGTCCGCGAATTCGACCGGATCCGGCTCGCCACCACCCCCGACGACCGGATCCACCTGCGCGCCGGCGGCCGGTACCTCATCACCGGCGGCCTGGGCGGCGTCGGGCTCGCCCTCGCCGAGCACATCGCGCGCACGGTACAGGCACCCGTGCTAGGCCTGCTCGGCCGGTCGCCGTTGCCGGCCGAACCGGAGTGGGACGACTGGCTGGCCGGCCACGACGAGCACGACCCCACCGGTACCCGCATCCGCCGGCTGCGGCTCCTGCAACTGCGCGCCGACGTGACCGACCTCGCGGAAACCGGCCGGGCGGTCGCCGAGCTACGCCGGTACGGCCCGCTCGACGGGGTGGTCCACGCGGCCGGGGTACCGTCACGGGGGCTCATCGCCGGCAAGTCCCGGGCCGACGTCGACGACGTGCTCGCCGCCAAGACCCGCGGCACCCTGGTACTCGACCGGGCCTGCCGCGACGACCGGCCCGACTTCATCCTGCTGTGCTCGTCGCTGACCGCGGTCCTCGGCGGGCCCGGCCAGAGCGACTACGCCGCCGCCAACGCCTTCCTCGACGGATACGCGCAGTGGAAGCGGCAGACCACCGGCGCGCCGGTGTGCTCGGTCGCCTGGGACACCTGGCGCGGCATCGGCATGGCCGCCGGCCTGGCCGCGCGGCTGCGCGCCGGGCAACCGCCGGGCGAGCCGACCGGACATCCGCTGCTGCAACGCCTGGTGCACCAGACGGAGGACGCGCAGACCTACGCCACGCAGCTGAGCACCGCCGACAGTTGGGTCGTCGACGAGCACCGCATCATGGGCCACGGCCTCGTCCCCGGCACGACCTACCTCGAACTGGTCCGGGCCGCGGTGGCCGGACGGGCCGGCGGCCGGCCGATCGAGCTGCACGACGTCCTGTTCACGATGCCGGTCATCGTGCCGGACGGGCAGACCCGCGAGATCTTCACCACTGTCGAACGCGACGGGGACCGGGTCCGGTTCACGGTACGCAGCGCCGCCGGCCCCGGGACCGCGGTCGGCCCGGCCCCGGTCTGGCAGGAGCACGCGAGCGGGTGGGTGTCGTTCCCCGACGAGGCCGTCGAACCGAGCCGCGACCTTGACGAGGTGGCCCGCCGGTGCACGGTCACGGAGGTCATCGACAGCGAGGACGAACTCAAGCGCCGGCTCAAGCTGGACGTCGTGGAACAGGGCGGCCGGATCCGGTTCACGTTCGGCCCGCGGTGGCGCTGCCTGCGCCGGGTCCGTATCGGTGAGCGCCGCCTGCTGGTCACCCTCCAGCTCGACGACGCGTTCCGGGCCGACCTGGACCGGTACCCGCTGCACCCGGCACTGCTGGACGTCGCCGGCGCCGCGGCGCGCATCCATGCCCGCGACGTCTACTACCTGCCGCTGGCCTACCGCAGCGTCCGCGTGTGGGCGGGGCTGACCGCGACCGTGCACTGCTACGTCGAGCTCAAGGAGTCCGCGGACGCCTCCGGCGAGACGCTCACCTGCGACATGGAGCTGCTCGATCCCGAGGGCCGGCTGCTGGTGCGCGTCGTGGACTTCAGCATCAAGCGGATCAACGACGTGGACGGTCTGGTCGACCAGATCCAGCGGGCCGCGGCTGCACCGGCCGACGAGCCGGAGCACGGCGCCGCCCCGGGCGTGCTGGCGACGCTCGGCGAGGGCATGCCCAGCGAGGACGCCGTCGCCGCGTTCGGGCGCCTCCTGCGCGCCCCGGCGGTACCCGACCACGTGCTCGTGTCCAGCCGGGACCTGGCGACCCTGCGCCGGCTGGCCGGCACGATCACCCCCGCGCTGCTGGCTGGCGAAGTCGAACGGCTCGCGCCGCTGGGCGGTACCCATCCGCGACCTGACCTCGCCACCCCGTACACCGCCCCGCGGACCGAGGCGGAGAAAGCGGTCGTCGCCATCTGGCAGGAGGTCCTCGGCGTCGACCGGATCGGCGTCGACGACGACTTCTTCGCCCTCGGCGGGCACTCGCTGGCCGCGGTACAGATCGGCGCGAAGATCCGCGGTCACTTCGGGGTGGACCTGGACCTGCGCGGGTTCTTCGACGCGCCCACCGTGGCGCACACGGTCGCGGTACTGACCGCGCACACCGGTGGCGGCACCGCGGACAGCGCCGAGGATGCCATTCCGGTGCTGTCCCGCCAGCGGCCGGGCGACGACCTGGACAGCCTCGACGACCTGGACGGGCTCGACGACCTGTCCGACGACGAGGTGGACGCCCGGCTGCGGGAGCTGCTCGGCGAGCAGCCAACTGAGGAAGCGAGTGGACGGGGCGAAGAGGGGGAGGCCGCACCATGAGCGCCACCGACCTGGGCAACCTGTCGCCCGCCGAGAAACGCGCACTGCTGGCCGACCGGCTGCGCGCCCGCCACCCGGGGCGCCACCGGTTCCCCGCGTCGTTTCCTCAGCAGCGGCTGTGGTTCCTGGAACGCCTGGCACCGGGCAACGCGGCGTACAACATCCCGAGCGCGGTACGCATCCGCGGCCCGCTCGATCTGGACGCCTGGCGGCGGGCCTGCCTGGAGATCGTGCGGCGGCACGAGGCGCTGCGCACCACCTTCGACGAGGTCGATGGGCAGCCGGTCCAGGTGATCGCCGAGCGGTCCGAGCCGGAGTTCACCGTCGTCGACTGCGCGCACCTGCGCGGCCCGGGGGGCGAGGCGGAGATCCAGGCGCTGGCGCGCGCGGAGTTCGCCCGGCCATTCGACCTGCGGACCGGTCCGCTGCTGCGGGTCAGGTTCCTGCGCCTGGCACCGGACGAGCACGTGCTGCTGCTGACCATGCACCACATCGCGGCCGACCTGTGGTCCATGTCGGTCGCCGTCGGCGAACTGGTCGCGCTGTACCGGGCCTACCGGACCGGTACCGACCCGGCGCTGCCCGCGCTGCCCATCCAGTACGCGGACTACGCGGTCTGGCAACGCCGGCGGCTCGACGGCCGGCTGTTGGCCGCCGACGTGGAGTACTGGAAGCAGGCCCTCGCCGACGCGCCACCCGCCCTGGACCTGCCCACCGACCACCCCCGGCCGGCCGTGCAGACCACCAACGGCGGATCGTGCCCCTTCGAACTGAGCGGGCCGGTCACGTCGGACCTGCGGGCGCTGAGCCAGCGGGAGGGCACGACCCCGTTCATGACCCTGCTGGCCGCGTTCCAGGTGCTGCTGCACCGGTACAGCCGCCAGGACGACATCGTGGTCGGGGTACCGGTGGCCAACCGGGGGCGGCCGGAGATCGAGCGGCTGATCGGGTTCTTCGTGAACACCCTCCCGCTGCGCACCGACCTGTCCGGCCGGCCGACGTTCCGCGAGCTGCTCGGCCGGGTACGGCAGGTGTGCCTGGGCGCCTTCGCCCACCAGGAGCTGCCCTTCGAGCGGCTGGTCGAGGAGCTGCAGCCGCCCCGGGACCTGTCCCGCTCCCCGGTGTTCCAGGTGTCGTTCATCTTCCAGAACATCGCGCTACCGGAGTTCGACGTGGCCGGCTTGAAGCTGGAGGCGCTCGACGTGCCCGGCTCCACCGCCCGCTTCGACCTGGAACTGGAGGTGTTCGACCGGCCGGAGACCATCGCCGGCCGGTTCGCGTACAACAGCGACCTGTTCGACGCGGCCACCGTCGCGCGACTGTCCCGGCACCTGGCGCTGCTGGTGCGCAACCTGCTCGCCGACCCGGACCGGCCGGTCACCGAGGTACCGATGCTCGGCGCCGACGAGGAGCGCCGCCTGCGCCTGCAGTGGAACGACACCTACCGGCGCTGGCCCGAGCCGTTGCTCGCGCACGAACGCTTCGCGCGGCAGGCGGCGCGGACGCCGCGGGCCGAGGCGGTGCGCGACGTGGACACCGTCCTGCGGTACGGCGAACTGGACCGGCAGGCCAACCAGCTGGCGCACCGGTTGCGGCGTGCCGGCGTCGGGCCGGACGTGCTGGTGGGCATCTGCCTGGACCGGTCGCCACAGATGCTGGCGGCGATGCTGGGCGTGCTGAAGGCCGGCGGCGCCTACGTACCGCTGGACCCGGGCTTCCCGCCCGACCGGATCGCCTTCATGGTGGCCGACTCGGGGCTGCCGGTACTGCTGACGCAGCGGCCGGTCCTGGAGCGGCTGGACGACCGGCTGGGCGGCGTCGAGGCCGCCGTCTGGTGCCTGGACGAGATCCGCGAGGAGCTGGCGGCGGAGTCGGGTACGGCGCCCGGCGTGGCGGTGGACCCGGCCGACCTGGCCTACGTCATCTACACCTCCGGCTCGACCGGACGGCCGAAGGGCGTGCAGATCCCGCACGGCGCGCTGGGCAACTTCCTGTACGCGATGGAGGAGCGGCCCGGCATCGAGCCCACCGACGCGCTGCTGGCCGTCACCACGCTGTCGTTCGACATCGCGATGCTCGAACTGCTGCTGCCCCTGGTCGTTGGGGCCCGGGTCGTGCTGGCCGGCCGGGAGCTCGCCGCGGACGGGGAGCGGCTGGGCGACCTGCTCGCCGCTTCCGCGGCGACCGTGATGCAGGCGACGCCGGCCACCTGGCGGATGCTGCTGGACGCCGGCTGGCCCGGCCGCCCCGGCCTGCGGGTGCTCGTGGGCGGTGAGGCGCTGCCCGAGGAGCTCGCGCAACGGCTGCTGGCCACGGGCGTGACGCTGTGGAACATGTACGGACCGACCGAGACGACGATCTGGTCCTCGACGGGCCGCGTGGGCGCCGGCCCGGTCTGCATCGGCGAGCCGATCGCGAACACCGACCTGCAGGTACTCGACGAGGCCGGCCGGCTGGCGCCGCTCGGCGTCCCCGGCGAGCTGTACATCGGCGGCGCCGGGCTGGCTCGCGGGTACCTCGCCCGGCCCGACCTGACCGCGCAGCGCTTCGTGCCCAACCCCTACCCCGACGGCCGCTGCGACCGGCTGTACCGCACCGGTGACCTGGTGCGCCGCCGCGCGGACGGCGGCATCGAGTTCCTCGGCCGGCTGGACCACCAGGTCAAGCTGCGCGGGTTCCGCATCGAGCTCGGCGAGATCGAGTCCGTGCTGGCCCAGCAGCCGGCCGTCCGGCAGGCGGTGGTGACGGTCCGCGAGGACACCCCGGGCGACCAGCGCCTGGTGGCCTACGTGGTACCCGACGACGCCGCGACCCCCGACGACGAGGCCGCGCCCGCCGAGGTTACCGCCAGCAACCAGTGGCGCCACGTCTGGGACGCCGCCTACGACCAGGCCCTCGACGACCAGGCCCTCGACGACCGGGCCCTCGACGACCTGGACCCGAATTTCGACATCCGTGGGTGGAACAGCAGCTACACAGGCGTTCCGATCCCGGCCGAGCAGATGCGCGAATGGGTCGCGCACACCGCGGAGCTCGTGCTCGACCGCCAGCCGCGCTCCGTACTCGACATCGGCTGCGGGACGGGCCTGATCCTCTTCCAGGTCGCGGCCCAGTGCGAGCGGTACTGGGCAACCGACATCTCGCCGGTCGCCCTGCGGAACCTGCGGCGGCATCTCGACGGGCCGGGTCACGGCGCCGGCCGGGTGGAGCTGTTCGAATGCCCGGCCGACAAGGTGGACACGCTACCCGACGGACGGTTCGACATCGTCGTGCTCAACTCGGTCGTGCAGTACTTCCCCGACGAGGAGTACCTGCTGCGCGCCCTGGACGCCGCGGTCGCGCGGGTCGCGCCGGGCGGCGTGCTCCTCGTCGGGGACGTGCGCAGCCTGCCGCTGCTGGAGTGCTTTCACGCATCGGTACAGGCGACGCGGGCCGCACCGGAACTGCCGCCGGAGCAGGTGCTGGAGCGGATCCGCCGCGCGGTCGCCGACGACGAGGAACTGGTCATCGATCCGCGCCTGTTCACCGCGCTGCCCGCCCGCCTGCCGCAGATCACCGGCGTGCGGGTACTGCCGAAGCGGGGCAGCCACGGCAACGAGATGACCCGCTTCCGCTACGACGTGCTGCTGACCGTCGACGGAGCCGACACGACCGGCACCGTCGGCGGGGCGGCCGAGCCCACCGGGGCCGGCGAGTGGCTGGACTGGACGGCGCAGGAGTTGACGGTACCGGCCCTGCGCGCCCGGCTGGCCGAGGACCGCCCCGATCTGCTGGCGATCCGCGACGTGCCCAACGCCCGGCTGCGCCCGTACCTCGACATCGTGCGCCGCCTGGCCGCCGGGGAACCCCCTGCCACCGCAGGACCCGCGGCCGCTGCAGAACCCGTGGACGGCGCGGCCGACCCGGACGAGCTGTGGCGGCTGGGCCGGGAGACCGGGTACCGGATCGACCTGGACTGGTCCCGGCACGGTCCGGACGGGCGCTTCGACCTGGTGGTCCGGCGCTGCGACGGCAGTGGGCAACCGGCGTGGACGGTACCGCCGGCGGCGGATCCGTTGCCCTGGGCCGCCTACGTCAACGGCGTGGCGCGCCGCCGGGCGCGCGCGCTGCTGCCCGCGCTGCGGGCCGGCCTGAGCCGGCGGCTGCCCGACTACATGGTCCCCTCGGCGTACGTGCTCCTCGACGCGTTGCCACTGTCGCCCAACGGCAAGGTCGACCGCACGGCCCTGCCTGCGCCCGACAGCAGCCGCCGGGCCACGGCTGCCACGTACCTGGCGCCCCGCAACGCCGTCGAGCAGGTACTGGCCGGGATATGGGCCGAGATCCTGGGGCTGGACCGCGTCGGGGTACTCGACGACTTCTTCGCCCTGGGCGGTCACTCGCTGCTCAGCACCCGCGTCGTCGCCCGGATCCGGGACGCGTTCCAGGTGGACCTGCCGCTGCACCGGGTCTTCAGCGAGCCGACCGTGGCCGGACTGGCCGAGGCGCTGCTGGGCGGCGGCCGGCGCGAGGTCGTCGAGCGGACCGCCGAGCTTGTGATCAAGCTGAGCACGCTGTCCGACGAGCAGGTGGCCCAGGCGCTGGGCAGCAGCGGGCCGGCCGGGGAGGAGCACCGATGACCGCCTCACCACGGGTGAACCTCTCTGCCGGTCGGCTGGAGCTGCTGGCGAACCTGCTGCGCGCCGAGGGCGTCGACCGGACCGCGCGGCAGGCCGTGGTGCGCCGCGCCGACCCTTCCGCCCCGGCACCGCTGACCTTCGCCCAGCGCCGGCTGTGGTTCCTCGACCGGTTCACCGCCAACCGCACCGCCTACGTCATCCCGGCCACGCTACGGGTGCGCGGCGACTTCCGGCCCGAGGCGTTCAGCGACGCCTGCGCGGAGGTGGTCCGCCGGCACGAGGCGCTGCGGACGGTGTTCTTCGAGGTTGAGGGGCGTCCATTCCAGCAGGTGCGGCCCGACCTTCCGCCGGAGGTGCGGGTGGTCGACCTGCGCGATCGGCCCGCGCAGGCACGGGCGCAGGAGGTCAGCCGCCGTACCGAGCGGCTGCTGGACCGACCGTTCGACCTGAGCACCGGTCCGCTGCTGCGGGTGGAACTGCTGCGCTGCACCGGCGACGAGACGCTGGTACTGCTGGCCATCCATCACATCGTCGCCGATCAATGGTCAATGGGTGTGCTGATGCGCGATCTGGTCGAGCTGTACTCGGCGCGGATATCCGGCGGCGCCGCACAGCTGTCCGAGCTGGCGATTCAGTACCCGGACTTCGCGGCCTGGCAACAGGATCCGGCGTCGACGGCCGGGTGGGCGGCCGAGCTGTCCTACTGGGTACAGCGGCTGGCCGGCGCGCCCGCGGAGACCGGCCTGCCGCTCTCCCGGCCGCGGCCGAAGGAGAAGACCTACCGGGGTGCCGGCCTGCCCGTCGAATTGCCGGCCGCGCTCGTGGCCAAGCTGCGCGCGCTGGCCCGCGACGAGGGTGCCACCGTGTTCATGGTCCTGGCCGCCACCCTCGCCGCGCTGCTGTACCGGGTCAGCGACAGCGAGGACGTGGTCATCGGTACCCCGGTGGCGAACCGGCCACTCGCCGAGATCGAGCCGCTCATCGGGTTCTTCGTGAACATCCTGGCGCTGCGCACCGACCTGTCCGGCAACCCGACCTTCCGCGACCTGCTGCAACGGGTGCGCGGCGGGTGTCTGGAGGCGTTCGAGCACCAGGCGGTACCGTTCGAGCGCGTCGTGGAGGAGGTACAGCCCGAACGGTCGCTGTCCCGTACCCCCCTGTTCCAGGAGAACGTGCCGTTCCCGGCCTGGAACCACGGCGCGCTGCAGGTGCAGCCGCTTGCGGTCGAGTCGAGGACAGCCAAGTTCGACCTGCTGCTCGACCTGTTCGAGGACGGCCCGCGGATCTGGGGCCGGCTGGAGTACAGCGTCGACATCCTCGACGAGGACCGGGCGCGCCGGCTGGTGGGGTACTTCCGGCGGCTGCTGCAGGCGCTGGTCGCCGATCCGGACCAGCGCATCGGCGAGGTGGCCCTGCTCGGGCCGGACGAACGCCGGGCGGTCGCGGCGCTGGGCCGCGGGCCGGTGGCCGAATGGCCCGACGCGGGATGGGCGCATGAGCTGTTCGAGCGGCAGGCCCGGGTCACGCCCGACGCGGTGGCGGTGCGGTTCGCCGGTACCGACGTCAGCTACGCCGAGCTGAACCGCCGGGCGAACCGGTGGGCGCACCGGCTGCGGCGGCTGGGCGTGGACCGCGACGTGCTGGTCGGGGTCAGCGTGGAGCGTTCGGTGGAACAGGTCGTGGGGCTGCTGGCGGTGCTGAAGGCCGGCGGCGCATACGTACCGCTGGACCCGGCGTACCCCCGTGCCCGGCTGGCCGACATGCTCGACGACTCCCGGGTACCGATCCTGTTGACGCAGCGCCGGGTGCTGGCCGGGCTGCCCCCGGTCACCGCCTGCGTACTGTGTCTGGACGACCCGGCGCAGGAGCC
Organism: Actinomycetota bacterium; assembly: GCA_005885555.1. Classification (GTDB taxonomy): domain Bacteria; phylum Actinomycetota; class Actinomycetes; order Mycobacteriales; family Micromonosporaceae; genus AC-43. Next base: position 34,353 of record VAWN01000016.1, read on the forward strand.
GGCCGCCGAGCCGGACACCGACCTCGCCGTGCCGCTGCGCGCCGGGGATCTCGCCTATGTCATATACACGTCGGGATCGACCGGCCGCCCCAAGGGCGTGCTGAACGTGCACGGTGCCCTGCGCAATCTGGTGCTGTGGATGCAGGACCTGCTGCCGCTCGACGCCCGCGACCGGTTGCTGGTGAAGACTCCCATCACGTTCGACGCGTCGGTCATCGAGTACTTCTGGCCGCTGATCGCCGGCGCCGCCCTGGTGGTGGCACGGCCGGACGGGCACAAGGACAGCCGGTACCTCGTCGACACCATCGAGGCGGAAGCCGCCACCGTCCTGCAGGTCGTTCCATCGATGCTGCACCTGCTGGTCGGCGAGCCGGGCCTGGCGCGGTGCCCGAGCCTGCGGTACCTGCTCGCCGGCGGCGAGGAGCTGACCCGGGAGTTGCAGGAGGCGTTCTTCGCCCGGTCGGGGGCCGATCTGGTGAACTTCTACGGTCCCACGGAGACGGCGGTCAACGCGACCGCCTGGGTGTGCCGGCGCGACGACGACCCGCGGCCGGTGCCGATCGGCTTCCCCGCCGCCAACTCGTACACGTTCGCGCTGGACCGGTTCGGCCGGCCGGTACCCGTGGGTGTGGCCGGCGAGCTGTACATCGGCGGGCCGGGCGTGGCGCGGGGGTACCTGAACCGGCCGGAGCTGACCGCCGAGCGGTTCATCCCGGATCCGTTCGCCACCGATCCCGCCGCCCGCATGTACCGCACCGGCGACCTGGCCCGCTACCGGGACGACGGCGCCATCGAGTACCTCGGGCGGCTGGACCACCAGGTGAAGCTGCGCGGTTTCCGCATCGAGCTGGGCGAGGTCGAGGCGGTCCTGGCCGGCCATCCGTCGGTACGCCGGGCGATCGCGATGGTGCGTACGGTCGGCGCCGGGGACGCGCGGCTGGTGGCCTACGTGTCCGGCGCCCCCGAGCTGACCGCCGCCGAGCTGACGGCTCTGGTAAAGCAGCGGCTGCCGGAGTACATGGTGCCCTCGGCGTTCGTCTTCCTACCTCAGCTGCCGATCCTGCCCAACGGCAAGGTGGACCGGAACGCCCTGCCCGCGCCGGCGCTGTCGCGTCCGGAGCTGGACTCGGCCTACGTGGCGCCGCGCGACCCGGTGGAGCGGTCCATCGCGGAGATATGGGCGCGGCTGCTGGGTATCGCCCGGGTGGGCAGCCACGACAACTTCTTCGAGCTGGGCGGCCACTCGCTGCTCGCGACCCAGCTCGCCGCCCAGATCGGCACCGCGCACGGAGTCCGGCCGCCCATCCGCGACCTGTTCGACAACCCGACCGTCGCCGGGCAGGCGGCCTGGGTCCGCGCGCAGACCGCGTCCGGGGCCGCGGCCGCCGGTACCATCCCGGTGGCCGACCGGGACGGCGCGCTCCCCCTGTCCTTCCCGCAGGAACGGTTGTACCTGCGCCATCCGGTGGCGGTCGACGACCCGTACCACAACGTCGTCACCGCGGTGCGGATCGCCGGACGGCTGGACGCGGCGACCCTGACGCGCAGCCTGGACGACCTGGTGCGCCGCCACGAGGCGCTGCGTACCCGCATCGTCGGCGACGCCTCGTCCGCGCGTCAGGTGGTGGACGCCGGGGGCCGCTGGCCGCTGGCCGTCGTCGACCTGCGCCACCTCGACCAGGACGACCGGACGCGGGAGCTGCACGTCATCGTCGAGGACGAGGCGCACCGCTCCTTCCGCCCGGCCGAGGGACCGCTGATCCACGGGGCGGTCGTCACGACCGCGCCCGACGAGGTCGTGCTGGTCCTGACGATGCATCACCTCGTCACCGACAACTGGTCGTACGGCGTCCTCGTCCGTGACCTCGCGGAGCTGTACGAGGCACACGTCGTGGGTCGCGAACCCCGGCTGCCCGAACTGCCCATCCAGTACCCGGACTTCGCCAAGTGGCAACGCGACCAGCTGGCCTCCGGCGCCTTCGACGAGCACCTGCGGTACTGGCGGGCGCAGCTCGCCGACGCGCCGGGTACCCCCGGCTTCGCCGTGCCCGACCACCAGCGCGGCGACGGCGCATCCGGCTACACCCACGCGTTCCGACTGGGTGCCGCGGCCCGGGACGGCTTGGCCGCGATCGGCCGACCGGCCGGTGCCACCTTGTTCATGGTGCTGCTGGCCGCCTTCGACGTGTTGCTGTACGCGTACTCGGGCAGTACCGACCTCGTCGTCACCTTCCCCGAGTCCGGCCGGCAGCGCGCGGAGACCGAGGACCTCGTCGGTTACTTCGTCAACAACCTCGCCCAGCGCTGCGACCTGTCCGGCGACCCCACCTTCCGCGAACTGGTCGCGCAGGTCCGCGAGCGGACCCTGGCCGCGCACGACCACCAGGGCGTCGCGCTGCGGTCGTCCGGGCAGTTCGCTGGCGCCGACCCGTCCCGCATCGCGTTCAACCTCCTCAATGCCTCGGTACCCGCACTGAATCTGTACGGGCTGCGTGCCGAACCGCTGACCACCGAAGGCGCGTACGTCTTCGCCGAGGTGCTCACCGAGCTGAAGCCGGCCGAGGTGGACCTGGCGCTCATCATGCGCGAGGACGGGGACGGGCTGCGCGGCATGTGGCTCTACTCGCCCGAGCGCATCGACGCACGGGTCCTGGAGGTACTGACGCGTCAGTGGGCGCCGCTGGTCGACCTCGTCGTGGCCCGGCCCGACCGGACCATCGGCGACCTGACCCGGGAACTACGGCAGGGAGTGCGGTGATGGGACTCTTCCGGTACCTGATGCGGTCCTCGCGCAGGACTTTCCTGCTCGCCATCGGCGCGAGCGTGGTCAGCGGCGGCACCGGAGCCGCCTTCATCGCGATGGTGAACCTCGCGCTGCGCCGGGGACCGTCGATACCGGCCGCGCTGGTCTGGGGGTACGTCGCGCTGTGCCTGACCACCGCGGTGACCCGCTTCGTGTCGCAGAGCCTGCTGTTCCGGCTGTCCCAGGGGGTCATCTACCGACTGCGGCGCACGCTCGTCGACGGCATCCTCGCCGCCCCGCTGCGCAGCGTCGAGGAGACCGGTACCGCGCAGTTGTATTCGGCCCTGTCCGACGACGTGGTCGTCATCGCCGACGCCCTGCCCGGACTGCCGCTGGTCTGCTCCAGCGCCGCGTTCGTGGCGGTGAGCTTCGGGTACCTGGCCGTCCTGTCGCCCGCGGTGGCCCTGGCCGCCGTGACGACGACGGTCGTCGGGGTGGTGGTCTACCGGATGTTCGCCGGCTACGGCCTGCGGTCGCTGGGACTGGCGCGCGCCGAGCAGGACCGGCTGTTCGAACACTTCCGCCAGGTCACCGGCGGGATCAAGGAGTTCAAGCTCAACCGGCAGCGCCGCCTGGTGCTCGCCGGCCGCGAACTGGATGCCACCGCGACGGCGTACCGCCGGCACAGCGTCACCGGCCTGTCGGTCTTCGAGGGCGCGGCCGGAAGCGGGCAGGCGGTGTTCTTCGCCCTCATCGGCGTGCTGCTGTTCGTCTTCCCCCGGACGCTGTCGATGCCGGTCGCCACGCTCGCGGCGAGCGTGCTGGTGGTGCTCTTCGCCGTCGCCAGCCTACAGGGAGCGCTCATCTGGCTGCCGCTGCTCGGCCGGGCCTCGGTCGCGCTGGCGAAGGTCGAGGAACGGCTGGCTCTGTTACGCACCGCCGGCCCGGAGGACCAGTCCGGCGCCGCGGCGGCTTTCGCGCACTGGCAACGCATCCAGCTGCGCGGTGTCTCCCACGTGTACCCCGGGCCGACGGGCGAGCAGTTCGTGCTCGGGCCGCTCGACCTCGACCTGTGCTGCGGCGAGGTGCTGTTCGTCGTGGGCGGCAACGGCAGCGGCAAGACCACCCTCGCCAAGGTGCTCACGAGCCTCTATCCGCCGGAACGTGGCGAGATCCGGGTCGACGGCACGGTGGTCACCGCCCACAACCGCGAGGCGTACCGCCAGCTGTTCTCCGCCGTGTTCGCCGACTTCTTCCTCTTCGACAACCTGCTCGGCCTGCCGGGTGAGGACCGGGCCGCGAAGGCGCGCCATTACCTGGGCCGCCTGCAACTGGACCACGTGGTGAGCATCGTCGGCGACCGGTTCTCCACCATCGCCCTGTCGCAGGGCCAGCGCAAGCGGCTGGCGCTGCTCGCCGCGTACCTCGAGGACCGGTCCTGCTACCTGTTCGACGAGTGGGCCGCCGACCAGGACCCGCTGTTCAAGGAGTTCTTCTACGACGAACTGCTCGCCGAGCTGAAGGCGCGGAACAAGGCGGTCGTGGTGATCAGCCATGACGACCGCTACTTCCACGTGGCCGACCGGCTGGTCCGGCTCGACTACGGCCAGATCCGACAGGAGGTGTCCGGTGGACCGACGCTGGCTGGCCGGCCTGGCCCCGAGCCCGCACGCTGAGCTGCGGCTGTTCTGCCTTCCCTACGCGGGATCCGGGGCGGTGGTCTACCGCGACTGGCCGGGCGTGTTGCCACGCCATGTCCAGGTCTGTCCCGTCGAGCTTCCCGGCCGGGGCACCCGGTTCGGGGAGGCCGCGTTCACGAGGCTGGCACCGCTGGTGAACGCCCTCGCCGACGCGCTGGACGGGGCGCTGGACCGGCCGTTCGCGCTGTTCGGTCACAGCATGGGCGGGCTGGTCGCCTACGAGTTGGCGCGGACGCTGCGGCGGCGCGCCCGACCGCAACCGGCACACCTGCTGGTCTCCGCGGCCGCCGCGCCCGGTACCGCGCCGGCGCAACCGTTGGTGCACTGCGCCGCGGAGCGGGACGTCAAGCACCGGTTGCGGGAACTCAACGGCACGCCCCGCGAGCTTCTGGACAACGAGGAGCTGATGGCGGTGATGCTGCCGACGATCCGGGCGGACTTCGCCGTCCTGGAGACCTACGAGTACCGCGAGGAGCCGCCGCTGCCGGTACCCATCACCGTCTTCGGCGGCACCGGCGACCCGGTGGTACCGCTGTCGAAGCTCAACGGATGGCGCGACCACTCCGCGGTGGGTTGCCGATTGCGGCTGTTCTCCGGCGACCACTTCTTCCTCCACTCCGCCGCGACCGAGGTGATCCACGCGGTCACCCAGATCCTCCGGCCGACGCGGCCGGCCGACCACCTCACCGGCAGCGCAGCACCCTGGGGGAAGCGATGAGCAGGAAGCCCTCGATGGCGGTAGCCCACCACACGGGTCACGACGCCGCCCCCGGGCCGCTCCACGCCGGCAACCACCATCCACACGTACCCCAGCACCTGTCCGGGCCGGTGCACATGCTGCACGGTCCGCTCACCCACCGCCGGGAACTGGAGCGGACGAGGCTGTACCGGTTCGGCGGGTGGAGCGCCCGTCACCCGTTCATCGTCATGATGGTGTGGCTCGTCCTGCTCGCCGGGGCGGCCATGTCGGCCCGCTACTTCACCGCGCACCTTGCCGGAAGCAACAACGAGGTGCGCGGATCGGACGCGCAGCGGGCCGCCACGCTCATCCAGGCACAGTTTCCCCGGCTGCCCCGCGAAACCGACCTCGTCGTCGTGCACTCGACCGGCCTGACGACTCAGGACGAGGCGTTCCACCACCTGGTGGCCACCGTCGTGCAGCGGTACCGGAGCGAGTCCGCGGTCGCCGATACCGCGGACCCGTACTCCGCACCGCAGCGGCTCGTCTCGGCCGACCGGCACACCGCGCTCGTCCCCGTGGACCTGGTTGGTACCGACCGGCAACGGCAGCAGGACGCGAAGCCCTTGCAGGACCTCACCCGGGGACTGTCCACAGAGGACATCCAGGTCTACTTCACCGGCTCGTCCGCGCTCGCGGCGGCCGAAGTGGACCAGGGTGCGGTGGACCTCGCCCGGGCCGAGAGCATCGGGTTCCCCGCCGCGGCCGCGGTGCTGCTGATCGCCTTCGGCTCCCTCGTCGCGGCCGCGATCCCGTTGCTGCTCGGCGTCCTCGCGGTACTGGCCTCGTTCGGCGCGCTGGGCGTGGTGTCGGTGTACCGGCCGTTCGACGTGTTCGTGCAGACCGCCGTCAGCATGGTCGGCATCGCCCTGGGCATCGACTACTCGCTGTTCATCCTCACCCGGTACCGGGAGGAGCTGGCCCGGCTGGACGGCCACACCCGCGCCGACCGGGCCCGGGCCGTCGGCCGTACCATGGCGACCGCCGGCCACGCGGTGCTCTTCTCGGGAACGACGGTGGTGGTGGCCCTGGCCGGTCTGTGGCTGGTCCGCTCGCCGAAGGTCGACTCGATGGCGATCGGCATGACCACCGCCGTGGTGGTCATGATGCTCCTGTCGGTCACCCTGTTGCCGGCGTTGCTGGGACTGCTCGGCACCGCAGTCAACCGGCTCGCGCTGCCCTGGACCCGCAAATCGTTGGCCCGCCCCGATCCCGAGCACTCCGGCTGGGCGCGGCTGGCGTCGGTGGTGATGCGCCGGCCGGTCGCCTTCGCCGCGCTGGGTACCGTGCTGCTGGGCGCGCTCGCCCTGCCGGTCTCCGGCCTGCGGTACGGGGTGGACCTGGGCGCGGGAGCCGTCAAGGACTCCCCCGCCGGCCGGGGGTACACGGTGCTCTCCGCTGCCTTCCCGCCCGGTGTGCTGACCCCCGTCAGCGTCGTCTCGCGGGGCGCGGGTCCGCTGACCGAGCCGCAGCTGGACGCTCTGGCCCGGTTCACGGACACGGTGCGTGCCGACGAGGCCGTCGCTGACGTCGTGTCCATCACCGCGGTGCTCGACGGGCAGTTGCGCGGCCACACCGTGGCGCAACTCGTCGAGGCTACCCGAGCCGGTGCCGGTCCCCTCGACGGCCTGCTGAGCCAGGACGGGTCGACCACGGTCGTCACGGTCCGGCCCCGGCAGGCGGCCGACACCAGGGACACCGCGGACCTAGTCCGGCGGCTGCGCGGCGACGCGCGGAACACGCTGGCCCCGGCCGGGTTGACCGTCCACGTCGGCGGAGCGCCGGCGCAGATCGTCGACATCACCGACGAGAGCACCCGGGCCATGCCCATCGTCATCGCTGCGGTACTGGCTGCCTCCTGGCTGCTGCTGCTGTTCGCCTTCCGGTCGTTCCTCCTGCCGTTCACGGCGATCCTGATGAACCTGCTCACCTCCGGAGCGGCGTTCGGCGCCGCCATCCTGATTTTCCAGCAGGGCCGCGGCGCCGGACTGCTCCACGTGGACCGCACCGGGTTCATCCAGGTGATCCTGCCGCTGTTCGCCTTCGCCCTGGTCTTCGGGCTGTCCATGGACTATCAGGTGTTCATGCTCTCCCGCATGCGAGAGGAATGGGAGCGCACCGCGGACAACCGCCGGGCGGTCCGGCTCGGCATCACCCACACCGCCCGCGTCATCACCGCCGCCGCCAGCATCATGGTGGTCGTCTTCGCGTCCTTCATGTTCACCCGGATCCTGGAGATCAAGCAGATGGGCTTCATGCTGGCCCTGGCTGTGCTGATCGACGCCACGATCGTCCGGCTGCTGCTGGTCCCCGCGTTCATGCGCCTCCTGCGAGCGGCCAACTGGTGGCTGCCCAGGACACTCAACCGGCTGCTCCCGCCTCCCTACCACAGCAAGCATCACGTGCACAGCACCTGAGAGAGGTGGATGACAATGGCTATCGGGCTGTACCGCATCGACCACGTCGGTACCGCGGTCGCCGACCTCGATGAGGCGATCCAGTTGTATGAGCAGACGTTCGGGATGCGCTGCGTGCATGTGGAGGACAATCCCGAGCAGGGGGTCCGGGAGGCGATGATGTCGGTCGGGCCGGATCCGGCCGGCGGATGCGTCCAACTCCTCGCGCCGCTGTCGCCCGGTTCGGCGATCGCCCGGTTCCTGGCGCGGTCCGGTCCGGGCATCCAGCACGTGGCGTACACCGTCACCGACCTGGAGGCGACGAGCGCGCAACTGCGCTCGCGCGGGGTCCGGCTGCTGTACCCGGACGCCCGGCGCGGTACCGCCGGTTCGCGGATCAACTTCGTGCACCCAAGCGACGCCGGCGGCGTCCTGATGGAACTGGTCGAGCCCGGCCCGGACGGCTGATCCGGGCCGGGCAGGGCGGTCGCTGTCCCCCTTCGGGCGATCAGCGGTCAGGCGTGCTGGAGGGTGACCTGGAACTCCGCGACGCCGTGGTCGGCAAGCGAGCCGAGGAAACCTCCGCCCGACGGTCCCTGGATGTTCCAGGCGGAGAAGGCGACCGGAATCGAGCCCGCCGCCTGCAGCGTCGATCCGTCCCGGCGGCCGGAAAGGTTGATGGTCACCGGGTGGGTGATGCCGTGCATCGTGAGGTCACCGGCGGCCGCCACGGTGACGGTCGCGCCGGAGGGGAAGCCGGAACCCAGTGCCACCGGTCGGGTGAGCGTGACGACCGCGATCGGATTGCCCGCCGTGTCGAGGCTCTTGGCGAACTGCGGCTGCGCCTTGCCGGCGATGGTGAGGGTGGTGAGATCGACGCGGAACGTCGCGGTCAGAATCTGGTTTCCGCTCACGGCGGCGCTACCGGTGACAGCGCCCGTCCGCCCGACGACCTCATCGCTGAGCCCGAACCCGCTTTCCCGCACCCGGAAACCGGCCTGAGATCCGCTCACGACATTCCACGTGCCGTCGAGCGGACCGGCGGGCGCGTTCGCCGCGGCCGGTCCCGGCAGGGCCAGCCGGGCCGGTGCCGGCTGCAGCTTGACGAAGGCCACCACGCCAACCGCGGCGACGACCACCAGCGCCAGTACCCCGACAATCGTCCAGCGTAGCCAGTGATGGCGTCGCCTCGGTGCGGCGCTGCCGGGCTGCGGCCCGGTCGTGGCATAGAGCTGATTGTTCATTTCGCGAACTCCTCCCCTGTCGATTCCTCAAGGCTCGGCCAACCGGTACCGTCGTCCAACGGCAACCGGACCCGCGCTCACCGGTGGCCGGTATGCAGCAGACGCGCCACCAGATCCGCCTTGCGCAGCAGATCCTGGCGACCGGTGTAGGTGATGCCGAGCCGGTACCCGGCATGGCCGTTGCTTCTGGGAAGGTGGGCCAGCAGACCCGCCTCGTCCGTCGAGACCAACCGCGCCAGGTTCGCCAGCAACTCGTCGAACGTGTCACCGACGAGGTACCCGGCGGTGGCGACGCCAGCCGGTGCCGGGCCGGTCTCCTCGGCCGACAGCCGGATCCGGTAACCGTTACGACGGTCGCCCACCTGCGCCATGCCTACCAACTGCTCACCCTCGGCCGACCCGGCTACCTTGCGTACCGCGTCGAGCATGCGCAGCGCGCCGTCGGCACCGAAGTAGAACGGCTCACCGGGGCGCACGACAGCAGCGCCGGTGTCCGCCCATCCGGCGTCCTGGACGATCGCGTATGTCCGCTCCCCCGCCCCAACCTGGGACAGCGGTTTGACGACGAAGAATACGGCTGCCTCGCCGGGGATCAGCTCCGCCTCGTGGCCGCCTTCGCGCAGCCACCTGGCGAACAGCCGGGTGAACTCCGGGGCGAGGTTGGCATGCACCCCGCCCACGAGGGCCAGGCGGCACTCGCCCTGGCGCAGGTATCGGATGGCCAGGTCCAGCGCGGCACCGAACGAGCAGGTACCGTCATCGACGACCAGGCCCGGACCGCGCACGTCGAACAGGTTGTTGATCCGGCCGACGATGATGTTGTCCATGTACCCGGGCAGCGCGTTCTCCCGCGTCGGTGGGATCCGGTGGCGGACCTCGGTGGCGAAGCTGGCGACGATGCGCTCGCGTGTGTCCGGGTCCAGCGCGCGGAACGCGGGTACCTCATCGAGGGCCGCCGCGTACTCGACCATCCGGATCCGGAAGTTCCTCGTCAGGTTCGCTTCGAGGCCACAGGTCGCGCCGACGAACACCCCGGCCTCGCGCAGGTGCTCCGGGTCGATGCCGCAGTCGTCCAGCGCGTCGCCGGCCGCCACGACCGCGAGAAGTTGGGCGCGGTCGAGGTCGGCCAGGACGGTCGGGGGAATCCGGTACCGCTTGCACGGGAAGACAAAATCGGAAAGGACCGGACCGGCCACGGTGCCGATCCCTACGATGGCCATCGGTTCGGGCGTGGGCGCAGCCGCACCGGGCCGGTACCCGTTGGCGCGGCCGGCACCGGCCCCGCCCCCGTGGTGATCCGGGTCGTACTGCTCGACGCAGATGCTGGTGTTGACGCCACCGAAGCCGAACGCGTTCGACAGGGCCCGGCGCGGGCGCCCCTCGGTACGCGGCCACGGGCGCGCGTCGGTGCAGACCAGGAACGGAGACTCCGCCAGTTTCATCGCGGCCTGCGCGGTGGTGAACCCGTGCGTCGGCGGCAGTACGCCGTGCTGGAAGCCCAGTAGCACCTTGATGAGGTTGGCCATACCGGCCGCGGAATAGGTGTGGCCGGTCTGCGCCTTGACCGAGCCGAGCAGGATCGAACCCGGCGCGCACGGCCGGCCGGCGAACAGCTGTTTCAGCGACTCGATCTCCACCCTGTCGCCGGTCGGCGTCGACGTGGCGTGGGTCTCGACGTAGTCCAGGTCCTCCGGCCGCATGCCGGCGACTTCGAGCGCCCGGTGCATCGCCGCGACCTGGCCGCGCGACGAGGGCGCGAAGATGGCCTTGCCCTTTCCGTCGCAGCGGGTGGCCACCCCACGGATCACACCGGCGATCGGGTCACCGTCGCGCACGGCGTCGTCGAGCCGCTTGAGCAGGACGGTACCGGCGCCCTCACCCGGGATCAGGCCACTGGCCCGCGCGTCCAGCGGCGTACTGGCATCCTCGGAAAGACCACCGAGCTTGGCGAAGCAGACGTGTCCGGTGACCCCCAGGTTGCCCAGCACGCCGCAGGCCAGCAGGGCCGGGTACGTGCCGTCCTGCAGGTACCGGACCGCCACGTCGATGACGGTCTGGCCGGCCGCGCAGGCGGCGTCGCAGACGATCGCGGGACCGGGTAGGCACAGCCACCGCCCCACCGCCTTGGCGAGGTTGACCTGCAACGTACTCGCGGCGGAGGTCTGGTCCGGATCGCCGAACCACCGGCGCACCACGGCGAGGAAGCCGGCCCGGATGTCTTCGCGCTGGTCTGCGGGCAGCGCGAAGAACTCTTCACCGCCCTCGATGTGGCGCAGGATCTCCGGTGCCCGGCTGGCGAGTGAGAAGTCACCGAGTCGCTCGTCGCCCAGCATGTTGCCCACGAAGAGCGCGGTACCAGAGGCGGCGAGCCGCTCGGTCGGGTAGCCGGCCATCCGGGCGGCCTGCAAGGCGGTGTCGAGGATCAGCAGTTGTGTGCGGTTGAGGCCCTGCAGATCGGCATCCGCTACGCCGTGCGCCTCGGCCGGGAACCGGTAGTCGGTGATGAAGCCGCCCAGCCGGCAGTACGTCTTGTCCTCCTGCTGCCGGTCCGCAGAGTAGTACCGGCGCCAGTCCCACCGCCGCGGGGGCGGGGGTGCGATACCGCTACGGCCGGCGAGGATGTTCTGCCAGTAGCTCGTCGCGTCGTAGGAGTCCGGCGGGAAGACACAGCCGAAACCGATGACGGCGATCGGTGCGAAGGCCGGGTCGGACATGGCTGACCTCCTTTCAACGTACCTCGGTCACGACCAGGCCCCGGATGCCGGCGAGGACGGTGTCCGCGCTGTCCACGATCTGGATGTCGACGTCGAGACGGTGCCCGTCCGGTCCCCCGGCATCGGTGACCGTGCTGATGGTGTAGAGGGTCTCGGCCGGAAACGGGATGCGGTGGAACCGGATCGACCTGATCGAGATCGGCACATAGCTGCGGCCGAGCTCGTGGTGCGCCCAGATGAGCGCAGAGCGCCAGGCGTTGTCCATCACGACCGGCATCGTGCGCAGCCGCGGTGAGCACAGGAACGGCAGCAGTCCACGGTTGTCCGGAACCACCAGTTCGCTGACCAGCGAGCCGTCGTCGGCCAGGCGGACCTGGGTGGTGCACCGGAAGGTCTGGCCGAATGCGATGTGCCGGTCGGTGTCCGCGTAGAACGCCTCGAGATCCAGGGGCCGGCCGCCGGCGAGCAACTGGCGGACCGGGCGTGGCGACCCGGGCGCGGCGGGAAACTCCTCGGCGAACCAGTACGTGCCGCGTGAATGCAGCCGGTCGGCCTCCAGCACCGGGCCGCCGGGCCGGACCAGGTCGGACCGCGTCTCCGCGGCGACAGGTTGGGCCGCCGCCGGCCCGGCCGCCGCCGGCCCGGCCGGCCCGGCGCGCATCGACAGCGTCAGCGGGAACGCCGCGTGGCACTTGACGAACTTGACGAACTCCACGTCCGTCGCCGATACCAGCGTGCGGCCGGGATGCAGCAGGCCGGCCACCTCGGCGTGACCTTCGATGTGGAACGCGCCGGGGAACGTGGCGATCCCGCGGACCCGATGGTCGGCCAGGTAACGGTGGACGTCCGGATCCAGGCGCAGCTCCGCGACCGCGGACGCGCCGTCGAGGTGGCGGACCCGCTGCAGCAGCGGATAGTTCACCACGTCCGCCACGTACCCGCCGGGGCCGATCGGCGCCACGACTCGCGTGCGGGTCTGGTCCAGCGCCGCGTCCTGTCCGCGCCAGGTGTTGGTCCCGATGTCGCCGACGACGAGCACCTCGGAATCGCGGCCGCCGTGCAGCAGCTCGCGGGCGAACGTCTGTACCCCTTCGCGGATTCCGATGTACCGCAGGCCGCGCTGTTCCTCCTGGACGCGGCGCACCGATTCGTCGGCCGCCATTCCGGTTCCCGCCCAGGCCGTCCAGGCCAGGGTGAAGCTGCGGGTGTGCGGCCGCTCCCCGGACAGCTGTGCCGCGATCTTCGGCAGCACGTCGGCGGCGGCCGTGTAATCGGTCTGCCCGTCCATGCCGGAGCGGCCGAGGGTGGATCCGAACAACACGAAGAACTTGGGATCGTCGTCCTTGACGGCGTGCCACAGGTGGTACGCGCCGTTCACCTTGGTACGCACCACGCCCAGCGCGCGGTCGAGGCGCTTGCGCGACACCAGGGCGGGCGATTGCAGTCCCGCGCCGTGCACGACCCCGGCGATCGGACCGAACTGCCGCCGTACCCGGCTGATCACCTCACGAACCTGTGCGCCGTCGGACACGTCGCACGTCTCGTAGTGAACGCGGGGGTTGATGGCGCGCAATTCGGCGCGGTTGCGGTAGGCCAGCCGGCCGTGGGCCAACCGCATGAAGCCGGCCTCCGCGTCGGCCGGCGTGAGCACCGGGTTGTCGCACCGGGCCCGCCGCAGGTACTCCAGCCGGTAGGCGGCGAACTGCTCGTCGTCCAGGTGCACCCAGTCCTCAGTACCGGTGGGCAGTACGGTGCGGCCGAGCAGGACGACGGTGATGTCGCCGGCGCCCGCCAGTGCCCTGGCGCATTCGTAGGTGATTCCGCGGGCGCCGCCGGTCACGACGACGACGTCATCGCGCGAGAGCTCGAACGGGGCGTGGCGTGGGTTGACGTCGAGCGGGCGCGGCAGGATCTGCACGACCTTGCGCTCCTCGCCGGTGTAGGCGATCTCGACGTTGGGTTCGCCGCCGTGGACCAGTTCCTCGAACAGGATCCGGGCGACGGCCTCGGGGGGCTGGTCCGGGACGTCGACGACCTTCGCGCGGGCCTTCGGCAGTTCCAGTGCCAGGCTCTTGACAAACCCCGTGGTCAGTCCGCCGAGCGGGTCGATGTTGGCGGAACGCTCCAGGCCGAACGCCGCGCCGACGGTGGTACCGGCGAGATAGCCGCCGTCCCCGCCAGCCGCGCCGAGCTGGTCGTAGAACGTCTTCGCGGCCAACAGGTTCACCGTGAACTGGGTGTCGACCTCCTGTGTCCACAACCGCGGCGGGTCGGAGAACGTGGACCCTACCGCGTGGTCCGGACGGATCGCGTACAGGTTGACTACCGCGTGGACGACCTTCGCTCGTTCGCGGAGTTCGGCCAGCGCGGCGGCGACGTGGTCGGTGTCGTCGAAGTCCGCCTGCACGCAGGCTGCGTCGGCGGTGCCGGCGTCGAGTGCCGCGCTGGCGGGAGACAACAGCCATACCTGTGCGCCGGCCTCGTCCAGCCGCTGGCGCAAGGCCCGGGCGACCGTGCCGTCGCGGTCGGCGATCAGTACGACCGACTTTCCGGTCAGGTCGAGGTGCACCGCAGCGCGGGTGTCGAGCGGGCGGCGGACCGCGACGGGCACGTAGCGTTGGGCCACCCGGTCGACGTCTTCGGGTACCGGTGGTGGCTGCGCTGACCGCGCCGGCTCCTCGGCTCTCGGGGGGGTACCGCGCTGCGCCGTCGCCGCGGCCAGTGCCGCGACCTTGCGGAAGGTGTTGAGTTCGCTGATGTCGATGTCTTCCGGCGGCGGCAGTTCGAGGTGTTCGCGGAGGGTGGCCAGGATCTCGGCCTGCCGCAGCGAGTCGATGCCGAGCTCACCCTCCAGATCGAGGTCCAGTTCCAGAACCTCCGCCGGATACCCCGTCTTGGCCCGCGCCACGTCGAGAACGAGGCGATCGATCGCGGCGACATCGAGTGGCGCCGCAGTGGGCGCAGGCGGTGGCTCGACAGGCGGTGGCTCGACAGGCGGTGGCTCGACGGCCCGCCGCACCTCGGCCGGCGCGCGCGAGCCGGCGGACGCCGGCTCGGCCGCCGTCACGCGCCCGGCACCCGAGCCCGCCAGGTGGCGGAGGAGCGCGTCGAGAGTCGCATCGTCCGGCACGGTGGCGCCGGGCACCGGCGTCCCCAGGTGGTCGCTCACCGCCCGAACGATGTCGTCCCGTACCCGGCGGCTCATCCCGAGCTCGGTCGCCATCCGCTTTCCCGGATCCAGCAACGCCAGCGGGTATCCGGTCACGCGCGCCACGATCGGCAACAGTCCAGGATGCCCGGACTCGACGGTCGCACCACTGGACCGCGCGCTGCTGTCGGGGTACCGCCGCCATCGCTCACCCGGCCGGTCCCCGCAAAGCGAATGGACTTCGGCGAACGTGGCGAACCGGTCCACACTTTCCACAGCGCCCAGCGACGGGACGTTGGTGGGAACGATGAACGCCTCGCGGCCGGCTAGGGTCTCTCGCACGAGGCCGGACAGGGTCGCCTTCGGCCCCACCTCCACGAAGATGCGCAGGCCCTCGTCGTAGACCCGCTCGACGAGCTTGCCGAAGTCGAACGGGGTGATCAGCTGCTGAGCCAGAAACGCCGGCAGGTGTTCGACGTCGGTTTCCCGGTAGTAGTCGCCCAGGATGCCGGACAGGACCCGCCGGCGGGGAGCGTGCCAGGACAGCGAGCGCAGGGTCTGCTCGTAGATCGGCACAGCCGGCGCGAGAAGGTCGGAGTGGAACGCATGCGACACCGGCAGCCGCACCGCCTTGACGTCGTGCGCCTGGCAGGCCGTCGCGATCCTCTCGATCGAGTCGGCATCGCCGGAGAGCACGGTACGCGTCGCAGTGTTCACCACCCCGATCCCGACGTGGCCGCCCTGGGAGCGCGCCAGCAGCATCAGACGGTTCACCAGGTACCGGTTCTCGACGCTGCGCAGGTCGACGCTGAGCAGCGAGCCCCAGCGGCCCGGTTCGATCGTCTTGACCGCCCGGCCCCGGCCGTGGACCGCCGTGACGGCATCGTCGATGCTGAGCACTCCGGATGCCGCGAGCGCGGTCAACTCGCCGAGGCTGTGCCCGGCGAGGACCTCCGGTTCGACGCCCATCTCCCCCAGCAACCGGAAGACAGCGATGCTCGCGGCGAAGATGGCCGGCTGCGTGACCTCGGGATCCTCAAGGAAGCGTGCGGGGTCGCCGGAGCCGGCGGAGAACATCCGGCTGGTGAGAGTGTGTCCGGTCAGCTCCCGGTACCTCGCGTCGACGCGGGCGAAGGTATCGTGCACGACGGCGTACCGGGCGGCGAGTGCGGCGAGCATGTCCGGGTACTGGGCGCCGTGGCCCGGGAAGAGGAAGACCGGGCCGGACCGCTCGCCCGGAAGGCTCAGATAGACGCCCTGGGACTCCAGTGCATGCTGAGCCGTCCGATCGACCAGTGGCTGGACGCCCGAATTGTTGATGGCTGTCGATGTCATGTGGCTCACCTCAAGAGGCCGTACCGCTTGGCCGCCCGGCCCAACAAGTCGAGCGCCCGGTCGATGTCCTCGTCCTCCAGGCTCGCCGTGGCGTTGGCGCGGAAGCGGCTCTTGCCCTTCGGCACGGCCGGAGGTATGGCGGCTGCCAGGTAGACGCCGCCGTCCAGCAGGTCCTTGGCCATGTCGAGCAGGATCTCGTCATCGCCGATGAGAATCGGTACGACCGGGGTGACGCTGCCCATGACGTCGAAGCCGAGCTCGATGAGCCCGGAGCGGAACCGCAGGGTGTTCCGCCACAGCTTCGCGATGCGCCACGACTCGCGCTCCATGAGCTCCAGCGCCTTGAGCACACCGGCCACGACGACGGGGGGCAGGCTCGCGTTGAACGTGTAGGCGTGTGAGAAGTGGCGGATGTACTCGACGAGCGCCGTGGTACCGGCGACGAAGCCGCCGATGCCGGCCAGCGACTTGCTGAAGCTACCCATGACGATGTCGACCGGTACCCCGAAATGCTCCGCGGCTCCGGCTCCCCGCGCCCCCAGCACGCCGATCCCGTGGGCTTCGTCGACCATGAGCAGCGCTCCGTACTGCTCCGCCAGTTTGTGGATCTGGTCCAGCGGCGCGAGCTCACCGTCCATCGAGTACACGCCGTCGACGACCACGAACAGCTTGCGGGCGTCGGCGTTGCGCTGGAGCACGAACTGAAGTTTGTCTATGGAGTTGTGGGTGAAGATCTTGACGGTTCCCTCGGCGAGCCGGCATCCGTCCAGGATGCTCATGTGGTTGAACTGGTCAGTGACGATGACGGTGTCGGCGTCACACAGGGCGGAGATGGTACCGAGGTTCGCCAGGTACCCCGAGCTGAAGGCGATCGCGGACTCCTTGCCGGTC
The DNA here is from genome assembly GCA_005885555.1 of Actinomycetota bacterium. GTDB lineage: Bacteria > Actinomycetota > Actinomycetes > Mycobacteriales > Micromonosporaceae > AC-43. The sequence continues at coordinate 51,263 of VAWN01000016.1, forward strand.
CACTCGGCCAGCCTGGCCTCCAACTGACGGTGCAGCGTGGTGGTTCCGTTGTTGATTCGGGCTCCGCAGCTGCTGGCGCCGAACTCGTCCAGCGCCGCGCGCATCGCCTGGCGGATCTCGGGATGGTCGGCAAGGCCGAGATAGTTGCCGGTGCTCAGCATCAGTACCTCGCGACCGCCCAGGCGGGCGCGCGCCCCGGCGCCCGACTCGAACGGCGGCTCGAACGTGTACCTTCCGTTCGCCCGCGCTTGGAGCACCCAGTCCAGCACCGGAGACAACATCTGCGCGTACGCCTGGTTCATCATCGCCCCGTCTCCTCTACGGCGAAGCATGCGGCAGCGGGTGGTACGGCGGCGGGAGCAGCCGGTCCCACGGCTGGCGCCGCCGCAAGAACCGGTGCGAATGGGTGACGGCGGCGACTCTGCGGGATGCGGTCGAGTCGTTTCACGGATATATGACAAGACGGCCCCGCCGGAACCTCCAGGGCCGAAGGCCCGTGTCCCGGTGCGACGAAGGATGGGGGACTCGCCGAAAGCATGCCGGGAAATACTGCTCAGTATTTCGTAACGGCGATTGTCTATCAGCAGTGACCGATTCCAGGGCACCGCCGTCAGCCCAGTACAGCAGTCCTCGGCCGGTGTCGTCGGCGTGATGAATGACCGGACGGGGGCCGGTATCGTAACGCGCGGCGGCGGCGTTACAGCTCGCGGCTACTCCGCCGGGGACCGGTAACTGGCCAGGGTGCGGTGAAGAGCTTCGTCCAGGGGCGTCGCCCGCACGCCGAGCCTTGTCGCGATCTTGCTGCTGTCCACGATGAACGGCTGCTGGAACTCGTAGGCCATCTCGACACTCTCGCGCGCCTCCGGGTTCCTGGCGCGCCTCCGGGTTCCTGAGCCCGACGAGACGCAACAGCCAGGCGGGGGTACCGCGTACCTGGGCGGTCGGCTGGCCGGCGAGCCGGTAGACGACCTCGACCAGGCTGCGGGTCGTTCGGGTGTCCGGGTCGTTGGGCAGGTGCCAGACCTCGCCGGGCGCATCCGGGTGCTCACCGAGCGTGGCCAGTCCCTCGCCCATGTCAGGTATGAAGGTATACGTGTGTGGCTGATTCGGATCACCTAGCACACGTGCGGCCTTGCCCTGCAACACGGCCGGAAACACCCGGTCTCCAAGGTTGGACTGAGCGCCGCCGCCGGGCCCGAAGTAGTCCGAGGCCCGCGCGATCACCACGGCCACCCGGCCAGCCTCGTGTGCGGCGAGCAGGTCGCGGGCCATCGCCGCCCGGATCCTCCCCTTGCGCGTCTGTGCCCGGTACGGGCTCGCCTCGGTAAAGGGTTTCCCGTCCGGTTGCCCGTACATGTAGACGTTCTCCAAGCTCACCAACCGGGCACCGGCTGCTTGCGCCGCGGCCAGAACCGCTGCCTGCAGTCGCGGGAACTGCTCGGCCCACCGGTCGTAACCGGGATTGAGCGCCTGATATACGACGCGCGCTCCCCGCGCGGCCACGGCGCTGAATTCCGCGTCCCGTGCATCTCCGCCGACCACCTCGACGTCGTCAGGAACCTGCGCGCTGCCCGACCGGTTGACCATCCGCACCCGCTCACCGCGCCGGCGCAGGGCAGCCATCGTTGCCAAACCGACCGGGCCGGTACCGAAAACGACGTGGGTCATGTCCCCATCCCGGGATCGACGGATGTCACAGCCGCAGTGGCCGGCCGCAGCAGGGTCCAGTTTGGCGGGCGACGCAGCGAATGACAGCGTCCCACATGGAACCCCTTCGCCGCGTCATTGATCGGCAAGAATCGGCGGTTGACAATGGGTAATTACCCGTCCAGCATCCTGGGGTGGTCGGATCGACTCCACTGCGATGACGGCTACCGCCCTCAACTCCGGAAGGTGATCGAGATGACCAGGCGACAGATCACCATCTCGTGGGCGACGGGTATTGCGCTGCCGGTAAGAGCGGGCGCCGGGTTCCGGCCGGCCGTACTTGAGCAGCGCAACGTCGCGACCGCGTAGCGTCCGTCACCGCAAGCTCAGGAGGTCGCCGGCTACCATGGCCGACCCGCGGGAAACCTGCAAGATGTGTGGGGCGGTCCTCCCTACCGGAGGGCCGCGCGGCCGGCCGTCCGTCTACTGCTCGGCTGCGTGCCGGCAACGCGCCTACCGGCACCGGTCGCGCAACGAGGTGGCGGACGGCCCGGCGCCCGGTGGGCCCATGCCTGACCGTTCACCGCTGGGGCCGCTGCTCGACCGGTTCATCGGCCGGGATCCGGACCTGGCCGACCTGCAGCCGCTGGTACGCAGCAGCCGCCTGGTCACTCTCGTCGGCTCGCCGGGCGTCGGAAAGACCCGGCTGGCGCATGAGCTCGCGATCCGCGTGCAGCAGAACTATCGGGACGGTACCTGCCTGGTCGAACTGGCCCCCGTCGAATCCGGCCTCGTGACACTGGCCACGGCCACGGCCGCGGCACTCGGCATTCGCGAGCAGCCCGGCACGCCGCTGATCGAAACCCTGTCGGACGCGTTGTCGAGCCGCAACCTGCTGCTGGTACTGGACAACTGCGAACACGTCGTCGACGCCTGCGCCACGCTCGTGCAGGTGCTGCTGGCCCGGTGCGGGCGGCTGTCGGTACTGGCGACCAGCCGGGAGGCGCTGCGGGTGCGCGGCGAGGTCCGCTACCCGGTCACCGGCCTGAGCGTGCCCGATCCGGCGGTACCGTCGACAGTCGCCGAGCTTCTCAGGTACGACGCGGTGCGGCTGTTCGTCGACCGGGCCCGGGCCACCGCCCCGGAGTTCACGCTCGACACCGACAACGGCCCGTCGGTCGCCCTCCTCTGCGCCCGGCTCGACGGTCTACCGCTTGCCATCGAGCTCGCCGCCAGTACCGTGCCGATGCTGCCGATGGCCGAGCTGGTCACCCGACTCGACGATCGGTTCTCGCTGTTGACCGGCGGGTTGCGCGATGCGCAGCGGCGCCATCAGAGCCTGCGGGCGGCGATCGAGTGGAGCTACGAGCAGCTGACCACCGCCGAGCGGACGGTCTTCCGGCGGCTGTCGGTACTGGCCGGCGGGTTCGGCCTGGACGCTGCCGCGGCGGTATGTGCCGATGCCGAAACCCCGTCAGCTGCCGTGTTGGAGCAGGTGACCGCGTTGCAGGCCAAGTCGCTCATCGTACCGGTGAGCGGGTGCGGCGATATTGCACGACTGCACATGCTGGAGTCGGTCCGCCTTTACGGGCGCGATCAGCTGCGGCTGGCCGGCGAGGAGGCGGCCGCGTTCGACCGCCTGACCGGGTGGCTCGCGCGGTTGGCAAAGCCGGTGCTGGACACTCCGCACCCGCCCTCGACGATCTTCGAGTGGGTACGCGACGAGCACGACAACCTGTCCCATGCTCTCGAGTGGATGAGCGGCGGACCGGACGAGCGGCAACTGCTGCTTGCCGGCGCCCTGGCCCACGCGCGCTTCCACCGCGGCAACGTTGGGAGGACCCGCGAGCTACTCGCCCGGGCGCTCGAAACCACCTCCCGCGACGCGACCTACCGGGGGCGGGCGATGATCGAGGCCGGCTGGCTCGCGGCCTGGCAGGGCGATCTTGACGAGGCGCTCCGGCAGGTGGAGGAGGGCATCGCCCTGCAGCGCCGCCGCAACGTCCCGGCGCTTGTCACCTGGCACCTGATCGGGCTGTCGTCGCTGTGGATGAGACGGGGCGACGAGGCCGCCGGTGCCAGGGTTCAGGATGAGGTGCTCAGGCTCGCCTGGGAGAACAACGACGAGCTGGGTGCCGCGGCCGTATTGAACAACATGGCCTGGTTGGCCCTGACCCAGGGCGATCGGCAGCGCGCCACGCGGCTGCTGGGTGAGGCACTGCCGACGTTGCGCGCGAAGGCTCATCCCCGGCTGTGGAGCGCCGCGATGCACACTGCGGGGACCATCGCGTTGGACCTCGACGACCTGCCCGGCGCGGAGCGGTACTTCGCTGCCGCCGTCGATGCTGAGCCCGGCCGCAACCGGCTCGGCCTTCAGGGATTCGCGCTGCTGGCCTTGCGCCGCGGCCGGCCGGAGCGGGCCCTGCACCTCACCGCGGCTGTGGAAGCGAACTCCTCCCAGGAGGGTGAATTACGTGACCGATGGTGGACGGCCCGGGTGCGCGCCATGCGGCGGGCGGCGCGCAAGGTGCTGCCGGCCGACACCGCCCGCGCTGCGGAGGCCGCCGGCGCCCGGCTCACCATCGAGGAGGCCATCGCCTACGCGCGTACCGACGTGTGGATCGACCGCGCCAAACCGGTACCACCGCCCGTGCTCAGCAAGCGCGAGCGCGAGGTGGCCGAACTGCTCGCCCAAAGGCTGACGAACCAGCAGGTGGCCGCTCGCCTGCAGCGGTCCCTGCGCACGGTCGAGGCGCACGTCCGCAGCATCCGGACAAAGCTCGGCCTGGGCTCGCGGGAACAGGTCGCGGACTGGATAGCCGAACACCCGGCCGCGGGGCCTGCGTCCGATGAGCGGGCAATGCCGGCCCCTTGAGAACTCCTGATTCGGCGATGGATGCCACCGTCCATAGTGGACGATCGTGTTGAGCGGTTGGCAATAGACAGACGACTGCGCATACGAGCAGAGGGAGCCGGCCTGGCGCTGAGGTGAGCGGTGGCGCGGTCAGGGCGCGAGCGGCCCGGCGGGTTCGCGGTTGAGTGCCTTCGCCCGACCCGTCGTGATGTCGATTCCGCGGCGGCCGGCGGCGCAGGTCGACTCTTGCCCCGTGGGGCTCAAGGACGTGATTCAGTCGGCTGACGTGCGACTTTGTGTGAGGTCAACGGGCCGACGCCTGTCACGCTGCCGGCCATGAGCTTGTCGTTGGTCTACCTGCTGCTGCGTCAGCTGCTGCGAATGCGGAGACTCCACTGGTCCAGCACCGGTGGCGCGACGCCCGCGGGCACCGCCGCACGGCTCGGGCGATACGCCTGCGTCGTGGGGGGACGCGGATCGCGGCTCCGCGTGCGGCGTCGCCGCCTTCCGTTGGCGACCGGGGAGCCGGTCAGGCCGACATCACCGTCGTGTTCTGGGCATAGCTGCCACAGACTTGGCCTGTGGCAGCGCGGCTGGCCGGACGGCACCGCGCCTCACGGTGCCGGTTTCCGGGTCGGCGTGTACCGCGCCGGGTCGGCGTCGAAGGTGGTGGCACAGTGGGCGGAACAGAAGTACACCACGTCGTCGCCGACCTGGCGGTACGCGGCGGCCGAGTCGCGGGTGACGGTCATGCCGCACACCGGATCGACGTGCGAAGCGGCGTGCGTGGCGTGGCCGTCGTGCACGTGGTGGACGTGCTCGTCCGCCGGGTGCGCCGGCGCGGTTGCGGTTGCGGTTGCTCCGGTCTGTACCTCGGGTTGCACGCTGATCAGGCCGGCGGGCGGCAGCGGCGCCGGGCGCCAACGGCGTAGCCGGTTGGCGTTGCCGACCACCGACAGCGAGGACAGGGCCATGGCGGCTGCGGCGATCATCGGGGACAGCCGGATGCCGAAGAAGGGGTACAGCACGCCGGCCGCGATGGGTATTCCGATGCCGTTGTAGACCAGGGCGAAGAACAGGTTCTGCCGGATGTTGCGCATGGTTGCCCGGGACAGCCGGATCGCGGTGACGACTCCGGACAGCGAGCCGGAGATCAGGGTGATGTCGGCGGCTTCGATGGCGACGTCGGTGCCGGTACCGATGGCGAGTCCGACGTCGGCTTGGGCTAGGGCGGGGGCGTCGTTGATGCCGTCGCCGACCATGCCGACCCGGCGGCCCTGGCCCTGTAGCCGGGCCACCTCGCCGGCCTTGTGTTCGGGGAGCACCTCGGCCAGCACCCGCGGTACTCCCACCTGGGTGGCGATGGCGGCGGCGGTGCGGGCGTTGTCGCCGGTGAGCATCACCACGTCCACGCCGAGGCGGCGCAGCGCGGCGACCGCGTCGGCCGAGTCGGGCTTGACGGTGTCCGCGACGGCGAGGATCCCTGCGGCCCGGCCGTCGACCGCGGCCAGGACCGGCGTCTTGCCCTGCCCGGACAGTGCCTCGGCCAACGGCTCGAGGGCGCTGGTGTCGATGCCGACGTCGGCGAGTAGCCGCGCGGTACCGACCAGGACGGCACGGCCCGCAACGGTGGCCTGTACGCCCTTGCCGGTGATGGAGTCGAACCCGGTCGCGCCCGGCAGGGTAAGCCCGCGGCCGCGGGCGGCGGCCACGATCGCGGCCGCGAGCGGGTGTTCGCTGTCCGCCTCGGCCGCGGCGACCAGGGTGAGCAGTTCGTCGTCGGCCAGCTCGTCGATCGGTTGGATGTCGGTCAGCGCCGGCTTGCCGGCGGTGATGGTGCCGGTCTTGTCCAGTACCACGGTGTCCAGCTTGTGTGCTGTTTCGAGGGCCTCGGCCGAGCGGATCAGGATGCCCGCGCGGGCGCCCTTGCCGGTACCGACCATGACCGACAGCGGGGTCGCCAGGCCGAGCGCGCACGGGCACGCGATGATGAGCACCGAAACGGCGGACACCAGCGCGAGGGTCAACGCCGGGGGTGGCCCGGCGATGAACCAGACCGCGAACGTGGCGATGGCGACGGCCATGACGGCGGGGACGAAATACCCGGAGGCGGCGTCGGCCAGCCGCTGGATCGGCGCCTTGGACGCCTGGGCCTGTTGCACCAGCCGGATGATCTGGGCCAGCATCGTGTCCGCGCCGACCTTCGCCGCACGCACGCGCAGCGACCCGGTGCCGTTGATGGTGGCACCGACCACGGTGTCACCGGGGCGCTTGGTGACCGGCATCGGCTCGCCGGTGATCATCGATTCGTCCACGGTGGACTGTCCGGAAAGGACGGTCGCGTCGACCGGGATCTTCTCCCCCGGCCGGATCAGCACCTCGTCACCCACGAGGACGTCGTCGACCGGGATCTCCGATTCGGTACCGTCGCGAACCACCCGGGCGGTGCGGGCCTGCAAGCCAAGCAGGGCCCGGATCGCCTCGCCGGTACCCGCCTTGGCGCGGGCCTCGAACAGTCGACCGAGCATGATCAGGGTGAGGATGACGCCGACCGCTTCGAAGTACACCTCCCGCACGCCGGCCGGCAGCACCCCGGCAGCGGCGGTGACCAGCAGGCTGTACCCGTACGCGGCGCTGGTGCCCAAGGTGATCAGCGTGTTCATGTCGGCGGCCCGGTGCGCCAGGGTAAGCCAGCCGGTGCGGTGGATCGGCCACCCGGTGTAGAACATGACCGGCGTGATCAGCGCCAACTGAAGCCAATGGTTGAGCAACCAGCCCGGTACCCATCCGGCACCGAACACGTCGCGCGCCATCACCGCGAACAACACCGGCGCGGTCAGCACCGCCCCGACCAGGACCCGGCGGGTCAGGTCGGTTAATTCTCCCCGCCGCTCGGCCGCCTGGGCCGCCTCCACGGCGGCCGGGTCCGCGCCGACCGGCGGCCCGGTGGTACCGGGGAGCGCTGGGCCGGCTGAGGTGCCCGGCCCCGGCTCTGCGTCCGTGGCGTCGGTAGCGGGCTCGACCAGCAGCGTGCCGTGCACCATGTTCATCCCACAGGCGAAGCCGAACGAGCCCGCCCGCGCCGGGGTCAACCGCACCGTGGTCGTCTCGAACGCCGGCAGCGCCGCGCTGACGCCGAAGTCCGCGAACACCACCCGGGACGTGCAGTCGCCACTCTCCTGGCGGTCGAACTCCAACTCCAGCGGTACCCCCTGTCGTACCCGGATCAGATCCGGGCTGTACCCACCGGCCACCCGCACCGTCACCCGCTGCACCCCATCGGACAGCAGCGCGGCCGACGCCTTGCGCGGGCCGAAGAAGAACCAGCCCAGCCCGCCGATCCCGGCGACGGCAACGATCAGGACAACGACATCTGCGACGTTCACCGTCTGCTCCTTGACGACTCTTCGAGAAACGCTGGGCCAGCGGACAAGGCTGCGGTAGAGCCGTTCAGCCCATGCGGTGGACGTGCAGCCCACCACGCCACTCGTGACATCACGACATACCCCTTACGACCGGACCAGTCGCGCGATGGCATCGCTGGCTTCCTTGACCTTGACCTGAGCCTGATCGCCACCCTCACGGGCCGCATCGACGACGCATGTGGCCAGGTGCTCCTCCAGCAAAGACAGCGAAAACGCCTGCAACGCCTTGGTAGCCGCCGACACCTGGGTCAGCACGTCGATGCAGTACTTGTCGTCTTCGACCATCCGCTGCAGGCCGCGGATCTGCCCCTCCACCCGGCGCAACCGGGCCAGATACTCCTGCTTGCGGTTGCTGTAGCTGGGCATCCCGCGCTCCCCGATTGTTCGCCACTTACCGTACCCCCCTACCGTATCGAGCGGACGCACCTGACGGCAGAGACAGACCTAAGGAACAGGACCAACGGCCCGTGCAGTCAGGCCTCAAGATACCTTACCCCCCTAGGGTATTAGCGTGATGCTTCGCATGGAACAAGCGAACGGAGGCTGCGATGGATACCACGTCAGCTGTGACCGCCGGACCCGCCGGTACCCGCTCCACGGCCGAGCCGGTCTTGGCGGTCCACGGGATCACCAAGGCGTACCGGCGCGGCATCTGGCCGGTGCGTCGGCGCCGGCAGGTCCTGCGCGGGGTCGATCTCACCCTCAACGCCGGCGAGGTGGTCGGCCTGGTCGGCGAGAACGGCTCAGGTAAGTCCACCCTGATGAAGGTGATCGTCGGCGCGCTCGCCGCCGACGACGGTACGGTCACCCGGTCCGGACGGATCGGGTACTGCCCGCAGGAGCCGGTGTTGTACGGGCGGCTGACCTGCGACGAGCATTTCGAGTTGTACGGCCACGCCTACGGTATGAGCCCGGCGGCGATGCGCGATGCGCGCGCCGAGATCTACGCGGCGCTGGGGTTCGAGCGGTACGCGCGGACCCGGGCCGACCAGCTGTCCGGCGGTACCCAGGCCAAGTTGAACCTCGGCCTGGCGCTGCTGGCCGACCCGCCGGTGCTGCTGCTCGACGAGCCGTACGCCGGCTTCGACTGGGACACCTACCAGAAGTTCTGGGGCCTGGTCGCGGCCCGGCGGGCGGGCGGCCGGGCGGTACTGATCGTCAGCCACTTCGTCGTCGACGAGCAGCGCTTCGACCGCATCGTGGCGATCCGCGACGGGAAGGGGGTACCGCGATGAACGCCTTCCCGTTCGTCCGCCGGTTCCTGGCCGACTATGTGCGCAACCCCGTCAACCTGTTCCTGCTCGTGGTCGTACCCACCGTGTTCGTGGTGGCGGCCGCCGGGCGCCTGGCCGACCTCGCCCGGCTGTTGGGCAGCACCGCCGCGGCCGGCACGGTGGGCACCGCCAGCGCGGGGTGGGCGGCCGGGTTCCTTGCCGGTATCGCGATGTACTTCCAGGTCGCCGCGGCCCGCGACGCCGACCGGGCCCTCGTCCTCGCCGGTCTACCCGCCCGCCGGCTGGTCGCCGCCCGGCTGTCCGCCGGACTCGGGCTGGCCGCCCTGGCCGGTACCACCGCGCTCGTCGCGCTCGCGCTGCGCACCGGGATCGACAATCCAGGCCGCGCCATCGCCGGTACGGTCATGTCCGCCCTCATCTACCTCGGCATCGGCGCCATCGTGGGCGCGCTGGTGCGCAACCCCGTCAACGGCAGCGTCATTGTCCTGCTGGTCTGGATCGTCGACGTGATGCTCGGCCCGTCCATGGGTCTGGGCACCAGGACGGTCACCCGGTTCCTGCCGACCCACTTCGTGACGCGGTGGATGACCGACCGGCCGTCCGGGCACGCCGGTCGCCTCGGCGACCTCGGCATCGCCGGCGCCTGGACCGCCGGTGCCCTCGCGCTCGCCTTCCTGGTGGTCCTGGCCACCGCCCGCATCGCCCGGCACCGCCGCTGGCACAGCCATCCCGGTTCGATCGTTGACGGGTTCGGGCGGGAAGAAGACGCCCTACCACATCCCCGCAGGGTTGCGGACCCACCCCAACAAAACCTGCTTCCCCGGCTCACCGAAGCGGCGACGCGGCGGGCACCCGACCGCGACCACCCATCGGCGGCCTGACGACGATCGGAGCGGACCCGACGCTAGTGACGCACCGTCACCCACCAAAAGCCACGTACTACTATCTGAGATAGAAGAGACCGCAACATGGACCACAGCCGGAAGCGGCCGTCGCACCAGCGCGGACGACCGGCACAGATTTGTTTGCTTGGCACCGCGCCCGTGGCGTAGCGGTCGGGATGGGCCAGCCTGCTGCAGCCGGAAGGATCGACCATTCGTATTCGGATGAACTCAGCTCGTTAGCCTCGGGGTGCTTGACTGCCCGGCGAGCCGGTGCGACGCGGAGTGGCCGGTGGGCGCTGCACCCAGTCCTGGGTCGCTACGCGGTGCCCGGCGGCTAGCGGTGCGAGACCCTGAACCGGCGGGAGGTCGGCCGGCGGCGGGCCCGGGCCAGACCGGGCGCACCGGTGGCGTTCGCGCGGTCCCGATCGGGTACGGGCGTGGCTTGCAGCCGACGGCGCAGATCGGCTGCCCCGTCGTGGTCCAGGTCGTCGAGGATGGTCAGCGCGCGCCGCCAGGCCCGCTGCGCGCGCGTCGGATTGCCGGTCCGGTCATGGCAGTCGCCGAGGCTGACGTAGGTGCTCGCCTCGGCGAACCGGTCGCCGGTCTTGCGGCACAGGAGGATGCCGCGGCGGTAGCAGGCCCACGCCCGTTCCCGCTCGCTGGTGTCGGAGTACACAGCGCCCAGGCTGTCCGAGATGGCGGCCAGGGCCTTGCGGTCGCCGAGTCGCTCGAGGATCGCCAGCGCCCGCCGGCAGTGGTCCAGTGCCGCCTTGTGGTCGCCAAGCCGGCCGTGTAGCCAGCCGAGGTTGTTCAGCGCGGTCGCCTGGCCGAGACGCTGGCCGATTGCCCGGTAGAGTTCGTAGGCGCGCTCGGTGTGGCGCACCCCTTCGTGCAGGGCTCCCCGGCGCTCGGCGATGATGCCGAGATTCAACCGCAGGGCGGCCATCGCGACGAGGTTGCCGGCCTCGTCGAAGAGGTCGAGCGCAGCACGGCTGTGGCGTTCCGCGTCGGCGAGCTGGCCCAGCTCGATGAAGACGCAGCTGAGGCTGCGATGCGAGTAGGCTTGCCCGATCCGGTCGTCGATGCGTTGGGCGGCGCGCAGCGC
>VAWN01000119.1 GCA_005885555.1 Actinomycetota bacterium
CGCGTACCGCACCCCGGTGAGCTTCTCGATCACCCCGGCGACCCGGTCCAGGGTCCACATGTCCGTCGGATACCCGTGGGCACGCGGACCCCGCAACAGCGCCTTCTCCACCAGCCGCAGCTGCGTGTCCGACAGCCGCGACGGGCGCCCCGCCCGGCCGGCACCGGTCAACGCCGGCCGCCCACCGTCGCACCACGCGCGATACCACCGCGATGCGGTCTGCGCCGACACACCCAACTCCCGGGCCACATCGACCTGCCGAGCACCCCGATCGAACATCCGCGCTGCCTGCATCCGACGCTGCCGTAACGCCTCGAAATCCCGACCACCGACAGCTTTCGCGGCCCTCTCCGCCAGCCCGCCTCTCGACCCCGAACCCTGCCACACAGCCCTGATTCTCATACAACCCAACGAGAACCAACCCCAACGACTCACCCTATCAACGAAAGATCTTTAGGGCACGGTGCACCGTGCCCGCGCCGGCCGTTCCTACAGTCGGGCTACCCGCGGCGTCGCTTCCGGCCGGTCTTCGCGCGCCGCGGATCGGCGGCGTGGCGCAGCAGCCGGGCGGTGGCCTCCGCCGCCTGGTGCTGGGTGGCCGGGAGGACGTTGGTGTACAGGTCGGCGGTGATGCCGATGCTGGCGTGCCCGAGTTGATCCTGCACGGTCTTCAAGTCGGCGTCGGCGGTGTGCGCGAGGGTGGCCGCGCCGTGGCGCAGGTCGTGCAGCCGGATCGGTGGTAGCCCGGACCGGACGACGAGGAGGCGGAAGCGTTGGCTGACGTAGTCCGGGTGCAGCGGGCTGCCGTCGGGCCGGGTAAACACGTACCCCGACTCGTACCATGGCCGGCTGGCGGCCCGCGTGGCAGCCTGTTCGGCCTGTTGGCGGCGGGTATGCCGGCGCAGCACCGCGACCGTCTTCTTGTCCAGCGCGATGGTCCGTGTCCCGGCGGCGGTCTTGGGTGGTCCTTCGTGGACCCGGTATCCGGCGCTGGTGCGGGCCCGGCAGATCCACGCCTCCCGCGTGTCCAGATCGAGGTCCGTCCACCGCAGGGCGACTGCCTCGCCGCGGCGCAGCCCGCGCAGGGCCATCAGCCACCACAAGGCCCGCAGCCGGTCCCCGCGCGCCACGTGCAGAAAGGCCGCCAGCTGGTGCGGGGTCCAGATCGCCATCGCGGGCCGGGTACCGGTGGCCTGCCAGTGGGCGACCCGGGCCGGGGTCCACACCACCGCCCGGGCCCGGGGCCGAATCGGAAGCTCCATCCGGCGGGCTGGGTTGTCGGGGATCAGCCCCTCTCGGACAGCGCCGTTGAGCGCCGCCTGCAGCGTCGTCCGGACATGGTGCAGCGTGCAAGGAGTGTGCAGTTCCCCGAACCTGTTGCGCCCCGCGGCGATCTGGGCGAACGCGGCGGCCAGGTGCCGGGTGCTCAGGTCCGCAAGCCGCAGGTGGCCCAGCTGCGGGATCAGGAACTGCTCGATGTATCCCTGGTTGAGCTTCCCCCGGTAGCTCGGAGGCTTTCGATCATGCTCTGATGGAGCTGAAGGGAGTCATCCGTTGGTTGCCCAGAAGAAGTACCCGGACGAGTTGCGGGCTCGGGCGGTGCGGCTGTACCGGGAGTCTGCCCCGAAGCCGGTGATCCGGCAGTTGGCCGCGCAGCTTGGTGTGCATCACGAGGCGTTGCGTAACTGGATCCGTCAGGATCTGGCGGATCGGGGTGAGCGCCGGGACCAGCCGACCAGCAGCGAGGTGGAGGAGTTGCGGCGGTTGCGTAAGGAGAACGCGGAGTTGAAGCGGGCCAACGAGATCCTCAAGGCGGCCAGCGCTTTTTTCGCATCGGAACTCGACCCGACCCGGCGACGGTCATGACGCTGGTTGCCCAGCTGCGTGGCCGCTTCGGGGTCGAGCCCATCCTCCGGGTGATCAACGTACGCACGTCCACGTTCTACGGGTGGGTCAAGCGAGCGGCGCATCCGTGCGAGCGGACCGTGGTCGACCACGGCCTGGTCAGCGAGATCGTTGACGTGCACGAGCTGTCCGGTGGCACATACGGGTCGCCGCGGGTCCACGCGACACTGGCGCGGCGGGGCATCCAGGTAGGCCGCAAACGCATCGAGCGGCTCATGCGCACCCACGGCCTGCAGGGGGCGTTCCTGCGTAAGAGGTGGCGGGTCAGCTCCACGAAGCAGGATCCGCGGGCCACGCCGGCGCCGGACCGGGTCAACCGGCAGTTCACGGCGACGGCGCCGGACCGGTTGTGGGTGGCTGACGCCACCCGCATCCCGGTCGGTGAGGGCGTGCTGTGGCTGGCCGCCGTGCGGGATGCGTTCTCCAACCGCATCGTGGGGTGGAAGACCTCCGACCGGTGCGACACCGACCTGATCCTCGGTGCCCTCGAGTACGGCATCTGGTCGCGTGACGTCCGCGATGGGCAGTTGATCCACCATAGCGACAGGGGTTCGAACCTATACGTCGTTCCGCTTCGCGAGTCGTTTGCTAGACAACGGGATCCTGCCCTCGATGGGCTCGGTCGGCGACTCGTTCGACAACGCGCTGATGGAGAACTTCTGGTCCACCCTGAAGATCGAACTGGTCTACCGGCGGTCCTGGCGCACCCGCGACGAGGCCGAGAACGCGATCTTCAGCTACATCGACGGGTGGTACAACACCCAACGCATCCAGAAAGACCTCGGCTGGCTCTCCCCAGACGAGTACGAAACCGCGTGGTACGCCCAGCAAGCCAACCCGGTTACCGTAGAACCCGAACCAGTCGGCCAAAGGCCGTGACCCTCCGAAAAATCGGGGGAAGCTCACCCGCCACATGGCCGGCTGCCCAGCACCACACCAGCACGCAGACCACCCGCTACGGCACCGCCCACGCCTGCAGCTGGGACCGACTGCACCCAGGTTGACGCGCCGTACCAGCTGGCTCGACCACGACGCTGACCTGCCGGTCATCGAGGGCACACTGATCCGCCTGCAGGTCGACCGCCTCCCCGGCGACCGCGACCCCAAGCCAATCTGGCTGTGGTCGTCGACAACCAGCGCCACGGCCGCCGATGTCGACCGCTGGTGGCAGTCGTTCCTACGCCGATTCGACCCTCGAACACACCTTCCGGCTGTTCAAACAGACCCTCGGCTGGACCCGCCCGAAGATCCGGACCCCCGAGGCCGCCGATCGCTGGACCTGGCTGATCATCGCTGCCCACACTCAGCTGCGGCTCGCCCGGCCCCTGGCTGCCGACCTGCGACACCCCTGGGAACGACCCGCACCAGCCGGCCGACTCACCCCCGCCCGAGTCCGCCGCGGATTCCGGAACATCCACACGAAGACCGTCCAGCCAGCCACCGCACCGAAACCCAGCCACCCCGGCCCCGGACGCCCACCCGGCTCCCGTAACCGCCGACCAGCAACTCGCCATGACGTCGGGAAAACCATCAAACGCGACCTCAGCATCACCGCCCACAAGCAGCGCGCAGGTTAAACAACAAGCTGAGGGCCTGTATCTGGAGGTCAGTAGACGGGGGCGTGTTTGTCGGCGTACCAGAGTTGGATCTCTACTGCTGGCCGGTGCTCGTCAACGCGTAGTTCGGCGCAGAGCAGATACGGGCCGCTGGCCCAGCCGGCGGGTCGGCATGCGATGTCTGGGATGGGGGTGAAGGTGTACCAGGTGAGGCTCCAGCCTTTGGTCTGCTGCAGGTGACGGCCGAGCTGTTGGATCAGTTGAGCAGTGGCGGGGCTGTCTGGGGCGGCGATGGTGAGTTGCCGCGCGCATGGCTGGTGCGGTGTCGGGCATGACGTCTGTTGGTCGAGCAGGGTCATACCTGGTGGCAGGGGGAGAACGAGGTCGCTCGGTGGTACTGGGCCGGGCGCGTGGACGGGTCCGGTTAGCGTCGCGAGGGCGGCGGCGATCCACACGAGGGTGCCGGTGGCGATACGGAGGCGCAGCACACCCGTAGGTTGTCTGGCTGCTACCCACATTGTCGTGCGTTGACGTGTCGGTAGGAGTGCGGCGGCCGCGACGGCGCAGGTGGTCACGCCGAAGTAGCCGCGTAGCAGGGCATCGAGGGTGGCTAGTGTCGCGCGTTCGGCGACCACGGCGGTGGCCCAGGCCCATGCCGTGACGCATGCGGTCAGGGCCACGCTGATCGACAACCCGAACCGGCGGTCGTTTCCCAGGATTGTCCAAGCCAGGGGCGGCAGGAGCACCACAGCGACAATGACGGCACCGATGGCTGGCTGGGGGATGGCGATGGTACGCGCGACTTGGAGGGCCGGCCACACCGGGATCGTCGCTGCGACGGTACCGGCGAAGGCCAGCACGCGGGCCGGTACGCTCCATGGTCGCGATGGTGGTGGGACGGTGGCGGGTCGGCTGGCGGGCTGCTGCGTGATGGGCATGCTCGTGGCCCCCGGTTGGTTTGTGGATGTCGTTTCCAGGTTTGGACGCATCAGGTACGGCCTCGGTGCCCGCCCGCACCTGCCGGATCCACAGCTGCGGGCCAGGCCGGGCCGGGCCGGCGCCGGCGCTACAGGACAAGTCCGGACCCGATTTGATGACCGTCGTCACGACCGAGGCGCGCCGCGCTTCGCCAGTGCCGCGTGGGCGGGTTGCGGCCGCTCGTCGCGCTGTCAGCCCGATGCCAGCGGCGGCCGCGCCGATGTCTTCAACGTTGCAGGCTGGCGCAGTCTGTCTCGTTGGGCAGCAGGGGCCGGAACGCGACGAGGTAGATGTCGTTGCCGCTGCTCCAGCGGGTGCCCGGGGTGGCGGTGGTGGCCAGGTCCTGGGCTTGGGTGAGACGGTCGCCGGTGTAGGTGTGGCATTGGCCGCCTTCGACGGTGGTGCCGGTGTCGAGGGGGTCCAGGGGCCAGGCCTGGATCGGCTGGGTGGCTGTTGATGCCGACGCCGTCCAGGTGGCGGTGGCGGCCAGGCGGGTGGGTTGGTAGTCGACGGGCCCGGCGGTCACGTCGCCGTGCGGCCAGGTGCCCGGCTGCAGGCTGCGCCGCCAGGTGGTGATCGGGTCGCGTTGCGGGTCGCTGCGGTCGGGTGTCGTCACGGTGGTTGTCTGGGTACCGTCGGCGGTGCGCAGGGTCACGGTCAGGGTGGGGGCGTCGGCGGCGGGCGGCTGGTCGATGCGGCGGGGGCGGTCCAGTCCGGCGGCGTATGCCTGGCGGTAGATGCGCCGGTAGGCGGAAGCGGTCAGCTGGTATGAGCGGGCGGTCTGCAACGCGCCGCGGCGGTCAGCGGGGACGACGACGTGTCCGCCGCCGTAGAGGGAGAACTCCGGCATGGCCGCCACGGTGGTCGGGTCGGGCATGCCGGGCGTCTCGCGGACCTGCAGCACCAGCACGCCCGGGTCGGCCGGCGGTTCGACCGTGGGATGGTCGGGCGTGGCATGGTCGCCGGGCTCGGCCGGTGCGCAGCCGGCGAGCAGGAGCAGCACGATCGTCATGATGATGCTCGCCGGGGTGGCCAGTGGGGGGTGCCCGACCCGCTGGGTCGGGTACCCCCCACTGGTGATGGTCACGATCTGGTCAGGGTATAGGTTCCGTTGCCGGCGGTG
>VAWN01000108.1 GCA_005885555.1 Actinomycetota bacterium
TCTGCACCGGCGAGCATGCCCGCGGGGTGATCGTGGCCCGGTTCGACACCGACACCCTCGACGATGGCCGTGCGAGCCTGATTTGGCCCCACCCCCGCGACACGCCGAGGCGGCGGATTCCAGCGATCATCGCAACGCTCGAGGGTTCGAGGAGTTGCGATGGCGGGGAGGGGTCGGCCAGGGGTCGCGCCGCAGACGGCGAAGCGGGAGCAGTACGCCGGGTTGATCGAGCGGGGCGTGAGCTTCTCTGAGGCGTGCCGGCTCGTTGGGATCAACCGCCGCACGGGTAAACGTTGGCGACACGGGCGGACAATCACCGGCAGTGGCGGTCGGCGACTGCACTATCCACCCGTGGTAGTCGAGCAGCTTCACGGCTCTTGCTTGTCGTTGCCGGCCCTATCGCGGCGCTGTGATCGGGAGATCTCGGCGCGCTTTCTGTCCGCGGACGAGCGGGTGCGCATCGCGGATCTGCGCCGTGCCGGCGTGGGCGTGCGCGCGATCGCCCGCGAGGTGGGTCGTAACCCGGCCACCGTGAGCCGGGAGCTGCGCCGCAACGTGGATCAGAACACTGGTGTGTACCGGCCGCATGCGGCGCAGCAGCTTGCTGTGCAACGGCGAGCTCGTCCGAAGCCGGGCAAGCTCGTCGCTGACGTTCAATTGCGCGAGTTCGTGCAGGACCGGCTCAAGCAGCGGTGGAGCCCGGAACAGATCGCCCACGTCCTGCGATCGCAGTTTCCTGACCAACCGCACCGTCACCTGGTACCGGAGACGATTTACCAGGCGATCTACCGCCCGGATCTGGGTGGCCTGTGCCGGGAACTGCCCAAGGCACTGCGCACTGGTCGACTGCGTCGCAGGCCGCATCGCCGCGCCGACGAGCGCCGCGGCCACCTGCTCAACATGACGATGATCGACCAACGGCCAGCGGAGGCGGCCGACCGTGCGGTTGCCGGGCACTGGGAAGGCGACCTCATCATCGGCAAGTCCGGGCGTTCTGCCATCGGCACCCTGGTGGAGCGATCGAGCCGATACACGATCCTGCTGCACCTGCCTGGCCGGCACACCTCCAACGCCGTGCGTGACGCCGTCATCGAGGCACTGGGGGCGCTACCGCAGCACCTGCGCCAGTCACTGACCTGGGACCAGGGCAGCGAGATGGCGCTGCACGCCGAGATCGTCGCAGCGCTGGGCATGCCGGTGTACTTCTGCCAGAAGGCCAGCCCGTGGCAGCGGCCCAGCAACGAGAACACCAACGGGCTGCTGCGCCAGTACTTCCCGAAAGGCACCAACCTGCACAGCCACGACGCCGAGCAGCTGGCCGCCGTCGCCGATGAGCTCAACACCCGCCCCCGGAAGACGCTGTGCTGGGACACCCCCGCCGCACGGCTGGCTACCGAGGCCCGCCGGAGCCGAACAACTCCTCACCGTCGTCTCCGCCGAGCAGGAACGTGAACCGGTCCAGGTCCCGGCGTAGCCGGTCAACGTCGTAGCCGGGATGCCCGACGAAGCGCCGCAACGACAGGTCGAGCAGATCGTGATCAACGGTCAACCAGACCCGCACGAACCCCAGCAACTCTCCCAGCTCGGCCGCGTCCACGGCCTCCAGGCTGACCGTTGGCACCAGCGACCTCCGATCCTGGTGCCGGCCGGCGGCACGACCACACCCTGACCCGCACCCCGGCGCGCACCCCGCGCCGCGCCGCCACCACCGACCGGGGCCCGGAGACACCCGAGGGACCGGGGCGCGGACCCCGCAGCGGCCTGCCGCGACCACAGCTGCCAGGATAGGCCGATGGCGAACATGCGCCGGCGTGACCCGGAACCGCCGCCAGGCCCGCCGAGGATCGAGTTCAAGCCCGGCATGGCCAACGACCTGCTACGCGAGCTGGCCCCCCTGCTCGCCGAAGAAGGCGTAGACGTCGATAATATCGACGTCCCTGACATGCAAACGCTACAGCGCGCCATGAACCGCGCCACCGAACGGCACAACATGGCCCTGTTCACGCCCGTCGGCGACACCCGCGAACTCGCCGTGGCCACACTACGACTGATCGTCGAGGCGCTCACCGACGACGACACCAACCTCGCCACCGCAATCCTGGACCAGGTTGCGCCTGAATCGCCGGACAACTCCGCGCCCACGGTCTCCGCCTGCATCGGCATCACCCTCGGCCTGCTCGACGACTGGCTCGGCGGACACGACCCGACCACACCCACCCGGTTGGGCGACCGTGTCCGCCTCCCCAAAGGACACTGGCTCGGCGAACGCGCCGCCCGCGACATCCTCGCCCTGGCCGGCAAAGGACAAGCCTTCCTCTCCCTCGGCCCGCTCATCGCCCGCCAGGGCGGCCAACACGTCCTCTACGGCAGCGCCCTGGCCCTCACCGCGGCGATCCGAACCTGGTCCAACGAAACCGGCACGCCCGTACCGCAGCTTGCTCGCACAGCCATCCGCTAACAGCTACCATCCCCAATCGTCAGGGTCGCCGTGTTGCGATGATCGCTGGAATCCGCCGAGGCGTGTAACAGCCTGAAGTGGCCCCACCGGGGTGATCGTGGTTGGTGACAGTCATCGATCACCGGTCGGGGAAGGGGCCGGGTTGGGGTCGAAGGTGGAACTGTTCGCCGCGATCCGTCGGGATGCGCGGGTGGAGGGCCTGTCGGTTCGGGCCTTGGCGACGAGATATCGGGTGCACCGCCGTACGGTGCGGCAGGCGTTGGCCGGCGCGATGCCGCCGCCGCGTAAGCCGCCACAGCGGTCGTCTCCGGTCATGGACGCGGTACGGGATCTGATCGATTCGATGCTGCGGGAAGATCTTGCCGCGCCGGCCAAGCAGCGGCACACGGCTCGGCGGATCTTCGAGCGCCTGGTGGACGAACATCAGGCGCAGATCTCGTACTCGTCGGTGGTCAACTATGTGGGACACCGCCGGGCGCAGATCGTGGCGCAGGCGCGGGATAGGGCCGGGGTGCTGGACGGGTTCGTGCCGCAGACCCATGAGCCGGGCCGCGACGCCGAGGTCGACTTCGGTGAGGTATGGGTACGGCTGGACGGGGCGGCGACCAAGTGCCACCTGTTCACGCTGCGAATGTCGTTCTCCGGCAAGGCAATCCACCGGGTCTACCCGTCACAGGGCCAGGAGGCGTTCTTCGAGGGCCACGTGGCCGCGTTCGATGCGCTGGGCGGTGTCCCTTCCGGTCAGATCCGCTACGACAACCTCAAACCCGCGGTGCACCGGGTGTGCTTTGGCCGCAACCGGATCGAGTCACAGCGCTGGATCGCGTTTCGGTCCCACTACGGCTTCGACGCGTTCTACTGCCAGCCGGGCAAGGAAGGAGCACACGAGAAGGGCGGCGTGGAAGGCGAGGTGGGTCGGTTCCGCCGCCGCTGGTTCGTGCCCGTCCCGGACGTGGCGTCGTTGACCGAACTCAACGGGCGGCTCGCCGCGGCCGACGACGCCGAGGACGCCCGGCACGTCGACGGGCGGGCCACCAGTATCGGCGTGGACTTCACGATGGAGGCACCGACGCTGGGTGCGCTGCCCGGTGAGGCGTTCGACTGCGCGTTGACGCTGACACCGCGGGTGGACCGCTACGCGCGGGTCGGCGTGCGGCAGTGCCGCTACTCGGTGCCGGCTCGGCTGATCGGCCGGCACGTGCGGGTCCGGCTGTCTGCTTCGCTAGTGGAGGTCCTCGACGGGTCCCGGCTGGTGGCGTGTCATCCGCGTCTGGTCGCCCGGGGAGCCGAGCATCTGGTGTTGGACCACTACCTGGAGATCCTGGCCGGCAAGCCCGGCGCGTTGCCTGGCTCCACCCCCCTCGCCCAGGCGCGCAAGGACGGCTCGTTCACCAGCCTGCATGAGGCGTTCTGGGCCGCTGCCCGCGCCAAGCACGGCGACGTGCAAGGGACCCGGGCCCTGATCGAGGTACTGCTGCTGCACCGGCGACTGCCCCGCGTCCAGGTCTTCGCCGGGATCACCGCCGCCCTGCAGGCGGGGTCGGTCAGCGCGGATGTGGTCGCTATCGAGGCCCGCAAGGCGGCGGCCGCCATCGGGTCCACAGTGGACAGTACGACGCTCACGGCGAGCGGAAAGCCAGCAGTGCCAAGGCGATCGCCGTCGCGGCTGGTGACCCTACCGGCCCGCAGCAATGCCCGCCAGCTGCCCGCTGACACCCGACCAGCCCCGTCGGTGGCCGACTACGACCAATTGCTGACTGCCCGCTCCGGGAGGAGATCATGACCACGACCCGCACCCGCACCGCCAGCCGTGACCAGCTGACCGAGACCGCCGCGGACGCGGCGATCGAGCAAGCCTGCCGCATCCTGCGGCTACCCACCATCCGCGGCCGCTTCGCCGACATCGCCGCCTCCGCGACCCGCCAGCAAGCCTCCTACAAGTCGTTCCTGGTCGAGTTGCTCGCCGTCGAGTGCGAGGACCGCGAAGCCCGCCGCCGGGAACGCCTCGTGCGCCAAGCCGGTTTCCCCCGCACCAAGCGGATCGAGGACTTCAACTTCGACGCCAACCCGAACGTGCCCGCCGCGCTGATCCACACCCTGGCCAAAGGCGCCTGGATCACCGCCGGGCAGCCCTTGTGCCTGATCGGCGACTCCGGCACAGGCAAGTCGCATCTGTTGATAGGACTGGGAATCGCCGCCGCCGAACACGGCCACCGCGTGCGCTACACCACCGCCGCAGCACTGGTCAACGAACTGGTCGAGGCCGCCGACGACCGGCACCTATCCAAGACCATCGCCCGCTACGGCCGCGTCGACCTGCTCTGCCTGGACGAGCTGGGCTACCTCGAACTCGACCGCCGCGGCGCTGAACTGCTCTTCCAGGTGTTCACCGAACGGGAAGAGAAGGCATCCATCGCGATCGCGTCCAACGCAGCGTTCAGCGAGTGGGCCCGCACCTTCACCGACCCACGCCTATGCGCGGCGATCGTCGACCGGCTCACCTTCGACGCCCACATCATCGAGACCGGCAGCGAATCCTACCGGCTCAAGACCACCCGGCAAAAGCAGCAGAAAGCCGCCACAGCAAGCACTCCACGACACCGTCCACAGTAGACACCGCCGGACAACCAGACGAGGAGGCCACCGTGACCACACCCCACACCAACCGGCCGACCTTCGACCCCGACGTCACCAGCACCGCCACCGGCGCTGAGAGCTGCCAGCAGACCGCGATCCTGCTCAACCTCTGCCACGACTTCCTCACCACCGCCAGCCCGGCCACCCGCAACGAACTACGCCAGTTCCTCACCAACAAGGGAATCGCTCCGCACACCGCGGTGGGCTGGCTCATCGACATGCTCAGCCTCAGAGCCCTCAACGCCAGCACCTGCCACGGTCACACCCACACCACCACACCCTGACCCCGACCGGCCCACCGCAAGGTGGGGCCACTTCAAGCTGCTACACCGGGGCCAACTCGGGTTGACACAGCCACGGTCGTCGTCGGGGGCGATCCCGGCCAGGTTCGCGACCGCGGCCGCCTGGCCGAGGGTCTTGGCGACCTGGGCGAAGCCGAGC
>VAWN01000035.1 GCA_005885555.1 Actinomycetota bacterium
CGGCGAGCAGGCAGGCGGTCTCGATCCGGGCGGACTGGGCCAGCGACTCCGCGGCGTCCATCGGTGCCATGTCCGCGCGGCCGGCGTAGCAGCAGTCGAGAATCACCAGCCGCCGGTCGGTGCCGCTGCGCCGGACCGTGTTGTGTATCCACTCGTACGGGACGGCTGTCGAGTGCACCCGGCTCCGGTCGGTGTTGACCAGACCCAGATACAACGTCTGCCCGTCGCGCTCGATCAGGCCGTGGCCGGCGAAATACACGATGAGCAGCCCGTCCGGGCGTACCGCCGCAGCCGCCTCGGCGACCGCCAGGTCCACCTCCAGCGGCGAGGCCGGATCGACCAGTACCCGGCAGTTGTCCTCGGGCAGGCCCCACAGGTACTCGTCGCGCAGCGCCGCCGCGAGCCCGACCAGGTTGGCCCGTACCGACGGCAGCGCGCGCAGCCGCGTGTACTCCGCCGAGCCGATCAGCACCGCCCGCGACGTTCGGGGGTTGGAGAGCCTCGCCATGACCGCTACGACTCGGACAGCTTCCGCAGTACCTCGGCGACGGCGTCGGGATCGTCGGAGGTGACGGCGACGCTCGACCCGTCCGGCAGCGGAATGAGCACCACGACGGGATCCGGCTCGGGACTGACCGAACGCTTCCAGTCGAAGACCACCTTGACGAACTGGACCAGCGCGGCCGCGTCGACGACCACCTGCAGGATCTCCATCGCGCCCTGGCTGGACTCCGAGGTGCCCGCCGCCCACGAGACGTCGGTACCGTGCGGAAGGCGCCGGTCCTCGTCGAGCCAGCGCTGCAGATCGAGCGCCGCGTCGATGTCGGGGACCTGGAGATCCGTACGCACGCGCATTCGAGCCCCTCCCGTCGGCTGCAATCGGACCTATGGACCCTACCGACCCTGCGACGGCCTGTCACTACGCTGTACACGCACTGATGTCTGCGGCGGATTCACTGAGCGGAACGCCCGGCGCTTTCCCGCCCGCTCCGGCACAGGATCGGGACATGACGTCCCAGCAGCAGATCTCTGTCGCGGTCATCGGTGCCGGAATGGCCGGCCGCAGCCACGCCGCCGGGTACCGCCAGGCAACCACCGTCTTCGATCTCGGTGTCCCGCGCGTCCGGCTGGCCGCGATCGCGGACGCCAACACCACACTCGCCGCGGACGCCGCCGACCGGTACGGCTTCGAGAAGGCGGTGTCGACCTGGGAGGCGGTCGCCGAGGACCCGACGATCGACGCGGTGAGCATCGTGGTGGGCAACGCGCTGCACCGGCCGGTCGCCGAGGCACTCGTGGCGGCCGGCAAGCACGTGCTGTGCGAGAAGCCGCTGGCCGGCTCGATGGAGGATGCCCGCGCGATGGTCGCTCTGGCGGAGGGCGCCGACGTGGTCACCGCGGTCGGGTACACCTACCGCCGCAACCCCGCCATCGCCGCGATCCGCGACCACGTGGGCAGGGGCGACCTCGGCGACCTGTCGCTGTTCCACGGCCGGTACTGGTGCGACTATGCGTGCGATCCGCGGGGCCCGTTCGGCTGGCGGTACACCGGCGGCATGGGTACCGGCGCCCTCGGCGACATCGGCTCACACATCATCGACATCGGTGAGTACCTGTTCGGCCCGGTCGAGTCGGTGTCCGGCGCCGCGCTGTCGGTGCAGATCGGCAAGCGCCCGCTACCGCTGGGCGCGGTCGTCGGCCACGAGGCGGTACCCGTCAGCGACGAGCTCGGCGAGGTCGACAACGAGGACACCGCGGTGTTCTCCGCCCGCTTCCGGTCCGGCCCCACCGCGTCGTTCTCGGTGTCGCGTACCGCCTTCGGCATGCCCAACGGCCTGGCCTTCGACGTGTACGGGCTGTCCGGGCGGGCCTCCTTCGACTTCCACCGGCCGGCCGAGTACCTGCTCGACGACGCCCAGCCCCGCCCCGGTACCCGCGGCGTGCGCCAGATCATCGTCGGGCCGCAGCTGCCGTACTTCCGCGGCGGGTACCCGATGCAGGCCCCCGGCGTCGGCGGCGGCAACGCCGAGATGTTCGCCTACCAGGCCCGCGCGTTCCTCGACCAGATCACCGGCGCGGCCGACCCGGTACCCGCCAACGCGTCCTTCGCCGACGCGCTGCACACGATGGAAGTCATCCAGGCCGTCGTACGGTCCGCGCAGGCCGGCGGCGCCGCGGTACAGATTGGTTGATCGTCATGGCCCTCAAGCTCGGCGCCTACACCGCCTGCCTGCACGACCGCCCGCTGGCCGACGCCCTGGAGATCCTGCGGTCCAACGGCCTGACCTCGGTGGAGGTCAACAGCGGCGGCTTCATCCCGTCGCCGCACTGCCCCGTCGACCTGCTGCTGGCCTCCGACAAGGCGCGCCGGGAGTACCTCGCCGGGTTCGCCGCCCACGACCTGGAGCTGACCGGGCTGAACTGCAACGGCAACCCCCTCAACCCGCTGCCCGCCATCGGCCCCAAGCACTCCGACGACCTGCGCCGCAGCATCGAACTCGCCGGCCTGCTCGGCATCCGCAACGTGGTGACCATGTCCGGTACCCCCGGCTCCGACCCCGACGCCCGGTACCCGTCCTGGGTGGTCAACCCCTGGGACGGCGTCTACCTGGAGGTCCTGGACTACCAGTGGGAGGTGGCCGCCCGGTTCTGGACCGAGATCGACGCGCTCGCCCGCGCCAACGACGTGCGGGTGGCCATCGAGATGCACCCGCACAACCTGGTGTTCTCCCCGGTCACGCTGCGCCGGCTGGTGGACCTGGTCGGCGCGACCAACATCGGCGCCGAGATGGACCCGTCGCACCTGATGTGGCAGGGCATGGACGTCGTGGCATGCATCCGGTGGCTCGGGCCGCTGGTGTTCCACGCCGCCGCCAAGGACGCCGCGATCTTCCCGGGTGTCGCGATCCGCGGGGTGCTCGACACGTCCTTCGAGGCGGTACCCGCCGACGCGCCCGACAAGACACCGACCGGCTACGGGTACTGGTGCGCCCGCTGGCCCGACGATCCGGCGTGGCGGTTCGTCGCGGTCGGGCTCGGTCACGACGTGCCGTACTGGAGCGAGTTCCTGCGCGCCCTGGCCGAGGTGGATCCGGATATGGCGGTCAACATCGAGCACGAGGACGCCGGGTACTCCCGGCTGGAGGGGCTGACCATCGCGGCGGAGAACCTGCGCGCGGCGGCCGCGAAGATGTAGTTCCCGCCGGCGAGGGAGCCGGGTCGCTGCGGCTCAGGTCGGGAATGAGCCAGAGTCGGAAGGGGTGACGAATGCGTTGCCGTCGGAACCGGCCCCCAACGTGAGTGTCTCGACGGTGTACTGGCGCGACGTCGAGGTCAGGTCGATGGTGTCCGTGAACCGCCGGTATTCACAGTCCCGGGTGAAGGACCTGGCGCCGGTGTCCCAGTCACTTCCCGAGGTCACGAAGACGTTGTAGGAACCGTCATGGATCCCCTTGGCCGTTCCGGTCTGGCCGGCCCGCACGTACATCATGAGGACCGCGGCCGTGGAGTTCGCGGGCGCGAGGCTCACCACGACGTCGGTCGATTGCTTGTTCTCCACCTTGAGCACATTGGCGCCGCTGGTGTTCTTCTTGACGACGGTGCCGCTACCCAGCTGCCGGTTGGCGTCGGGGGTGGCTGGCGGAACGAAATCCACGATCGTGTAAGGGTGCGCCGCGTCGGCGGCGGCCAGAGCCTTGGCCGTGGTGCGCACCTGGGCCGCCTCGGAAGAGCTGCCGATGTAGGACAACGCCGAGATGAACTGTCGGTGGGCCGAGCTTACCTAGCAGTACCGGGCCATGCTCGAAGTCCACGCCCGAGTGCCGGTAACGGAAGTCGCCGAACGCCGAATCGTCGTTGTCCGTCAACAGGTGGGCCGCACCGACCCTCGCTGAAACGCCTCGTACTCTGCGCCATCGAGCCGGCCGATACCCACGATGAAAGTTCAATACAGTCGTATTCCCGAATCGGTGAGCTCCGCACTGCGGTCGCCATTCACCGTCGAGTTTCCCGCGACCAATTGGCCGGAGCCGAACCTGTCGTTGAAAGACTGAAAGATATAGTCTCCGGATTGCCAGATCGTGATGCTCGCCTGAGCTGACCCTAGTCCCTGTTCGGACGTTCCGATAGCCTCGAACAGTATGTTCTTTCCGGAATCGAATTGGCCCACGTTGTCGCACCACGGAATCCACATATTCACTCGGCGATTGGCACCCGGACCGACGGAGAGGGACTGTCCAGGCCCCCCGGTGTCATTGGGGTTCTCCCGGTTCTGGACCAAGTAGGTAACTCTTGTCCCATTTGCGATTGATTTGATGGCTGTTACTCCCACTGAGACCACCCTCTCCGGTCACGCTCAGCTATCTATAGCGTAGTCGCTCTGTGTCCAGTCATCCTCAACTCGGCCTGAGCCACGACTGCCGCCACGCACCAAAGCCGCATAACACGAGGCCCGGCCATTTGATCCGTAGGATCGTCCTCGCGCATCTTCCACATCCGTGACAGCACAGGGTTGCCCGAGGCCGGCAGCACCTGATGACGCACATCTGGTACACCGGTGGCCGAAGCCGAGCTTGGCCGTCGACGCCCGGGGTTCGAGTGCTACGCGAGGGCGCTGAGCAGGTCGCGCACGATCTGCTGGACGCGGCCGCTGTTGCCGTTGGTGAAGGTGAGCACCGCGATCGACAACGTCCGCGCCGGGATGACGACCAGGATGCTGTCGTATCCCGCAAGGTCTCCAAGGTGTCCGACTGCGAGGTCGGTGGCAAGGCCGTCAAAGACCTGAGCGCCGAGGCCGTACCCGACACCGGGCGCCAGGTTTTCCTGTGCTGGCTGGGTGAGCATGGCGGTGGTGACCGTCGCGGGGAGGATCCGCCCGCCGTACAACTGGTAACCCCAGGTGGCAACGGTGGCGGCATCTGCCGCGATCCCCGCGAACGAGGCGTTGCCCAAACTGGCCAGGTAGTGACACGGCAGGTAGCCGTCCGGCGAGCGAATACCAAGCTCGCGGCGGGGGCGGCGAGCGGCGCCGGTGGGGGTTCGGCGTCCTGAGCCGCGGATCGCGATGCAGATCTTGAGGCAGGCTCAGTTCGCGATCACGATGGAGATCTACACACAGGTGTCTTCGCAGGCCACCCGGGATGCGCTCAAACGGCTCGGCGAGAGTCTGGACGGATGATGGTCCGCTGCCGTACGCGGGGCTTGGATCAGGTGACGGCGCAGGCGGCAGGGCCTGTGACCTGGGGGGACGGAGCCGACGGGGGGACTCGAACCCCCAACCTACGCATTACAAGTGCGGTGCGCTGCCAGTTGCGCCACGTCGGCGGACCTCGACGGTCGAGCCGTACGAATCGTACGCCGCACCGGCAGCGCCCCGCCGTACGGTACCCATTCAGTCAGAACTACGGACAAACGTCCCGTACTGTGAGCCACCCGCTTGGCACCGTCCGCCCCGGACGTCTAGGTTAACTGCATTGCCTCGGCCATTCGTTGGCCGCGCGCCTTTTACTCGGATCGTCCGGCACGTTCCTGCCGGTGGAAGGATGCACTGCGTCATGGCTACCGTTACCTACCGCGATGCTTCGCGGATCTACCCGGGGAGCACCAAACCAGCGGTCGACTCCCTCAACCTCGAGATCGGCGACGGGGAGTTCCTCGTCCTCGTCGGCCCGTCCGGCTGCGGCAAGTCCACCAGCCTGCGGATGCTCGCCGGGCTGGAAGACGTCGACACCGGCGCCATCTACATCGATGACCGCGACGTCACCAACCTGCCGCCGAAGTCCCGCGACATCGCGATGGTCTTCCAGAACTACGCCCTGTACCCGCACATGACGGTGTACGAGAACATGGCGTTCGCCCTCAAGCTGCGCAAGACGCCGAAGCACGAGATCGACTCGTCCGTGAAGAGCGCGGCGAAGCTGCTGCAGCTGGAGGAGTACCTCAACCGCAAGCCGAAGGCGTTGTCCGGTGGCCAGCGGCAGCGGGTTGCCATGGGCCGGGCGATCGTCCGTAAGCCGCAGGTCTTCCTCATGGACGAGCCGCTGTCGAACCTCGACGCGAAGCTGCGGGTACAGACCCGTTCGCAGATCGCGACGCTGCAGGCGCAGCTCGGCACCACGACCGTCTACGTGACGCACGACCAGGTCGAGGCCATGACGATGGGGCACCGGGTGGCGGTACTCCTCGACGGGGTGCTGCAGCAGGTCGACACCCCGCGGGTGCTGTACGACCAGCCGGCCAACGTGTTCGTCGCCGGGTTCATCGGATCGCCGGCCATGAACATCAAGACGGTCCAGCTGACCGACAAGGGCGCCAACTTCGCCGGCATGATCCTGCCGCTGGAGCCGGAGCAGCTCGACCACGCGCGTGCCGACGGCGCGGACAGCACGGTGACCGTGGGCTTCCGGCCGGAGGACACCGACCTGGTGTCGGAGTCCGAGGGCGGCATGCCGGTCCTCGTCGACCTGGTCGAGGAGCTGGGCTCGGACGCCTACGTCTACGGCCACGCCGACATCGGCGGCACCGCCGAGCGGTTCGTGGTCCGCACCGACGGGCGCCGTAGCCCGCGGATGGGTGACACCGTCTACATGAAGCCGCGGGTCGGTCACCACCACGCGTTCAACGCCAAGACGGGCGTGCGCATCTAGGTTCGGTTCGGCGCATCAGGTTCGGCGCATCAGGTTCGACGCGAAGCGCCGGAGGCGGCCAGGGCAACGGCCTCCTCCGGCGTTTCCACGTGGTGGACCCCCGGCACCGGCGCACCGGTGCGGTCGAGCATCCGCCAGCCGCCGAGCGAGACGACCGGTACCCCGCGGCGCATCGCCAACGCAAGCTCGCTGAGCGTGCCCCACGAGCCGCCGACCACGATCACCGCGTCGGCGCTCTCCACGAGGACCGCGTTGCGCGCCTGGCCGAGGTTCGTCGACAGGGTCACCGACGCCTCCGGTGCGCGACCGGTGTCGGGCCGGACCGCCACCACCAGCCCGCCGCCCGAGCGGGCGGCCGCGGTCACGGCCGCCATGACACCGGTACCCCCGCCGCAGAGCGTGACCACCCCCGCGGCTGCCAGCAGCTCGCCGACCCGGTGTGCCACGGCCCGGTCCTGCTCGCCGCACTCCGCGGGCCCGCACACGGCCACCTGGCGGGTCATGACGCGAAGCGCCAGATGCCGAAGTCCTTGTCGCCGGGACAGATGATCATGTGAGTGTTCCACGAGCAGCCGGCCGACCGTACCTTCTGCACGTCGCCGATCGACTTCCAGTCGCCGCTGTGCACGCCGAACCCGAACAGGCTCTGGTCCGTCGGGTAGGTGCCCGGGGTACCGGACAGGAGCAGCACCGACCCGGCGCTGAGCCGGACCGCCAGCCGGCCGGCCCCCCGGTTGCCCAGCCGGTCCTTGCCATCCGGCCCGAGCAGCACGGTGCTCTCGTGCCCGGAGTCGGTGTCCTGCGCGAGCACGCCGTCGCCGACCGGTACGAGGAGGTTCGTGCCCGGGGCCTTCGCGTGCCAGGCCGTCTTGTTGCCACCGTGCGGGTCGGCGGCGATCACCTGGGCGGTCTCGGATTTCAGGCTGTCCAGGTCGAGCACGCACATGTTGCCGCCGCACGGCGCGAGCGCCTTGAGGTAGTGCGACTGGTCCGGTTGGTAGATCTGCTGCACGTTGCCGAAGTCGGTCAGCGAGTAGGAGGAGACCGTGTGCGCGCCGGAGTTGGCGGCGATGTAGAGCCGGCCGTCGTAGGCCGTCGCGAGCGCCACGTTGTCACCGGCGTTGCTCTTGAGCGCGCCGAGCTTGCCGTTGCCCGTGTTGATCACCCGGGCCTGCGCGTCGTCGGTCAGCTGCACGATGCGGCCGTCGTGGTACCCGCCGGCGAGCGCGCCGTCCAACCGGGTCGGCACGGTGACGTCATCGGGCGACACGACCGGCAACGTGGTGGCGTCGTTGCCGTACTGGTCCTTCAGGCTGCCCTGGGTCCACTTCACGGCTCCGCTGGCCGGGTCCAGGCCCAGCACCTTGTGGTTGTGCGTGTCGGTGACCACGACGACGCCCGGTTCGGGGATCACCACGTCGTCGCGGGACAGCGGGCGCTGCCACGGGTGGCCGTCGGACCAGCGGACCCCGTACACGGTGCGCGGCTGGTCGCCACCCTGGTAGCCGACGGCCAGCACGCCGTCGGGCAGCGCGACGAGGCCCTCCCAGTTCGACGAGCCGGTCGCGCCGACCGCGGTGTGCCACCCCGTCGGCTTCTTCGCGGCCAGGTCGTAGCCGGTCACCTGCAGCTTCTGGTCCTTCGTCCAGGCGAGGTAGGCGCGGTCGCCGCTGACGGCGGTGAACGCGGTGCTGAGGCTCGCGTCGCTGCCGGTGTCCACCCGGGCGACCTGCGCGGCCTCGGTGAAGGACACTTCGGGGTACGGGTTGTGCAGCAGCAGCGTCACCACGGTCGCCGCGGCGAGCAGGGCCACCGCCGCGCCGGCGGCCACCCAGGCGAGGCGGCGGCGGTACCAGGGGCGGCGGGCCGGCGGCGGGGGTGGCGGCGACATCGGGGCCGGCGCCGGCGGCGCGCTTGCCACCACCGGCATCGGTACCGGTTCGGCCAGCGCACCCTCCGCGACCGGTAGCTCCGGCTGCTCCAGTACCGTCGGCGCGATGCCCAGCTGGGCGTGCAGTTGGCGGGCCACGATCGGCAACCGCGACGAGCCGCCCACCAGGAACAGCCCGGCGAGCTGGTCCGGCCGCAGCCCGCACCGGTGGATCACCGCGCCGGTCTCCTGTACCGCCCGCATGATCAACGGTCCGGCGACCCGGTCGAGTTCCTCGCGGGTCAGGTGGACCGCCTGGTCCTGCCCGGGTACCGGCACCGGCGCCACCGGCGTGCGCGACAGCATCTCCTTGGCGCCACGGACGTCGTCCCAGAAGCGGTACCGGTCGCGCAGCCGCGCCGTGGTGTCCGGGTGCGCCAGCGCCGCCCAGGCCCCCGGGGCGGTACCCCCGAGCAGCCGGCCCAGGTGATCGACCAGCGCGGCGTCGACGTCCAGCCCGCCGAGGTTCTCGATGCCGCCGGCGCCCAGCACGGCGAACCCGTTGCCGGTGTTCTGCACCACGGCCACGTCCAGCGTGCCGGCGCCGAAGTCGAAGACCGCGATCGACGCCCGCACCGGTACCGGCCGGCGCAGCACATCGGCGAAGTACCGCGCGGCGGCCACCGGCTCGGGTACCAGTCGCGGCGGCGGCCACCCGGCCTTGGCCGCGGCGCCGGCCAGGACGGCGCGCCGGGTCGGGCCCCACGCGGCCGGATAGGTGAGCACCGCCGGGGGCAGGAACCCGACCGCCTCGACGGCGGCGCGCGCGACCGCTGCCAGTACCGCCGCCAGAACGTCCACAGTGGACACCTCGTGCCGGCCGAGCAGCACGGTGGCCTCGTCGATGCGGCGCTTCGGGTTCGGCTCCAGCCGGGCCGGGTCCAGCGCCGCCATCCGCAGCGCGTCCCGCCCGACGTGCAGGGCGCCGTTCGGGTCGAGGTACACCGCCGAGGGCAACAGCGGTACCCCGTCGAACAGCAGCGGCCGCGTCCGCCCGTCCGGCCAGCGCAGCACGGCCACGGTGTGGGAGGTGCCCAGGTCCACCCCGAGCGCGAAGCCCTCCGCTGTCACGCCGGTCAGGCTACCGCGCGCCGGCGAGCGACCTCCGCGAGCGCCACGGCCGCCGCGACCGAGGCGTTCAGCGACTCGACAGCGGACTGCATCGGGATGCTCACCCGCAGGTCACAGGTGTCGCCGACGAGCCGGGACAGCCCGCGCCCCTCGGAGCCGACGACCACGACCAGCGGCCCGACCGCCGCCTCCAGCCCGTACAGCGGGGTCTCCCCGTCGGCGTCCAGCCCGACCGCCAGGAAGCCGTCGGCCTGGCAGCGCTTGAGCGCCCGGGTCAGGTTGGTCACCTGGGCGATCGGCAGCCGGGCCGCGGCACCCGCGCTGGTGCGCCAGGCCGTCGCGGTCATCCCGGCGGCGCGCCGCTCGGGGAGGAACACGCCGTGCGCGCCGAACGCCGCCGCCGAGCGCACGACCGCACCCAGGTTGCGCGGGTCGGTCACGCCGTCCAGGGCCACCAGCAGGGGTACCGGTTGCTCCAGCGCCGCCGCCACCAGGTCCTCGAACGGCTCGTAGGCGAACGGGGGTACCTGCAGCCCGATGCCCTGATGCAGTACCCCGCCGGTCATCCGGTCCAGCTCCGGGCGGCTGACTTCGAGAAGCGGTACCCCCCGGTCAGCCGAAAGCCGCACCGCCTCCTTGACCCGGTCGTCGAGCTCGATGCCGAGCGCCACGTAGAGCGCGGTGGCCGGCACGTGCGCGCGCAGCGCCTCGACCACCGGGTTGCGCCCGACCAGCAGCTCGGGCCCGTCCTTTGGCGGCGCCGACTTGCGCCCCGGGGCGACCTTCGGCCCCGGCTTGCCGCCCTGGGATCCCGGCTTGCCGCCCTGGGATCCCGGCTTGCCGCCCTGGGACCCCGGCTTGCCGGCTTTGGGCGCGCGGCCCTGCGCGGCGGCCGCCCGGCGCTCCTTCTCCTGCTTCCACGCGGTGCGTTCGGGTACCGGCCCGTCGCCGGAGTACCCCTTGTGCCACGGCCGCTCATCGGCGGGCAGTGTGCGGCCCTTGCCGCGCAGGCTGGCCCGGCCCTGGCCGCCCGACCCGGTCGTGGCGCCCTTCTTCGACGAGGTGCGCCGGCCCCGGCGCTGCGAGTTACCGGGCATCGGAGATGCTCCAGCGCGGCCCGTGCGGGGTGTCCTCGACCGTCACGCCGGCCTGGTTGAGCTGGTCGCGAACCGCGTCCGCGGCGGCCCAGTCCTTGCGCGCCCGGGCCAGCGCGCGCTGCTCCAGTGCCAGCGCCACCAGAGCGTCCACAGTGGACTTCAGGTCGCTGCCGGTGCCGGTCCACTGCGCGTCCAGCGGATCCAGCCCGAGTACCCCGAGCATCGCGCGTACCTCGGCCAGCGGCGTCTTCACGTCCCCGTCGCCGTCGAGCGCGACGTTGCCCGCCCGTACCGTGTCGTGCACGACCGCAACCGCCTGCGAGGTGTTGAGGTCGTCGTCGAGCGCGGCGGCGAACTCGGCCGGCAGCGCGCCGGGTTCGACGGCACCGACGCGTTCGGTGGCCCGTCGGACGAAGCCCTCCAGCCGCTGGTACCCGCTGGCCGCCTCGCGCAGCGCCGGCTCCGAATAGTCGACGACCGAGCGGTAGTGCGGCGTGGTCAGGTAGTACCGCAGCTCGACCGGCCGGACGCCGAGCGCCACGATCGTCTCGACGTTGAGCACGTTGCCCAGCGACTTGGCCATCTTCGCGCCGTCGAGGTTGAGCAGCGCGTGGTGTACCCAGTACCGGGCGAACGGCAGCCCGGCCGCGCGGGACTGGGCGATCTCGTTCTCGTGGTGCGGGAACACCAGGTCGAGCCCGCCGCCGTGGATGTCGAACTCCTCGCCGAGGTACCGCCGGCACATGGCCGAGCACTCGATGTGCCAGCCGGGCCGGCCGCGACCCCACGGGGACGGCCAGTACGCGTCGTCGGGCTCGTCCGGCTTCGGACCCTTCCACAGCGCGAAGTCGCGCGGGTCGCGCTTGGCCCGCCCGGGCGCGTCGGCGGCCGGCTCCATCGCGTCGACCCGCTGGCCGGACAGGGCGCCGTAGTCCGGGTACGAGCGGACGTCGAAGTACACGTCGTCGGAGCCGTCGGCGGCCGGGTACGCGTGGCCGCGCCCGATCAGCGTGCCGATCAGCTCGTGCATCTCGGTGATGTGCCCGGTCGCCCGCGGCTCGTAGGTCGGCGGCAGTACCCCGAGGCTGCGGTACGCCGCGCCGAGGATCAGCTCGTTGGCGTAGGCGATCGCCCAGAACGGCCGGCCCTGCTCGACGGCCTTGATGAGGATCTTGTCGTCGATGTCGGTGATGTTGCGGATGAACCGCACCGCGTAACCGGAGTGCAGCAGCCAGCGGCGCAGGACGTCGTAGTTGAGCCCGGAGCGCAGGTGGCCGATGTGCGGTTCGCCCTGGACGGTGAGCCCACACAGGTAGACACCGACGTGGCCGGGCGTCTTCGGGACGAAGTCGCGGACCGTCCGGGTCGCGGTGTCATACAGGCGCAGCGTCACCCTGAAAGGGTAGCCGCCACGCTGGCCGCAACGCGCGAGGGTTGTCGCCCGCCGCGGCCACCGAGATCTTGGACGCCAGCACCCCCGGCAAGGGGTACGAGCGTCCAAGATCTCCGGAGGGCCGGCCGCTCCGCGCGGTGCGCGTAGGCTGCGTTGACGTGGAGGAGACCGCGCAGACACTGGACCGGGGGCTGCGGCTGCTCCAGTACGTGGCGGACACGCCGGGCGGGCTCACCATCACCGAGGCCGCCGGCCGGCTCGGTGTCGGCCGCGCCGTCGTGTACCGGCTGGCCGCGACCCTGTCCGCGCACGGCATGGTACGGCGGGATCCGGCCGGCCGGCTGCGCCTGGGTGCCGGCGTCCTGCACCTGGCCCGGCGGGCGCAGCCGCTGGTGGCCGACGCCGCCCTGCCGGCGCTGCGGCGGCTGGCCGAGCAGGTGGGCGCGACCGCGCACCTGACGGTGGCCGAGGGCGGCGAGGCGGTCGCACTGGCCGTGGTCGAGCCGAGCTGGACCCGGTTCCACGTGGCGTACCGGACCGGTTCACGCCATCCCCTCGACCGGGGCGCGGCCGGGCGGGCGATCCTGGCCGGGCGCAACGGTACCGCCGGCTGGGTGGCCAGCGCCGGGGAACTGGAAGAGGGCGCGCACGGTGTGGCGGCGCCGGTGCTCGGCGTGGAGGGGCTGGAGGCGAGCGTGGGTGTCGTCACGCTCGTACCGCTGGACGGCGCGACGGTCGGCCCGTCGGTCGAGGCCGCGTCCGCCGCCGTCGCGCGAGCCCTGCGGTAACAGGCGGGTCAGCTCAGCGACTCGGTCGCCATGTTCTGTTCGTACAGCTCCGGGTTGGGCGCCGCGGGTAACTCGCGCCGTTGCCGGGGTGCCCGCCGGATGGGTACCGCGACGACCGCGGTGCCGTACGCGCAGATCTCCACCCAGGCGGAGTTGATGACACGGTGGTCGAAGCGCATCGCGAGGATGGCGTTGGCGCCCTGCTGACGGGCGTGGAAGGCCATCCGCTCCACCGCTTCGCGCCGCCCGGCGACGAGGAACTGCTCCCCTGAGTCGGAGAGGTCGCCGCCCAGCGACCGGACGCCTTCGGTGAATTTGTTCTGGGGGCGGGCCGTTACGCCGACGACCTCGCCGAGGATCGACCGGATGTGGTATCCGGGCAGATCGTTCATGGTCACGACGAGCACGACCATTACTACCCGGTATCTTCCCCGCCTAATCAGCCCTGGTCATTTTCAGCACATCGAGTGCCTCGTCCAGTTGAGCACCGGTCACCGTGCCCGACTCGACGTGCCCGCGCTCGACGACGACCTCGCGGATGGTGCGCCGCTGGGCGAGCGCCTGCTTGGCCACCGCGGCCGCCTCGTCGTACCCGAGGTACCGGTTGAGCGGCGTGACGATCGACGGCGAACCCTCGGCGTACTCCCGCATCCGCACCTCGTCCGGTTCGATGCCGGCGATGCAGCGGTCGGCGAACAGCCGGGCCACGTTCGCCAGCAGCCGGATCGACTCCAGCAGGTTGCGCGCCATCACCGGCAGCATCACGTTGAGTTCGAAGTCGCCCTGCGAACCGGCGAACGCCACCGCCGCGTCGTTGCCGATGACCTGCGCGCCCACCTGCCGTACCGCCTCGCACACCACCGGGTTCACCTTGCCCGGCATGATGGACGAGCCCGGCTGCAGGTCGGGCAGGTGCAGTTCGGCGAGGCCGGCGCGCGGGCCCGAACCCATCCAGCGGATGTCGTTCGCGATCTTGTACAGTCCGACGGCCACCACGCGAAGCTGGCCGGACGCCTCGACGAGCGCGTCCCGGGCGCCCTGCGCCTCGAAGTGGTTACGCGCCTCGGTCAGCGGCAGGCCGGTCACCTCGACCAGTCGCGCGATGACGGCGGCGGCGAACCCGGGCGGGGTGTTGATGCCGGTACCCACGGCGGTGCCGCCCAGCGGCAGTTCCGCCAGCCGCGGCAGGGTGTCGCGCAGCCGTTCGATGCCGTACCGCACCTGCGCGGCGTACCCGGAGAACTCCTGGCCGAGCGTGACCGGCGTGGCGTCCATCAGGTGCGTGCGGCCGGACTTCACCACCGCGTGCCACCGCTGCGCCTGACCGTCCAATGTGGACGCGAGGTGCTCCAGCGCGGGCAGCAGGTCGTTCGTCACCGCGTCGGCCGCGGCCAGGTGGATCGACGACGGGAACACGTCGTTGGACGACTGCGAGGCGTTCACCACGTCGTTCGGGTGCACCGACCGGTCCAGCCGCTGCGCCGCGAGGGTGGCGAGCACCTCGTTCATGTTCATGTTCGACGAGGTACCCGAACCGGTCTGGAACACGTCGACCGGGAACTGCCCGTCATGCCTGCCCGCCTCGACCTCCGCCGCGGCCGCCTCGATCGCGTCGGCCACCTCGCGGGGTACCACGCCCAGCGTCGCGTTGACGTGTGCGGCGGCCGCCTTGATGCGGGCCAGCGCCGCGACGTGCGCGGGTTCCAGGCCCCGGCCGGAGATCGGGAAGTTCTCCACGGCGCGCTGGGTCTGGGCGCGGTACAGGGCGTCCGCCGGTACCCGCACCTCCCCCATGGTGTCCCGCTCGATCCGAAAGTCGCTCATGCCCCCATCGTGCCAGCCAGGCCCCGGCGAGGAGACCGATGCCGAGGGCCTGGTACCGCGGGCCGGATCGGCGGGTTCCGTGCGCCAACTGTGAAGGGTCAGAGCTTGGCCAACTGCTTCTGCATCAACTGGTCGGGCAGGTTCAGGTCGACCTTGTCGCCCTTCTCGCCGATCGACACCACGAACACCACGTCGCCCTTGAGCCCGATGGCGATGACGCTCACGTACCCCTGCGCGTCCTTCTTCGGATCGGCGAACGACTTGGCACCGGGTACCCCGGACACCTCGTGGGTCTGCTCCGCCGGGTAGCCCTGGCCGGTCGCGTCGAGGTTGTCGTGGAAGAAGCTGTCCGCGTGGTCGGTGGTGTCGAACTGGTACAGCCGGACATCGACGACGCTCGAACCGCCGGAGGTGATCCAGCACTGCACCGCGCCCTTGCTGAAGTTGTACTGCGTCAGCATGTCCTTGCGCGCCTTGGGATCGCTGCTCAGCTCGGCGGCCTGGTCCAGCGACAGGTTCCGGTCGGTGCCCAGCGGCTTCGGCCAGTTCTTCGAGCCGTTCGGCGGGTCGACGAGGAAGCTGCGCAGGTCACCGGTGTGGGTCGCGTCGGCGGTCGGGGTGGGCGTGGGGGCGGCGCTGTGGCCGGTCGACGCGGCCGGGCCGCTGGTACCGTTCGCGGACGGTTGGCCGCTGCCGCGGGTGAACCAGATCGCGGCGCCGATGCCGCCGCCGACCAGTACCAGGACGAGGATCACCACGAGGGCGATGAGCCCGCCGCGGCCGCCGCGGCTCGGTTGCGGTGGCTGCTGCGCGTAGCCCGGCCCGATGGGGTACCCGGGGCCGCCGTACCCCGGCTGCGGCGGCGGTGGGTACTGCGGCTGCGGCTGGGGTTGGTAGTACTGCTGTGGCGGCTGCTGCTGGGTCTCGTAACCGCTGTAGGACGGGTAGCCGCCCCAGCCCGGGTCGTACCCCGACGGCTGTTCGGGCTGGCCCTGGTAGGGGTCTACCGGCGTTCCGTACTGCGGTCCATAAGGCGGTTGAGACACGCGCGCAATTGTCGAACCGGTACGGGCCAGGCGACACCCCACAAACGGTCAGATCACGCCCGACGCCCGATCGTTAGTACCGGTTTGATGGTCTCTGCGAAGAAGTCGTTTCCCTTGTCGTCCACCACGATGAATGCCGGAAAGTCGACAACCTCGATCCGCCAGACCGCCTCCATCCCCAGCTCGGAGTATTCGAGCACCTCGACCTTGCGGATGCAGTCCTGGGCCAGGCGCGCCGCCGGGCCGCCGATCGAACCGAGATAGAAGCCGCCGTACGTGGCGCACGCCTTGGTCACCTGTGCCGACCGGTTGCCCTTGGCCAACATCACCAGCGAGCCGCCAGCCGCCTGGAACCGCTCCACATACGAGTCCATCCGGCCGGCCGTCGTCGGGCCGAACGAGCCCGAGGCGTACCCCTGCGGCGTCTTGGCCGGGCCGGCGTAGTAGACCGCGTGGTCGCGCAGGTACCCGGGCATCGGCTCGCCGGCGTCGAGCCGCTCGGCGATCTTCGCGTGCGCGATGTCGCGCGCCACCACCAGCGGACCGGTCAGCGACAGCCGGGTCTGCACCGGGTACCTCGACAGGTCGGCGCGGATCTCCGACATCGGCCGGTTGAGATCGATCGGCATCACTTCCGTGTCGTCGAGTGAAATGTCGGGCAGGAACCGCGCCGGGTCGGTCTCCAGCCGCTCCAGGAACACGCCGTCGGCAGTGATCTTCCCGAGCGCCTGCCGGTCGGCCGAGCAGGACACCGCGATCGCGACCGGGCAGGATGCACCGTGCCGGGGCAGCCGCACCACCCGTACGTCGTGGCAGAAGTACCGCCCGCCGAACTGCGCGCCGATGCCGAACCGCCTCGTCAGCTCAAGGACTTCGGCCTCCAGTGCGACATCCCGGAAGCCGTGCGCGGCAAGGCTTCCCGACGTCGGCAGCGTGTCGAGGTACTTGGCGCTGGCGTACTTCGCGGTCTTCAGCGCGAACTCCGCACTGGTACCCCCGATGACGATCGCCAGGTGGTACGGCGGGCACGCCGCGGTGCCGATCAGCCGCAGCTTCTCCTCCAGGAACTGCATCATCCGGGTCGGGTTCAGCAGCGCCTTGGTCTCCTGGTACAGGTACGACTTGTTGGCCGAACCGCCGCCCTTGGCCATGAACAGGAACTCGTAGCTGTCCGGGTGCGCGTCACCGGCGTAGATCTCGACCTGCGCGGGCAGGTTGGTGCCGGTGTTGCGCTCCTCCCACATGGTGATCGGGGCGAGCTGCGAGTACCGCAGGTTCAGCGTCGTGTACGCGTCGAACACGCCCCGGGTGATGGCCTCCTCGTCGGTGCCGTCGGTGAGGACGTGCCGGCCCCGCTTGCCCATCACGATCGCGGTGCCGGTGTCCTGGCACATCGGCAGCACCCCGCCGGCCGCGATGTTGGCGTTGCGCAACAGGTCCAGCGCGACGAAGCGGTCGTTCGGCGACGCGGCCGGATCGTCCACAATGGACCGTAGCTGGGTCAGGTGCGCCGGCCGCAGGAAGTGCGCGATGTCGTGCATCGCCTCGGCGGTCAGCCGGGTCAGCACCTCCGGCTCGACGGTGAGCAACCGGCGGCCGCCCGGCCCCTCCACGGCCGCGACGCCGTCGGTGGTCAGCAGCCGGTACTCCGTCTGGTCGGGGCCGAGCGGCAGCAGCGGGGAGAAGCGGTACGTCGGGGAGCCCATGGCGCGGATGCTACCTGGAGTACCGGATCAAACCGACCTGCCGACCGACGTTGACGAAGAGCCCGTCGTCGGCGTAGCCGAGCACGGTCGCCGCGCTGGACACGTCGGCCAGTACCGCACCGCCCGCCGACACGACCGTCAGCCGGGCCGTCGCCAGGTCGGTGAACACCACCACGCCGGGACCGAGCGCCACCCCGGCATCGCGCGCCGCCGGCCGGGTCCACCGGGTCGCGCCACTGCCGACCGAGACGGCCCGCACCGCCTTGCGGTCCGCGGTACGCACCAGCGCCAGCGCGCCGTCGGTGTCCAACAGCTTCTCTCCGGTACCGGCACGGAAGACCTCGTCCCCGGTCGCCGGATCGAGCAGCACGTCGCGCCCGTCCGGGCTGCGCGCCGCAAGGAGCCCGCCGCCACCGGGCGGGTTGGTGCGCTCGTCGCAGCCGTCGGCGTTGGCGGTCCGCAGGTCGTACCCGTCGCGCCGCCACACCAGCCGGTCTCCGGCCGGGTCGCGCCCCTCCGCGCTCAGCGTGCACTTACCGCGCTTGGCGTCCCCGCGCGACACCACCACCCGGGTACCGGCGACGGAGAACCACGCGGCCGGCGTGGAACGGTACGCCTGCGGCCGGGTACCGGTGACCGTGTCGACCACCTGTACCGCGTCGCCGACCGGGAACCCCAGCAGCGCCGGCGCCGGCCCGGGTGCGTGGTTGACCGGACCGAGCGGCCGCGGCCCGACCAGTTGCCGGTTCGCGCCACCGAGCGGGCGCGCGTCGCCGGACAGGGCCACCTGCCAGCGCACCGAACCGCCCCGCGGTGCGCGGCCGGTCAGCACGCAGACCACCCCCCGCGGGCACGAGATGCCGACGATCAGATCGCTGAATGTCCATGCGCCGACGGCATGGGGATCCGACCAGCGCACGTTTCCGGTGGCGGGATCGAGGGCCTGGTACCCCTGACCGGGTTGCCCCGCAACGACGACGGCGCCGGCGCCGGACCCGGCGACCGCGCCCCACGCGACGGAGCGGGTCCACACCGGCGCGCCCCCATCGAGTGCGTACCCGCCGACCGTGCCGCCGGAGTCGATCACCGCGACGCCGCCCGCGGCGACCGCCCACGACGGCTGGTCGCCGATGCGTGCCGTCCACGCGGGCGCCGGCTGGGCCAGGGTCTGGCTGCGGTTCAGCCAGTTCTGCACCGCCGGCAGCGGGTTGCGGCCGGTGGCGACCACGTAGGTGACGCCGAGCGCCAACAGCCCGACGACACCGAGGGCGGCTTCGAACCGGCCGATGGCTCTCCCGTTCGCCACGCGATCACGGTAGCGATCAATGGTCGCGGGGGACGGCTCCCGCGCCGGGCGAGCGTGCGGCGGTCAGAGCGCGTGGAAGAACGCGCGGATGGCGATCCGCACGATGATGATCAGGATGACGGCGCCGACCGCGGCACCGATCCGCCAGCCGAGCGAGCTGCCCCGGCCCGGCCGGCCGAACTGCTGCGGCGCGCCGTACTGCTGCGGCTGGCCGTACTGCTGCGGCGCGCCGTAGGGCGGTACCGGCGGATAGGCCGGCGGCTGTCCGGGCGGCGGGTAGCCCGGCGGCAGGGCGCCGTAGGGCTGCGCCGGTGGCGCGCCGTAGGGCTGCGCCGGCGGGGCGCTCTGCGGGGCCGGGTAGCCCGGCGGCGGGGCACCGTACGGCGGCTGCTGGGCCGGCGGATACGGCGGCTGGGCCGGCCGGTATGGCGGCGGGTAGCCGGGCGGGCCGCTCGGCGGGGTGGGATCCGGGTTCACGGCCGCGATTCTGGCATGTCTGTCGAGATCTTGGACGCCTGTACCCCTTGCCGGGGGTGCTGGCGTCCAAGATCTCCCAGTCCGGCGGCCGCTTCGACGAGCGGCAGGGTGCGGTACGGGATCTGCTCGGCGAGCGCGATGATCGTCGAGGCGCGGACGATGCCGTCGTAGGCGACCACCTGGTCGATGACCCGCTGCAGGTCGGCGTTGGAGCGGGCGACGATGCGGCAGAGCAGGTCACCCGTCCCGGTGATCGTGTGCACCTCAAGGACCTCCGGGATGGTACCCAGATGCGCGGCCGCCGGGTCGTGCCCGCGGCTCTGTCGGATCTCCAGCGTGACGAAGGCGGTCACCCCGTACCCGAGCGCGGCCGGCGCGATGTCCGGCCCGTACCCGCGGATGACGCCCCGCTCGGTGAGCCGGTCGAGGCGGGCCTGGACGGTACCGCGGGCCACCTGGAGCCGGCGCGCGCACTCCAGTACCCCGATCCGGGGATGCGCGGTGAGCAGCGCGACCAGCCGGGCATCGAGACTGTCGATCGAGCGAGCCATGTGACATATTGTCCAGCAGTCTGGCGGTCAACCACTACAACATGTGCACCTTGTCCAAGAGATTCCACGACGGTTGCCCAGTCGCCGTCCGGGCTCGATGCTCGACGGCATGACCCAGGCCGATTATGTGAACCTCGAAGAGCTCGTCGGCGCCGTGCCGCACGACCTCGCCCAGGATCCCTTCCCGGTGAAGGGCATCGACCACCTGTACCTCGTGGTCGGCAACGCGCGCCAGGCGGCGCACTACTACTCGACCGCGTTCGGGATGACCTGCGTCGCCTACCGCGGCCCCGAGCAGGGGTACCCGGACGCCGCCGAGTACCTGCTCACCGCCGGCTCGGTGCGGTTCGTGCTGGCCGGTGCGGTACGGGCGGGCACCCAGTACGCGGAGCACCATGCCCGGCACGGCGACGGCGTCCTCGCCATCGCGCTGGAGGTGCCGGACGTGGACGCCGGGTACGCCTACACGATCCGGCAGGGCGCGACCGGGCTGGCCGAACCGCACGACGAGACCGACGGGTACGGGACCGTGCGCGTGGCGACCATCGCCGCATACGGCGACACCCGGCACACGCTGGTCGACCGGTCGCGGTACACCGGCACGTTCCGGCCCGGGTTCGTCACCCGCGAGCCGATCGGGCCGCGCCCGGCCCGGCGCCTGTTCCAGGCCGTCGACCACGTCGTGGACGACTGGGTGCGCTTCTACCAGCGGGTCATGGGCTTCACGAACATGGCCGAGTTCGTCGGCGACGACATCGCCACCGACTACTCCGCGCTGATGAGCAAGGTGGTCGCGAACGGTACCCGCAAGGTGAAGTTCCCGCTCAACGAGCCCGCCGTCTCCCAGCGCAGGTCGCAGATCGACGAGTACCTGGAGTTCTACGGCGGCCCCGGCGCGCAGCACATCGCGCTGGCCACCGGCGACATCCTGGCCACGGTCGACGTGATGCGGGCGGCCGGCGTCGAGTTCCTGCAGACCCCCGACTCGTACTACGACGACCCCGCGCTGCGCGCCCGCATCGGCACCGTCCGCGTGCCGATCGAGGAGCTCAAGCGGCGCGGCATCCTGGTCGACCGGGACGAGGACGGATACCTGCTGCAGATCTTCACCAAGCCGGTACAGGACCGGCCGACGGTGTTCTTCGAGCTGATCGAGCGGCACGGCTCGCTCGGCTTCGGGAAGGGCAACTTCAAGGCGCTGTTCGAAGCCATAGAGCGGGAGCAGGAGCGTCGCGGGAACCTGTAACACTTACTGCGTGACCCAGCCACCTCCCGGATACCCGCCGCAGGGGTACCCGCCACCGGCCGGCTACCGGCCCGCGCCGGTAGCCCCCAACGGCGCGCCGCTCGCCGACTTCGGCCAGCGGTTGCTCGCCTACGTCATCGACACGTTGATCCTGTCCGCGGTGCTGCTGATTCCGATCATCGTCATCCTCGCGGTGTTCATCCCGATGATCATCCACGCGACCGGCAACGCGCCGGCCGGCGAGGTCAACGTCGGCCCGATCATCGGCGCCTACCTCCTGACGATCTTCGTGCTGATCGTTCTGTCGTTCGCGCTCCGGTACCTGTACCTGGTGGTCTACCTGGTGGGCCACGGTGGGCAGACGATCGGCAAGCGGGCGATGAAGATCCGCGTCGTCCGGCTCGCCGACGGCGGGCCGGTCGACGCGAGCCTGGCCACCCGGCGCTGGCTCGTCGAGGTGGGGTGCGGCCTGATCGGCGTGGTCGCCCTGCTCGACGGCCTGTGGCAGCTGTGGGACCAGCCGTACCGGCAGTGCCTGCACGACAAGTGGCCGCAGACCGTCGTCGTCAAGGTGCCCGCATGAGCGAGATCGCGCCCGGCTGGTACAAGGATCCCGCCGAGCCGAGCACCCAGCGGTACTGGGACGGTGACGGCTGGATCGGCGACCCGCTGCCGGCCGACGTCCCGGCGCCGACCGGCCCGCCCCCCGCGACCGCCAACGCCGACAAGGCCGCCAACGCGGCCAGGGCGGTCAAGCGGCCCGCGCCGGCCCGCCCGCCCGGCACCGCGCCACCGCCACCGGGCACCGCCCCACCACCGCACCGCGCACAGCCGTCACTCCACCCGCAGCCCCCGCCCCACCCGCAGCCCCAGCCCGGCCGCCAGCCGCACCCGCAGCCCCAGCCCGGCCCGCAGCCGCCGCCGGGGGTACCGTTGCCGCCCGGCGTCCAGTGGATCGGCGGGATACCGTTCGTCCTGGCCCGCCCGCGCCCGCACGGCCTGCCGGTCGCCCCGCTCGGCCTGCGGTTCCTGGCCCGGCTCATCGACTTCGGCGCACTGCTCGGGCTGAGCCTGGTCGCCAACAGCTGGCTGCTGTACCTGTTCGTCTCCGACTTCGGCCCGTACGCCAGCGCGTTCCTCAAGGCGGCCCAGGCGGGCTCCAAGGCGGCGCAGCCGGCAATTCCCGACGGAATCAAGTACACGTTCACCCTCCTACCGCTTATCGTCGTCCTGGTGTGGCTGGCCTACGAGGTACCGGCGATCGCGCAGAGTGGACAGACGTACGGCAAGCGCATCGTCGGCATCAAGGTGATGGCGCTGGAAGGCACCCAGCCGCTCGGCTTCGCCCGCGCGCTGCGCCGGTGGAACCCGCTGGCGCTGCCGGTCCTGCTGTGGACCTGCGGGCTGGGCTTCGTTCTCCAGTTCGTCGACTCGATCTCGCCGTGCTTCGGCGGCCCGTTACACCTCGCGCTGCACGACCGCACCGCCGCGACCGTGGTTGTCCACAGTGGACGGAAGGGCCACGAGATCACTCCCCTGCCCACCCCGGAGAACCTGCCCACCCCGGAGAAGACCGGAGAGCAACGATGAGCCTGACCCGCCCGGACCTCGACGCGCTGCCCTCGTACGTGCCCGGCCGCTCG
Source organism: Actinomycetota bacterium (assembly GCA_005885555.1). Lineage (GTDB taxonomy): Bacteria > Actinomycetota > Actinomycetes > Mycobacteriales > Micromonosporaceae > AC-43. The sequence goes on from VAWN01000035.1 coordinate 22,723, forward strand.
GTACCCGGTGCCATCAAGCTGGCCAGCAACGAGGTGCCGTACGGTCCGCTGCCCGGCGTGGTGGAGGCGATCGCCGAGGCGGCGGCGGGCAGCCACCGGTACCCGGACATGGGCGTCGTGGCGCTGCGCGAGAAGCTGGCCGCGCGTCTCGGCGTCGACCCGCAGCGGGTCAGCACCGGCTGCGGTTCCGTCGCACTGGCCGAGCATCTGGTACGCGCGACCACGCTGGGGCCGCAGGACGAGGTGCTGTACTCGTGGCGCTCCTTCGAGGCGTACCCCATCATCACCGCGGCGGGCGGCGCGACCAGCGTCCGGGTACCCAACCGGCCGGACCACAGCCACGACCTCGCGGCGATGGCGGCGGCGCTGACCCCGCGCACCCGCCTGGTGTTCGTCTGCAACCCCAACAACCCGACCGGTACCGTGGTGCGCCGGGCCGAGCTCGACGCGTTCCTCGACGCGGTGCCGCCGACCACGCTCGTCGTCCTCGACGAGGCCTACCGCGAGTTCGTCACCGACGCGGACGTGCCCGACGGCCTTGCCGCGTATGGCGACGAGCCCAACGTCGTAGTGCTGCGCACGCTGTCCAAGGCGTGGGGCATGGCCGGGCTGCGGATCGGGTACGCCGTCGCGTCGCCCGCGGTCTCCGACGCCATCCGCAAGGTGGTCACGCCGTTCTCCGCGTCGGGTGTGGCGCAGGCGGCCGGGCTCGCCGCGCTGGACCAGGAGGCGGAGATGCGCCGCCGGGCCGTGCTGGTGGTCGCCGAACGCGAGCGGGTGCAGGCCGCGCTGCAGAAGCTCCTGCCGGAGGTACCCGACACCCAGGCGAACTTCGTCTGGCTGCCGCTTCGGGAACGGTCCTTCGACTTCGCCGCCGCCTGCGAGCGGATGGGCTTGATCGTCCGCCCGTTCCCCGAGGGGGTACGGGTGACCATCGGTACCCCGGAGGAGAACGACCAGTTCCTCGCCGCCGCCGAGGCAGCGCTCAACTCCCCGTGAGGAGCACCGTCGGGAACGGGTAGTAGTACTGGCTGTCCTTCTGGTCGGGCCGTCCCCCGGGCAGCAGCCGCTCGATCGCCACGAACCCGTTGGCCGCGTACACGTGCCCGGGTACCCACGGCTTGTGCCCGTTGATGACGTTGGCCGGGTACCCGCTGCGCTCCAGCCCGGTCTGTGACTCCAGGTTGAACAGGTTGCCGTCCGGCGTGACGACGTGCACGAGACCGGGTTCGGTCGCGACGATCTGCGTGCCGGCGGGTACCGTGCCGGATCCCGGCCACGACCACGCGGGCGCACCGGTGCGCGCGTCGTGCGCCACCACGTGCCCGTCGAGCAGGTGCACGACGAGGTCGCCGGCCAGCCGGACACCCGGCCCGGTCAGGTACGGCGCCGGGGCGAACCCGCCGTCCTCGCCGATCAGCCAGCCGCCGCCCGGTCCGGCGACGCCCGTGCAGCCCTGGCGGCCGACGGTGCAGCCGACCGGCTGCATGGACTGCGGCGCGGGCAGCCGGTTGACGCGATGACCGTCCGCCGCGAGATAAACGTCCATTGTGGACGGTTGCCCGCACCGGTCGACGACCACGACCTCACGCGGCACGGTGAACAGGCTGCGGCACTCCGGCCGGTCGCTGAACGGCTTGTGCCACAATGGTTTCCCGGTACCGGTGTCGAACGCGGTCAGCTCCCCGTCCTGCTGCGTCGAGATGACGGTCGCGGATGCGAGATACAGCCCCGGCGGCTCGTACACGGTGCCGGCACCCGTGCGGCGGCCGGCGTATGCGGTCGCGTCAACGCCACCCTCGGCGCGCCAGGCGATCCGGCCGGTGTCCGGGTCGATCGCGACAAGCTCGCCGTCGGACCACTTCGACACCACGACGCGGTCGTCGGCGACCACGCCGACCAGTTGCGCCGGCCACCGGCGCAACGCCCACAGCGCGCTCGCCGGCGCGTCCATGTCCAGCGGACCGTCGGCCCAGACCCGGTTCTGCGCGCCGTACACGCGCATCCGGGTGCCCACGAGCAGCGGCGCGTGCATCAGTTCGCCGTAGACCCGGCCCTCGACGGCGACGGGGGGCGGGAACGGGCCGCGGATGCGGTCCAGCGTGTCGCCGGGCGCGAACACCCGGACCGCGGCGAACACGGTCACCAGCAGCGCCGCCACCGCGCCGGCCACGAGCCGGTTCCGCCGCATCACCTCACCCCCTGAGCGGAACCACCCTACCTTCCACCGCGCCAAGGTCGACCACCCCGCCGTTCACCCCGGCGGCCCGGCCGCGGATCGTGACGCTGTCCCCGTCGGCGAGGAACGCCCGGGTACCGCTGCCGGACAGCGCGACCGGTTCCCGCCCGCCCTCGGTCAGCTCCAGGAACGAGCCGACCTGGTCGCGTCGCGGGCCGGAGATGGTGCCGGAGGCGAACAGGTCGCCGGTGCGCACGCTGGCGCCGTTGACGGTCAGGTGGGCCAGCTGCTGCGCGGGGGTCCAGTACAGGTCGCGGAACGGTGGCCGGGTCACCGGTACCCCGTTCCACTCCACGGTCAGCTCCACGTCGAAGGTGTACCGGTCCGCCTCGGTCAGGTACTCCGCGACCGGCGGGTCCTGTTCCGGCGCGGACACCCGGGCCAACTCCGACAGCGGCACGATCCACGGCGACACGCTGGTCGCGAACGACTTGCCGAGGAACGGCCCGAGCGGCTGGTACTCCCACGACTGCAGGTCCCGCGCGGACCAGTCGTTGACCAGTACCACGCCGAACACGTGGGAGGTGAGGTCGCCGGTCGGCACCGGCTTGCCCAGCTGGCTGGGTACCCCGACGACGAACCCCAGCTCGGCCTCGATGTCCAGCCGCTGCGACGGTCCCACGTCACCCGGGCCGCGCTGCCCGGACGGGCGCACGATCGGGGTACCGGAGACGACGACGGTACCGGCCCGCCCGTGGTACCCCACCGGCAGGTGCCGCCAGTTCGGCAGGATCGGCGGCTGGCCGGGCCGGAAGATGCGCCCGACGTTGGCCGCGTGGTGTTCGGAGGAGTAGAAGTCCACGTAGTCGGCGACCCGGAACGGCAGCACCGGCTCGACCTCGTCCAGCGGTACGCACAGCCGGTCGGGAAGCTGCGCCGCCTGCTGTGCCACGACCGTCCACTGGGGAGGGCCGAGGGCGAGGAAGTCGTTGAGCGCGCCGTTCTGGAAGGTACCCAGCCCGTCGACCAGTTCCTCGCGCTCGGCCGCGGTCAGGTCGAAAACCGCGTCGCCGGTGCGGTACCCGATCCGGGTCCGTCCCTTGTGGACGAACACCCCGTACCCGGTCACGCCCGGGTTCCCGGCAGCAGGCCGAGCCGGGCCAGGTCCTGGACGGGTTCCAGGACACTGCAGCTGCCGAAGCTGATCCACAGTGGACGGTCGTCGTGCAGCAGCCGCCGGGTCGCCTCGATCAGCGGTACCGGATCGGTGATCGCCAGCGTGGCACCCACGTCGGCCACCTCGGCACCCTGTACCGCCTGCATGGTGGCGACGAGCACGTTGAGGAAGCCGTGGTGGATGAACCCGGTCTCCGGGTCGGTGTGCCGGATCGCGTGGTGCAGCCCGGCGGTGAGCTTGAACGGCAGCTCGCGGTCGCGGCACGCGCAGATCACCGCGGCCAGCTCGATCGGCGTGGGGAACAGCTCCGCGGCCAGCCCCCCGGTGCGGAACTTGGCGGCCACCGGCAGGCCCTCCCGGCGCGCGTCGCCGAGCGCGTCCAGCGCGGAGAGGAGGCCGAAGGTCAGCGGTACCTCCGCATAGGCGCGCAACCCGTCGGACGGCCGCAGCAGGTCGAGCAGGGCGGCCACCCCGGGCTGCGGGTCCTCGCCGCGTTTGGCGACCGCGATCTCCACCTGGGCGACCGCGGACGGCGCGGCGTCCAGTGCGGCGCGCAGCCCGGCGATGCCGGTGTCCGCGACCAGCCCGATCGCGAAGCCGTCGGTACCGCCGACCAGCTCGGCGAGCTGCCGGGTGGCCGAGGCGGGCACGAGCAGCGGACCGACCAGGTCGGCGTACCACGCGGAACGGTGCCGCCGATGGTCCTTGACCGCCTCGTGCAGCGGGACGCTCCCGGGGGGGTACACGGCGGCGTCGTCGACGAGGCGGGCGAAGACGACCGGCAGCGGTGTTGACACGGCTACCGAACATATCGGACGCTACGAGAAACGGACAACAGCGTCCGATTACCGGACGCGGGCGACCGAAAGGCGGCACCGTCGATGCCCTACTACCGCCGCGCCGGTGAGGTACCGCCGAAGCGTCACACCCAGTTCCGCCGGCCCGACGGCGGCCTGTACGCCGAGGAGCTGATGGGTCAGGAGGGCTTCTCCTCCGACTCGTCGCTGCTCTACCACCGGCACCCGCCGACCGCCATCGTGGCGGCCGAGGAGTTCACCCCGCCGGCCTGGTCCCGGCTGCCCAACCGGCCGCTCAAGCCGCGCCACTTCCAGACCCACAAGCTGGACACCTCGGGTGCCGATCCGGTACTCGGCCGCCAGCATCTGCTCGCCAACGACGACGTGCGACTGTCCTATGTGGTCGCAGAGCGCCCCTCCCCCTTGTACCGCAACGCAATCGGCGACGAGTGCCTGTACGTCGAGGAGGGCCGGGCGCTGATCGAGTCGACGTTCGGCGCGCTGGAACTGGCCGCCGGGGACTACGCCATCATCCCGACCTCGGTGATCCACCGCATCGTGCCTGAGGGCACCGCCCGGCTCCTCGTCATCGAGGCCACCGGACACATCGGCCCACCGAAGCGGTACCTGTCGGTGCGCGGCCAGTTCCTGGAGCACTCCCCGTACTGCGAGCGCGACCTGCGTGGCCCCGATCTCTTCCAGCGCGACGGCGACGAGACCGAGGTGCTCGTGCAGCACCGCCGCGGCTGGACCAAGCACGTCTACGCCAAGCACCCGTTCGACGTCGTCGGCTGGGACGGCTGCCTGTACCCCTGGGCGTTCTCCATCCACGACTTCGAACCCATCACCGGCCGCGTGCACCAGCCGCCGCCGGTACACCAGACGTTCCAGGGGCCGAACTTCGTGATCTGCTCCTTCGTGCCCCGCAAGGTGGACTACCACCCGCTGGCCATCCCGGTGCCGTACCACCACCACAACACCGACTCCGACGAGGTGCTGTTCTACACCGGCGGCAACTACGAGGCACGGCGCGGCTCGGGCATCGGACAGGGCTCGATCTCCTTGCACCCCAGCGGGTTCACCCATGGCCCGCAGCCGGGCGCGGTCGAGCGCGCGATCGGCGTGGACTACTTCGACGAGCTGGCCGTCATGGTCGACACCTTCCGGCCGCTGGACCTCTGCGAGCCGGCACTGTCCATTGAGGACAGTGCCTACGCCTGGACCTGGGCCAGATGAGTTGGCGCTCGCTGCGCTCGCGCGGCTCCGGGCCTCCTCAGGCGCCGCCCGGCCCGGAGCGTCAACGGTCGACGACGCGGGTCGGGGTGACCCGGACGACGACGCGCACGTTGTCCGGGCTGCCCTCGGTGAACGGCGTGCCGTCGTACTTGTGCGACAGCTCCTGGATCAGCTCCGGCCCGCCGTCCTCGGTCAGCGACACGGTGCCGCGTACCTCGACGTAGTGGTACGGGTCCGCCGGGTCGTACAGCGTCACGTTCACCCGCGGGTCGCGCTCCATGTTGCGGGTCTTGCGCCGGCCGCGGATGGTCGAGAAGACGATCTGGTCACCGTCCCGCTTGACCCACACCACGCTGGACTGCGGCGCGCCGTCCGGGTTGATGGTGGACAGCACGGCGAACGTGGGTCCGTCGACGAGCCGCCTGGCGAGATCGGTGAGTGCGCTCATGCGTCCATCGGTACCACAAGGGCCACGGCGACCGCGGCCAACCCCTCACCCCGGCCGGTCAGGCCCAGCCCGTCAGTGGTGGTGCCGGACACCGTCACCGGCGCGCCGAGCGCGGCACCGAGCGCCTCCTGCGCCTCGTCCCGGCGCGTCCCGATCTTCGGCGCGACGCCGATGACCTGAATCGACACATTTCCAATGGTGAATCCCGCGGCGCGCACCCGGCCCGCGGTCGCCGCAAGCAGGGCCGCACCCGGCGCACCGGCCCACTCGGGGCGCGCGGTGCCGAAGTTGGCGCCCAGGTCGCCCAGGCCGGCGGCGGACAGCAGCGCGTCGCAGGCGGCGTGCGCGGCCACGTCGCCGTCCGAGTGGCCGGCCAGTCCCGGTACGCCGGGCCACCGCAGGCCGGCGACCCAGCAGGGCCGGTCGGGGGCGAAGGCGTGCACGTCGGTACCCACACCGACGCGGGGAATGATCACGAGCCGAGGGTACCGCTGGCGAGCAGCGCCTCAGCGAACACCAGGTCCACCGGCCGGGTGATCTTGAAGGCGGCCTCGTGTCCGGGCACGGTACCCACCGCCACGCCGAGCTTCTCCACCAGCCCCGCATCGTCGGTGTGTTCGTCCGCGGCGGCCGCGTGCGCGGCGGCCAGCACCGCGCGCCGGAACCCTTGCGGCGTCTGCACCGCCCGCAGCACCGACCGGTCCACGGTCCCCACGACGGTACCGGCGGCGACCTCCTTGATCGTGTCGATCACCGGCAGTACCGGGATGACCGCGTCGGCACCGCCCCGTACCGCGGCGGCAACCGCCTCGACGAGCGCCGTCGGCGCGAGCGCGCGGGCCGCGTCGTGCACCAGCACGATCTCGTACCCGTCGGGTACCGCGGCCAGCGCCGCCGCCACCGATGCCTGCCGGGTGTCCCCGCCCGCGACGACGACGGCACCCGGCCCGGCGAACGCGCGGACCGCCACCACCTCCCCCGGCGGCGCGGCGATCACGACTGATCCGACCGACGGCGCCGCGCTGACCCGGGCCAGCGCGTGGCTCAACAACGGCTGCCCGACCAGCAACCGCAGGGCCTTCGGGGTACCGGTCCCGAGCCGCACCCCGAGACCGGCCGCCACAACGAGAACCGCGACGTCACCGCGCGCAGCTGACTGCGCGGTCACATCGCGGTCCTTGGGGGGAAACAGATTTCGCCGATTGGGCCGGTCAGGCCTCGGTAAGAACCTTGTCGAGGAGGATCTCCGCCTCGTCCTTCGTGCTCTTCTCGGCGAGCGCCACCTCGCCGACCAGGATGTCCCGGGCCTTGGCCAGCATGCGCTTCTCGCCGGCCGACAACCCACGCTCCCGCTCGCGACGCCACAGGTCTCGCACGACCTCAGCGACCTTGAGCGGGTTGCCGGACGCCAACTTCTCCAGGTTGGCCTTGTAACGCCGCGACCAGTTGGTCGGTTCCTCGGTGTGCGGAGCCCGGAGAACATCGAAGACCTTGGTGAGGCCTTCCTCTCCGACGACCTCACGGACACCGACGATCTCGGCGTTTTCGGCGGGTACCCGAACAGTCAGGTCACCCTGTGCAACCCGGAGCACAAGGTAGAGCTTCTCCTCGCCCTTGATGACCCGAGTCTCGATTGCCTCGATGAGTGCGGCCCCGTGGTGGGGGTAGACAACGGTTTCGCCGACACTGAAAACCATAGGTTCGAAGCCCCTTTCGCTGTGTCTAGGGTAACACGGTGGTACCCCCACAGCCCAGCCCAGGGGAGGGCGTTCGCGCTGGTCAGCACGGGTGTGAGCCCCGCATCCCGGGCTTGACACACACACTGATCCGTGCTTCCTCACGAAGGGTAGCGGCATCGTGACCTGCCCGGATGGCAATTCGGGACATGTTGCATACATAGCCAGGAGTAACCATCTGACGGTTGGGGTACCCGTAGGGCCAACTCCCACTGGCGCTACCCCGACGGGTGCGAGAAAGTGGACGCAAGGCCGAGGAGAACGTCATGGGCTCGCAGCGTGGGGACAACGGTGCCACACCCAATGGCGGCGGCCTGCCCGACCTCCCTCCCGAGTGGGGGGTCGTCATCATTCCGGACGACCTGGCCGAGCTGACCCGGGAGTCCACCCAGGTCCGCCGCGAGCTGCGCTGGCAGACCCGGTCCGTCCGGTGGCGCCGCCGGCTGCATCTCAAGCCCCGCAAGGCCGGCCAGGAGAGCGTCGGGCTCGGGCTCCCTCTCCTGATCATGGCGGTCGCCCTCATCGCGACACTCACCAGCCTCTTCGCGCTCGCCTGGCCGGGGGCCAGCGGGCATCAGGTCGCCAACCCGCCACGCCGCACGGGCACCGGTTCCGGCACGCCTTCCGGCACCGGGCCGCAGGTAGCCGACCTCACCCTGGTCGCCGCCGACGGCAGCCGGGTACAACTGCGCAACAGCCTGCCCGCCGTGGTACTGCTCGCCGACGGTTGCGCCTGCACCGACCTGGAGTTCGACACGGCCCGGGCGGCACCGGCCGGGGTCAGCGTGCTCGCCGTCGGGCAGGTCGCTCCGGCGCTGCCCAGTCCGGTACCGATCGGGTTGCGGCTGCGGGCACTCGCCGACCCGGACGGCCGGCTGCGCAGCACGTACGGCGGCTCGCCACCGACCGGCGGGGTCGTTGCGATCCTGGTCAAAGGCACCGGCGAGGTGATCCGGACGGCCCCCGGCGTCACCAAGGTCGACGACTTCGCCGCCGACCTAGCCAAACTCACCTGAGCCCCGCCCCACCCCGCCCCACCCCACCGCCCCCGCTCGCCGCGCTCACCCCGCCACGCCCCGCTCGCCGATCTTGGACTTGTGGTGCCCGACTCGCGGAGCGGCGCGCCTTTTGTCGCGGACACAACTCCAAGATCGGCGAGCGGGGGCGCGGGGTGGGGCGGGGGGCGGCGGGTCAGGTGCGGGACAGGAGGGCTGCGTAGAGGGTCAGGCCGGGGCCGAAGGCGAGGGCCACGATCCACTCCCGGTCCGCGGCACGCAGTGCCTCCACGATCATCAGTACCGTCGGCGAAGAGCAGTTGCCGTGCTCGGCCAGTACCCGACGGGACGGCGCCAGGTCGTCATCGGTCAAACCGAGCCGGGACTGGATGACGTCGAGGATCCGCGGCCCGCCCGGGTGCACCGCCCAACCGTCCACATCGGACAGTGCCAGCCCGTGCCGGCCGAGCAGGTCGGCGACCAGCGGGCCGACATGCGCGTCGAGCACGTCGGGTACCCGGTTCGACAGGCCCATCCGGAAGCCCAGATCGGTCACGTCCCAGGTCATCTGGTCGGCGGCGGTCGCATCGGTCACCGAAACGACGTCCAGCAACCGGTACCCCTTCGCGGAAGGCCGGACCACGACGGCGGCCGCGGCGTCGGAGAACAGCGCGTGCGCGACGATCTGCTCCGCCTCGGCGGTCGGCGGCTGCACGTGCAGGCTGGTCAGCTCCAGGCAGAGCAGCGCGGCGGGGCGGCCCCGCGAGCGCACGAAGTCGCCGACCACGCCGAGCCCGGGCAGCGCCGCGTAGCAGCCCATGTGCCCGATGAACAGCCGCTGCGCGTCGGCCGGCATGCCCAGGTCACGGGCGAGCAGGATGTCCAGCCCCGGCGTCACGTACCCGGTGCACGAGCACACCGCGAACAGCCCGACCTCGGCGGCGGGCAGGCCGGCCGCGGCCAGCGCGTCGCCCACCGCGGCCTTGCCGAGCGGGAGCGCCTCGGTGAGGTACCGGCGCATCCGCCGCTCGGTCGACCAGCCGGACACGTCCTCGACGAGCGGGTTGAGCGCGCCGTGCCGGGTCACCACGCCGGAGTTGGCGAACAGCCGCGACGCGAGGGCGCGCTGCACACCCGTGTAGTGCGTCGCGAAGAACCCGCGCCACAGGTCGTCCTGGCGCAGCGCGGGCGGGTGTGAGACGCCGATCCCGCAGACGAGCGCTGGCTGGGGGCCGCTCCGACGCGCTACGCGGCCGCGGCTCACCACCGCGGCGCCGATCCGTCGGCGTCCGGGTCGCCGCCCAGCGCCGCGATGCCCAGCCAGTCGGCGCACACGTCGGACGTGGCCGGCTGCAGGGAACCGCAGCGGGCGTCGCGGTACAGCCGTTCCAGGGGGTTGCCGCGGCGGGTGGCCGAGGTACCGGCGGCCTCCAGCATGCTCGCGGCCACCTCGGCGGCGGTGGTACCGGCGAGCAGCTTCGCCCGCCACACCCAGCGGTTGGTTGCGGTGTCCCCCGGCGCGGCGTCGACCCGGCGGGCGGCCTCGGTGACGACCAGCCGCGCGGCGGCCACGGCGGCGTCGGCCCGCCCGATCCGGGCGCGCACGTTGGGCAGGCTGGCCAGGCCCCGCCCGGTCAGATGGGTCACCGCGGCGTCGATCGCGGCCTGCGCGACGCCGACGTACACGGCCGCATAGCTGGCCACCAGCCAATGTGGCATCAGCTGCGCGAACCACAGCGCCAGCCCCTCGACGCCGCCGAGCAGCGTGCCGTGGGGTATCCGCACGTCGAGGTGCATGTCGTGGGAACAGGTCGCGCGCATGCCCAGCGCGTCCCAGGTCGGTTCGATGCTCAGGCCCGGCGTGCCGGCCGGTACCAGGAACTGCGACACCGTCTGCGGATCGTCGGCACGGCGCGCGGCGACGAGGTATGCGTCGGCGTGTCCGGCGCCGGAGACGAACGTCTTGGCGCCCTTGATGCGGTACCCGCCGTCCTCGCGGGTGTACACAGTGGACAGTTGGGAGAGCCGGGAACCGACGCCCCGCTCGCTCATCGCGACCGCGTAGAACCTGCCCTCGGCGGCACCACGCAGGAACTCGTCGCGGGCCTGAAAGAACTCGTCGGGTACCCCGAGCGCCGACGCCATCGACGGCGGTATCCCGGCCAGCGCACCGGTGATCGAGGCGTGCATGTTGAACACCAGCGCGGTGGCGCCGCTGCCGCGGGCCAGCTCGTAGGCCACGTCGGCGTAGTCGGCGAACCCGGCCCCGAGCCCGCCGAGCCGGACCGGCACCATCAGCCCGAACAGGCCGACCGTGCGCAGGTCGGCGAAATCGTCGACCGGGAAGCTGCCGTCGCGGTCGTGCGCGGCCGCCCGCGCGGCGAACCGCGGCGCCACCCGTCGCGCATCGTCAACGGCCGTCACGACGCCTCCTGGTTCGCTTCGCCCGGCGTTCCGGTGCGGCGCTCACGATTTGACCCCGCGCCCCTGGTACAGCACGGCTGTGCTCCACGTCGGTACCATGCCCACCGTCCCTCGTCGGGTCACCAGCCAGCGCGCCAGGTCCAGCGCGGCCGGTCGTAGGCCGCGTACCCCCAGCCGTACCCCATGCCGCGCGCATTCATCCACAAGTATGCGTGGGGAGACGAACAGCTCCGGATCATGCAGTCCGGCGATGGCCGGTTCGATCCGCTCGGCCAGCGTCACCGCGAGGAACCGGCTCAGCGCGGTCGCGTTGAGCGTGTCGAGGACCAGTACCCCACCCGGCCGCAGCACCCGGCACGCTTCGGTCACCACGGCCGGCCAGCCGGGCACGTGCTCCAGCAGCTCACCGGCGCTCACCACGTCGGCGCAGCCGTCGGCGAGCGGGAGCCGGGTGGCGTCGGCGCGGATCGCGTCCACGCCGTGCGCGGCCGCCTGCGCCAGCGCCGAGCTGACAAGATCGATGCCGAGGTGCCGGTACCCCTTGGGCTCGACGTGCGGCGCGAGCAGCCCGGCGCCGCAACCCAGGTCGACCAGCACGGCGCCGGGGCGGGCCGCGGGCGGCACGAGCCGCGCCCGCGCCGCGGCCAGGCCGTGCAGCATCGTGAACACCCCGCCGGGCCGCCACCACTCCTGGGAGAGCAGGTCGTACTGCGCGAGATCGTTCCGCGGCACCGTCTGAGCTTGGCACGGATCGAGGTGAGCCACCACACTTGCCGTCGTGCCCCGCGTCCTGGACCTGCTGCGCTCGTCCCACCCGGAGCCGGCGGCGGCGGTCACCGCCGTGGCCGCGCTGCTCGCCGTCATGGTCGGGCGCGGCGCGGGCGGTGCGGTCGCCGTCGGTGCCGCGATCGGCGCCAGCCAGCTCTGTGTGGGCTGGACGAACGACTGGCTCGACGCCGGCCGGGACCGGGCCGTGGGCCGCCGGGACAAACCCGTCGCGGCCGGGCGGGTGTCCCGGCGCGCGGTCGCGCTGGCCGCCGTCGTGTCGGGTCTGGCGGTGGTACCGCTGGCGTTGCTCTCCGGCCCGCGCGCCGCCGCGGCCGCCACGCTGGGCCTGGTGAGCGGGCTGTCCTACGACTGGCCGCTGAAATTCACCGTGCTGTCGCCGCTGCCGTACCTGGTCTCGTTCGGAGTGCTGCCGGCGTTCGTGGTGCTGGGCAAGCCGGCGGTACCGCCGTGGTGGCTGGTCGCCGCCGGCGCGCTGCTCGGCGGCGGGGCGCACTTCGTCAACGTGCTGCCGGACCTGGCCGACGACGCGCGGACGGGGGTCCGCGGGCTGCCCCAGCGGCTCGGCCCGACCGGCTCGTGGCTGGCCGGCGGCGCGCTGCTGCTGGCCGCGACCACCGTGCTGGTCTTCGGCCCGCCGGGAGCGCCGTCGTGGGCCGGCATCGCGATCCTGGCCGCCGCCGCGGTGGTGCTGCCGACCGGGTGGTACCTGTCCCGCCGGCCCGGTTCCCGTGCGCCCTTCCGGGCCGTCCTGATCGTGGCGCTCGCCGACGTCGTGCTTCTGCTGATCTCGGGTACCGGGGCCTGAAGCGAACCGCGCCACGACCGGCTACTACGCTGTACCGCGGTCCTGCTAGCTACGAGGAGGCGCGCTGTGACCCGCTGGAACCGTGGGCCGCTGGCCGTGGGCGGCCTCGCCGTCGCCGGAGCCCTGACCGCCACGCTGCTCAGCGCGTGCGGCGCCGGGCAGATCGCGCAGACGGCCGGCATCCAGCCCGGCGTACCGGGAGTGAACGCGCAGGCGCCCGGCCGGCTCGTTTTCGTGCGCAACGCCACCGTCGACTATGCCGGGCCGAAGGGATACCCGAAGGGAGCCAGCGCGCCGCTGTCGTTCTGGGTCTTCAACGACGGCCAGGAGCCGGTCAACCTCGTCGGGGTGACCGGGGCGCAGGTCACCCTCGACGGCCGGGCGCTGCCGGTACAGGTGACGGCGCTGTCCGGGGCGGCGAGCGCCTCGCCGTGCGTGTCGCCCCGCTCGCCGAGCGCCGGGCCGCTTCCGGGGGTCAGCGCCTCGGCGTCCCCGCTGCCCTCGACGTCCGGTCCCGCCAAGCCCTCGGGGTCGGCTTCGGCGTCCGCCTCGCCCTCGCCGTCCGCGTCGCCGTCGGCCAGCCCGAGCCCGACCGGCGCGACCAGCTTCACCATGACGATCCCCTCGTCCGGCTGCGTGGAGCTGAGCGCGCGGGCCGCCCAGTACCTCCAGGTCGGCGCCCTGCCCGAGCCGCTGGGCAACCAGCAGGCGGTCCGGGCGGTCTTCCAGTTCACCGCGTCGGACGGGCAGAACTTCACGATCGGCGACCAGAACCCGCCGCTGGACCTGCCGGTGGCGCCGCCGTCCAGCGCCCTGCCGCGGCCCTCGGCCACCTGAGCCGTTCCTGTCGTACACCCGGGGTACCTTTTCGCCCGTGACAACGACCCGGGCCGGCAAGGTGGCTTACGAGTGCGACGCGTGCGGACACCGGCCGCCGAAATGGGTCGGGCGGTGTCCGGAGTGCGGCGAGTGGGGTTCGGTGATCGACTCCACCGGCGGCGCGGGGCTGCCCGGCACGCTGCGCGCGGTCACCGCCCGGGCACCGCTGGAGCCGGCCCGGCCGATCGCCACGATCAGTGCCGAACCGGCCCGCTACCGGCCGACCGGGGTCGGCGAGCTCGACCGGGTGCTCGGCGGCGGTCTCGTCCCGGGTGCGGTCGTGCTGCTCGCCGGCGAGCCCGGGGTCGGCAAGTCCACGCTGCTGCTCGACGTGGCCCAGCAGTGGGCGGCCGGTTCGGGTACCCCGGCGCTGGTCGTGTCCGGCGAGGAGTCGGTGAGCCAGGTCCGGCTGCGCGCCGAGCGGCTCGGTGCCCTGCACGACCGGCTCTACCTCGCCGCCGAGACCGACCTGGAGGCGTTGCTCGGGCACCTCGACGCGGTCCGGCCGGGGCTGCTCGTCGTCGACTCGGTGCAGACCATCACCGCGCCCGGCACCGACGGGGTACCCGGCGGGGTGACCCAGGTCCGGGCGGTGACCGCCGCGCTCATCGCGGTCGCCAAGGAACGCGGGATCGCGACGGTGCTCGTCGGCCACGTCACCAAGGACGGCCAGGTCGCCGGTCCGCGGGTCCTGGAGCACCTGGTCGACGTCGTACTCCAGTTCGAGGGCGACCGGCATTCCGCGCTGCGACTGGTACGGGGTCTGAAGAACCGGTTCGGCGCCGCCGACGAGGTGGGCTGCTTCGAGATGCACGAGGGCGGGATCGCCGGCCTGCCCGATCCGAGCGGGCTGTTCCTCACCCGCTACGCCGAACCGACGGCGGGCACCTGCGTGACGGTGGCGATGGAGGGCCGGCGGGCCCTGGTGACCGAGGTGCAGGCGCTGATCGGCGCGCAGGTCGCGGGTTCGCCACGGCGCACGGTGTCCGGCCTGGACTCGGCGCGGCTGGCGATGGTCCTGGCGGTGCTGCAACGGCGCACCGGAGCCAAGCTGCACGACCGGGAGGTGTTCGCCGCCACGGTGGGCGGGATCCGGGTCGTCGAGCCGGCCGCCGATCTCGGCATGGCGCTCGCGGTCGCGTCGGCGACGCACAACCTGCCCCTCGCCCCCGATCTGGTGGCGATCGGCGAGGTGGGGCTGACCGGGGAGGTGCGCCGGGTCGGTGCGATACCGCGCCGGCTCGCCGAAGCGGCCCGCCTGGGCTTCCGCCGCGCCCTGGTACCGCCGGGCACCGCGACCACCGGCCCGGCCGGCGTGACCGTTCAGGAGGTGGGTGATGTGCGTGCGGCGGTACAGTCGGCGGCCCGCGCCTCCGCCGAACCGCCGCGGCGCGGCAGCTGAACCGCTGAGCGGACCGGACCGTTACGAGTTCGACCGCGATCCGTAGACTGTTCGGGTGCCGATCGACCGTGACGCCTACCGCACCGGCGGTGCCGGCCCGCCGAGGCCGGGCACCGGCCTGGCGTTCCGCCCTGGCGGTGGCGGGGTCGCCAGCTGGGCCGGCGGCACCGCCAGCACCGATCCGTTGCGCGCCACGCTGGCGCTGATGGCTCCCGGCACGGTGTTACGCGACGGACTGGAACGGATCCTGCGCGGCCGCACCGGCGCGCTGATCGTGCTCGGCCACGACCGCACCGTGGAATCGTTGTGCACCGGCGGTTTCCCGCTCGACATCGAGTTCTCCGCGACCCGGCTGCGGGAACTGTGCAAGATGGACGGTGCCATCGTGCTGTCCTCGGACGGCACCCGCATCGTCCGCGCCAACGTCCACCTGATGCCCGACCCGGCGATCCAGACCGAGGAGTCCGGCACCCGGCACCGCACCGCCGAACGGGTCGCCAAGCAGACCGGGTACCCGGTCATCTCGGTCAGCCAGTCGATGCACATCATCGGGCTGTACGTCAACGGCCAGCGGCACGTCCTCGACGACTCCGGCGCGATCCTGTCCCGGGCCAACCAGGCGCTGGCCACGCTGGAGCGGTACAAGCTGCGGCTGGACGAGGTGTCCGGAGCGCTGTCCGCGCTGGAGATCGAGGATCTGGTCACCGTGCGGGACGCGGTGGCCGTGATCCAGCGGCTGGAGATGGTACGGCGGATCGCCGACGAGATCGCCGGGTACGTCGTCGAACTGGGTACCGACGGCCGCCTGCTGGCGTTGCAGCTCGAAGAGCTCATGGCCGGGGTGGACGCCGACCGTATCCTGGTCATCCGCGACTACCTGCCCACCGGCGCCGGGCTGCGGCAGCTGGAGGACGCGCTCGAAGCCCTCGACGTGCTGTCGCCCACCGACCTCATCGACCTCGTGGCGGTCGGCAAGGCACTCGGTCACCCGGGCGCCTCCGACGCGCTCGACGTGCCCGTGTCGCCGCGCGGCTTCCGGCTGCTGGCCAAGGTACCCCGGCTGCCCGGTGCGGTGGTCGACCGGCTGGTCGACCACTTCGGCTCGTTGCAGCGGCTGCTCGGCGCCACGGTCGAGGACCTGCAGGCGGTCGACGGGGTGGGCGACGCGCGGGCCCGCGGCGTACGGGAGGGCCTGTCCCGGCTGGCGGAGGCGTCGATCCTGGAGCGCTACGTCTGACCGGGCGCTACGTCTGACCGGTCACTTGCCGGCGATGGTGAAGGTGACCGGACTGCTCACCTTGCTGTCGAGCTTCGCCACGATCTGGTAGGTGCCCGGCGGTAGCGGCCGGCCGCCGCTGCACGACTGCCCCGCGCTGCCGTCCCAGCCGATCTTGAAGCTGTCTTCGATGCCGGGGCCGAACGTGACCACGTTGTTCTGCCCCGCACCGGACTGGCACGAGTCGGACGACCACAGCGTCTGGCCGTTCTGCATGACGTGCAGCTCCTGCGGGTTGGAGCCGACGTCACGCTTGCAGCTGCGCGAGGACGCGTTCCTGATCTTCAGGTTCAGCTCGTAGGCGTAGGTGCCGCCGGTGATCCGCTGTACCGACGGCGTCAGCTGGATCTCGGCATCGGTGCACGGCTCGCCCGCGGTGTCGGCCACCGCCGGGCCGGCCGGTGCCTGCGCGGCCGGCGACGCGCTCGCGCTGGGATCGTCGCCCGGGTCGGCCGCCGTGGGAGACGCGCCGATCACCGGGTGCAGCTCCGACGGCGTCGTGGTCGGCGTCGGGCTGGGCGAGGTGGCACCGCTCGCGCGGTTGGTGGCACCGGAACCGCTCGACCCGCCGCACGAGTACACGACCAGCAGGATGAGTAGCAGGAGCCCGCCGGCCACAAGGGCCCGGCGCCGCCAGTAGACGGCCGGAGGGTGCGGGCCAACCGTCAGGTTCATGATTCCCTCACCGTAGAGGGAAAGCGAGGCAGGATCACGGCGACGCGCCGTGGCTACAGGTACACCTTGCGGGCGAAGATGGCGTGCGGTCCGGCGACCCGGTCCAGGAACAGCAGGCCCGCGCAGTGGTCGAGCTCGTGCTGCACCGCCCGCGCCTCGAACGCGTCGGTGGTCAGGGCCACGGTCTCACCGGTACCCGGAGCCTGGCCGGTCACCGTCAGCAGCCCGGCCCGCTTCACGTCGCCGGTCAGGTCCGGTACCGACAGGCAGCCCTCGCGTGCCTTCTGCCACCGGCTCGCCGCGACCACCTCGGCGTTGCACAGCACGAAGGTGCCGTGGCAGGTGCGGGTCTTCGGGTGCCCGGACACGTCCACGGCGAACACCTGTACCCCTTCGCCGATCTGTGGCGCCGCCAGCCCGACACAGCCCGGCGCAGACCGCATCGTGGCGACCAGGTCGGCGGCGAGCGCGACGGTCCACGGGTCGGCCGGGTCGACCTTCTCGGCCGCGCGGGACAGCACGGCATCCGGCGCGCGGACCACGGCCCGGACACGACCCGCAGCACTCACAGCACGTCCGCCTCGGCGGTCCGCAGGGTCACGTCGACGCCGAGCTTCTCCGCCACCTCGTCCAGTTCCGCCATCAGCTCATCGACGTCCACAGTGGACGGTAGGTCGACCTCGGCGGAGAGCAGGTACAGGCTGCCGGACAGCCGCGTGGTCAGGTCGGTGATGTTCCCGCCCGCCCGGGCCAGCACGCCGGTCACCGCGGCCACGATGCCCAGCCGGTCCGCGCCGTGCACGAGCAGCGCGTACGGGGTACCGGGGGCGACCGTGGCGGTGTCCGGCGGTACCACCCGGACCGCCACGATCAGGTTGCCGTCGGCGGTCACCGGAGCCAGCGCCTCCTCGACCTCGGCCGCGTCGACCCTCCCGAGGCAGATCAACGTCATCGCGAAGTGGCCGCGGAGCAGGGTCATGGTCGAATCGGTGAGGTTGAACCCGAGTCCGGCGAGCACCCCGGAGACGTCGGCCACAATGCCGGGCCGGTCCTGGCCGACCACGGTAATCGCGAGTTCGTACACCCTGCGCAGTTTGCCGCAGCCGGGTACGCCCGGCCAAACCGACCTGGCAGGCTGTCGTGTCGTGGGTACCGTCGCCGAGGCGCTGATCGACTGGTTCGCCGTGCATGCCCGGGACCTGCCATGGCGGCGGCCGGACGCCGGGCCGTGGGGGGTGCTGGTCAGCGAGGTCATGTTGCAGCAGACGCCGGTGGCCCGGGTCGAGCCGATCTGGTACCAGTGGCTCGCGCGCTGGCCCCGCCCGGCCGATCTGGCGGCCGACCCGCCCGCCGAGGCGATCCGCGCCTGGGGCCGGCTCGGGTACCCCCGCCGCGCCCTGCGCCTGCACGAGTGCGCGAGGTCGATCGTGACCCGGCACGGCGGCGAGGTACCGGCCGAGCTCACCGACCTGTTGGCGCTGCCCGGCATCGGCGGGTACACCGCGCGGGCGGTGGCCGCATTCGCGTTCGGGCAGCGCCAGGCCGTCGTGGACACCAATGTGCGGCGGGTGGTGGCGCGGGCGGTCGCGGGTACCCCCGACGCCGGCCCGGCCACGACGGCGGCCGACCTGGCCGCGGTGGCCGGGCTGCTGCCTGCCGAGCCGGCCCGCGCGGCCCGCGCCAGCGCGGCGTTCATGGAGCTGGGCGCCCTGGTCTGCACCGCCCGCGCGCCGCGGTGCGCGGCTTGCCCGCTGGCCGCCCGGTGCGCGTGGCGGCGCGCCGGCCGCCCGGCGCCGGAGGGTCCGACCCGGCGGCCGCAGGCCTACGCCGGCACCGACCGCCAGGTGCGCGGGCTGCTGCTGGCCGTGCTGCGGGACGCGACCGGGCCGGTACCCGCGGCGCAGCTGGATCTCGTCTGGCCGGATGCCGGGCAGCGCGGTCGGGCATTGGCGAGCCTGGTCGCCGACGGGCTCGTCAGCGCAGTGGAAGGGCACCGTTACGCGCTGCCACATGAGAACCGGACCATGACAGGTGACCCGGCTGGCTAGGCTCGGCTCGTGGTCTTGTCCCTCCGGACCCGGGTCGCCGCGATCGGCGCGCTGCTCATCGTCGCCGTGACGACCCTGGCCGCCGCCACCCGGCCGGCACCGCCGCGCACCCACTGGACGACGGGTGCGGGCACTGGCGTGCCGTCGGCCGGGGCGCCCGACGGCGGCGACGACCTCGCCTCGCCCGACCCGTCGGGGCCGTCGACCAGGCCGTCGGCGGGGCCGGCGTCCCCGGGGAAGCTCCCGGCGTTCGGGCCGCCGCCGGTACCGCAGCCGATCACGGTACCCGCCGGCCCGCTCGCGCCGATCTACCACCGGCTACCGGTCACCCAGCCGGTGGCGTTCCTGACGATCGACGACGGCTGGTTCCAGCTCCCCGACGACCTGACGCTGATGCGCGACGCGCACATCCCGTTCACGATGTTCCTGATCGCGCCGGTGGCGGCGAAGAACCCCGGCTTCTTCAAGGAGCTCGAATCGGCCGGCGGGGTGATCGAGGACCACACGATCAGCCATCCGAGCCTGCGCGGCGCCGCGTACCCGTTCCAACACCACGAGATCTGCGACGGCCGCACCTCGCTCGAACACACCTTCGGCACCACGCTGCACCTGTTCCGGCCACCGTTCGGCAACTACGACCAGACCACGCTGCGGGTGGTGCACGACTGCGGCCTGCAGGCGGCCTTCTACTGGTCGGAGACGGTGAACAACGGCGTCGTGGCGTACCAGACCGCCGACCACAGGATCGAACCCGGCGACATCATCCTGATGCACTTCCGCACGACGTTCGTCCGCGACGTGACCGCCGCGCTGATCGCGATCCACAACGCCGGCCTGACCCCGGCGCTGCTGGAGAACTACATCGCCTGAGCCGGCCCGCCGCTCCGCGCAGCGAACGGCCCCGACCTTCCCATCGGTCGGGGCCGTCTGATGTGCGTCAGCTTGCCGCTGGGTCCTCGGTGCCGGTCAGGTTGGCCGGTACCGTCTCCGGTACGCTGGCCGGCTTGTCGGCACCGTGGAAGAGCAGCTTGGACTGCTCGACGTTGGTCGGGTCGCCCTCGCAGTCGACCACGATGATCTGACCCGGCTTGATCTCGTTGAACAGGATCCGCTCGGACAACGAGTCTTCGATCTCCCGCTGGATCGTGCGGCGCAGCGGCCGGGCGCCCATGACCGGGTCCCAACCCTTCTTCGCCAGCCACAGCTTCGCGTTGTCGGTCAGCTCCAGCGCCATGTCCTTGTTGCGCAGCTGGTTCTCGATCCGGGAGATCATGATGTCGACGATCTGCAGGATCTCGTCTTCGCCGAGCTGGTGGAAGACGATCGTGTCGTCGATCCGGTTCAGGAACTCGGGCCGGAAGTGCTGCTTGAGCTCGTCGTTGACCTTCTGCTTCATCCGCTCGTAGTTGCTCTCCTGGTCCTCCGAGGCCTGGAAGCCCAGCGACACCGCCTTGGCCACGTCGCGGGTACCCAGGTTGGTGGTCAGGATGATCACCGTGTTCTTGAAGTCGACGATGCGGCCCTGGCCGTCGGTCAGCCGACCGTCTTCCAGGATCTGCAGCAGCGTGTTGAACACGTCGGGGTGGGCCTTCTCGATCTCGTCGAAGAGGACCACCGAGAACGGCCGCCGGCGTACCTTCTCGGTCAGCTGCCCACCCTCGTCGTACCCGACGTATCCGGGCGGGGCACCGACCAGCCGGGACACCGTGTACCGGTCGTGGAACTCGGACATGTCCAGCTGGATGAGCGCGTCCTCGCTGCCGAACAGGAACTCCGCCAGCGCCTTGGACAGCTCGGTCTTACCGACGCCGGACGGGCCGGCGAAGATGAACGAGCCGGACGGCCGCTTCGGGTCCTTCAGGCCGGCCCGGGTACGCCGGATCGCCTTGGACACCGCCTTGACCGCGTCTTCCTGGCCGACGACCCGCTTGTGCAGCTCGTCTTCCATCCGCAGCAGCCGGGAGGTCTCCTCCTCGGTCAGCTTGTAGACCGGGATGCCGGTCCAGTTCGCCAGCACCTCGGCGATCTGCTCGTCGTCGACCTCGCTCACCACGTCGAGGTCGCCGGCCTTCCACTCCTTCTCCCGCTGCGACTTCTGCGCCAGCAACTGCTTCTCCCGGTCGCGCAGCTGCGCGGCCCGCTCGAAGTCCTGGGCGTCGATCGCGGACTCCTTGTCGCGGCGTACCTGGGCGATCCGCTCGTCGAAGTCGCGCAGGTCCGGCGGCGCGGTCATCCGGCGGATCCGCATCCGGGCACCGGCCTCGTCGATCAGGTCGATCGCCTTGTCCGGCAGGAACCGGTCGGAGATGTACCGGTCGGCCAGCGTCGCGGCGGCCACCAGCGCGGCATCGGTGATCGACACCCGGTGGTGCGCCTCGTACCGGTCCCGCAGCCCCTTGAGGATCTCGATGGTGTGCGCCAGCGACGGCTCACCCACCTGGATCGGCTGGAACCGCCGCTCCAGCGCGGCGTCCTTCTCCAGGTGCTTGCGGTACTCGTCGAGGGTGGTCGCGCCGATCGTCTGCAGCTCCCCACGGGCCAGCATCGGCTTGAGGATGCTCGCCGCGTCGATCGCGCCTTCGGCGGCACCGGCGCCGACGAGCGTGTGGATCTCGTCGATGAACAGGATGATGTCGCCGCGGGTGCGGATCTCCTTGAGCACCTTCTTCAGGCGCTCCTCGAAGTCACCGCGGTAGCGCGAACCGGCGACCAGCGCGCCCAGGTCGAGCGTGTAGAGCTGCTTGTCCTTGAGCGTCTCGGGTACCTCGCCCTTGACGATGCACTGGGCCAGGCCCTCCACGACGGCGGTCTTGCCGACGCCGGGCTCGCCGATCAGCACCGGGTTGTTCTTGGTGCGCCGGGAGAGCACCTGCATCACCCGCTCGATCTCCTTCTCCCGCCCGATCACCGGGTCGGTCTTGCCCTCCCGGGCGAGCTGGGTGAGGTTGCGCCCGAACTGGTCGAGCACGAGCGACGTCGACGGGGCGGCCTCGCCCTGCGCGCCGGTGCCCGACGCGGCCGGCTCCTTGCCCTGGTAGCCCGACAGGAGCTGGATTACCTGCTGGCGGACCCGGTTGAGGTCGGCGCCGAGCTTGACCAGCACCTGCGCGGCGACACCCTCGCCCTCGCGGATGAGACCGAGCAGGATGTGCTCGGTGCCGATGTAGTTGTGGCCGAGCTGGAGCGCTTCCCGCAGGCTGAGCTCCAGCACCTTCTTGGCCCGAGGGGTGAAGGGGATGTGTCCGCTGGGGGCCTGCTGGCCCTGGCCGATGATCTCCTCCACCTGCTGGCGGACGCCTTCCAGGGAGATCCCCAGGCTCTCCAGAGCCTTGGCGGCCACGCCCTCACCCTCGTGAATGAGGCCGAGCAGGATGTGCTCGGTGCCGATGTAGTTGTGGTTGAGCATCCGGGCCTCTTCCTGGGCCAGGACGACAACCCGCCGTGCTCGGTCGGTGAACCGCTCGAACATCCCTCGTAGCTCCTCACGTGCGCCGCGGTGCGTTGAAGCCCCCACAGCACCGGTGTTGTCCGTGCCATAACTGTATCGCCGAGCACCGACACAGCAGCCCGGTCCGGCCGTCCGGCGTCCGATCGGGTTCCGGATCGGCACCGGTGGAACGACCCCGGCACCGGCCGCTTGCTCGGCATTTGAGCCAACCAGACACCCGCAACCCGTGTTCCGCACGCGGGAGAACTACGCGCAGAGCGAAATCACCAGCCGGCCCCCCACCGGGGGATGGACGCGACGGAGGGCGCCGCCGACCACGGTCGGGGGCGCCCTCCGGTCCGGTCCCGCCTCAGCGTCCGGCGTCGGCGTTGTACTCGTCCACGATCTCCTGCGGAATCCGGCCGCGGTCGGAGATCGCCTTGCCCTTGCGCTTCGCCCAGGACCGGATCGCCTTGTTCTGCTCCCGGTCGGCCGCCGCACTTCCGCGAGCGCGCGCAGCGGCGCGACCACCGACGACCACCCCGCCCCGGCCGACCCGCCGGCTGTGCGAGATGAATTCGGCGAAAGCGTTGCGCAGCTTCGTCGCGTTCTTGTCTGAGAGGTCAATCTCGTACTGGACGCCGTCGAGCGCGTACTTCACCGTCTCGTCGGCCTTGCCGCCATCGAGGTCGTCCTCCAGGACGACAATTTCCCGTCTCGCCACCTTACTGATTCCCTTCACACAATCGGCAAGATGCCGATATGAGAAACGATAACCCCGCCGACCGGCGTACCGTCAATAGATCCGCAAGTTTGGCTCGACGAATTTCTCGGCGCCGCTACTTTCGGCTACTCAGAGGGTACGTGGGGCACGGACTGGTCATGGTCGCCACCAGCGGGTACGCGGATAGGACGGCCCGATTGCCACACTTTTCGGCGGCACCGGGCGCGCGGTATTCGACACGCCTCTCCGCGCAGGCCGTGCCGACTCCAAGCGCGCGGCGCAACTGCGCGGCGCGCAACCAGGCGGTACCCGGCCACGGCACGACGTGCGCGCCGAACGATCTCGGGACCGGACCAAGTCCGCTGTTCGGGATACAGATCCATGCTCGATACATTGCTGTGCGTGACGAATGGCCGCCGCGGCGCACCGGCCGCGCGGTGTGGCGGCCCGGCCGGAGAATTACCGGTGCGGCCCGGCCGCCGCCGGAAAGACCAGTGCAATGGCCAATCCCGGCCGGCTAACCTGAGCAAATGTCGCAAGGACTCTCCTTCGGCCCGGCCGCCGAACTGTACGACCGGATCCGTCCGACGTATCCGCCGGCAGCGCTCGAATGGGCGCTCGGTACCGCTCCGTCGCGGGTACTCGATCTCGGCGCCGGTACCGGGATCCTCACCCGGGTCGTCCGAAGACTCGGTCACGATGTGGTACCGGTCGAGCCCGATGCCGCCATGCGCGACCGGTTGGCGCGAGCCACTGCGGGAATCACCGCGCTGGCCGGGCGCGCCGAGGAGATCCCGGTACCGGACGGGTCCGTCGATGCCGTGGTCGCCGGCCAGGCCTACCACTGGTTCGATCAGGAATCCGCGCACCGGGAGATCGCGCGGGTACTGAAGCGCGGCGGCGTATTCGCGCCGATCTGGAACATCCGCGACGAGACCGTACCGTGGATCGCCGAACTGTCCCGGATCGCCGACGGCGCCGAGCGGGCCGGTGGCGGCGTGCACGAGGGCTGGATCGAGGACGAGTTCGGGCCGGAGTTCGGCCCGGTCGAGCGCGCACTGTTCGCGCACGAGGTACTGCTGAACGCCGACCTGCTCGTCCAGCTCATCGCGAGCCGCTCCTACTACATCACCGCACCGCCGGAGCGCCAGGCGAAGATCGAATCCGAGGTACGGCAACTGGCGGCCGGCCTGCCGGAGACCTTTCCGCTGCCCTACGTGACCGTCACCTACCGGTCGAGACGCGTCTGACTACGAGTTGCGCTCGAAGATCAGGCGCAGGCCGATCAGCGTCAGCATCGGCTCGTGATGGGTGATCGTCGCGCAGTCGTCGAGCACCACGGTGGCCAGCCCGCCGGTCGCCACCACCGCGGCGACCTCGCCACCGAGTTCCGCGGTGATCCGCCGGACCAGCCCGTCGACCTGGCCGGCGAAGCCGTAGATCACGCCGGACTGCAGGCACTCGACGGTGTTCTTGCCGATCACCCGGGGTGGCCGGACCAGCTCCACCTTGCGCAACTGGGCCGCGCGGGCGGCCAGCGCGTCGACGGAGATCTCGATGCCGGGGGCGAGCGGGCCGCCGAGGTACTCGCCGCGGGCGGAGACCACGTCGAAGTTCGTCGAGGTACCGAAGTCCACGACGATCGACGGGCCGCCGTACAGGGTGTACGCGGCGAGCGTGTTCGCGACCCGGTCGGAGCCGACCTCCTTCGGGTTGTCGATCGCGAGCTGCACCCCGGTGCGGATGCCCGGCTCCAGGATCACCGCCGGCAGGCCGCCGTAGTACCGGGTGAGCATGGTGCGCAGGTTGCGCAGCGCCATGGGTACCGTCGAACAGGCCGCCACCCCGGTGATCTGCACATTGTCGGCGGCCAGCAGCCCGCGGAACATCAACCCCAGCTCGTCGGCGGTGGACCGGGCCTCGGTCTTGACCCGCCACGAGTGCACCAGCTTCTCGCCCTCGAAGGTGGCCAGCACGGTGTTGGTGTTCCCGATGTCGATACAGAGCAGCACGGCGTGAATGCTACTGACGCGGCCGCAGGTCCAGCGCGATGTCCAGGATCGGCGAGGAGTGGGTCAGCGCGCCGACCGACAGGTAGTTCACGCCGGTCGCGCCGTAGTCGCCCGCCCGGTCCAGGGTCAGCCCGCCGGTCGCCTCCAGTTCGGCCCGCCCGCCGACCGCGGCGACGACCTCGCGCAGCAACGGCGGCGGCATGTTGTCGCAGAGCAGGAACGTCGCGCCCGCCTCGACCGCCTCGACGGCTTCGGCGACCGTGGTCACCTCGACCTGTACCGGCACATCCGGGAACGCCTCCCGGACCCGCCGGTAGGCCGCGGTGATCGAACCGGCCGCGAGCTTGTGGTTGTCCTTGATCATGGCGACGTCGTACAGGCCCATCCGCTTGTTGGTGCCGCCGCCGACGCGTACCGCGTACTTCTCCAGCTCGCGCAGGCCGGGCGTGGTCTTGCGGGTGTCCAGCACGGTCGCGCCGGTACCGGCGAGCGCCTCGGCCCAGGCCCGGGTGTGCGTCGCCACGCCGGACAGGTGGCAGAGGAAGTTCAGCGCGGTGCGTTCCGCGGTCAGCAGCGCCCGGGTGGGCCCTTCCACGGTCGCCAGCACCTCGCCCCGGGCGACCCGGTCGCCGTCGGGCACCTTGGCCGCCCACGCGACGGTACCGGTCGACGCGATCTCGAACACCAGGGCGGCGACGGCCAGCCCGGCCACCACCCCGTCCGCCCGCGCCACGAGATCCCCGACGTCGGTCTGGCCGGCCGGGATCGTCGCCACGCTGGTCACGTCGAGCCCGTCCGGCCCGAGATCCTCGGCGAGCGCGCGCTCGACGATGCTCCTCATGCGGGCTCCCACGTCCCGGTCAGCCCACCGGTACCGTCGATGCCGGCCAGCAGGTGCCCGAGCCAGCGCGGCGACGCGGCCGGGAAGTCCTCCCGCCAGTGGCAGCCGCGCGTCTCCTCGCGCCGCCGCGCGGCCGCGACCAGCGCGGACGCCACGGTGAGCAGGTTGCTCGCCTCCCAGCTACCGGTGTTCGGCCGGGCGCCGGGCGCGGCCAGCCGGGCCAGCGCCGCGGCCGCCCGGTCCAGCGACGCCGCGCTGCGCAGCACCCCGGCGCCGTCGGTCATCTCCCGCTGGAGGGGCGCGCGCAGGCCCGCGTCCAGCACCGAACGGGGGGCGTCGGCCGGCGCCGGGTCGGCCGGCGGGGGCAGTTCCCGCCGGATGTCCGCGGCGATCCGGCGGGCGAACACCAGGCCCTCCAGGAGCGAGTTGGAGGCCAGGCGGTTGGCGCCGTGGACGCCGGTACAGGCGACCTCTCCGCAGGCGTACAGGCCGGGGATCGAGGTGCGGCCGGCCAGATCGGTGCGCACGCCACCGGAGGCGTAGTGCGCGGCCGGCGCGACCGGGATCAGGTCCGTGCGCGGGTCCACCCCGGCGGCCAGGCAGGCGGCCGTGATCGTGGGGAACCGGTGGGCCACGTCCGGCAGGTGGCGGGCGTCCAGGAACACATGGTCGGTACCGGTGGACCGCAGCTCCCGGAAGATCCCCTTCGCGACCACGTCGCGGGGTGCCAGCTCGGCCAGTTCGTGCTGGCCGACCATGAAGCGCTTGCCGTCCGCGTCGACGAGGTGGGCACCCTCGCCGCGCAGCGCCTCCGACACCAGCGGCTGCTGGTCGACGACGGCCGCACCGCCGAGGTACAGCGCCGTGGGGTGGAACTGGACGAACTCGATGTCGGTGACCACCGCACCGGCCCGAAGCGCCACCGCCACTCCGTCGCCGGTGGAGACCACCGGGTTCGTGGTGACCGCGAAGATCTGGCCCATGCCGCCGGTCGCCAGTACCACCGCGCGGGCGAGCACCGCACCGACACCCTCCTCGGTACCCTCGCCGAGCACGTGCAGCGTCACCCCGCAGGCCCGGCCGGTCGGGTCCTGGAGCAGGTCGACCACGAGCGCATGCTCGACCAGCCGGATCCACGGGTCCCGCCGCACCGCCGCATGCAGCGCCCGCTGCACCTCCGCCCCGGTCGCGTCGCCGCCGGCGTGCACGATCCGGTTCGCGTGGTGGCCGCCTTCCCGGGTCAGCATGAGCCGGCCGTCCGGGTACCGGTCGAACTCGGCACCCCAGCGCATCAGCTCCCGTACCCGTGCCGGCCCCTCGGTGACCAGCACCTCGACCGCCGCCGGATCGCTCAGCCCGACCCCGGCGACCAGCGTGTCCTCGGCGTGTGCCGCCGGCGTGTCGAGCGGGTCGAGCACCGCGGCGATACCCCCCTGCGCCCACCGGGTCGAACCGTCGTCGATGTTCACCTTGGTCACCACGGTGACGTGCAGTCCGGCCTCGCGCAGGTGCAGCGCGGCGGTGAGCCCGGCGATGCCGGAGCCGACGACGACCACGTCGGTGTTCTCCGCCCAGCCCGGCTCCGGTGCGCTCAGCCGGCGGGGCAGCGTGGGCAGATCCATCCCGCCAGTGTTCGACACGGTGCCCCCGGGTCGCTGCGCGGGGTCCGCTATCGCGCCGTCTTCCCTCGTCGCTACGCTCCTCAGTCCAGACAACGCCGGCCCCCGCTGCGCTCAGTGCCCCCGGGTCGCTGCGCGGGGTCCGCTATCGCGCCGTCTTCCCTCGTCGCTACGCTCCTCAGTCCAGACAACGCCGGCCCCCGCTGCGCTCAGTGTCACGCAGGTAGCGGGCGGGTGCCCAGATTGCGTACCGTGCCATGCAGCGGTGTGTCCGCCGAGGCGTAGCAGGCGAAGGTCTGGTCGCTGCCCAGCCAGGTCTCGGCGGTGGTCGGACCGACATAGCCGATCTTGAGATCGGGCCGGGTCGCGGTGGACGGCAGGCCGAGGTACGTGAGGGCGACCTGGCCGCAGCCCCTGGTCACCGCCGACGCGAGCGCCCTGGCGTCGAACGGGGCGTTGTCCGGGGTGATCCGGTAGGCGCCGACGAACTCGCCGCTGTGCTCGTCGGTGCAGGAGGCGTACCGGACGGTGTCGCCGGTGCGCGCGACGCAGCCGACCGCCAGCGGACCGCCGTCGCCGACCCCCTTGAGGCTGCTGGTCCGGGTGACGTACTCCGTCCCGCCCGGCCCGGTCACCTGCACCAGCGCGCAGCCGAAGAAGCCGTCGCGCGCCGGCGTGATCCAGTTCGCCAGCAGGGTCACCTGGTCGCGGTGCCAGTCGCCGCCGAGGTACACCGAGGCGAAGGCGCCGCACGCCCGGCGCACCTCGGCGAACATCAGGTTCGTGGCGACCTTGGCGTCGTCGCCCTTGGCTGCCCGGGAACGGTTGATCAGGTCGTGGTCGACCTGGCCGACGTGGTACACCTCGGCGGTGTGCGCGGAGCCGCACGGTACCGGCGACCCCTGCCACGGCAGCTGCCCGCGCGCCACCGCCGGCTGTACCGCCCAGCAGGTGCCCGCCTTCGGCGCGTGCGCCGGCGGCCTGGTGGGGATCGGCGCGCTCCGGTTGATCCACCACACCAGGCCGACCGCGGTCAGGCCGAGTACCCCGATAGCCGCCAGCCGACTTCCCCACGAGCGCGCCATGTTGCCCCGTCCACTAGCTTCGCGGCGCTCAGACGCCCGGCCTTACCTCGTCGCTACGCTCCTCGGTCCAGACCGGGCCGCGCCGCTCCCGCTCACTCCCTCAGTTCCAGCGCGGGCCAGCTTAACGGGTCGCCTCAGGCTTTCCTGGGCGCTCCGCCGCGCAGGCCCTTGACGGAACCGATGATCCGCGCGCCGTTGACGCTCTTGCCGTTGAACGCCAGCGCGAAGCAGCGCTCGCTGCGGTCGCCGAGGTTCCACTGGTCCTCGTTGAAGCCCTGCGCCATCCAGCCGAGGTAGTTGCTGATCGCCTGGTCGCCGCTGTACCCGAGGAAGTGCGCGACGATCGCCTCACAGCCGTTGTTGGCCAGCTTGCGCCGGGCGTTCTCGTCGGCCGGCCAGGCACCGTCGGCGGCCTGGTATATGCCGGCGAACTCGCCGTTGTGCGGCTTGTCGCAGTCCGCGTCGTCGGTCTTGGTGACCGCGTTCTTCCCGTCGTCGGTCACGGTCAGGCAGGTGACCGCGAGCGGCCGGGAACCGCGCAGGCCATCCTTGACGCTGCCGCTGGTGGCCACGGTGTTGTAGTCGCTGTCCTGGAAGTGGATGGCGTCGCAGCGGTACCAGCGGGCGCCGCCGGTCCACGCCTTGTCGTCCGGCAGCACGAGGCCGAGATCGACCTTGGCGGACTGCCAGTCGCCGCCGAGGTAGTCGTTGGCCGCCTGCTGGCACCGGGTGTAGGCGGCCTTGCGGGCGGCACTGCCGGCCAGCGGTGGCGCGGTGCGGTCGGCGTCGGCGCCGGTGAGGGCACCCACGAAGACGGTCTCGGTCTGGTGCGTCTCGCTCTTGCAGTCGACCGCGCTGTCGAAGTCGCCGTACCACGTCGGGTCGTACTCCCGCGGGTAGCACACCCCGGCGTCCGGGATCGGCGTCTGCGCCCTGGCGAACGCCGGCCATCCGTTGGTCAGGTCGCCGTCGACCCCGGCCGGCCTGGCACAGCCGCCGGGGGCAAGCGCGACGGCCGCCATGGCCACCAACGCCCACCAGCGCCGCATGGTCGCTCCTCCCCGTCACCCCAGGGTGCGGAGCATACTTCAGGCCGGCCGGACAGGCGGACCACCCGATCGGGCGAAAGTATCGCCCCGGACCAATCCGGGCGCCGCAGCTCCGGGCGGTGGCGCCGCAGGATCATTCCCAAGATCCACAATCCGGTTGTCCGCGTCGACGTGCACGACGGCCGGACGGTACCGGCGCGCCAGCGCGTCGTCCATCTGCGCGTACGAGATCAGGATCACCAGGTCGCCGGGGTGCACCAGGTGCGCGGCGGCGCCGTTGATGCCGATCACGCCGGTGCTGCGGGGGCCCGGGATCACATAGGTCTCCAGCCGCGCCCCGTTGGTCACGTCGACGATCGCCACCTGTTCGCCGGGCAGCAGGTCGGCCGCGTCCATCAGGTCCTCGTCGACGGTGACCGAGCCGACGTAGTGCAGGTCGGCCTGGGTGACCGTGGCCCGGTGGATCTTCGACTTCAGCATCGTCCGCAGCATCGGTCACAGCTCCACGGGTGCGTTGTCGATCAGCCTGGTGGTACCGATCCGGGCCGCCACGAGCAGCCGCGCGGACCCGTGCCGGGGTGGCGGCGGACCGAGATCGGGAGCGGTCAGGGCTAGGTAATCCGGGTCGGGCAGCGCAGCGCGGGCCGCCGCGAGCACCGCGGAAGCACCGTCGCGCCCGGCGGCCGCCCCCGCCCGCAGCGCCCGGGACAGCGCCAGCGCCGCCTGCCGTTCCGCCGGGGACAGGTACCGGTTGCGGCTGGACAGCGCCAACCCGTCCGGCTCCCGTACCGTCGGCACGCCCACGATCTCCACCGGCAGGTCGGTGTCGCGCACCATCCGCCGCACCAGCGCCAGCTGCTGGTAGTCCTTCTCGCCGAAGAACGCCAGCCGCGGCCGGGTCAGGTGGAACAGCTTGAGCACCACGGTCAGCACGCCGTGGAAGAACCCGGGCCGGCTCGCGCCCTCCAGGATCTCGCCGAGCGGCCCCGGGTCGACCCGAACGGCCGGCTCGCCGTCCGGGTACATCTGCGCGCGGTCCGGGGCGAACACCACGTCCACCCCGTTCGCGGCGCAGATCGCCAGGTCGCGGTCGAGCGTGCGGGGGTACCGGTCGAAGTCCTCGTTCGGCCCGAACTGCAACGGGTTCACGAAGATCGTGACGAGCACCTGCGCGGACCGCTCACGGGCGGCCCGGATCAGGGCGATGTGCCCGTCGTGCAGCGCGCCCATGGTCAGCACGACCCCGACGGCGCCTTCGAGCTTGTCCCGCGCGCTGTCCAGCTCGCCGCGGGTGGTGGCCACGATCATGTCAGCTCCTCGATCGGCGCGGCCTGCGCCGCGGTCAGCCGGCCGGCGGCGACCGCGCGCTGCGCGGTACGCCGGGCCATCGCGCGGTAGGCGGGTCGGACTCCGGCGGGCAGCGCGGCCAGGTGGGCGGCCACCGTCTGCGCGTCGCCGCGGGACACCGGGCCGGTCAGCGCGGCGTCACCGAGTCGCAGCGCGTTGTCCAGCGCCGCGTGTACCAGCGGATCCAGCACCTTCTCCGGCCGCGTGACGCCCGCGGCGCGCAGCGCGTCCAGCGCGTCGTTGACGAGTGTGACCAGGTGGTTGGCGCCGTGGGCCAGGGCCGCGTGGTACAGCGCGCGGTGCTCGTCGGCGATCCATTCGGGGGTACCCCCGAGCTCGCGCACCAGTTCCTCGGCCAGCGGCCGGACGTCGGGCGGGGCGGTCACGCCGAACGAGATGCCCTTGCGCAGCCGGGCCAGGTCTTCCGGCCGGCCGGTGAACGTCATCGCCGGGTGCAGGGCGAGCGGCCGGGCGCCGCGCGCGACGGCCGGTTCCAGGACACGCAGTCCGTACGCTCCCGAGGTGTGCGCGACGACGTTGGCCGGTCCGAGGCCGGCGACGACGGAGGCGAGCGCGTCGTCGGGTACCGCGATGATCGTGATGTCGTCCGGGCGGCCGGTGACGACCGGGTGGCCCGCGTCGGCGAGGGCGGCGGCGAGTACCGACCCGACCCGGCCGGTGCCGATGATGCCCACGGCACGGCCGCGCGGCGATGCGCTCATCTTTCGCTGATCCAGTCCTCGATGGTGGGGTACCGGTCGGGATCAAGTATGGATGCGCTGGCCGGCGGCCGGACAGGACCTGTGGCAACCTTCACTTGATGAAGCGGGAGCGCTGGTCAACGGCTATGCGGCGGGCGCTGTACGCGCCGGGTACCGGGTTCTTCGTCGGCCACGGGCATCCGGCGGAGCACTTCCGGACCAGCGCGCACGCGTCTCCGCTGTTCCCCGGCGCGATCGCCGAGCTGCTGGTCCGGGTCGACGCCGCCCTCGGCCATCCGGCCAAGCTCGACGTCGTCGACGTCGGCGCGGGGCGCGGTGAGCTGCTCGTCGCGCTGGCCTATGCGGTACCGGCGGAGCTGCGCGACCGGCTGCGCCTGACCGCGGTCGAGCTCGCCGACCGGCCGGTGCCGGTGCCGCCGGACATCGACTGGCGCAACTCCCTGCCGGAGCCGGTGACCGGCCTGCTGCTGGCGACCGAATGGCTGGACAACGTACCGCTGGACCTCGCGGCGCTGGACGGGGCCGGAGTCGCGCGGTACCAGCTGACCGACGGTTCGCTGGGCCGGCCGGTGTCCCGCGCCGACGCCGCCTGGCTGGCCAGGTGGTGGCCGCTCGAACCCGGCCACGTCGCCGAGATCGGGCGGCCGCGCGACGAAGCGTGGCGCCGGGCGGTGGGCACGGTACGGCACGGGCTGGCGCTCTGCGTCGACTACGGGCACGTGGCCGGGCAGCGACCGGCGCTCGGCACGCTGACCGGGTACCGCGGCGGGCGGCAGCTGCCACCGGTACCGGACGGCAGCTGCGACCTGACCGCCCACGTGGCGGTGGACGCGCTGGGCGGCACGCTGATCCGGCAGCGCGAAGCGCTGCGGGCGCTGGGCGTGTCCGGCCGGCGCCCGCCGCTGAGGCTGGCCACCGAGGACCCGGCGGGCTATGTGCGGGCGCTGGCCGCGGCCGGCGACGCGGCCGAGCTGACCGACCCGGCCGGGCTCGGCGGTCACTACTGGATCCTGGAGCCGGTCGGCCTAGACTCCGTGCTGTGACGCGCGAACGAGCGCAGCGAGCGAGCCGGCCGGCTCAGTGGTGTCCTGCCTCATGACGGCGGCGAGCGAAGCGAGCCGGCGGCATGAGGTGGTCGTCGGTACCGGCAGCGGACTGGCGACCTCGGACATGGTGCTCAACATCGGCCCGCAGCACCCGTCCACGCACGGGGTGCTGCGACTGCGCCTGGTCCTCGACGGCGAACTGGTGGTCTCCGCCGAACCGATCATCGGGTACATGCACCGGGGCGCGGAGAAGCTGTTCGAGGTGCGCGACTACCGGCAGATCATCGTGCTGGCCAACCGGCACGACTGGCTGTCCGCGTTCTCGAACGAGCTGGGCGTGGTACTGGCCGTCGAGCGGCTGATGGGCATCGAGGTACCGGAGCGGGCGGTCTGGCTGCGCACCGCGCTGGCCGAGCTGAACCGGGTGCTCAACCACCTGATGTTCCTCGGCTCGTACCCGCTGGAGATCGGCGCGATCACCCCGGTCTTCTACGCCTTCCGCGAGCGGGAGACGCTGCAGGCGGTCATGGAGGAGGTCTCCGGCGGCCGGATGCACTACATGTTCAACCGGGTCGGCGGCCTGAAGGAGGAGGTACCGGCCGGCTGGACCCGCCGGGCCCGGGAGGCGATCGACCTGGTCCGCCGGCGGCTGCCCGACCTGGACAACCTGATCCGCCGCAACGACATCTTCCTCGCCCGTACCGTCGGCGTCGGGGTGCTGTCGGCCGCCGACGCCGCCGCCTACGGCGCGTCCGGTCCGGTCGCGCGGGCCAGCGGGCTGGACTTCGACCTGCGGCGGGACGAGCCGTACCTGGCCTACGGCTCGCTCGACGTGCCGGTGGTGACCCGGACCGCCGGGGACTGCCACTCGCGGTTCTCCTGCCTGCTCGACCAGGCGTACGTGTCGCTGGACCTTGCGGCGCAGTGCCTCGACCGGGTCGACGGGTTGCGCGGGCCGGTCAACGTGCGGCTGCCGAAGGTGGTCAAGGCGCCGGAGGGGCACACGTACGCGTGGACCGAGAACCCGCTCGGGATCAACGGGTACTACCTGGTGTCGCACGGTGAGAAGACGCCGTGGCGGCTCAAGCTGCGCACCGCGTCCTATGCCAACGTGCAGGCGCTGGCGACCCTGCTGCCCGGCTGCCTGGTACCCGACCTGATCGCGATCCTCGGCTCGATGCTGTTCGTGGTCGGCGACATCGACAAGTAGCGGCCGGCCGGTCAGCGCCAGCGGTTGTCGGACATCTCGTAGTCGGGGCGGCGCGGGCGCGGGTTGACGGTCGCCGGCTCGTCGCGCCAGCCCTGCGTCCACGCGGCGGCGGGCTCCGGACCGGTCGCGGTGATCGCCGGCGGTTCGCCGCGTTCCCAGCGCGGCTCGGGGCGGTCCCAGTCGTTGCGCTCGTCCCGGCGTACCTGGGCCCAGCGGTCCTCGACGTGCACCTCATCGCTGCGTACCTCGGCCCGGCGGGTGCCGATGCGCAGTTCCTGGCCGCGGTCGTCGGTGCGGGTGGCGGCCCAGCGATCGGTGCCGCCCCAGAGCGGATCGGTGGTGGGCTCGGCGGTCCAGGCGTGCGACCGCGGCTCCGCACGGTCGTAGGACTCGTCCCGCTCGTACGGGCGGGGCCGGCGCGGTTCATGTTCGGCCCGGTGGGAATCGCCGGACCGCACCTCGGCCAGCCGCTCGCGCAGCCGCTGCTCGGTCCAGGACTCCTCGGGCGGCCGGGCGCTGTGGGCACTGTGGGCGCTGTGGGCGGGCCGGGTCGCGGTGGCCGGCTCGGCGGCCCGGGTGCCGTAGACGGTACCCGACGAGCGTTCCTGGTCGACGATCATCTGCCGGGTGGTGACCTGGACGGTCTCCGTGTGCCGCACCACGCCGCCGGCCACCATCGCGCTGCCCACCGACGCCGGGGCCGGTTCCGGGGTACCGGCGCGCAGCGCCTCGACCTGGGTACGCAGCGCGTCGACGGTCTGGTACAGCGTCTGCACTTTCTCCGAGTACGCCCGGTGGGTCGCCCGTGCCGCGCCGGCGATGTCCTTGCGGATGTCTTCGCGCAGCGTGTCGATCTCGTCGTAGAGCTGGTCCTCAAGGTCGAGCCGCACGGTTACCGCATCCGGGCGCAGCATGATCGAAAGCCCGACCAGGACGACCGTGAGGATGGTCAGAACAGCGGCAACGCGCAGCCCGGCGGCGCCGGTGCTGAGCAGAAGCAGCGCGGCCGCCACCGGAGCAAGACCCACCCCGGTCCAAAACATAACTGTCGGTAACTGCCCGCCCCCCCGAGCCTTCTGGGCATTCGAGGCCGGCATGGCATCAGAGGTTACCGAGACTTTCCGGATTGCGGAATGGGCCGATCTTAGCCGGTCGATCAAGGACGGTGCGTGATGGCGGGTCACAAGGCGTCAAACGATCGAGCACCGGTCCGGTTGACGAGCCGGGCCGGCCCATTTACGGACCAGCCCGGCAAAATCGCACTTTCGTGGTCAGCTCTGTGCAAGCGCCGCATCTGACGTCGTCACGAGGCCCATGCTGATCTGGCCGCCGTTCAGCGCCTTCTTCGTCAGCGGGCCGCTCACGTCGAGCGACTTGAACTGGCCGAACTGAATCTTGTACGTGTTCTGCAGACCCACCTGGCAGAACGGGCGCTTCGGGCACTCCGCCGGACCACCCAGGATCGAGTCCTTGCCGGAGCACTTGCTGGCGAAGTCGGACAGCGACTTCACGCCGTACTTGCTGGCGAACGCCGTGGTGACCGCGAACGCGTTCTGGTCGTTGGCGGTGGACGCCTTGCCGAAGCTGAGCCCCACCTTGCCGCCCAGGTCCTTGAGCGCGGCCACGGTCTTGTCCACGTCGGGGGACGCGACCGGTGCGGCACTCGCCCCGTTGACCTTGCCGTTGATGAACTCGGCCAGCGTGGCGGCATACTCCGGTACCACCTGGATCTGGCCCTTCTCCAGCGACGGCTCGTACAGTTCCCGGTTGCCGATCGCCTGGGTCGTGGCGGTGTACCCGGCCGCGGTCAGCGCGATCTTGTACAGCTCGGCGAGCGTCTGGCTCTCGCTGAAGTTCCCCGCGCCGATCACGACGGGCCCGCCGGCCCCCTTGGTGATACCACCGGTCAGATTGTTGGCCTGGGCGAACTCCTGCGCCGCCACGGCCGAGGTCTTGTGGTCGATGTCGGTCGCCTTGTTCAAGGCGATCAGTTTCTGCGGATCGAGAGTGGTGGACACCTTGTCCAGCGCCGCGATGAGTTCCGGCTTGGCCACCTTGCTGTTGACCGCTGCGATGATGTTGTCCGCGTTCTGCAGGTGCTTGTCGTCGTCGAGAAGAACAAGCTTGTCACCGGCGACCGGCGCGCATCCGCCGGCCGCCGCGTTGCTCGCGGGTGCCTGGGTACCCGAGGAGCCGGCCTTGCCGCACCCCGCCACCAGACCCGCCGCCGCCAGAAGCCCGACCAGGCTCACAGCGACGCGCGAAACCCTCTGCATATTGTGTTGCCCGCCTTCCGTGTCCCGGCGCGACCGGGAATGGCCGCGCCGCGTGTCCGACGGGCGGTCACGGTGATGACGACCGCCCACCCGGCAGACTGTCACACATTCGCCGCCGTTGCGCCGGCCCGTCGCATGCCTCGCGCGCGCCGCAGCGGCCGCGGGGTGACCAGCCGTTCGACGACTGCGAAGGTACCCTCGACCAGCAGCGCCAGTCCCGCGACCAGCAGGCCGCCCGCGATGATCTGCCCACCGGCCACGTTGATGCCCAGCCCGAAGCCCTCGGAAATGATCTCGCCGAGCCCACCGCCGGCGACCAGCGCGGCGAGCGCCGCGGTCGCGACCACCTGGACGGCGGCGGTCCGGAACCCGGCGGCCAGGTACGGCACCGACAGCGGCAGCTCCACCCGCCACAGCATCTGCCAGCCGGACAACCCCATCCCGCGGGCGGCGTCGCGGACCTGGGGGTCGACCTCGCGCAGCCCGGTGTACGCGTTGGCCAGCAACGGCGGGATCGCGAACACGGTCAACGCGAGGATCACCGCGGTCTGCCCGATGCCGAGGGCGGTCAGCGAGATCAGCGTCAGCAGGGACAGCGTCGGGACGGCCAGCGTGACGTTGGACACCGTGATCACCGCGCCGCCACCGCGCCGCCGGTGCCCGAGCCACAGCCCGAGCGGCCAGGCGATGAGGCAGCCGAGCAGCACCGCCGCGGCGGAGATCCGCAGGTGCTCGACCAGCCGGTCGAAGATCCCGCCCGGGTTGGTCCAGTTGAGCGGGTCGTTGAGCCACTGGATGGCTTGCTGAAACAGGGTCATCGCGCCCGGCTCCGGGTCCACGGGGTCAGCAGCCGGCCGAGACCGGCGAGCACCAGGTCAAGCGCGAGGCCGAGCAGGAAGATGATGATCGTCGCGGTCATGACCTCGGATTTGTACCCGGCCCGGAAGCCGATCGTCAGGAACTCGCCCAGACCGCCGTGGCCGATCAGAACCCCGACGGTGACCAGGGCGACCGTCGACACCGTGGCCAGCCGTACCCCGGTCAGGATGCCGGGCAGCGCCAGCGGCAGGTCGATGCGCCAGAGCTGGCCGAACCGGCCGTACCCCATGCCGCGCGCCGCGTCGCGCACCGGTTCGGGCACCTGGCTCAGCCCGGCGACGGTGTTGCGCACGATCACCAGCAGGGCGTAGGTCACCAGGCCCACCAGTACCGTTGCCTGCCCCACGCCGACGAACGGCGCCAGCAGGGCGAACAGCGCGAGCGACGGAATCGTGTAGAGCACGCCGGTCAATGCGAGAATCGGTCCGGTGAGCCGGCGGAACCAGTACGCCAGCACGGCCAGGGGGACGGACACGAGGGTGGCCAGCAGCACCGCCTCGGCGGTCAACTGGGCGTGCTCGCGCAGGGCGGCCAGCACCGCGTCGGTGTTCTGCTGGAGGAACTGCCAGGAGAACCAGGGGTTGTCCGCGTCGGCGTAGGCGAGGACCGGAGGGGGCATAGGTGGACGGTACCGGTAACGGCTCGGCCGCGCCGATCACGCTGGACGGTGTCGGCAAGCGGTACCCGGACGGCACGGTCGCCGTCGAGGCGCTCTCGCTGGACATCCCGGCCGGTGAGCTGGTCGTGCTGATCGGCCCGTCGGGGTGCGGCAAGTCGACGGTACTGCGCATGATCAACCGGCTGATCGAGCCGACCAACGGGCGGATCCTGCTCGACGGCGAAGACGTGACCGGGGTACCCGCGGTCGAGCTGCGCCGCCGGATCGGGTACGTCATCCAGCACACCGGGCTGTTCCCGCACCAGACGATCCAGGCGAACGTGGCGACGGTACCGAGGCTGCTCGGCTGGCCGCGCACCCGCGTCCGGGACCGGGTCGACGAGCTGCTCGACCTGGTGGGGCTGGAACCGGGCCGGTTCGCGAAGCGGTACCCGCATGAGCTGTCCGGCGGTCAGCAGCAGCGCGTCGGCGTGGCCCGGGCGCTGGCGGCCGATCCGGTGGTGCTGCTGATGGACGAGCCGTTCTCGGCGGTCGACCCGATCGTGCGGGTCCGGCTGCAGGACGAGTTCCGTAAGCTGCAGGCGACGGTGCGCAAGACGATCGTGCTGGTCACGCACGATCTGGACGAGGCGGTGCGGCTGGGCGACCGGATCGCTGTGCTGTCGGAGGGCGGGCACCTTCAGCAGTACTGCCCGCCGGCCGACCTGCTGGGCAGCCCGGCCAACGACTTCGTGCGCGAGTTCGTCGGCGCCGACCGGGGCATCAAGCGGCTGACCGTGACGCCGATCCCGCTGGAGGCGCTGCGCCCGGCGGCGGAGGTCGTCGGAGCGGACGGCGGCGCAGCGGACGGCGGTGTGCTGGACGGCGGCCCGTCGGTACCGGCGTCGGGCACCATGCGGGACGCGCTCGCGGCACTGCTCGAAGGCGGACGGGGTTGGGTGGCTGTCAAAGACGTGTCGGGCAAGCCGCTCGGCGTGCTCACCGCCACCGAGATCGCGATGGCGGCGAGCACGTCCGACTGACCGGCGCGCAGGCCCGACTGACCTACGGGCGCAGGTCCGACTGAGCTACGGGCGGCCGACGGCTGAGGCCAGGCCCACGATCCAGCCGACGAACAGGCCGTACACGGCGCCGCCCGCCGCCCATGTGAAGGCGCCGAGCACGCTCGCGTTGACCTGGATGAAAGCGGCGAGGAAGCCGGCCACCGCCGCGGCGAAGATGTACCCGCCCCACCCGGCCAGGAACTGGCTGGCGTTGCCCCGGGATCCGGCCATCATGGCCACGAAGACCCCGGTCAGGATGATCAGCAGCAGCGCCTTGATGTCGTTGGCGAGCAGTGTCTGCACCGATTCCTTGGAGCTGAACGACCAGCTCGGCCAGGCGAGGGTGTGCAGGAAGAATCCCCATGCGGAATTGGGGCTGGCGTTACGGTTCGCCCAGTCCACGTAGGCCGGGTTACCGAATGCGAGTACCAGAATGAGGGCGGCGAGGACGGCGGTACCCGGAGCCGTCCGGACCCGCCCGCCTGTCATGACAGCCATACGGCCGAGTATGGGTTCGCCCGGTCAGCCCTGCCATTTATCCGGGCGAATAGTAACTGATGTCAGTGTTTGAGTAGGTAATCGATGAACACCGCGCGCACCAGCGGCTCCTCGTCACCGTACTCGTGCCCGGTGGTCTCTTTCCACACCGCGATCGCGTCATCGACGGTCGACTGGATGCCCAGCGCGCCGTCGTCGCCGTTCTCGGGTACCCGCAGGTGGGCGAAGAGGGACCAGAAGAACGCGAGATCGTGCCGTTCCCGGGCCGTTTCGAAAGCGCGCTTGCGCAGTTCCTCGGTGGACAACACGTCCAGCTCGGCGAAGGTGCTCACTGCCGGGTACCCCAACGGTCGTCGATCGCGCCGGCCCAGGTGTCGTCGTTCGTGCGGGCCGGTAGCTGGCTGGTCCAGCCGCTCTGCCGAGGTGGAGTGTATCCAGCGGAGTTGGCCGCCTCCTCCAGCCGCGCCGGGGCAACCCACGGCTCGTCCTCGTCTTCGGGGTACTGCCGCGCCGAGGCCGGCCGGCCGAACGACTCGACCAGCCGGGTCACCACGAGACCGGCCGCGATGGCCCCGGCCGCCAGGGCGTAGTCGGAGATCCGCAGGTTGGCGACGTTGGCGTAGGTGAGCACGAGGGCGAACAGGGTGGCCACGAACAGGCTGCCGAAGATCCCGCCACGGCGGCCGAAGGCGCTGGTCCCCCCGAGCAGCGCCGCGCCCAGCGCGAGCCCGGTGACCGCCAACCCGTCAGCCGGCAGGCCGACGTTCGCGAGCAGGCCGAGGATGCCGGCCAGCCCGGCGAGCGCACACGACGCGACCATCGCGAGGCAGGCGATCACCGCGGCACCGGTGCCCCGGCGCAGCGCCGGATCGCCGATCGGCCGGTACCGGCCCAGCCCGCGACGGATCGGCTTGACCAGGCCGAGGAAGCCGCCGAGCAGTACCAGGGCGGCAAAGGCGCCGTACCAGTAGAACGCGTGCCGGGTCGGCTGGTACGTGGTGCCGAGCTGCCCCGGTGTGGCCTGCCGCTGGATCCACACGATCAACCCGAGTGCGCCGCCGAGACTGCTCGCCCAGGCCGGCACGTGGAGCAGCACCGTCACCAGCCCGATCACCAGGCCCACACCGGCGGCCAGCGGCAGCGTGATCGCGGCCGTCTTCAGGAAACCGTGACCGGAGTGGGTCGCGAAGAACACCGCGGCGGCGACGGCCACCGGACCGGCCGCCAGGTTGACCACGCCGGCCCGCAGGGACAGGCCCACGGACAGGGTCAGGAAACCCAGCGTGGCCGCGGTGAGCAGCACGCCGCGCAGGCCGTCGCCGGTCAGCACGGCGCGGTGCGTCTGGTAGAGCCAGGCCGCGAGGCCGGCGGCGGCCAGCAGCAGCACCAGCTCCCACAGCGCGTGTACCCCCATCCGGTCCATGCCGGGATCACCGAGCTGCGGGTCGTCGAACACGTCATCGAGCTCGGCCGGCGTGACCGCGCGCCGGGAGAAGCCGAGCGTGCTCGTGCTCTCCGGCGGCGCCGGGTAGTCCTCGGTATAGCTCGGCGGACGGTACACGGGTGTCGTCGTCTCGCGGTCATCCCGGAAACCCTCGCCACGGAAGCGGGGCGTCTGATCTCCGTACGACACGTTGGGCCTCCCTACCAGGTACGGGCCCGAAGTTACCCGTCGATGTTCCCGGGGGAAAGGCGGCAGTACATCATTCGGCCGGGTTGTCCTCGTCTGGTGGCTTCGGTACCCGGCAGGAGCGCTCCAGCCACAGCGCCGCGCCGACCAGCGCGACGGACGCGACCAGGCCGGTCGCGGTCGGCGGGACGTCGGCCCGGGCGTGCGTCAGGTCGCCCTGGGCGAGCAGCCAGACCAGCGGGCCGCCGTACAGGCCGGTGAAGATCGCGCCGGCCGGGGAGGACGCCTTGGCCAGTACCACGTACTTGGCCACCGCCAGCGGGTCCAGCGGCGGCGCACCCGGTTTGCGGTCGATGCGCGCCTTCGTGGTGCGGGCGAGGAACGCCTCGAACGCGGCGAGCGCGAAGATCGTGAACGCCGGCAGCCAGGGGATCTGCGGCAGGTCGCCGTAGTTGTCGGCGACCAGTACCCAGGCCACCGCGGCGGTACCCAACGCCAGCACGAACAGCGTCGCGACGCTGGTCGGGTGCAGGCGCGGCTCGGTCGGCCGCCGGGGCGGCGGCTCGGGCTCGCCGGCCGGCCGGATGGGTTGCTGCTCGCTCATGCTGGCGTCTCGGTCATGTGCTCGGCTCCAGGACCAGGGCGGGACAAGGCTTCAGGCCGGGCAGGTCGGCGGCGACGGCCTCGGTGCGCATCAGGTCGGTCACCCAGCCGTACCCGGGCAGCTGCGCGTACGGCTCGATGTCCAGCCACGGTCGCAGGACGAAGGCACGCAGGTGGGCCCGCGGATGGGGCAGCGTCAGCTCGGGATCGGTCGAGATGACCGGACCCCCGACCGGGCTGGTTACCGTGATCACGTCAACGTCAAGGGTACGCGGGCCGTACCGGCGCGCGGGGTCGCGAACCCGGCCGGCCGCGTCCTCCAGCGCCCTGGCCCGGATCAGCCAGTCCACGGGCTCGGCGGTCTCGTCGGCCACCAGCACGACGGCGTTGAGGAACGGCGGCTGGTCCGGGTCGCCCCACGGCGGCGTCTCGTACACCCCGGAAGCGACCAGCAGTACCTCCGACAGCCCGCGTACCGCCGCGCACAGGTACCCGAACCGGTCGCCCTTGTTGCTGCCCAGGCCGAGCACGGCCCGGGTCACGGCGCCACCGCCCGGGTCATCGCGTCCTCCGCACGGTCACCGCCACGTCGGCGAACTCGTGCGGGATCGGCGCGCCCGGCTTGTGCACCGTCACCGTCGCCGCGGTCACCCGCGGATCGGCCAGGCACATGCCGGCCAGCCGGTCGGCGAGGGTCTCGATGAGGTTCACCGGCTCCCCGGCCACGATCTTCACCAGCGCCTCCGCCAGCTCTCCATAGTGGACAGTGTCGGCCACATCGTCGCTGCGCGCTGCCGGACCCAGGTCGAGTTCCAGCGTCACGTCGACGACGAAGTCCTGGCCCTGCTGCCGCTCGAAGTCGTAGACACCGTGGTACCCGCGGGCACGCAGGCCGGTCAGCGTGATCGTGCCCGCCATGTCGCCTCCCAGACCTTGATCGCGTCGACGGAGGCGCGGACGTCGTGCACGCGTACCCCCCAGACCCCCGCCTCGATCGCCAGTACCGTCGTCGCCAGCGTGGCCGCCTCCCGTTCGTGTACCGGTCGCGGATTGCCCTGCCGGTCGGCCAGCAGCCTGCCCAGGTACGACTTGCGGCTGGCGGCGAACAGCACCGGGTACCCCAGTGCCATGATCCGGTCGAGGTGCGCGGAGAGCAGCCAGTTGTGCTCGGCGGTCTTGGCGAAGCCGAGCCCCGGGTCGACGATGATCTGGTCCGGCGCGACGCCGGCGGCCAGCGCCTCGTCCACCCGCAGTGACAGTTCGGCCCGTACCTCGGCCACCACGTCCTGGTACAGCGCCAGCCGCTGCATGTCGCGGGAGTGGCCGCGCCAGTGCATGAGCACCCACGGGCAGCCGGCGTCGGCGACCACCTTGGCCATCGCCGGGTCGGCCAGCCCGCCGGACACGTCGTTGACCAGTACCGCACCGGCGGCCAGCGCCTCGACCGCGACGGCGGCACGGCTGGTGTCGATGCTTACCGGTACCCCGGCGGCGGTGAGCTCGCGGACCACCGGGAGCACCCGGCCGATCTCGGTCTGCGCGTCGATCCGGTCGGCGCCCGGACGGGTGGATTCGCCGCCCACGTCGACGATGTCGGCGCCCTCGGCGCGCATCGCGACCCCGTGCGCGACCGCGGCCGCCCGGTCGGCGTACCGGCCGCCGTCGGAGAACGAATCGGGGGTGACGTTGAGAACGCCCATCACCACGGGTCGGCGCTGCACCAGATCAGACTACGGGGGGCCGGGTACCGACCCGGGGACCGGTCAGGCGGCCTAACGGACGGTCGGTGCGGGATTACGTTTCTTGTTCGACAGGTGGCCCCAACGTACTCTCGGCACTAATCCCCCTATGAACCTAGAACAGCGTCGCGGGTTCATACCGATCTTGAAGATGAGGAGGGGCCACAGTCCACCGGCGGCACACCGCTCCCGGACATAGGGAGCGGCACCCGGTTGCAGCCAGGTGCCGCCCGGAACACTTCCAGCGTCCTACCGATGAAAGGTCCCGTCATGACTTTAACCCGGCGATCGGCGGCTTCGACCCGGCTGTCTGCCCGAAAAAACCGGGACAAGAGTGTTCAATCCGTTCTCCTCGACATCCTGCCTGCGCTGATCACCGCGGTTGCCGCCCTGATTACCGCGATCGCCGGGCTGCTCGCGGTTCTGTGGCACTGACCGTGCCCAGCTCAGCGGGTCCGGCCACGGCAGCGGCGGAATCGCTGACCGGCCAGACGGATATCTCCACGCTGCCGGCGAGGGACAGCGGTGCCTCGGCGGTGCCGGCCGGTACCAGGGCGAAGTCGGTCAGCCGCACCAGTCGCTGGCCGTCGGCGGTGGCCACGGCCAGGTACCACGCGCCGGTCGCGTCGCGGTACA
This sequence comes from Actinomycetota bacterium, assembly GCA_005885555.1. Taxonomy (GTDB): domain Bacteria; phylum Actinomycetota; class Actinomycetes; order Mycobacteriales; family Micromonosporaceae; genus AC-43. The sequence goes on from VAWN01000035.1 coordinate 66,594, forward strand.
CCCAGCCGGACTCGCCATCGGCCGGTACCGCCGGATCGGTGTCGGCCGCCGTGGGAGGATCCTGGAGAGGGATCTTCGGGGTGGGGGGTGGCGGGGTGCCGGGCTCGCGCGGTGGGGTGCGGATCAGGGCGGTCAGCTCGGCCCGGTTGACCAGCCGCCGGGCCGTGGAGGCGCCGGCCACCAGGACCACCAGGACAGCGGTACCGGCGACGAGCCAGCCCCGCCACGTCCGGGGTACCAGTTCCGGCTGGTCCGGTCCGGCCAGCGCGCCGAGGCCCAGCCCGGCCGCGACCGCGAGGGCGAGCAGCCCGACGCCGATCCCGAGCCAGCCCAGCGGAATGGACAGTGTCGCGACCCGCGCGGCGGTCGGCCAGGTGGCCGCGGCCCGCGCCCGGCCGAGCCGCCGTACCGAGCCGAACACGAGTACGACTCCGGCCAGCCCGAGCAACAGCCGGGCCGCCCAGAAGATGGCATCGCGGTCCATCACCCCTCCCCTCCCCCCGGTACCGCCATGACCAGCAGTTTCATCGCACAACGAGTGCGGCGTTCCGCGTCCTTCGCGCCTTGTCCGATAGGTGACTGCAACGTACTCTCGGCACTAATCCCGACCGTTCATCCGAGACACAGTGTCACGGGATAGTACCGCCGGGTGAGATTTTCAGAGAGGCTAGTAGGCGTGGGAGTCTTCGGCCTGCGCGTACCCGGGGAGGATTTGGATGGTTTTGTTAGAGCTCGGCCAGGCCGTGTGGATACATGCGACACACGCCGCGGACGCGCTCGCCGTGGCGGCCTACAAGCTGGCCCCCACAGCCCCGGCCAACCCGTCGGACATCAACACCACCGGACTGATCTCGTTCTTCTCCACCAAGATCGCTCCGATTCTGCTCGGTGTCCTGGGCGTGATCTTCATCGGCCGGGCCAGCAAGGGCGAGGTGTCCAAGGTCCTCACCAGTTCGGCAATCGCGATCATCGGCCTGGTGTTCATCGCCGGGGCGTTGTCGCTGTTCTTCGTCGGGGACTACCTGATCAGCCTGGCCTTCAAGTAGGTCACCGATGCGCCTGCGGACGGACGACGACATCTATCGGGCCCGCCTGGTCTACCTGGGCCCTCTCGGATACACCTTGCCGATCCATCTGCCGTACTCGCAGTACGGCCTGTTCGTACTGCTCGTTCCGATGTTCATGATCGTGCACTACCTGTTCACCTTCAAGTTCGACCTTTTCCCGGCCTGGGAGATCGCGCTGGCGATGGTCGCCACGTCGTACATCTTCCGGCACGTCGACCCCGACCGGCCGGCGCGGAAAGTGATCCACACCGCGCTGACCGACTGGCGCAGAACCCGCGAATCGTCCACCGAACGACGGGAAGCGCGCCTGATCGCCTCCCGTATCCGCATCCGCGAGTCCCTGTCGGCGAAGGACGCGTTATGAGTTCACCCCCTCCCCCACCATCCGACTCCGCCAACCACCCCGACGACGAACACGAGAAGCCCGACGTCAGCACCGTGCCCCCCGGTGCCGTCGCGGTCTTCCAGGCGCCGCGCGCGGTCCGGCCGGGCGGAAACGGTAAGCCGAACGGGCGGCCCGACATCGAGTCGCCGTTCCTGGACCTCTTCGGCGCCGAGGCGCGCCGGCCACGGGAGTCCACGGTGGAGGGCGAGGTCGTCGGGGAGTCGCCGGCTCATGCGGTACCCCCGAATGGTGTCGAGCGGTGGCAGCCGGCCGCGGCGCCGGTGTCCCCACCGCCCGCCCCGCAACCACCGCAACCATCACAACCACCGGAGTCCGCGGCGGCGGCGCCGCCCGCCGCGGCTCCGGCACACCGCCGCAGGAAGCAGCACAAGCCCAAGCCGGCGCCGGCCCCGGACGCCAAGCGGCCCAAGCACAAGGAGCGCGACCCCGCGCAGGACCTGGCGATCACCGAGATCGCCGGGCACCTGACCTACACGCCGAACACGGTGACCGCCTGGTACTGGCTGCCCGAGGTGCGGTGGGCGTTCCGGCCCGACGGTGAGCGCGAGGCGCTGCTCATGGCGATCGCGGAGCAGTACGCGGGCCTCGCCGGGTTCCGGCTGCACCTGCGGCGCACCACCCGGCCGTTCCCGGCCGACGAGTGGGCGCGCACCGTCGACCAGATGACGCCGGCGCCGCTGCCGACCGTGCCCGGGGCGCCGTCGTGGGCCGACCATCTGGTCGCCGCGCAGCACCACCTGCTGTCGGTCAACCACGCCGAGGGGCAGACGTACCTCGGCGTGACGTTCGCCCGCCGCTCGCTGGGCGACACGCTGACAGCCCGCGTCCGCAACGTGTTCGGCAAGGGCGTCGCCGACGGCGAGCACAAGCGGATGGCCCGGATGGTCGAGCAGTTCGACGAGGTGCTCGGCATGTTCGGCATGCGCGGCCGGCGGGTCACCGCGGGCGAGCTGGAATGGCTGCTGTACCGGTCCGTCGCGCTGTGCATGGCCCCGCCGGCACACCTGTCGCCGGTGACGTCCGGCGAGTGGGAGCGCGGCGACCTGCTCGCGCTGACCGAGCAGATCGAGCGGTACCGCACCCCGTACGGCTCCACCGTCAAGCTGGTCAACCGGCTCACCGGCGAGGAGCGGCACGTCGCGATCCTCGCGGTCGGCCGGATGGAACCCCTGGAGATCCCCGAACGGCACGAGCCGTGGCTGCACTTCCACGAGCGGCTGCCGTGGCCGATGGAGATCTCCGCGCGGGTCGACATCCTCGGACCCGGCGACTCCTTCCGCAACCTGGAGCACCGGCTGCGGATGATCCGTTCGCAGCAACTGGACTACGCCGAGCACGGCATGGACGCGCCGCCGGAACTGGAGCGGCTGGCCCAGCGGGCGCTGCACCTCGGCGACGAGATGACCACCGGGCTGCCGATCGACGCGTCGCGTACCCACGGCTGGCACCGGATCGCGGTGTCCGGCGCGAACCGCGACGAGTGCCTGGAACGCGCCCGGCGGCTGATCCAGATCTACTCGCGCGAGCTGCGCATCGCCCTGCAGCACCCGAAGAACCAGGAGTGGCTGGCCCGCGAGTTCATCCCCGGCGAACCGGTGGCCAACACCGGGTACGTGCGGCGGATGCCGGTCAAGCTGTTCGCGGCCGCGCTGCCCCAGGCCGCGTCAACCGTCGGCGACCGGCGCGGCGACCTGATCGGGCGCACCGCCGGTACCTGCCGGCGGCCGGTCTTCCTCGACCTGCACTTCCCGATGGAGGTACGGGAACGGTCCGGCCTCGCGGTGTTCGTCGCCGAACCCGGCGGTGGCAAGTCGACGCTGATGGGCGCGCTGGGGTACCTCGCCGCCCGGCGCGGCATCCAGGTGACCCTGCTCGACCCGTCCGGCCCGCTGGCGCGGCTCGCGGCGATGCCGGAACTGCGGCCGTTCTCGCGCGTGCTGAACCTGACCGGATCCGAACAGGGCACGCTGGCGCCGTACGCGCTGATCCCGACCCCGCTGCGCTCACACTTCCCGGACGGCCCCGGCGGCGACCGGGAGTACGAGATCGCCGTCTCCAACGCGCGCGCCGAACGGCGGATGCTCGTGCAGGACATCTGCTCGATGCTGATACCCCCGCAGGTCGCCCGGGTGGCGTCCACGGCCACGCTGCTGCGCCACGCCGTCCGCGAGGTACCCGCCGAGGAGGCGTCCACCATGGACGACATCGTCGCGTGCCTGCGCAACATGGACGACGACCACGCGCACGAACTGTCCCACCTGCTCATGGACACCGCGGAGATGCCACTGGCGATGCTGTTCTTCGGCTCGCCGGCGCCGTCCACCCTCGGCTCCGACGCCGCGCTGACCATCATCACCATGGCCGGCCTGCGGCTGCCCGACCTGAAGATCGAACGGGAGTACTGGTCCGCCGAGGAGTCCCTCGCCCTGCCGATGCTGCACACCGCGCACCGGCTGGCGGTGCGGCGCTGCTACGGCGGCTCGATGTCCTCCCGCAAGCTGGTCGGCCTGGACGAGGCGCACTTCATGGAGGGCTGGCGGTCGGGCCGGTCGTTCCTGGTACGCCTCGCCCGGGACTCCCGCAAGTGGAACATCGCCGGCCTGGTCGCCTCGCAGAACCCGCGCGACATCCTCGGGCTCGACGTGCAGAACCTCGTCTCGACGGTACTCGTCGGGCGGATCGCGGAAGACCCGGAGATCGCATCGGAAGCCTTGCGGCTGTTGCGGGTACCGGTCGATGTGGGGTACGAACAGACCCTGGCATCATTGTCTACTGTGGACACTTCGTCGTCGGCACGTCTCGGGTTCCGGGAGTTCGTGATGCGCGATGTGGACGGGCGCGTGCAGAAGGTACGGGTGGACGTGTCCTACGTACCGGGCCTGCTGACATACCTGGACACCACGCCGGCGATGGCGGCGCCGGCACCGTTGGACGGACACGTAGCCGAGCCGGAGGCGTGATGCCTACCCCGCAGACCGCCCGGCTACTCCGCCACCGGGCCGGTGCTCTGGTCGCCACGATCTTCGTACTGGTCACCGGTACCCTCTTCTGGCCGTCGACGCCAGCGTCCGCGGCGCCCAACGCTCCGAACCTGGCGAACCAGTGCGACACGAAGCGCTGGCAGGACCCGACGCAGTGGGACTTCTGCGTCAAGCAACTCGACAACCTGACAACCGACGAGGCCCAGTGTGTCGAGGCACCGATCCCGGAGGCGCCGGACTCAGGCATGGCGGGGTGGTTCGCCAGCAAACCGGAATCACCGCCGAGCAACGCCGACGGACCATTCACGGTGCACGGATACGCGGGGTACGACTTCACCACATACGACATCGGTTGCGTACCGACGCTCATGCA
>VAWN01000109.1 GCA_005885555.1 Actinomycetota bacterium
CCGTCTGGCGCCTGCCCTGACAGGCAAGAGTGGCGGTACCGATCGGGTACCGCCACCCCGGGGCCCTTGGCGCGATCGCGATCTTGCAATTTGCAGATTGGGACTTCACTTTTTACTTTGCGAGGTGCATGATTACGAGTCGTAGTAGGTAACGCCGGGATTGAAGGTGATCGCCGAAGACGTCGAGATGCTGCGGGAAAAACCGCCGGTGATCGTGGCCGCGGCAACGGCCACAAATACCAAGGCGGTTAGCACGATGACGACCAGGGCGACCAATCTCTGTTTGGTCCGCATCACTGGACTCCGATGTAGGGGTTCCGACAGTGACACCTGGCCAGGTGAGCGTTACTGTGACGGCGCTACGTAACGGTAAGGTAACGCTCAGGTAAACGCAGCATTAAGATCTTCAGTGACCACCTTCTATCCCTTAAGTCGCGTCGAGAAACGCGCGCGACGGCCAGCCGAGAATTCGCGTATCGACGTGCGGGAGTCGTGGCGTGCCCGAATCGCTTCTTGCGGTCCCCTTGATCGGGCGGCAGCGTCATATTGATCTCATTCGCGGTTGGATTGCTGAATTAGCAGTTGGCCACGGTCGCGCCGCATTGATCGAAGGCGAGCCCGGAATAGGCAAATCGTCGTTGCTGCGCGTCGCCGCCTCCGCGGCCGATGCCGCGCGCTGCCGGGTGCTGCGCGCCTCCTGCGACGAGCTGAGCCGCGCCTTCCCGTTGTTGCCGCTGCTCGACGCGCTGGGCGGCCGGGGCGCCGCCGGTGCCGAGACGGCCGAGATCGTCCAGATGCTGCGCGCCGACGTCAGCCGCGGCAACCGGGTCGACGTGGTGGCCGCCGCCGTCGAGCGCCTGCTCGCCGTGCTCGACGAGTTGTGCGCGGTCGCACCGGTGCTGCTTCTCGTCGAGGACCTGCAGTGGGCCGATGCCGCCACGGTACAGACGCTGGGTCGGCTGGCCCGTTCGGTACGGCAGCGCCCGATGCTCGTCATCGCTACCACCCGGCCGATCCCCCGCCGCGACGACGTCCACGCGCTGCGCCGGATGGTCGAGCCGGACAGCCTGGTCCGGCTGTCCGGCCTGGCCGACGACGACGCCGCGCAGCTGGTCGCGCGGGTGGTCGACGGTACCCCCGGCGCCGGGCTGCTCGCGCTCGCGCAGGGCGCGGCCGGCAACCCGCTCTACCTGACCGAGCTGGTCGACGCGCTCGTCCGGGCCCGGGCACTGGCGCGCGAGGACGGCGTCGTCGACGCGGTCAGCGCTACCCCGCCCAGCTCGCTGGCGGCGGTCATCGCCGACCGGCTGGAGTTCCTGTCCCCGCCGGTCCGGGAGGCTTTACGCGCGGCCGCGCTGCTCGGCGAGGACTTCTCCGTCGGAGAGCTGGCACTGCTGTCCGGCCAGCGGATCACCGACCTGCTGCCGATCCTGGACGAGGCGATCCTGGCCGGCGTCCTGCTCGACAACGGCGCCGAACTGGCGTTCCGGCACCCGCTGATCCGGGCGGCGCTGTACGACGGGATGCCCGCCGCGGTCCGCGCGGCCTGGCACCGCGACGCCGCCCGGGTGCTCGCCCAGGACGGCGCTCCGGTCGAGCGGGTGGCCCGCCAGCTGTTGCCCGCGGTCGAGGTGCAGGACGCGCCGGGCGCCGTCGACGACTGGATGGTGCGCTGGCTGGCCGACGCGGCGCGGCAACTCGTCGGGCAGGCGCCGCACGTGGCGATCCCGTTGCTGCGCTGGGCGGTCGGCGGGATCCCGGCCGGCGTCGCGCCGCACGACCTGCTGGCCTGCCGGCTGGCCGACGCACTGTACCTGGTCGGCGATCCGGGCGGCGCCGCGCGCGTGGCCACCGCCGCGCTCGCCCACGTGACCAGACCCGACATCCTCGTCGACCTGCGGTGGAGGCTCGCCATGTGTATGGCGATCGACGGCCGGGCCGGGGAGGCGCTGCCGGATGTGCGCCGCGCGCTCGACATGCCGGGGATCCAGCCGCGCGACCGGGCCCGGCTGCGCGTCCTGGTGGCTCGGATGTACCGCAGCCTCGGTATGGTCGACGCCGCTGGGAAGGAGGCGGACATCGCGCTGGCCGAGGCGACCGCCGCCGGCGATCGGTGGGCCACCGGTTGGGCGCTGAATATCCGGACCATTGTCCACGGCATGCGCGGTGAAACGACCGAGGCGCTCGCCACGCTGGACCGCGCGCTGGCCGTCGCCGAGGGCGACCCGTCACTGGCCGACCTGCGGCTGCTGCTGCAGGTCAACCAGGCGGCCGCGCTGGGCGACCTCGGCCGGTACAGCGACGCGATCAGTGCGGCGCAACAGGTCGAGCAGCTCGCCGACGACGCCGGCAACGCGGTACGCATTGCGCAGGCGCAGGCGGTGCTCGGCGAACTGCTGTACGACGTCGGCCGGTGGGACGACGCCCTGGCCGAGTTCGACCTGGAGTCCGACGCGCCCGTCGAGCCGAGCGTCGAGTGCTGCGCGAACGCCATCGTCGCGGTCATCGGGTTCCACCGCAACGATCCGGCCGCCCGGCGGTACCTGCGCGCCGCCGAACAGTTCGCCACCCGGCTCGGCGACCGCGTGTTCGGCCCGCTGCTGCTCGCCCGCAGCCTTGAGGAGGAGCACGCCGACCGGCCGAAGGACGCGCTCGCCGCGCTGCTGGACGGCATGCCCGACTCCGGCGACGAGGCGGGGCAGATCACCGCGCTGTTCGCGGACGCGGTACGGCTGGCGGTGGCGGTCGGCGACCGGAGCACGGCGCGGCTGATGGCGCGGCGCGGTGAGGCGGTCGCGCGCGGGTCGGACATCCCGTACCGGCGGGCGGTCGGCGCGCACTGCCGCGGGCTGCTCGACCGGGATCCGGCGGTACTCGCGCGGTCCGCCGAGGACTACGGCACGGCCGGCCGGCTGCTACCGCGCGCCCAGGCCCTCGAAGCGGCCGCCGCGGCGCTGGCCGAGGCGGGGGACGTGAGCGCGGCCCGGGCCCGGTTCACCGAGGCGTTCGCCGTGTACACCGAACTCGGCGCCCGGTGGGACCTGGCGCGGACCCAGGCGATGTTCCGCTCGTACGGCATCCGGCGCGGCCCGCACGCGCCGCACCGGCGTACCGACCGGGGCTGGTACAGCCTCACCCCGACCGAGATCAAGGTCGTCGAACTGGTCGCCCGCGGCATGTCCAACCCGCGGATCGCGGCCCAGCTGTTCCTGTCCCGCCGCACCGTGCAGACCCACGTGTCACACGTGCTGGCAAAGCTGGACCTGCACTCCCGTACCGACATCGCCCGCGAGGCCAGCCAGCAGGACCTGGCTGCCCTCGCGCGCACGTCGGGCTGAACGCCTCACGCCGCTCGGCGCTCGCCCCGCCGGGAGAACCGTAGCGGCCGCCGCCGCTCCAGCGGCCGGGGCAGGTCGGTGGCCGCCACCGGGCCGCCCATCGTCGTCAGGTGCAACGCGAGGTGCGCCTGCATGCCGGCGTTCCACGCGTCCTGGTCCACGTTGCGGGGTGCGATCCACCGGTGCGAGTTGTCGCTGTAGTGAAGGCGCTGGTCGCCTGGTCGAAGTTCGCTCATGGACGCCAAGCCTCGCCACCGGCGCGCAGGCAAAGAACGGCCAACTCACCGAGATCGCAAAGGTGCGGGCTGACCTGCGCAGAGGCCGTCCGCCGGGGGTACCGGGCGGTGATGGCGGACCGGATGTGCGCCGCCCGCGGGTACCGGGGCCGTTCGCGGGTGCGCCAGGTGGCGGATGTTCGCGACCGGGTACCGGAGCACGCTCAGCAGGTCGAAGTCCTCGCCGCCGTACTGCCAAGGGGCTGCGGCGGCGAGTGACCGGTCGACGCGGCCACGACGTCGCAGACGATCGCCGTGACGTTGTCCGGCGCGCCGGCCCGCAACGCCAGCCGGATCAGGTGCTCGGCACAGCCCTGCGGGTCCCGGCAGAGGGTGAGCGCCTGCTCGATCGAGCCGTCGCTGACGTAGTCGGACAGCCCGTCGCTGCACAGCAGGTACCGGTCGCCGGGCTCCGGGGTCAGCAGGCTCACCGCGGCCGCGTACTCGCCACCCTGTACCGACTGGGTGATGATCGAGCGCTGCGGGTGGTCACGGGCCTCCTCGGGCGCGAGGACACCCCGGTCGACCAGTTCCTGGACGAACGTGTCGTCGCGGGTGAGCCGGGTCAGGGTACCGCCGCGCAGCAGGTACCCCCGGGAGTCGCCGACGTGCACCAGGGCGAACTGGTCGCCGGCGACGAGGAGGGCGGTGACCGTGGTGCCCATGCCCTGGCGCCCGGGGTCGGCCTCCGTCGCGGCCCCGATCTGGCGGTTGGCCTCGGCCAGCGCGGCCCGCAGCGCCGCCTGCGCGTCCTCCGGCTCCGGCCCTTCTTCGAGCGCCTGCAGCGCCTTGATCACGATGTCGCTGGCCACCTCGCCGGCCGGCGCCCCGCCGATGCCGTCGGCCACCGCGAGCACCCGCTGCCCGGCGAATGCCGCATCCTCGTTGTTCGACCGGATCAGACCGAGGTCGCTGACGACGGCGGTCTTCAACCGCAGGCTCATCCGGCCGCTCCAAGGCACCTCATCAGGCCGCTCCAAGGCACAGGGTCATCATGGCAGCCTGGCAGGCGCACGGTCCTTTGTCACTACGCAGTACTACGTAGGGTGTCCGTATGAGGCCGGTCGCGATGGTGGGACGCGCGGACGAGCTGGCCGAGCTCGTCGACGCCTGGGCGCACCCTTCCGCCGGCCGAGGCACCCGGACGGTCGTCGTCACCGGACCGGCCGGTACCGGTAAGAGCCTGCTGGTGGCGACCGTGCTGCAGCGGCTGCGGCCGCGGCCGGCGGCGGTGCTGTCGGGGCGGGCGCGGGTACACACGCCGGCGCCGTACGACTGGCTGGCCGCGGTGCTGACCGGACGGGACGGGCTGGACCTGCCGGTACCCGCCGACGCGCTGGCCTGGCTGGCCCAGCACCCGGACGCGCCGCGGGAGCGGTACGCGCCCGGTGCGCTGCTGCGCCTGGCGGTGCGGGTGGTGCAGGCGCTGGTCGGCACCGGGCCGGCGGTGCTCGTCGTCGAGGACCTGCACGCGCTGGACCCGGCAAGCCTCAACCTGATCGGCGAGCTGGCCGGGGCACCGCAGCTGCCGGTACTGCTGCTGGTGACCAGCCGGCCGGCCGACGCGGCGGTCGCGCCGGAGCTGACCGCCCGCACGCTGGCCCGGCTGTCCGGCGGCCCCGGCGCGATCCGCCGGCATCTGGGCCCGCTCGCGGTCGACGAGGTGGCGGCGGTACTGCGCCAGGTGTACCCGGTACCGCTGCCGCCCGAGGTCGCCACCGCGGTCTGGCAGCGTACCGGCGGCAA
>VAWN01000110.1 GCA_005885555.1 Actinomycetota bacterium
AGCTGCAGGAACGCGACGAGTGCCCCGACACTCATCGCCCCGGCGGCGACCCGCTGCCCGCCGAGCCACACGACGGCGATCACGCCGGAGGCGGTCAGCGTCGCGTACACCGGTTGCAGCCAGGCGCCCAGCCGGGTCGCGGCCAGCTCCGCGTCGGCCTGCGCTCCGGCCAGGCGGGCCAGGCCGGCCGTGGCGGCGTCGGACCGGCCGAACGCCCGGATGATCCGCAGCCCGCTCAGGTGCTCGGAGATGTACCCGGTCAGTGCGGCGTTCGCCTGGCGGGCTCGTAGGGTGCGGCGGGTCACCCAGCGGCCGGACACCTTCGCCAGCCCCAACGCCAGGGGTACCGGTAGCAGCGCCAGAGCGGCCAGCCGCACGTCGTAGAGGCACATCGCGACCACCAGCGACGCGGAGAACAGCAGCGTGTCCCACGTCTCCGTGATGATCTCGCCGATGCCGGTGCCGAGGACCTCGACGTCGCCGATGATGCGGGCCAGCACGTCTCCGATCGCGGTGCGGTGCAGCCGCTCGGCCGGCCAGCCCAGGACGCCGCGCAGCGCATCGGCGCGTACGGTGGCCCGGATCCGGGCCCGGGCCACGCCCAGCCACCACCGCTTCCCGACCCTGGGCAGTTCCGTGAGCAGTGTGCCGGCTACGACGAGCAGCGCGGCCCGGGTCAGGTCGGCGCCGGTGGCCTGCCCGCGGTCCACGGCCAGAGCGGTGTCGATGGCGCGCCCGAGCAGGACGGCCGGCAGGACGACCGCGGTGTTCATGACGATGCCCGCGATCGAGCCGACGCACAGCAGGCCGGCGACCTGCCGCAGGTAGGGCCCCATCTCGCGCAGCAGACCCTGCGGTCGGGTGGCCGGGCCGTCCGCGGCACTCACAGGTCGTCCAGCCGCCCGGTCAGGTCCACCGTGGCCTGCGGCGCGTAGGGCGACCCGGCCGCGATCACCGCCAGGTCGGTGACGATCATCGCGATCGTCCACATCCGGTCGAAGTCGCCACCGACCGGCCCGCCGTCGAGGTACCCGTCGCGGATCATCACCCGGTCGGCGGGCGAGGGCCAGCGATGCAGGTCCAGCGCCGGGTGGCTCGCGTAGGCGTCACCGAAGTCGATCAGCCCGATCAGCTGGCCGGTGTCGGGATCGACGAACACGTGCGTGGGGCTGGGGTTGGAGTGCAGCACCACCGGCGGCCCCGCGAGCGTGTCGGGCAGCGCGGCGAGGGCACGCCGGGCCACCTCGTCGGCGGGTACCGGCGCCGTCCACGCGTTGCGGCGTTGGCTCAGCGCGTCGGCGAGGTCACCGAAGCCGAACTCCAGCCGGCGCGCCAGCGCCGCCGCGTCCGTATCCCGGGGCACCACGCCGTCATCGGCGCGGGTCGCGTGCAGCGTGCGCAGCAGCCGCCCCAGCCCGGTCAGCAACACCGGCCGGGCCGCGTCGGAGATTTCGGCGGCCCGTGCGGGCAGCCCCCGCATGCGGCTCATGCACAGGTACTCCACCACGCCCTCGGGGGTGTCGACCTTGTCGTAGCCGAACAGCCGCGGTACCCGGGCGCCCAGGCCGGTCTCAAGCATGTCAAGGAGGTAAGCCTCCTTCGCCAGGCTGGTCCGCGGCCGCAACCGGTGCGGCCGCTGCGTCTTGACCACCACGTCGTCATCGACCAGGTACGCCCGGGCCTCCCCACCCGACTCGTCCACCCCGGTCACCGCCGCCGCGGCGGACACGTGCCGGCGCGCCAACGCCAGCACCGTCGCCGGCGACAACACCGGATCCGCAGCGCCGGGCTGCAGGTACACATCGGCACGACCCACGAAACACCCCCACAGACACCACGGCCGCTGCTTCCAACCGGTGCCAGATGAACAGCCCTCCACGCACATCTTAGTGTAACCACGGTTACAGTCACAACGAGCCTGGCCTCCACCCCAGCGAATTGCCTGTGCAGCCCACCCCGGACCCTCGAAGACGAAGCGCGCGGAGCGGCGACGCCGGCGGTTGGCAGAAACCGGGCCGCTGCACGACCGCCACGATTCGCCCGGCGCGGCGGTGCGAACCCGCGCCGTGCTTTCCGAATCGTGTAACCACGGTTACACTCGCATCGTGGTCAGTGAACCGGACACCGGGACATGGGTGCTGTTGTGCTACCGGCTGCCCCGGGAGCCCTCCACGCCCCGGATCACCGTGTGGCGCAAGCTCAAACGGCTCGGGGTCGCCCAACTCGCCGACGGCCTGGTGACCCTGCCCGCCGACGCCCGCACCCGCGAACAACTGGAATGGATCGCCGAAGAGATCATCGAAGCCGGCGGCGAGGCCTCGACCTGGCTGGCCCACCCCACCTCCGCCGACCAGGAACGAACCCTCGCCACGCGGATGGCCGACACCCGGGCCGGCGAGTACGCCGCCGTCACCGCCGAAGCCGCCACCGCGGCAGCCGGCAGCGACCGGGAGCGGCAGCGCACCGGCGAGCGGCTGCGCGCCGAACTGCGCCGCATCGGCCGGCGTGACTACTTCCCCCCACCGCAGCGCGACGCCGCGCAGGCCGCGGTGCGGGCGCTGCTGGAGGCCGACCCGAGATGGGCCACCCGCAGCGGGGTGCACATCGACCGGGCCGCCTGTGCCTGGCTGATCCGCCGCTTCATCGACCCGCAGGCGCAGTTCGTGTTCGTCGCCGACCCGGCGCGGACACCGGGCGACGCGACCGGGTTCGACATGCGTGGCGTCGACCTGTCCCACCACACCGGCCCGGACGGGGCGGTGGACTGCAGCTTCGAGACGATCCTGCGCCGCCACGAACTCGCCGACCCGGTGCTGTGGCGCATCGCCGAAATCGTGCACGAGGCCGACGTCGACGACGAACGCTACGACGCCCCCGAAGCACCCGGCCTCGACGTCATCCTGCGGGGCATGTCGATGACCTGCGACGACCAACGGATCATCGAGTTGACCGGTCCAATCTTCGACGGGCTCTACGAGTACCACCGACGGGCGATGCTGCTGGGACGCGAGCCGGCATGACCCACGCCCAGCCACCCACCGACCCCACCGAGCCCGCCCCACCGACCGAGCCCACCCCACCGGCCGGCCCATCGGGAGAGCCGACGCCGGACCTGCGGACGGTGCCGTGGCGGTCCTTCCTGGGCTACTTCCTCGGCCTGGGCACCTGGGGATTCGGCGGGCCGATCGCCTCGGTCGGCTACATGCAACGCGACCTGGTCGAGCGCCGCGCGTGGATCAGCCGGCAGGACTTCCTCGACGGGGTCGCCCTCGGCCAGACCATGCCCGGCCCCCTCGCCGCGCAGGTGGTGATGTGGCTGGGGTTCCTACGCGCCGGCACCCTCGGCGCCCTCGCCGCGTCGGTGGCGTTCATCGCCCCGTCCTTCGCGCTCGTCCTGGCCGTCGCCGTCGCCTACGCCCACTACCAGGGCCTGCCGGTGGTGCAGGCGCTGTTCGCCGGGATCGCCCCGGCCGTGATGGCGATCGTCGCCGTGGCCGCGTACAAGCTGGCCCGGATGACCAACCGCCGGGACTGGCGGCTGTGGGCCATCAGCGCCGTGCTGGGCGTGGTCACCGCGTTGACCGGCGCCGAGATCGCGGTGCTGTTCATCGCCGCGGGCCTGCTCATGATCGCCCTCGACGCGCCCCCGCGGTGGCGGCGCCGCCCCCGCCCACCGGCCGTCCCGATGGTGGCCGGGCTGGGACCCCTGGCCGGCAAGACCTTCGCCCTGGGGGCCGGTGGCGGCACGCTGCTGGCGTTGGGCTGGTTCTTCCTCAAGGCCGGCGCGTTCATCTTCGGCAGCGGCCTGGCGATCGTGCCGTTCCTGCGCCAGGGTGTGGTCCACGACCACCACTGGCTCACCGACGGGCAGTTCCTCGACGCGGTCGCGATGGGCCTGATCACCCCCGGCCCGGTCGTCATCACCGACACGTTCATCGGCTACCTCGCCGCCGGCTGGCCCGGTGCGGTCGTGGCCACCGTGGCGATCTTCACCCCGATCTTCCTCGGCGTCGTGCTGCCCGGCCGGTGGTTCATCCGCCACCGCGACAACCGCCAGATCAAGGCCTTCGTCTCCGGTGCGACCGCCGCCGCCGCGGGCGCGATCGCCGGGGCGGTGGTGGTGCTGTCCCGCCAGACCATCCACACCTGGGCCGCCGCCGGCATCGCCGCGGTCAGCCTCGGGCTGCTGCTGAAGTGGAAGGTCAAGGAACCGTACCTGGTCGGCGCGGGTGCCGCCGCCGGCCTGCTGCTGCACTGGCCCTGGTAGCCCGTCAAGCCCGACGGCAGGTAGCGATCGAGCCGGCCACCCGGCCGGCTCGCCCGGCTGTGGCTGACACCCCTGGTTCATCGACCCCGACGGCATGTCCGGGCGCACAGCGAGCCGTCAGTCGTGGTCGGGCTCGCCGGAGAGGTGATGGTCCGCCGCGTACAGGATCTCGGTCACCAGGCGCCGCACGTGCCCGCCCCGGGCCGAGTAGAGCGCGCGCCGCCCGTCACGGCGGGTACGCACCAGACCGGCCAGCAAGAGCTTGCCCAGGTGCTGCGACACCGCCGGGCGGGCGGCCCCGACCGCGGCCACGAGGCTGGACACGTCGTGCTCCCCGTCGCGCAGCAGCCACATCAGCCGCAGACGGGTGCCGTCGGCGAGCATCCGCAGCGCGGTGACCGCCGCGTCGATCTGGGCGGCATCCGGAAGGACCTGTTGCACAGGGCTGGCACCTGCCGCGTTGTCGCGTGCGTACACGAGCACATACAGTGCCAGGTGACCCGGCACACCGACAACCACCGCGGAGCCTACCGATGAGCGCCGAGCACAGCCAACCGCCGGCTACCGCCCAGGACCAGCACCGGCACGGCGAGCACGGGCATGACCACGACAACGAGCACCGGCACGAGTCGACGCCCGAAGAGCACGTCGGCCATGGCCACGGCGACGATGGCCACGGTGATCACGGCCACGGTGATCACGGGCACGACCACGGCGGGCCTGCGCACGGGAGCGGGTTGGCGGTCTGGTGGCACAAGCTGAGCCACCTCGTCACACCGCATTCACACGACGCGATGGACAAGGTCGACTCGGCGATGGCGGCGTCCCGCGACGGGATCCGCGCGTTGTGGATCTCCCTCGCGGTGCTCGGGGCGACCGCGGTCACGCAGGCAATCGTGGTGGTGTTCTCGCACTCGGTGGCGCTGCTGGGTGACACGCTGCACAACGTGGCCGACGCGTTGACCGCCGTCCCCCTCGGTATCGCGTTCGTGCTGGGCCGCCGCGCCGCGACCCGCCGCTACACCTACGGCTACGGCCGGGCGGAGGACCTCGCCGGGATCGTGATCGTGGTGTTCATCGCCGCGTCGTCCGCGCTGGCCGGTTTCGAGGCGGTGCAGCGGCTGCTGCACCCGGCCACCGTGTCGCACCTGCCCTACGTCGCCGCGGCGGCGCTGGTCGGGTTCGCCGGCAACGAGATCGTCGCCCGCTACCGCATCACGGTGGGACGCCGGATCGGGTCGGCCGCTTTGGTCGCCGACGGCCTGCACGCCCGCACCGACGGGTTCACCTCCCTGGCCGTGCTCCTCGGCGCCGGTGGCGTGGCGATCGGCTGGCGGTGGGCCGACCCGGTGGTCGGGCTGGCGATCACGGTGGCGATCCTGTTCGTGCTCAAGGACGCCGCCCGGGAGGTGTACCGGCGCCTGATGGACGCCGTCGACCCGGCCCTGGTCGACAAGGTCGAGGCCACCCTGCGCGCCACGCCCGACGTACGGGGCGTGGGCGAGGTACGACTACGCTGGATCGGCCACCAGCTACGCGCCGAATGTGAAGTCACCGTCGCCGACAGCGCCACCGTGGTCACCGCCCACGCCATCGCCCACGATGCCGAACACCGGCTCATCCACGCAGTGCCCCGCCTGACCGCCGCGGTCGTACACGCCGAACCCGACAGCGCCGACCGCACCGCCCACCACGAACCCGTCACCGCCCACCGCTGACAGCACACGCGCAAACACCGGGACATCGACACGGGTTCGGCTGGCCGGCTGGGGCACGCCGGCGACTTGCACGCTGACCCGCCCGGGCCTGCTACTGCTGTCGGCCGGGCGGCCTCTGCCGCCTGGTACCGGCACAGCCTCACGGGGAGCGGCGGCGTGACGGGACCGACCATTCGGTCCTCTGCGCGCACGGCACGGCCCCGCAGCCGGCTGCCCGCATCCTGGTTCACCTTCGACGCACCGACGGCTGGCACGCCACCACCAACGGATAGGCGCGGTAGGCCGTGTCGGGTTGTCGACGAACCCCAGGTTGGCGTCCAGAAACGACCCACGACACGTCATAGGGCCGTTACGTTCGGCGAGGAGATTGCGGAGCTGGAACCGGCCGTCGGTCGGCGTCCCGCGACCCCGGGACAGGGAGGCCGTCATGCCGAAGAACCCTCCAGACCTTCCTTTACTGCTCGCCTCACCCGACCCCGCCCAACGGGTCGCCGTGCAGCAGACCGCGTTCGCCTACGACGTGCTGGGCCGTTACGTGTGCAACGACTGGGCCGAAATCCAGGCCCAGCTCGCCGACGGCGGCTTCCCGTTCGACGCGGTCGTCGTCGGCGCGGGCTCTACCGCGAAAGCGCACCACTCGGGTTGCGGATCCTGGTCCTTGACGCCGGAGCGTTCCTGTTCCCCGGCCACATCCAGAACCTGCCGCAACGCCTCGGTGGCAGCGTCGGCGGCCCCACTTACCCGCGCAAGCGGGAAGACGGCAGCGGCGCGCAGAACGTGGTGTGGGGCATGCCGTGGATCAGCAACGAGGCATTCCCCGGCCTGGCGTACAACATCGGCGGCCGGTCGCTGTTCTGGGGCGGCTGGTCACCCCGCCTGACCGACGCAGACCTCGCCAACTGGCCCGCCGACGTCGCCGCCTGGCTGACCGGACCGGACGGGTACCCGCGCACCGCGGCGGAGATCGGCACCGCGGAGACCACCGACTACATGGTCAACAACACGTTCCACAACGACCTGCTCACCGCGTTCCAGACCGCGATCGGCGGGCTCGGCGCGCCGCTGGACGCCGTCGAGGAGGCACCCTCGCGGTGCAGGGCTCCGCGCCGGGGCCGGGGCTGTTCCCGTTCGACAAGTTCTCCTCCACCCCGTGGATCATCGACGGGGTCCGCGACGACGCCGCCACCGACACCGCCCGCGGGGACCTCAGCCGCCGGCTGTTCCTCGTCCCGCGCACCCAGGTCGTCGGGCTGGCCACCAGCGGCGGCCGGGTCACCGGCATCGACCTGGTCACCGCCGGCACCCGCACCACCCTGCCGGTACCGGCCAGCTGCGCGGTGATCCTTGCGGCCGGCACGATCGAGAACACCCGCCTCGCGCTGACTTCCCTCGGCCTGGGCGACACCCGGTTCGGTGCCCCCCGTCTGGGCAACCTGATTGGGCACCTGCACAGCAACATCACCGTCCGGATCCGCCGCGCGGC
Source organism: Actinomycetota bacterium (assembly GCA_005885555.1). GTDB lineage: Bacteria > Actinomycetota > Actinomycetes > Mycobacteriales > Micromonosporaceae > AC-43. Next base: position 7,469 of record VAWN01000110.1, read on the forward strand.
GTTCGGGCTGCCCGCCGCGGCCGACAGCCTGGAAACCACCGCATTCCTGGTCCGTGGCTCCGCGTCCGGGCGCCGGTTCCACCTGCAGGTCTCCGCCGCCGCCGTGGGCGGCAGCGACCCGGAACGCAACATGTGGCAGCAGGTACCCGACATCGACACCCTCGACCACATCCGCGCCAACCAGGACCCCGACTGGATCGTCGTGGTGTTCCGCGGCATCGGCGAAATGGGCCCCGGCACGGCGTTGTCCCCGGACCCGGCGCGCAGCTGGATCGACCTGTCACCGGAGACCGACCAGTTCGGCGCCCAGCGCGCCTACGTCAACCTGGTCGCCACCGGTGACGACATGACCCTGTGGACCCGGATGGACCAGGCCACCTTCACCCTCGCGGCGGCCCTGTCCGGCAACGACCCGAAGAACATCGAGTACCTGGACCGGCGCACGGGCACCTGGCAGGCCACCGCGCCGGTGCCCGATGCCACCGGCGGGGGATCCTGGCGCGACGGCCTCGGCTCCACCCACCACGAAGCTGGACCCCTCGCCATGGGCACCCCCGGCACGTCGGTCACCGACAGCGCCGG
>VAWN01000084.1:0-385 GCA_005885555.1 Actinomycetota bacterium
CTCGTCGTCGTCGGTCACCAGCGCGCCCTGCTGCTGCAGGCGGCGCTGAGCCAGCACCGGGCGCTGCACGACACGCTGACCGGCCTGCCGAACCGGCCGTCGTTCACCGGACGGCTCACCGCGGCACTGGTGACGCAGCTGCGTACCGGAGGCAGCCTCGCCGTCCTGCTCCTCGACCTGGACCGGTTCAAGGAGGTCAACGACAGCCTCGGCCACCGGTACGGCGACGAGCTGCTGCGCCAGGTCGGCACCCGCGTCGGCCGGGTACTGCGGCCGGGCGACACCCTCGCGCGCCTGTCCGGCGACGAGTTCGCCGTGCTGCTTCCCCACGTCGGCGTCGAGGAGGCCACCAAGCTGGCGGACCGGATCATCGCCGGCGTGCACC
>VAWN01000084.1:463-22167 GCA_005885555.1 Actinomycetota bacterium
CGGCGAAGGAGGCGAGGGCCGGACTGATGGTGTACCGGCCGGAGACCCGCGTGCACGACTCCTCCCGCCTGCTGCTGCTCGGCGAGCTGCGCCGCGCCCTCGACGCCGACGACCAGCTGACGCTGTTCTACCAGCCGAAGGTGGACCTGCGCCGCGGTGAGGTGTGCGGTGTCGAGGCGCTCCTGCGGTGGCGGCATCCCACCCGGGAGCTGGTGGGTCCCGCCGACTTCATTCCGATCGCCGAGTCCACCGGGCTGATCAACCAGCTCACCACCTACGTGCTGCGCCAGGCCCTGCGGCAGGCGCGGGACTGGCTCGACGGCGGGTTGCGCGTGCCGGTGGCGGTGAACCTCTCACCCCGTACCCTGCACGACCCGTCACTGGTCACCCGGATCACCGGGCTGCTCGACGAGTACCGGCTGCCCGCCGCCCTGCTGCGGCTGGAGGTCACCGAGACGACGGTGATGACCAACCCCGGCCTCGCCATGACCACCCTCACCCTGCTGCACGAGCTCGGTGTCGGGCTGTCCATCGACGACTACGGCACCGGGTACTCCTCGATGGCGTACCTCGGCCGGCTGCCCGTCGACGAGCTGAAGGTGGACCGCACGTTCGTGCTCCGGATGACCGGCGACGACAACGATGCCGTACTGGTCCGCGGCGCCATCGACCTCGGACACAATCTCGGGCTGACCGTCGTCGCCGAGGGCGTCGAGGGCGGCGAACACGTCACCGCGCTGCGCGATCTCGGCTGTGACATCGCACAGGGGTACCACTACGCCCGGCCGATGCCGCCCGGCGAACTCACCGCATGGATGCTGGCGTTTCCGGCCACCGTGCCGTGCTCAGCTGAGCCGGCCCGCCGCCGATAGGCACAGGCGACAGAGGTCGGGTGGGTGGTGACTGATGAGGCGCTTGCTGCTGCTGGTACTTGCCGGTGCGGTTGCGCTGCTGGCCGTCGGCACCGGGGCCGGCCTCGCCGGGCACGCCAACGCGCTCACCCGCCAGCGCCAGGAGCTGATGCGGCGGGCGACCGAGCAGTCGCAGGTGCTCAACGACTACTTCGAGCGCTCGCGGTCGATCATGCTGATCACCGCGCAGAACCCGGCCTTCGCGGCGCTGTACGACCTTCCGGGTACCCGTGACGAGCGGATCCGCTCCGGTGGCGCGGTCCTGCGACAGGCCAACGACGCGATGGACTACCTGGAGAAGCTGTACCCCGGCCGGATCGGCGAGGCGTGCTTCATCGACGCGGCCGGCGCCGAGAACGCCCGGGTGGTGCGCGGCGAGCGGGCCGCCATCGACGACCTGTCGCCCGACGAGTCCGGCAACCCGTTCTTCCGCCCGACCTTCGCGCTCCGGCAGGGCCAGGTGTACCAGGCCAGGCCGTACGTCTCGCCGGACACCGACGAGTGGGTACTGGCGAACTCCACCGTCGTGCCCAGCCGCGACGGCGTCAACCACGCGATCGTGCACTTCGAGGTGACCGTCGAGAGCTTCCGCGAGGAGGCGGCGGCCTACGGTACCGGGCCGATGTTCGTGGTGGACGCGCAGACCGGAGCGGTCGTCATCGACACCGCCCAGCCGCAACGGATCGGTGCACCGCTGGGCGCCCCGACCGAGCACCGGTTCGCCGGTGTGGTGTCCGGCTGGAAGCAGAGCGGCCAGCTGACCATCGGCGGCCGGCTGGCGGCCTACCAGCGCGTGGACGACACCCCGGGCAACGCGAACCACTGGTACGCCGTGGCGCTCGCGCCGAGCCCGACGAACCCGCTGACCGGCGTGGGCGCGCTCGCCATCGTGCTGGTGGCGGTGTCGCTGCTGCTCGTCGCCTACGTCGTGGCGGCCTTGTGGCGGGGGCAGCTGGTGCTCGTCCGCGCGGCCAACACCGACGCGCTCACCCGGCTGTACAACCGGCGCCGGCTCACCGCGGACCTCACCGCCGGGCTGCGCCGGGCGACCGACAGCGACCCGCTGCTGCTGATCCTGTGCGACCTCAACGGGTTCAAGGTCTACAACGACACCTTCGGCCATCCGGCCGGCGACGCGCTGCTCACCCGGCTCGGCGGTACCCTGGCCGCGGCGCTTGCCGGCCGGGCGAGCGCGTACCGCATCGGTGGCGACGAGTTCTGCGTGCTGGCCCGGCCGGGTCCCGACCGGATCAGCGCGACGATCGACACGACGGTACGGGCGCTGACCGAGCGCGGCGACGGGTTCGCCATCACCGCATCGCACGGCGCGGTCCTGCTGCCCACCGAGGCCCGCGACGCCGCCGAGGCGCTGCGCCTGGTCGACCAGCGGATGTACGAGCAGAAGACGTCCGGCCGGGTACCCGCCGACACGCAGACGACCAACGCCCTGCTGCGCGCCCTGCACGAGCGCGACCCACAGCTGACCGAGCGGATGGCGCGTACCGCGGAGCTGGCCGGCCTGGTCAGTGACCTGCTCGGGCTCTCGGCCGCGGAGCGGACCCGGGTGCGCCAGGCCGCGCAGCTGCACGACATCGGCAAGGTGGCCGTGCCGGACAGCCTGCTCAAGCAGGTTCCGCCGCTCGAACCGTCGGACTGGGAGTTCATCCAGCAGTGCCCCACCATCGGCGAGCGCATCATGGCCGCCGCGCCGGCCCTGGCACCCCTGGCACCGCTGATCCGCTCTGTCCGCGAGCGGTTCGACGGCACCGGGTACCCCGACCGGCTGTCCGGCGACCAGATCCCGTTGGGCGCGCGGATCATCGCCACCTGCTCGGCGCTGGCCGCGATGACCTCGCCGCGCGCGTACGCACCGGCCCGCACGACCGTCAACGCGCTCGCCGAACTGCACCGCGCCGCCGGCCGGCAGTTCGACCCGCGGGTCGTCGCGGCGCTGACCGAGGTGCTGGCCGCGATCGGCACCGACGACCGGCCGGAACTGCGCCCGGTCACGCCGCATCCGGCATGACCCGGGCGCACGGCCGGACTCACGGCCGCGCGCGGGGCAGCGCGATGCGGGCCAACCCGACCGCCGCGGTCCGCGCGTCCGTGGGCACCTTGCCGCCGCGGAACATGACGACGACCTGGGTACCGGCGCGGAGCACGTGCAGTGCGCCCAGCTGGGGAGCCAGTAGGCGCGGTCGCCGACGCCGGTGACCGGTTGGGTCTCGTTGGTGGTGTGCGCGTTGCGGTCGAAGTCGTCGACGGCGGCCGGTCGCGAGTCGTCCGAGAGGTACACGAACGTCGCGCTGGCCGGGTCGATGACGAAGCGGCACAGCGGCGGCCAGGTCTGCAGGCGGGTACCCGTCGACACCGGCGCGCCGATCGTCGCGGCCACCTCGGACCAACTGATGAGCCGGCACGGATCCGGCATCTTCGTCGGGTCCCACTGCGCCACGGAGGCGGTGGACACCGGGGCGACCGCGCGGGCGGTGTGGGTACCCCCGCAGCCGGCCACGGCCAGCGCGTGCGCGAGCAGAGCCACCACGGCGGGGTGCCTCATGCGAACAGTCCCGACCCGATCCAGGCGCCGGTCGCCGGGCCTGCCCCCGCGGCGGGCGGGCAGGCGAAGACGGCGCTCGCGGTGTGCTGGCTGAACGCGTTGAGCGCGTCCCTTTCGGCGAGCCGGCGCTGGACCGGTATGAACTGCTGTCCCGGGTCGCGCTGGAAGCAGACGAAGATCAGGCCGGCGTCGAGGAGCGGTCGTCGGCGAACAACGACGGGCCGAGGCCGACCGTGGTGGTCAACCGGTCCGGACCGCCGAGCGCCGCGACGGTACCGGTGAGGCATTGAAGGAGCTGGATCAGGCCGGGCCGGTCCCGGGTGACCACATCGAACCCGGCGATCGACAGGAACGGCAGCGGCGAGCGCGACGGTACCGGCGGTGGCCAGCACCTGACGTCGGTACATATGCTGAATATACTCGCAAAACCCCTATTTCGACGGCGAGGGCGGCGCCGTCGCCGGGACGGAAGCCGGTGTGCCGCCAGCGCAGCCTCGCGTAGGGCCGGACCGCGTTGACGACCGCGCGGATCGCAAAAACCCTATTTCGACGGCGAGGGCGACGGAGCCGGAGCCGGGCCGGGCTGCTTGGCGGTGGCGATGGCGTGTTCGAGCGCGGCGATCGTGGCCGCGTCGACGGTACCGGTGGGCTCGACCCCCAGCGCCTTCTGGAAGGACTTCAGCGCCTCGGTCAGGGCCGGCGTCCAGGTGCCGTCGACCGGTCCGGTCCAGTACCCGGCGAGCTTGAGGGTCTGCTGCACCGCCGCCGTCGACACGAGGGCCTGCTGGGCTGCCGCGCCGCCCTTGGCCTGGAGGTCGGCCTGCAGCGCCGCGTCGGTGGCCTTGTCCACCGTTCCGGTCGTCGGCAGGCCGTGCGCCTTCTGCAGGGCCTTGACCGCGTCGACCGTGGTCGGCCCGTACACCCCGTCGACCGTGCCCTGGAAGTACCCGGCGTCGGTGAGCGACTTCTGCAGCGCCGCGGTGTAGTCGTGCACCGCCGCCTCGGCCTGCTTCTGCTTCTCGTCGGTCAGGCAGCCGGCCTCGGCGAACAGCCGCAGCCACGACATCTCCAGCGCGACGACGGCCGCGTTGAACTGCTGCGCCGCCTGTACCAGCGGGGTCTGGTCGCTGATGCCCTGCTGCGCCGCGGTGAAGTCGGCGTCGGCCTGCTTCACCCGGTTGACCGTCGTGCCGGACACCGACGGCGCGACGGACGGCGTGCTGCCCGGCGACGGCACGGTACTCGGCTGGATCGAGGCCTGCGCCTGCGCGGCCGCGAGCGCCGCCTGGGCGTCGGCCAGGTCCTTCTCCGCGGTGGCGACCTGCTGCCGGGCGTCGGACACCGCCTGCGCGCCGGACATGACCTCCTCACGCGGCTTGGTCAGGTCGGTGCCCGCGGTCTTGACGTCGCCGACCGTGGGCGCCGTCCGGTGCAGGACGTCGCCGTACCGGTCCAGCGCGGTGATGTAGGTGGCGCTGCTCTTGCAGAACGCGTCGGTCTTCGCGGCGAGTTGCGACTGCGCATCCGCGAGCGCCTTCTGCTTGTCGGACACCCGCGACTCGGCGAGCTTCACCTTCGCGTCCCCGCCGCCACCGTTGCCGCAGCCGGCCAGGACGAGTACCGCGACACCGACGCAGGCGACGAGCCGTGCAAGCTGACCCATCCCGCAAGGGTGTCGGCGCACCGGCCGGGCCGGCCTCACCCGGCAGGGATGATCGGACCCGGCACGGCGAGGTCGACCGGGCGCTGCGCGACCCGGGCGTCGACCCGGATGGGAAGCTGTACCTGGGCGGGTCCACACGCGAGTTGGCGACGACCTGGTGGGCGGTTTCGCATGGCTGACGATGTGCCGATCTATCTGGACACCCGGTACTCCTTCGCGGAGCGGGCCGCGGACCTGGTGTCGCGCCTGACGCTGGAGGAGAAGGTGCTGCAACTGCATACCCATGCGGCGCCCGCGATCGGCCGGCTGGGCGTGCAGCAGTACACGTACGCGAACGAGGCCCAGCACGGCGTCAACGTGCTCGGCGCCGACACCGACAGCGGCGAGGTGTCCGGCGGGGTACGCGCCACCAGCTTCCCGACCAACTTCGCGGCGTCGATGAGCTGGGATGCCCGGCTCCTGCAGGCCGCGGCGGCGGCCATCGCGAGCGAGGCGCGCGGGTTCCTCGACACGTCGCTGTGGGGTGTTGCGCAGAACAACCTCGGGCCGCTGCCGGGCAACTACGGCTGCCTGACCTACTGGGCTCCGACGGTGAACCTCGACCGCGATCCCCGCTGGGGCCGGACCGACGAGGCGTTCGGCGAGGACCCGTACCTCGCGGCCGTCATGGCGGGGGCGTACGTGCGAGGGTTGCAGGGCGACGGTCCCGACGGGTACCTGAAGGCGGCCGCGACCGCCAAGCACTACGCCCTCAACAACGTCGAGACCGACCGGTTCGGCATATCGTCCAATGTGGACGAACGCGCGCTGCGGGAGTACTACCTCGCACACTTCCAGCGCCTGATCGAGGACGCGCACGTGGCCGGAATGATGACGGCGTACAACGCGATCAACGGCGTACCCGCGGTGGCCGACGAATACACCGTCGACCGGATCGCGCAGCGGACGTTCGGGTTCGCCGGATACACCACCTCGGACTGCGGCGCCGTCGGCACCACGTACAAGACGTTCCCGGCCGGCCACGACTGGGCGCCGCCCGGCTGGTCCACCGACCACAAGGGGGACAACGCGACGTGGACCAACCAGGCGACCGGTGCGCGGATATCCGGCGCGGCCGGGGGACAGGCGTGGGCACTGCGCGCCGGTACCCAGCTCAACTGCCCCGGCACCGAAGCGACCATCGCCAACATCGAGCAGGCGATCCGGGCCGGCGTGTTGACCGAGGGCATCCTCGACACCGCACTGCTGCGGGTGTTCACGGTCCGGATGCGCACCGGTGAGTTCGACCCGGCCGGACGCGTCCCGTACACCACAATCACCAGGGACGTCATCCAGTGCCCGGCACACCAGGCACTGGCCGCGGAGGTCGCCGCGAACTCGTTGGTACTGCTGAAGAACGACGTGGTACCCGCACGCGGCCGGCCGGTGCTTCCGGCGGACGCCCGGCACCTCGACCAGGTGGTGATTCTCGGCGACCTGGCGAACAAGGTGACCCTGGGCGGGTACTCGGGCAGCCCGACGTTCCAGGTGAACGCGGTACAGGCGATCCGCCGTGCGGTACTGCTCGCCAACCCGGACGCTTCGGTGGTCCACGACGCCGCGCACACCTCGACCACCGCGACCGGGCCCGCGGTGCTCGGCGCCGGTACGCCCGAGGCGATCCGGTCGGCCGACCTGGTGGTGATTTTCGTCGGCACCGACTCCGCCGTCGCCGACGAGGGCCGCGACCGCACCGGCCTGGCGCTGCCCGGCAACTACCGCTCACTGGTCCGGCAGGTCGCCGCGCTGGGCAACGCGAACACGGTGCTGGTCATCCAGTCCTGCGGTCCGGTGACGATCGATGACGTCGCGGGTACGGTACCGGCGATCGTGTTCAGCGGGTACAACGGGCAGAGCCAGGGCACGGCGCTCGCTGACGTGCTGCTCGGCCGGCACAACCCCAGCGGGCACCTCAACTTCACCTGGTACCGCGACGACGCGCAGCTGCCCGCGATGTCCGACTACGGCTTGACCCCCGGCGCGACCGGCGGCCTCGGGCGCACCTACCGGTACTTCACCGGTACGCCGACGTATCCGTTCGGCCACGGGCGCAGCTACACGACCTTCGGGTACGCGAACGTGTCCGCGGACCGGGCACAGGTGTCCGCGGACGACACGGTCACCGTAGGCTTCGACGTGACCAACACCGGCGGTACCCGTGGCGCGACGGTCGCCCAGCTCTACGTCGCCACGCCGTTCCCGGTTCCCGGCCTGGAACTGCCGATCCGGCGGCTCGTGGGCTTCGCGAAGACGGCCGTGCTGCGCCCCGGTGAAAGGCAACACATCCGACTCCGGGTGCCCGTCGCTGAGCTATCGTTCTGGGACGCCGCGGCGATGCGGTCGGTCGTGTACGCCGGCGGGTACGAGTTCCAGGTGGCGCGGGACGCGGCGACCGTCGCCGGCTCGGTCACCGTGGCGGTGTCCGGGCCGCTGACGCCACGGGTCCGGTACGTCACGGTGGTGCCGGAGCGGGTCGTCTGCACGGTCGGCGACACGCTGGACGTGGCCGGGGCGGTGGCCGCGGTCAACGACGACCAGTCCTTTGTGGACACCGGCCCGGCCGGGATCGCTTACCGTACCAGCGATCCGGCGGTGCTGACGGTCGACGGCACCGGACAGGCGACGGCGGTCGGCGACGGCGTCGCCACCGTCACGGCCACCGTGGACGGCGTCGACGGATCGGCCGTCGTCGTCGTGCGCGGCGGGCTCGTCCTGGACGCGCCGAGCCTGGCGGAAGCGGGATCCACCGGTGCTGCGACGACGCTGTTCCGCAACACCGCGGACGCGCCGCGGTACCGGTACACGATGGCGCTGTCCGCGCCGGACGGCTGGCCGGTCGCGGCCACCTCGCCCGCGACGTTCGACCGCGTCGACCCCGGGCAGACGGTGCGCACGACGTGGCGGGTCACGGTACCGGACATGGCCCGGCCGGGACGGTACCCGCTCACCGCGACGTCCACCTACCGCGGCGCCCGACGGGAAGACAGCACCTGCGCGCAGACCTCGGTGCCGTACCCGTCGCTGGCCGCCGCATTCAACAACCCGGGAATCAGCACCGACGCGAACCCGGCCGCCGGCAACCTCGACGGTGGCGGCTTCAGCTACTCCGCGCAGGCGCTGGCGGCGGCCGGATTCACGCCCGGCGCACACATCGTCCACAATGGACTGACGTTCACCTGGCCGGCCGCGGCCTGGCCGGACCCGACCCGGCCGGACCCGGCCTCCACCGCGCCGGGTGGCGTCGACAATGTCCTCGCCTGGGGCCAGTCGGTCGTGCTGCCCGGATCCGGCGGCCGGCTCGGCCTGATCGGTGCGGCCGACTACGGTACCGCCTCGGGCACCGCCACCGTCACGTACACCGACGGCAGCACCGAGTCGTTCACTCTCACGCTGGCAGACTGGTGGTCCACCGCGCCGGCACCGGGTACCGACGTCGTGGGCACCTTCGGGTACCTCAACACACCACAGGGCAGGCGCAACCAGACCGTCCACCTGTACGCCGTCTCGGTCGCGCTGTCACCGGGCAGGGCGGCACGGTACCTGACGCTGCCCGACGTCAGTCCGAGCGCGGTGGCCGGGCAACCGGCGATGCACGTCTTCGCCGTCGCTGTCGGTTGAGACGGCCGCCCACCTAGTCGAGGTCTTTCGCGAGCACCTCGGGCGCCCGCATCCGCCACGCGTCGGTCACCAGCTCCCGCAGGCGTTCGACGTCGACCTCGGCCAGCCGCAGCATCACCAGGGGCAGGCCGTCGTAGCCGGGCGTGGTGAAGAAGACGTCGGGCTCGCCGAGCAGGAGCGCCTGTTTCTCCGCCTCGTCGCCGACGAACAGCACCGCGATGTCGGTGCGGATCACCCGCCGCTGGCCCGGCCGGCGCTCCGGGTACGACCAGACGAAACCCTTGTCGGCCACCCGGAAGTCGAAGCCCTCGCTGTCGATCTCCACGACGTGGGGCAGCGCCGACGCCAGGCGTCGCACGTCGTCGGCGTCAGCCATCCCGGTCACTCCCTCGGCGGGTCATCGGTCAGAAGAGGGTCAACGGCGCCGGCTGCGAGGGCAGCGCCTCGACCTGCGGCAGCCGGGCCCGTACCTCGTCATGGAACCGGCGGGCGAGATCGGGCGCGTCGGCGTTGTCCGGGGTGTGGATGAACACCGTCGGTGAGCGCCCCTCGCGCAGCCACCCGGCGACGACGTCGACCCAGCGTTGCCAGCCTTCGACCGTCTGCGCGCGGTCGTCGCGGCCGAGGTACCGGACGATCGGCCGGTCGGTCAGCGCCACCGACCGCAGCGGCAGGCGCGGCTTCCTCGCCCACGCGTCCCGCTCCGCCTCGCTGGCCGGCGGCCGGGCGAAGAAGGCGGTGGTGTCAAAGGGAATCCACTCGGCGCCCGCGGCGACCAGTACCCCTTCCAGAAGCGCGGTCGCGCGTGGCTCGGTGAAGAACGCCGGATGGCGGACCTCCACGGCGTACCGGTGCGACCGCGGCAGCCGACGCAGAAAGCCCGCCAGCGTGGGTACCTCCGACGGGCTGAACGACCCGGGCAGCTGGATCCAGAGCGTGTGGACCCGCGGCCCGAGTGGCTCGATCGCCGCCAGGAAGGCCCGCAGTTCCGCGCCGGCGTCGGTCAGCCGGCGCTCGTGCGTGACGGCCTTCGGCAGCTTCACCACGAACCGGAAGTCGGGACCGGTCTGCTGCGCCCAGGAAGCCACGGTGTCCCGGGCCGGCGTCGCGTAGAACGTGGTGTTCCCCTCGACCGCGTTGCACCAACGGGCGTAGGACCGCAGCCGTTGGTGTGCCGGGGCGGGATGCGGGAGGAAGCGGCCCTGCCAGGCCTTGTGGGTCCACATCGCGCACCCGACATGAAGACGCATCACACCACCTCTGCAGCGGATTGTGCCAGACCGCCGGACGTGCGGTAGCGGTGCGGCTGGACGGCGCGCGCTACGGTGGGCGGGCGTCGAGAGGAGCACTCCTCGGTGAAGCCGGCCACGTCTGTCGTCCTCGCGGTACTCGCCACGGCCGCGGTCGTCGTGGCGACCGCGATAGTGCGGGCCGTGGTCTGGCCGCCGGGTGGGATCACGATCAACGGCGACGGTACCGGTCGCGCCTACGACGGCGTCGGCGCGGTCCTCGGCGGCGGCGGCAATGCCCGGTACCTGATGGACTATCCGCAACCACAACGGTCCCAGATCCTCGACTACCTGTTCACCCCCGGCGTGGGGGCCTCCCTGCAGCTGCTGAAGCTGGAGATCGGCGGCGACGCGAACTCCTCCGACGGCGCCGAGCCGAGCGTCGAGCACGCCCGGGGCCGGGTGAACTGCCAGAGCGGGTACGAGTTCGCCATCGCGGCGCAAGCGGTGGCGCGCAACCCGGCGCTGCGCCTGTACGGCCTGCAGTGGGCGGCTCCGGGCTGGGTGGGTGACCGCCACCGCAGCCTGTTCACCGCCGACGACATCAGCTACCTGCTGGACTGGCTGGGCTGCGCGGGCCGGTACGGCCTGCGGGTCAGCTACCTGGGCGGGTGGAACGAGTCGGACAACGGCGAGCACGCCGGATGGTTCCACGCCCTCCGGCAGGCCCTGGACGCGCACGGCTACCGGCAGGTCCAGATCGTGGCCGGGGACAGCGGCTGGCACTACGCCGACAGCCCGGACGTGGCCATCCTGGGTACCCACGACCCGTGCGGCTTCCCGACCGGTGTCCAGGGCGCGGCCACCAGCTGCGACATCACCGACGCGGCGCTGGCGTCCGGGAAACCCTTGTGGGGCAGCGAGATGGGCGGCATGGACGCCGGCGTGCAGGCCGGCTGTCACGAACCGTGCGCGCCGGCGATGGCCCGCGCGATGCTCCGCGGGTACCTCGACGCCCGGATGACGGGGTACCTGGAATGGCCGGTCCTGGACGCGATGCCGGCGAAGCTGCCGTTCGAGAACCGGGGACTGGTCACCGCCGACCAGCCGTGGTCCGGTAACTACACCGTCAACGCGATGGCGTGGGTCGTCGCGCACGTCACCCAGTTCGCCCGGCCGGGATGGGACTACGTCGACTCCGCCAGCGGGTACCTGGACGGCAACCGCGCCAACGGTTCGTACGTGACGCTGGTGTCCGGCGCGCGCGACGGGTTCAGCACGATCGTCGAGACGACGACGGCCAGCACGGCGCGGCGGATCACCGTGCGGGTCACCGGCGGCCGCAAGCTCTCCGGCCGGACGGTCCACGTGTGGGCCAGCGACTTCCGGCCCGACAGCGCAAACCCGGCCACCTGGTTCATCCGCCAGGCGGACATCCACCCGGTCAACGGAACCTTCAGCCTGGTCGTCCAGCCCGGCTGGGTGTACAGCCTGACCACGACCACGGGGCAGGGTAACCGCGGCGCGGCGATCCCGCCGGCGACGCCGCTGCCACTGCCGTACCGCGACGACCTGACCACGTCAGGTGCGGCCGGCCCGGCCGACGACGAACCCGGCCTGCTCGCCGCGCAGGACGGCGCCTTCGAGGTCGCCCCGTGCGCCAGGGCCAACGGTTCCGCGACGACCTGCACCGTCCAGCAGGCCGACCCGGTACCGGTCCTGTGGCACGGCAGCGCGGCCGGGGCGCGGTACCCGTTCGCCATCGTCGGCGACGGCGGCTGGTCCGACTACACCGTCGGCGTCGACGTGCTGCTGACCCGGCCGTTCACCTCCGCCGGGCTCATCGGGCGGTTCGACCGGCACGGCAGCCAGGCCGACATCGGCCACTTCGGCGGGTACCTGTTCGACCTGTCCACGACCGGCGCGTGGCGCCTGTTCCGGAACAACGTGACCGCCGCCGGTACCGCCGTCCTCGCGGCCGGCACGCTGAACGCGGCCGCCGGGGTCGACCGCTGGCACCACCTGGGCCTCTCGCTGACCGGTACCACCATCACCGCCTCGGTCGACGGCCGGTCCGTGGCGACGGTCGCAGACGCCACCTGGAGCGCCGGACTGGCCGGCATCGAGGCCGGCGCGTTCACCGCCACCTGGCCGCACGCCGAGTACACCAACCTGACCGTCACCCCGGTCACGGCGTGATCGACGTCCGGTAGAAGCCCAGACCGAAGGTGGCGGCGGTGAGCACCGTCGTGGTACCCGACGCGGCCGCGTCCACGTCGGCGACCGGTACCAGCGGCAGCCCCGAACCCACCGGCGCCCACCCGCCACCGGCCGCCCGCGCGAAGACGCCGACATCCGTTGCGGCATAAAGGATCGCGGAGTTGCGCGGGTCGATCGCGAGGTCGTTGACCGGAGCGTCGGGCAGCCCGGCCGAGATGTCCTGCCACGCCGTGCCGCCGGTGGTCGTCCGGAACACGTGCGCGCCGGGGTCGCCGTTGCGGTACCCGGACACCGAGACGTAGGCGGTGTTCGCGTCGGCCGGGTCGACCTCGATGTGGGTCAGCCACCGGGTCGGCAGGCCGGCGGTGATCTCGGTCCAGGTACCGCCGGTGTTGCGGGTGACCCAGGCGCGGCCGTCGTCGGTACCGGCGTAGATGACCCGCCCGTCCGACCGCGCGACGGCGAGCGTGGTGACGGTACCGAAGACCGCGCCGCCCACACCGCCGTCACCGTGGCTCAGGTCCGGGCTGATCGCGGTCCAGCTCGCGGCGGAGTTGGTGGACCGGTTCACCCGGTTGCCGGCGTAGTACATGACCGACGGGTTGCCCGGGTCGAACACGATCGGCGTGACCCAGTTGCGCCGGTCGGACACGGTCGCGCCGAAGCCGGACCGGGTGGTACCGCCGTCGGTCGAGCGGGTGCACGCGCCGAACTGCGAGCAGGAGTAGACCTTGTTCTGGTTGGTCGGGTCGATCAGGTTCGTGGTGCCGTCCCCGCCGCCGATGGAGTTGAACGCGGTGCCGCCCCAGCTGCGCAGCGAACCGTTGTCCTGGGCGCCGCCGCTGACCCTGGTGAGGTCCTGCCGGGACGTGGCCACCGTGTAGAACTGGTTGACCGCCAGCGACGTCGCCCTGGTCCAGGTACCGGAGAGCGAGCCGTTCGAGGTCGACCGGTACACCCCGCCGTCGTTGCCGAGGAAGACCCGGCCGGCCACCCGCGGGTCGAAGGCCAACGCGTGCTGGTCGGCGTGCACCGCGCTGGTGCTGGTCCAGGTGGTACCGGCGTCGGTGGACTCCAGCATCGGTACCCCGGGGACCCAGAGGTGCCGCGACGCGGCCGGGTCGACCCAGATCCGCCCGAACCACCAGCCGTACGTCGACTGCGACGAGGTCAGCGTCGACGAGGTCGGGGTCCGGACCCACGTGGTACCGGCGTCGGTGGACGTCCAGAAGCCCAGGAAGTTTCCGGTCGTGTCGGCGGCGATCGCGTACAGCCGGTTGCTGTTGCTGCGGGCGATCGCCACGCCCATCCGCCCGAGGTTGGTGCTGGCGGCGGGCAGGCCGCCACCGACCCGGGTCCAGGTGGTGCCGCCGTCGGTCGAGCGGAACAGGCCAGAGCCGACGCCGCCGTAGGTACGCCCCTGCGGTTGCCGCCGGTGGTCCCACATCGCGGCGTACACCCGGCCGGGGTTGCGCGGGTCGATCGCGACGTCGATGGCGCCGGTGGTGCCGTTGCCGCCGGGCAGCACGAGCCGCCAGGTCGCGCCGCCGTCGGTGGTGCGGTACAGGCCGCGCACGCCGCCGGGTACGAACAGGCTGCCGGCGGCCGCCGCGAAGATCCGGCTCGGGTTGGTCGGGTCGATGGCGAGCCGGCCGATGCGGTCGCTGCCGGCGAGCCCGGCGGGTGCCCAGGTGGTGCCGCCGTCGGTGGACCGGAACACGCCGTTGCCCGGGAACGTGACGCTGCCGCCGCCCGGGTTGCCTTCGCCGGTACCGGCGTACAGGGTGCCGCTCGGGGTGATCGCGAGGGCGCCGATCGACGGCGTCACCGTCGCCGGCCAGGCTCTGCTGAAGGTGCGGCCGGCGTCGGTGCTGCGCCACACCCCGCCGGTCGCGGCACCGGCGTACACGGTGTCGGGCCGGACCGGGTCGACCACGAGGTCGGTGACCCGGCCGCCGATATTGGCCGGCCCGAGCGGCTGCCACGCGGCCGCCGCGAGACCCGCCGCCCGCGGTGCCGTCGCGGCCCGCACCGCCTGGTCCTGCGCGGCACGGTACCCGGCTTCGAGCGCGACCGGCGACCGGAACGGGTACAGGCGCTGGGCGGCGAACCACTGGTCGCTGCCGGCCGGCCCGCTCCCGGGTCCCTCGTCCTCCTCGCCGGCAACGTTGTCCCGGTCGCCGGCCGGTGCCGCCGAGCCGGGCAGCCAGGCGGTACTTGTCGCAAGAATCAGCACGAGCCCGAGCAGGGCCGGCAGGCTGCGGCGTGTCATGCCGCCATTACATCGGCAGGCACCGATACCTACAAGGTGTGCGCCGCGATTCGCAACCTCGTGCGAAGCACGCGCGCCTGAGGCGGGTGCCCGCTGCCCGGCAGCGGACCCGCCCTCGACCTCATGCCGAACGCGGGCGACCCGCTCGGGTACGTCCAGGCGTGGGCGACCGCCCGGGTACCCCCGCGGGCGTGGCGTCGAGTTCGGCGCCGACCACCGCCGCCGCGGCGGCGTCGCCCGCGTCGCCGAGCGCGGCACCGTGCCGCAGCGACCGCAGCAGCAGCGCCTTCATGCCGGTTCGCGACGCGAGCCGGCGCAGCGTGCCGATCCAGCGCCGGGTCTCCGGATGGTCGTGCCGGCACCCGAGTTCGCACTGCGCGTCGAGGATGTACCCGTCGAGCCAGGTGTACGCGTCGGCGAGCCGGTTGGACCGCCGCCGCGCCTCGGCCAGCAGGGCGAACGCCCGCCCGGTGTCGCCGCCCGCCTCGGCGACCATCGCCAGGCCCCGCGCGGACATCCCCTCCCAGCACGGGTCGCCGAGCTGGCATGCCCGGGCGAAGGACTGCTGGAGCTGCTCGTCCGCCCCGGCCGGGTCGCCCCGGGCCAGCTGCACCTCGCCGCGCAGCGCCTGCGGCCACGGCAGGAACGCCAGCCAGTGCTCGCGTCCGGCGAGCCCGATCGCCGCGTCCAACTGCCGCGCGGCGTCGTCGAGCGCGCCCCGGAACAGGTTCACCCGGCCCAGCAGCGACAGCGCGTACGCCTCCCGGCGCGGCTCCCCGGCGGCCCGCGACAGGGCGACCGCCCGCTCCAGCAGGTCGGCGGCCGGCCCGTAGTTGCCGCGGTCGCTGTCCACCGCGCCGAGGTATGTGGTGGCCTTCGCCCGCAGCGACGGAGAGTCGCCGGCGAGCCGGAGGCCGTCGGTCAGCCACAGCTGCGCCCGGTCGTAGCGGCCACGCAGGAAGTCGACGTACCCGAGTTCGGTGCGCGCCTGCGCCACCGCCTCGGGCAGCCCGCCGGAGGCCGCGATGTCGTCGGCTTCGTACAGCGCCGCCAGGCCCTCCTCGTCGAGGCCGCCGAGCGCGTGGATCAGCGCCTCGGCCAGTACCAGCCGGGCGCCGACCCGTAGCCGGGTCCCGCCGTGCCGGTCGGCGAGCTTGGCCGCGGTACGCAGCGAGTGCACGCCGGCCTCGGTGGCACCGGCGGACACCGCGGCGCTGCCGGCCTCGATGACCGCTTCGATGGTCGTCCGGTCGGCGACCTCCTCCCGCACCTCACGGGTCTCCCGCAACGCCGCCTGGACGACGGGTCCGGGTGCCGCACCGAGCTCGGCCGCGAAGGCCGCGGTACAGGCCGCGTACTGTTTCTCCGCGGCCTCGTCGTCACCGGCCGTCCGGTACAGCCGGATCAGCAGTGCCTGGTGGTTCTCGTCGAGCGGGCTCATCGCGGCGGCGCGGGCGGCGTAGCCGATCGCGTCCTGCAGCGCGCCCCGTGACATCGACCCGAGTGCGGCCTCGTGCAGAATCGCCTCGGCCGCCGCGGCCAGGCGGCGCTGCTCGGACAGCAGCCAGGTGTCGAACGCCGCGGCGCCCTTGACGGCGACGCCGTCGAGCAGGTCGGCAGCCAGCCCCGGCAGGGCCGCGGCCTCGGCCCAGCCGCCGCTGGTCACCACCGCGACGTCGACGACGGTACCGGGGGACAGCCGCAGCACCACCGGATCGCCCTCGACCGACCCGTCGTCGCCCAGCGCCCGCCGGATCTCCACCATGCTCCACCGCAGCGCCCGGACCGGATCGTTCGCTTCGGCGAACAGCAGCCGCGCGAGCTGCGACCGGCTCGGCGGGCGCTCACCGAGGATCAGGTACGCCAGTACCGCCCAGCTCTTGCGGCTGCGGAACGCGTACACCTCCCCGGCGTCGCGGGTGATGCCCGGGCGGCCGAGAAGCTGGATGGTCAGCGGCATGTCGTTACGAATGGTCCCACGGTGCGTGACCGTGGGACCATCGTCGCGCTGTCACGAGTGTTCGGTCACCGGGTAGATCTCGTCGGCGACCAGCCCGTGCGCCGCACGGTGCACGGCGTTGGCGGCCTCCGCGTCCGGCGCGTCGACGAGGCAGAAGATCCGGCCCGCCCCCTCGTCGAGCCAGTAGCGCAGGTAGTTGACGCCGTGCGCCGGCTGGGTCGCGAGGTCCGCCTGGTGCGCGGCGGCGACGTCCGCGGCGGCGACGCCGCCCTCGATGTTGTGCACGTCCATGAACAGTGGCATCTGTCCGCTCCTGTTTCCGGTGGGCGCCGGGTCCGGCCCCGCTCAGTGGCCAGACAACCGCGCGGCTGTTTGAGCCCGCGTTTGACAGGTCGGGCGGCGGGGAGCGACGGCGGTCACATCCGGCGCAGCACCAGCGTCACGAAGCCCAGCACGCCGCGGTACCCGCGCAGCCACTGCTCCCGGTGCTCGCGGGCGAGGGTACCGGCCGCGGCCGCGTCGGGGTGGCCGGGGTTGTCCAGCGCCCACTCGGTCAGCGAGCCGACCCAGGACCATTCGTAGTTGTCCCACTCGGCGGCGTCGCTGACGTGCGCGTACACCGGCGTCCAGCCGGCCCGCTCCGCGACGTCGACGAGCCCGGCGAGGTCGGTGAAGTCCTCGGGTACCGCGTCCAGCGCGGCGAGGGCGGCCGGTGTCGGCGGTACCTGCCAGAAGCCCTCGCCGGCCAGCAGGATGCCGTCGGCGTTCACGTGCCGCCCGGCCAGCCGCACGGTCTCGTCGAACCCACCGAACGCATGCGTCGAGCCGATGCACATCACCAGGTCGTAGTCGCCGTCGGGGACGTACTGCCGGGCGTCGCGCTCGTGCAGCGTGAGCCGGTCGGCCAGGCCCCGCTGCGCCGCGGCCGCCGCGGCGCGCTCCAGGGCGTACCGGCTGATGTCCACGCCGTCGGCGTGCCCGTCGGGGTAGTGGGTGAGGGCCTGGAGCGCCCAGGCCGCCTCCCCGCAACCCAGATCGAGGATGCGGGCCGCCGGCCGCC
This sequence comes from Actinomycetota bacterium, assembly GCA_005885555.1. GTDB lineage: Bacteria > Actinomycetota > Actinomycetes > Mycobacteriales > Micromonosporaceae > AC-43. The sequence goes on from VAWN01000084.1 coordinate 17,996, forward strand.
GATCGGCCCGGCGCAGGATCCGGTTGACGCTGACCCCGGACACCGGTGCCGCGATCGGGTGGTGCGAATGCGCGACGCTGCTGAGACGTTGCCGGTCGATCATGCTATGGCCCGGACACCGGCCGGTGGGGACCGTCCGGTTCATCGGGCGGCTGCTGCACCCGTTGGCTCTGCCGTTCCTGCCACAGCTGCCCGGCCCGCCCGCGCAGCAGCCGGGCCCCGCGGCCGGCCTGCGTGCCGAGCTGCCGGGCGCGGTCCGCGCCGGCCGCGCCCAGGGCCTGCGCCTGCTGGCCGGCACGCGAGTTCAGTGCCTGCTGTACCGGCGCGCTGCGGGGGATCGCGGCCGCGCCCTCACGGGCCAGCCGCCCGGCGACCGCGGCGGCATCGGAGGTCATCCGGCCGGCCGCGCCGGCTGCCGCCACGGCTCGGTGTCCGGCCGCGGCCGGCAGGCCGGAGCCCTGGTCGCGGGCGGCCAGGGCGGCGTCGGAGATCCGGCGTCCGACGTCGATGCCGCGCTCGGCCACCTGGGCGTAGAGCCTCGTGCGGACGACGACGGTACCGGCCAGCCGGTCGACGAGGCTGCGCCGGCGCGGCCCGAACGCGGTGAACGCGTTGGCCCAGAACGCGATGACGGCGACCAGCCAGAGGATCGCGCCGAGGTAGAGGTGACCGATGGTGGCCAGCGCGAGGGCGACGCCGACCAGGCCGGTCTCCACGACGGTCGTACCCAGTGCCCGGCGTACCGCGAGCCGCCGCCGGCGCGGTGACACGCCTGCCCGCACCGCGTCCACGCGGGTGTCCGTCACCAGCTTTCCGATGGTGCGCCCACGCCAGGACAGCAGTCCCGCCTGGTAGGCGAGTTGGATCAGCGGTACCGCCAGGATCGCGCCGAGCAACGGCCGGGCGACGTCGAACCACTCGCGCGACGCGGTCCCGGTCACCGCGCCCGCCTCGGCGCCGTGATGGGTGATGAGCCCCATCAGGCGCGACCAGCCGACATCCGCCGCGACCGTGCCGACGTAGCTCGGCAGCTGGTGGACCAGCGTCACGACGGCGAGCCCGACCAGCGCGGTTCCGGGTACCAGCACGATCAGGTAGTCGATGAGCCAGCCGGTCAGCCGACGCGGGATCGAAGCGGTGACCGGTGCCGGGAGTTGCGCATTGGGGTCCACGGTGTCGCCTCTCCGTTTTGACGGCTGATCTTATCCGCCTTCAGCGGGCCGGCACTTCCTACCGACTGCCAGCGCCCTCGGGCCGGTCGGCGCACCGGGCGACCCGGGCGTACCGGCACTGGGTGGTCGGCTGGGACCCGGCCCTCGGCGGGTACCGCGCCGTCCTCGCCGACAACTACGGCCACGCCGACGTCATGCGCGGGCGCATCGAGGGCGACCGGCTCACCTTCGAATCGGTGGGGGACTCACCGGTCCGGCTGCGGATGACCTGGGACGTGTCCGACCCCGCCGACATCACCTGGCGCAACGAGTCCTCGATCGACGGCGTCGCCTGGACCCTGATCGAGGTGTACCACCTGACCCGGATCCCCGGCTGACGGGCGGGTACCGGATTCTTATCGGTTTCTCATCAGGAAGAGGACTTTGGCCCCTGGGGCGATCGCCGGCCCGCATCCACGCTGATGTCCATCAATGGCTATGCGTGGAGGCCCGCCATGGACCATCCGGGGTACTACCTGCACTGGGGCGTCGTCCAGATCTCGCTGGCGAACGCGATCGTGATCGTACTGATGCTGGTCGTCTTCGTCGTGGCGCTGATCGCGCCGTTCCCGGGAAGGCGTCGGCGATGACCAGTACCGATGAGAGGACCGGTACCGATGAACGGATGTGGACCGCGCGACTGCGCCGCCGTGCGGTGACCGCGTGGCCGCCGGAGCGGCTGCTGCCCGACCGGCAGCCGGCCTACGTCGCCTCGTGGATCTACGTGTTCGGTGTGCTGACCCTGGCCGCGCTGGTGGTCGTCCTCGTCAGCGGCGGGGTGCTCGCGCTGGAAGGCCCGCAGTGGTACCACGACTCGCCGCAGGGTCACTTCGTCAACAGCCTGCACCTGTGGAGCGTCGAGCTGTTCTTCTTCGTGATGGTGATCCACCTGTGGGGCAAGTTCTTCATGGCCGCCTGGCGGGGCAGGCGCGCGTTGACCTGGGTGACCGGCGCGGTCGCGTTCCTCGGTTCCATCGCCACCGCGTTCACCGGGTACCTCGTGCAGTCCAACTTCGACGCGCAGTGGATCTCGACGCAGGCCAAGGACGGGCTCAACGCGGTCGGCGTGGGCGCCTGGTTCAACGTCCTGAACTACGGCCAGATGCTGCTGTTCCATGTCGTGCTGTTCCCGTTCGTGCTGGGCGTGCTCGTCGTGTGGCACGTGCTGCTGGTGCGGCGGCGCGGCGTGGTACCCCCGTTCCCGGACGGGACCCCGACCGCGCAGCCAGCCGAGGAGGTGGAGCAGTGAGCGCGTCATCCGTCGCCGCGACACCGACCGACGCCGGCCGCGACGCGCCGGTCTGGACCGGCGGGTACCGACGCTACGACCTGGTGAAGGAGTTCGTCGCGGCGCTCGCCGTGATGGCTCTGTTGACCGTCATCCTGGCGGCCGTGTTCGGTTCGCCGGACAAGCCGGCGATCCCGTTGGCCGGCTGGGCGCAGAACGATCCCAACGACTTCGTCGTCACCGCCGTGGCGGAGCTCGACGGGACCAGCGGTACGGCCACCTACGGCGCGCCGTACGTCAACGATCCGACGGCCGGGCAGAAGCTGGGGCCGCTGCCGTTGCAGCGGTGGGGCGGGGTACGGGAACCGATCGACACCGCCGAGGACTTCGTGCTCGGGCCGCTGTCCACGGTCACCGGTGACCCGATGCTGACCGCCGCGCTGGCACAGTACAAGGCGGCTCCGGCCGACCAGCAGCAGAAGTGGTCCGGTGCCTACGCCGACGCGCTGGACAAGGCACCCGACAACGATCCGGCCAAGGTGGCCGCGGGCGACTACGGGCCGGTACCGGTACTCACCTCGCGGTTGCTCGACCTGGCCCGCGCCGGCGGGCTGGACGGGCAGCTGCTCACCGAGAAGGGCTTCTACCAGACCGACTACGCCAAGCCGCTGCTGTTCCTGGCCGACGGCGCATACCTGGAGGAGCAGGCCCGCGCCGAGCACCTGGGCGGCAACCAGTGGGGGATGATGAACGAGACCGGCCGGTACCCCGGCCAGGCCTGGCTGTGGCTGTACACGTTCTGGTACCAGGTGCCGCCGTTCAACAAATCCGACAACGGCGACGCGCTTGTGTGGGCGCTGATGATGGTGCTCAGCATGGTGCTGGTGCTGCTGCCGTTCATCCCCGGCCTGCGCTCGGTACCCCGGCTCACCCGGGTGTACCGGCTGATCTGGCGGGACCACTACCGGCAGCGGCGGTGACGTCAGCCGCCGTTACGAGACGGTCAGGTCGGCTGTTCCGGACGCGCTACCGCCGCCCCGCACGGTCCAGTACCGCGCGGCGGCGGTCAGCGTCGCGGCACCGGTGGCCCCGGCCGGTACCGCCACCTGCCAGGTGACGGACACCGACGCGTGCGGCTGGACGAACCACAGCCAGCCCGGCGAGGTCTCGCGGGACGCGGTCCAGCCGTCCGGTACCTGAAGGTCGAGCCGCACCGGTCCGACCGGCAGGTCGCCGGTGTTGGTGATGACCGTTGTCACCGGTACGGTCGAGCCGGCCGTCGCCGTCGCCGGCGCCTGTACCGCGACCCACTGGGTACCGGCCGTGACCGGTACCCGGACCCGCGCGGACAGCGGCAGGTTGCGCGACGAGTCGCCGACCGAGACGCGGTACCGCCCGACCACCGTGGTCCACTGCTGCGCGGTGGCGTCCCAGACGGAGAACGCGCGCTCGTCCAGCGTGAACATCAGGTGCCTCGTCTGCCCCGGCTGCAGGGTCACCTTCTGGAACCCCTTGAGCTGCCGGGGCGGCTCGCCCGCGGTCGCCGGGTCGGTCACGTACACCTGCGCGATCTCGGTACCGGCGCGGGTGCCGATGTTCGTGACGTCGACGCCGACCTTGACGAACCCGCCGGGTACCAGTACCGGCGTGACCGTCAGGTGCCGGAACGCGAACGTGGTGTAGGACAGCCCGAACCCGAACGGGAACAGCGGGTCCTGGTTCTGCGCGTCGTA
>VAWN01000084.1:22191-33413 GCA_005885555.1 Actinomycetota bacterium
CGAGTAGTGCGCGGTACCGTTCACGCCCGGCCACCGGTCCGGCGTGCTGACCGGGGTCTGCGTCTCCGTGCGCGGGAACGTCACCGGCAGCTTGCCGGACGGGTTCACGTCACCGAACAGGATCGACGCGAGGGCGTTGCCGTCCTCCTCGCCCGGGTACCACGCCTCCAGCGCCGCGGGTACCGTGTCGATCCACGGCATCAGCACCGGCGCGCCGCTGTCGACCACGACGATCGTGTGCGGGTTGGCCGCGGCCACGGCCTGCACCAGCGCGTCCTGGTTGCCGGTGAGCGACATGTTCGGCCGGTCCGCGCCCTCCTTCTCGACGTCGCCCACGATGACGACGGCGACGTCGGCGGCCTGGGCGAGCTGCGCCGCGGCCGCGGTGTCCGATCCGTCGGCGGAGGTGACCGTGACCCCGGTGCCGGCGCGTTGCTGGATGCCCTGCACCGGGCTGACCGTGTACAGCGGCTTGACGTGCGAGCTGCCACCACCGCCGGGGTGGACCTGCTGCGCGTAAGGTCCGACGACCGCGATCGAGTGCAGCGCGCCGGGCGCCAGCGGAAGCTGGCCGCCGGCGTTCTTCAGCAGCACGGTGCTCTGCTCGGCGATGGTCCGCGCGACGGCGCCGCCGGCCGCCGCATCGATCGGCGTGATCGTGGCGGGATGGTTGAAGAGGCCGAACCGGATCTCGGTCGCCAGCCGCCGGATGATCATCGTGTCGAGCGTCTGCATGCTGACCGTACCGGCGAGGACCGCCGCCTTGAGCTCCTGGTCGTACGGCCCGTTGTCGCGCAGCTCCAGGTCCTGGCCGGCCTGCGCGGAGCCGACCGCGGTGTGGGTGGCGCTCGCGTCGGACTGGACGAACCCGCCGAAGCCCCACTGGCCGCGCAGGATGTCGGTGAGCAGGTGCTTGTTCTCGCAGCTGAAGGAGCCGTTGATGGCCGGGTAGGCACACATGACGGTGGCCACGTCCGACTGCTTCACCGCGTCTTCGAACGCCGGCAGGTGGATCTCGTGCAGCGTCCGGTCGTCGATGGCCTCGTTGATGGTCTTGCGCGCGGTCTCCTGGTCGTTGGCCGCGTAGTGCTTGACCTCGGCCATCAGGCCGGGCCGCTGGATGCCCTTGATGTTGGCGGCGGCGAGCTGCCCGGCCAGGAACGGGTCCTCGCCGTAGTTCTCGAAGGCGCGGCCGCCCTGCGGTACCCGCACGATGTTGACGTCGGGCGCCTCCAGCAGGTTGTGGCCGACGTCGAGGGTCTCGGTACCCTCCACCATGCCGTAGCTGTGCGCGAGGTCGGTGTCGAACGTCGCGGCCAGCGCCACCGGGGCCGGCAGCGCGGTCGCGCTGGGCTGGTCGGGCACCGAGCCGGTGCCCACACCCGCGGGAGATGCGCAGGTCCGGAATGCCCAGGCGGGGGATGCCCGGTACCAGCCGCGCGATCCCGCCGGCACCCTTGCCGGTGGTGTGCATCTGGGAGATCTTCTCGTCCAGCGTCATCTGCGCGACGAGGGCCGCGGCCTGCTGTTCGGGGGTCGGTGGCGGGTCCGCGTCGGTCCGGGCCGACGCGGTTGACGGTACCGCGAGCAGGGCGCCCACGACGGCGATGCCGACCGCTGCCGCGGCCGTGCGGTTGACGCGCATGTCGAACTCCCTCGGCTCGGCGCACTCTCCGGCGAGGTTACGGAGCAAACATCGGATCGGTCAAGGTCGATGCCTAGGGTGTGCCTACCCCGGTGAACAAATCGAGTTCGGTGCGCAGCGCCGCGGTGAGCCCCGGCAGGTCGGGGACGTGGTCGGGGTCGGCGACCGCGGTGACGACGAGGGTACCGGCGTAGGACACGACCAGGAAGCTGACGGTGAGGTTGCCGGCCTCGCCGATCCCGACCGGCAGGACACCGGTCACCGTCGCGCCGGCGAAGGTGAGCGGACGCTCCGGCCCGCGCACGTAGCTGACCAGCGTGTGCAGCCGGTGCTGGTGGCGCATGTACCAGCGGTACCCGCCGAGCGCGGCCAGCGCCCGGAACACCGGCCCCAGTACCGCGATCGGCGGCGGGCCGCCCGCGGCCGCGGCATGCCGTTGCCGGACCGCCGCGTCGACCGCGCGCAGCCGGTCCGCCCAGGGACCGGCCAGCGGCACGGTGACGGTCATCGGGCCGACCTGGTTGCCCAGTTGGGCGGGCCGCGCCGAGCGCCGGCCGGCCACCGGTACCGCGACGGCGAGGCGGTCGACGGACTCACCGCGGGCCGCCAGTACCCGCCGCAGCGCGCCGCCGACCGCGACCAGTACCGCATCGTTGACGGTGCCGCCGTACCGGTGCGCCGCGGCGCGTACCGTCGCCAGATCCGCGTGGACGGCGGCGTACCGGCGGTATGGCCCGGTCCGCGCGACCAGCGAGCACCGGACCACCGGGGCGGGGGCCAGCCCACCGCCGGCCCCCATCGACCTGCACAGTTCCCGCCACACCACCGGCATGCGCGTCAACGCCCGCAAGGTTTCCCGCGCCGCGTCGACGGCGAGCCGGCCGCGTGGCGGGCGCCGCCTCGGGTACCCGGGTACGGCCACCGGACCGGCCGCGCCGTCGGCGAGACCGGCCAGTACCGCGAGTCCGCCCAGTCCGTCGGCCAGCGCGTGGTGCAGGACGACAAGCAACGCGACCGCGCCGCCGGCCGGTCCGGTGAGCAGCACCACCGTCCACAGTGGACGCGACCGGGGCAGCCGCTCGGCGACGACCGCGGCGGCGGTGTCCAGCAGCGCCTGCTCGTCACCCGGGTACCGGCACGGCGCGCACCGCACGTGCCGGCGCACGTCGAAGTCCGGATCGTCCACCCAGACCGGCCGGCCGCAGCCGGGCGGTACCCGGACCAGGCGCTGGCGCAGCCGGGGGATCGCGGCGACCCGCTCGGCGAACAACCGCCGGACACCGGTCAGGTCGACGGCGGTACCCGGGGCGAGCACGAGGACCGCGCCGATCTGTTCGGGTACCGCACCGCGCTCCATCGCCAGGAACGCCAGATCGGTCGCGCTGGCGCGGTCGATCGGCTCGTTCATCGCGGTCGTGACAGGCGCTGCATCTCCCGTTCGATGTCCTCCTCGCTCGGCCGGTCCGGGCGGTAGACGTCCCAGACGTTGAACGCCAGCCCGATGCCCCAGCCCAGCAGCGGGAACACCGGCCAGTAGAACCCGCCGGGCGTGGTCAGGAACCAGATGGCGTTGAAGAACAGGTTGACCGTCAGGTACGCCAGCAGGTGTGCCTGCAGGCCGCGCTTCTTGCGCAGCTGGCTGATCGCGAGCTGGCGCAGCTGATCGGTGCTGTCCACGGGGTAGGTCTGCATCTCTCCTCCTTCCCTCACCACGACTGTCGCGCCGGTACCGGGTCGGGGCACGGGACCGAGGACCCCGGTCGATGAGTCCTCCGGCCCTGCGCCGGGTCGCCGGTCCTGGCCAGGCTGGTGGTGATCCGAGACGCGCCGGCCGGAACCGGTGGTGCTGCGGATCTCCCTGGGCTGGGTGTTCCTGTGGGCCTTCCTGGACAAGCTGTTCTGGCTCGGCCACGAGACGAGGCCGGCAGCCGCCTCGCGCTGACCGATGCCGGCGACAGGGTGACCGTCTGCCCCGTGTACCCGTTCGACGGCATGCTCTCGCAGTACCCGGCGAAGGCGAGCCCGGCGCCGATCAGCTCCTGCCCGAGGTTGGCCGCGCCGAAGGTGTGCGGGCACGAGTCGTCGGTGACGCCCTGCGTGGAACCGGAGAACAGCGCCAGGTAGTTCGGCTCGCTCGGATGGGCCACCGCGAACGACTGGGAGAACAGCAGCGCGTGAACGTCGGGCTCAGCTCTTGCGGTGCACCAGATCCCGGCGCGCCACCACGGTCACCGCCGCGGCGATGAGCAGCATGCTGCCGACGAGGTACCGCAGGCCGCCGGACGGGATGTTCGACCGGGTACCGCCGCCGGCCGCCGGCCGCGCAGCCGCGGCGACCGGGCTCGGCAGCGGCACCGGTTGCGGCAGCGCGTCGTAGTGCACCAGCCCGGTGCGTTCGAGCACGGTGATGTGATCGAGGACGACCTGCATCGTGCGCACCGTGAAGTCCCGGATGGCGCTGTTGGCGGTGTCCGCCCGCACCGCCGCCACGTACCCGAACACCGTGCCGTGCGCGGCCCGCAGCCGGTCCACGAACACCTGGTCGAACGCCTGTTGGCTGCCCGCCGCCGTCATCTCGCCCAGCCACGTCTTCTGGTCGCGGTTGGGTTCGGTGGGCAGGTCCACGTTCAGCTCCCTGCCCAGCGCCAGCACTTTCGCGTCGAGCTCGGCGTGCCCGGAGACGAGGTGCTGGCCGGCGGTCCGTACCGAAGAGGTGTGCGTCCGCTGCTGCGACAACCGTCCCGACGGACCCTCCCACAGCCCGGCCAGCCGTACCCGCACCAGGAAGTCACGGTCGGCGGCGGTCAGCGGCCCGGACGGGGTCGGCACGGTCGGCGTGTTCACCGCGCCCGGCAGCAGCGTCGGTTGCGGCAGCTTGCCGTAGTCGACCAGGCCGGTGCGCTCCAGCATCGTCATGTGGTCGAGGACGACCTCCAGCACCCGCTGCGCGAAGGCGCGGATGATGCTGTTGCGGGTGTCCGCGCGCACCTGCGCGACGAGCGCGAACACCTGGCCGTGCGCCGCGCGCAACCGGTTGGCGAAGACCTTGTCGAAGTCCTGCGGGGTGGTCGCCTCGGCCATCTCGGCCAGCCAGCCGCGCTGCGCGTCGGACGGCTGCCAGGGCAGCGGTACGCTCAGCTGCTTTCCGATCGCGAGCACCTTCGCGTCCAGCTCCGCGTGCCCGGCCACCATGTGCTGGCCGGCCTCCTTCACCAACGGGTTCTGGCTGCGTGCCTGGGCCTGCTGGCCGGCCGGCCCCTCCCACAGGCCAGCCTGCCGCACCCGTACCAGGAAGTCCCGGTCCGCGGCGCTCAGCGGCGCGTCGTTCTGCGGGGGCGCCGTATACAGCGGCGTCTCCGGGGGTACCAGCGCAGCCGGCCCGGACGACGGCGACGCCGCCGGGGCACCGGTCATACCCGGCATCGTCATCGGCATCGACGGCGCGGGCGTCGGCACGTCCAGCATCGGCATGCCCGGCTGCCCACCCGGTACCCCCATGGGAGCCGCGGCGGCGGCGGTGTGCGGGCCGGCCGGGTCGCGGAACGACCCGAGCGGGGAGTACAGCGCCGACGCGAGTCCGGCCAGCAGCAGCACCGTCCCGAGCACCCGCCGGACCCGGCGCTCGCGCCGCCGGGCGTACTGCCCGTGCGGGTGCGGGCCCGGCCGGTGGCGGCCGTGGGCAAGCCGATAGTGCGACGTGCGGGTGGCTGGGGTCATCCGGTGCGGTCCTTGCGTTGCGGCGGAAGGAGGTGCGCTCCTTCCGGTACTACGTGTCGCGATCGCGACAGGTTTCCCCCTGAGTCGATATTTCTCGGATCGTCCACTGTGGACGGTTGTTTCACAGCGGTCCGACGACGATCCGGTCGATGGCCGGGGCGTGTCCGGCGGGATTGCTGAAGGTGATGCTGTTCGGTCCCCGGTTGAGGTCCACCCGGACCTGTTGCGCCGAGCAGCACGCGGCGCTGCCGGCGACGGTCAGTGACACCGAGCCCGATCCGGACGCGGTGATGATCACCGAGCGGGTCGGCTCGTTGTTCGGGTTCACGTAGAAGAACGTCAACGCGTAGGTCCCGGCTCCGGGTACCACGACGTTGTTGAAGCGCAGGGCGCCCTCGCCGACGCCGTTGCCCCAGTTGCCGATCGTCTGGACGATGACGCCGTCCGAGGCGCCCGGGTACGGCCGGGTGTGCGCGGTGCCGAACAGGGTGTTGGCGGGCGCGTCGGCCTGGTAGGTCACCGGCGTGAGCGGGGCGGCGCTCTGCGCGGTGTTGCCCTGCGCGGTGTTGCCCTGCGCGGCGTTCGTGCCGCCGGCCACGTGCATGCCGCGGTGCTTCGGTAGCGCCCAGACGACAAGGAGCACCGCGGCTGCCACGACAAGTGCCGCGACCAGCACGACGGCATGCTGGCGGCGGGCGGCTCGCCGGCTGCCCCGGTACCGCCGGGCGAACTCGTCGAGGTCGTCCGCGTACGGCAGGACGTCAAGCCACTCGGGTGGGTCGACCGTCACCGTCGTACGGTCGGCGAAGCACGGACGCCGCTGCGGGTACTCAGCGGTCGACTCGGCCGTGACCGTCCGGCCGGAATGGCGGCCGGGTTCCGGTGTCCACGGACCGACCCGCAGTTGATCGGCGTGCCCCATCAGCCATGACTACCACTTACCGTCGATGCCGGAAAGTACATGAGCGTCGATGATAAAGAAATCTTCCTGTCTTCGTCGCCGAGTGAGGAGGGAGGCCGTGAATGTCCGCGTGCGGTCACTGCGCGGCTCCCCATCGTAGCGCCGTAACCGTTGCGCTGGCTCGCCGTACTAGATCGGTGGCGCGTGGTGTTCTGCGGTTGGCCGACCGCCGGACACCGTGCAGGATGGACAGTCGTGCATGGGAAGAAGCACCCTGCAGAATGGGTGGCGTGATCCCACCGATGCCCCGGCCGTGGGGACGCGGTCGGTGATGCGACGTGGCCAGGAACGCGGATCCTGGGCCGCGGGCAGCGCCGGCGGTTCTCCGGACGGTGTCGGCACCCCGGATCCGGTGCCGGACGACGCCAGCCTCGTCGAGCGCTCGAAGGTGGATGCCGACGCCTTCGGCGCGCTCTACGACCGGTACTGCGACCGGATCTACCGGTACGTGTTCCGGCGGCTACGCAACCACGAGGCCGCCGAAGACGTGACGGCTGAGATCTTCGTCAAGGTGTTGAGAGCCATCGACACCTACCGCCCGGCCACCGCACCGTTCTCGACCTGGCTGTACCGGATCGCGGCGAACGCGGTGGTGGACTTCATGCGAGGTCGGAGGAGCACGATGAGCCTGGATGTCACGGCTGACGCCGCTGACCTGGGCGCCCCTGTCGAGGAGCTGGCCATCAGCCGGGTGGAGGCCGCCCGGGTGTGGCAGGCGGTCGACAACCTGACCGACGCGCAACGCACCGCGGTCACCCTCCGGTTCGGCAGCGACCTGCCGATCGCCGAGATAGCCGGGCAGATGGGCCGCACCGAAGGCGCGGTCAAGCTGCTGCTCAACCGCGGGCTGGCCGCGGTACGCGCGCAACTGGCCGCCGTCCGCCTGGCGGAGGACCGGCCATGAACGGTCGCGACGACGCCACCTTCCGCCCCGACGACGACGGCATGGACGAGACGCTGCGGCCGACCGCCTACCGGGTCCGCCGGGTGCTGCAGTCCAGCCAGATGCGGCCGGACTTCCGCGCGCAGCTGCGCGACGAGCTGGTCGCGGCGCGCGAGGACGCGATCGCCGAGCGCGAGGCCGCGCTCGCCCGCGATGCCTGGCCCACCGGGGGCGGTGCGGGGGCCGGTCCGCCGACGCGCCGGCCGGGCCGCACCGGACGTGGCACGAGGCACCGCCCGCCGGGTCGCCCGCGCCCGCTGCGCCGCCGGCGCCAGGTGTGGGGATGGGCCGGCACGATCGCCGCCGTCGCGGTCGCCGGGGCCGTTCTGGTCTTTCACGGTACCGCCGTCAGCCCGTCCAGAGGCGTGCGGGTTTCGGTGCTCAGCAACGTCGACGGGGCGGCCTCGGCGACCACCACGGCGCTGCGGTTGACGTTCAGCTAACCGCTGGACCACACCGCCACGGCCGCGGCGCTGCGCCTCGCGCCCGCGACGCAGGTGCGTTCCGCGTGGGAGGGCGACACGCTGACCGTGACGCCGGTGTACGGGTTCGCGCCGAACTCCGCCTACGTGCTCACCGTCGACCATGCCGTCGCGCGCACCGCCACCGGTCAACCGCTGTCCACCGACGTGCACGTGCTGTTCGGCACCGCACCGGCGGCCGGCCCGGGTACCCACGGAATCACCAGCATGACGACGCCGCAGCAACTGGCGCCCGACCGGGTCGCCGGTGCCGGCGACGGGTCCGAGGCCGTGGTGGCGCGCAACGGCAGCCTGCTGCTCACCGGCGCGGGTACCGGCAACGAGCCGGGACTGGTGCGCATCCCGACCGACGCGCTGTGCGTCTCGCGGTCCGGCCAGTCGGTCGCGTACGTCGAGCGCACCGCCGGCGGTACCCGGGTGGTGTTCGCCGACGCGGCCGGAACCCCGACGTCCAGCGTGCCGGTCGGGGTCGACCAGGGTTCGCCGGTCGGCTGGATCAACGACGCCGAGGTCGCGTTCGTCGGCGGCGGGCGGCTGCAGGCGGTGGACCGCGGCGGCCGGGTGGACACGCTGTCCGACACCGCCGTCGACGCCGCCCACGACACCGTCGAGCTGTCGCCCGGCGGCCGGTACATGTACCTGCGCTCCGCGGCCGGTGGTCTCGGGCGGGTCGTCGACCTGCAGACCAACGCGACGCATCCGCTCTCCGGCGGCACCGGCGATGCGGCCTTCAGCGCCGACGGCGCGACCGTCGCGTGGTTCGACACCTCCGGTACCGCACCGGTGCTCGATCTCGCGGCGAGCGCTGGCGGTCCGGTGTTCGGCGTGCCGCTTCCCGCGGTACCCGGCGACCAGTTCAGCGATCTCGGGCTCTCGCCGGACGGGTACCACTTCGTGTACACGGCGACCGGGGCCGACCACCATGCGCAGCTGCGCCTGGCGATGCTGCCGGACGGGCACACCGTCGCGGTGTCCGACGGCACCGCCGGCCGGTCGCCGAACTGGGCCGCCTCGGGACGGCTGTTCACCGTGCGGAGCGGTGGCGACATCGACACGGTACCGGTGGATCCGGCCGCCGACCGGCCGGCGGCCCTGCAGGGGCTGGCGATGGCGTTCGCCAACGCGGAGATCAGCGGGGACCAGGGCGCCCAGCGGGCGCTCACCACACCGGACGCGACACTGCCGACACTGCCGGGCATCACCCGGGCGGCGGTGTTGTGGGTGCTGCCGCAGCCGGGGGGTTCGGCCAACGCCCGGCTGCGGCTCACCGTCGACCCGACCACCGACCTGCCGGTCGCGCGGCAGGCCGAGGAGACGCTCGTGCTCGGCACGCGACCTGACGGTACCTTCGCCGTGCGCGCCGCGAACGTCAAGGACTTCCAGTCCGCGCCGGCCGCGCCACAGGTCATCCGCTGCGATCCCGCCGCGCTGCCCGGTGCGGTACTGCTGACGTTCGACAGCGACCTCGACCCGGACACGGTGGCGACGGCGATCGGCCTCAACACCACCGACGGCCACCCGGTACCGGTGACGGCCAGCTACGACGCGCAGAACCGCACGGTGACCGTGCAGCCCCGCGCGGCCATGACCGCACCGGTCGTCGTACGGGTGGACACCGGCCTGCGCGACGTGCGCGGCCAGCACCCGCCGACCGAACTGCGCGTCACGGTGAATCTCGCGGGCTGAGCGCCGTAACCAACCCGCCGGGACGGCGTACTGGATAGGCGATGCTGGAAGGGAGCACGCCGTGTCCCGCCGTAGACCGATGCTGTATGTGTTCGCGATCGCGGTACCGCTGGCGCTCGTCACGGCGAGCGCGGTGTGGGCCGCCACCACGGGAGGGCAGCCACCGGCCGGCGTCGACGCCGCGGCGCCGGACGCCCGGGCCGCCGCCCCCAACCCCGACTGCACCCTCGTCGTACCGCCGGATCCGTTGAGCGCCAAGGGTCTTGCCACGCCGTACCGGTTGCAGGCGACCGACCGCGGCCAGGGTGCCTGCCACGAAGCCAACACCGCGCAGTCCGCCTTCGTCCAGGCGACGATCGTCGACCCGGCGACCGGGACGCTGTCGGTGTACGACCCGCTGGTGGTCGACAACGGCAGCCGGCCGGCCGCGGCTCCGGTCACCCCGCAACTGCCCGACGGCGCCGTGGTCGGCATCTGGTTCGGCTTCAACGGCAGCACGCTCACCTTGCGCGGCAACGGAAACAGCCTCGCCGCGGGCAGGTGCGTGAACGGTACCCCGAACTCGCCGTTCGGCCAGTTCGCGTACTGCAACGCACCCGCGTTCTTCACCGCCGCCAATGCCGCCGTCACGGCCGGGAAGCTCACGGTACCCCCGGTGCAGATGGGCCTGGACGGCAGGCCGTGCCCGACGACGCGCGACTTCAGCCTGGTCGACATGGACCAGAGCGACAACGTGACGACGGCGTACCTGTTGCTGCGCAACGGAACCACGGCGCAGGACACGGCGGCCAACCGGGCGCGGCTGCGCGGCATCAAGCCACTGGTCAACGGGAGCGACAACCTGTTGCTGGACCGGTTCGTCGACCCCTCGTTGGGCTGCGTGCCTTTCACCGCACCGGATCTGGCCGACAACGGGGCAGCGGTGACCTCGCTCGCGCTCAACGAGTTGCAGGCCGCCGGCCAGCAGGCCCCGGTCGCGCTGGTACCGCCGAGCGACCCCATGGCGCTCAACGGCGCGCGGACGAGCCTGACCAAGACGAACCTGTACCGTGCCGGAGTCGGCCAGCCCGCGTTGGGCGCGATCGGCAACACCGCCCGCACCTACTGCACCAACCTGGTCGGCACCGCGCCGCAACGCCTGCAGTTCGACCGGGATCTGACGCGGCAGACGGGTTCGCCGGACGCCGCCGCGGCGAACAACCTGTTCACGTTCCTCGCCCAGCGACTGAAGCAGTCGTTCACCACGCTCAACTGCGGCAAGCTGCTGAACGCCCGCAACCCGGTGCATCTCAAGGTGCGCAACGGGGTCGCGGTGGACGCCACGTTCAGCGGTCCGGCCGGCGGCGGCGCTCAGGCCGCCCCCGACGACCCTCAACCATCCGCATCCAGCCACTACTAGCTGGAGGGAGGTCGCCGCAAAGGGCGGGCCCGCTCGATACTCCCCCGAGCGGGCCCGCCTCATGCTGCGTCCCGCCCGCGCCGCGCGGTGGCGGCTGCGACAGCGAGACCTTGGACCCGCCCAGTGTTTCAGCCGGACCGTTGGCGGGCTTCCTGGTCGCTGTGGTGGGTGTTGTCGTCAGGTGACGTGGACGGTTTGCACGAATGTGGCTTGGGTGACCGGGGTGGTGACACAGTTGCCCATGGTGGAAATGATGGTGGCGCTGCCGGTGAGGTCGCCGGTGAGCGTGGTGCCTTCGACGGTGTATGTCCCTGACACGGTTGCGGTTCCGCTCGTGGTCGGGACGCTCAGGACGAACTCACCCTGGCCGCTTGCGCTGCCGCAGGAGG
>VAWN01000085.1 GCA_005885555.1 Actinomycetota bacterium
CACGATCTCCAGCACGACGGCCGGGACGCGCAGCCGCGGCAGGAACCCGACCGCGAGCGGTGCCAGCACGGCGAGCGCCGAGATGATCAACAGGTTGGTGAACGACACGTCGGGCATCGCGATCACATCCCATCTGCCTTGAGCAGCCGCAGCCGCGCGTCAGTCCGGATCGGGCAACGCCGCGGCCACGTCGCAGACCGACGCGCGCAGCGGTGAGCTGCCGCTGACCGGGTCGCTGGGCTGCTGGCGCAGTGCCGCGCCGGTCGGATGTGACGGATCCGGCGCCAGCGCCACAAACGCGCCATCGGTGACGATCGCCCTTGCGCCGCACCGCGACACGCACAACGGGCAAAACGTGGGTACCTGTTCTACGCCCATCGCCCCTCCAGCACGCCGCGGCCATTCCCGACGGTACGCGAGGTCAGGTGTCGAGTCCGGGCGCTGGTGAGTAGACGCCGATCCGGTTGCCGTCCGGGTCGGCCAGGTGCGCCCACACCAGCCCGTCGCCGGCCGTGGTGGCGGGGATCAGCACCGTGCCGCCGGCCTCCCGCACCGATACGCAGGTCGCCGCGACGTCGCGTACCTGGATGCATACGGTGGCGTAGTTGGGGATCCGGCCGCCGGTGGTGAGGACTCCGCCCTTGACGGAGTCGGGCGCCGGAGTGCTGACGATGTGGTACGGCGCGCCCGCGTTCCCGTCGACGGCGAACGTCCAGCCGAACACCGTGCCGTAGAACCGCTGCGTGGTTTCCGGGGCGTCGGTGCCGATTTCGAACCAGCCGATCCCGTGGGTCATCGTGGACAACACGTGCTCCTCTGCCTTGATGCACTGTTCGGACCAGCATGCGGGGCATCCGAGACAACGTCCTGTCGGTGTTACCGGAAGGGCGCAACCCGATGACCGCCTGATGCGGGCGGCGCCGCGTTGGTCAGGTGGCGCCCAGGCGTGCGAAGCACCGCCCCGCCTGCGTCCAACGCTCCATAGTGGACAGTCCGGCGGGGTGGGCGACGGCGTCGAGGTCGTCGACGCTGACGGCGGCCCAGGGGAAGGGGGGTCCGGTCCGGCCGTCGTAGCGCAGGGCGGCCACGCCTTGCCACGTAACGGTTCCCGGCGGATCGAGTTCGAGGAGGATGTCGCCGCCGGTGACGAGTAGTTCGCGGCAGCGGGACAGGAGGCGGTACGTGTCGCCACCGATGCCGATGTTGCCGTCGGCGAGCAGCACGTGCCGCCAGGTGCCTTCGCCGGGTAGCGGGGAGAAGACGCAGCCGTGCCGTACGGGTGCGCCGCGGCGGCGGGCCTGGCGTACGGCTTCGGCGCTGGTGTCGACGCCGAGTGCGGCGCGTCCGTCGGCGACCAGGGCGGCGGTCAGACGGCCGGGGCCGCAGCCGACGTCCAGGGTCGGGCCGGTGCACCGCGCGAGGAGACCGTGGTCGCCGGGACGCAGTCCGCCGCACCAGTCGCCCGGGTGTACGGGCCGGTCCGGTCGCCCCGGCCGGACCAGCGTGACGGTGACCGGGCGTCCGGCCGCGGCGTGCCGGAGGATCGTGCCGTACTGGGCCAGCGCGCGGCTCATGCCGGTACCGTCGCCGGCAGGTGCTGGCGTACCGCGTCGGCGAACGCCGTGTCCGCGCACAGGTCGGCCACGGCGAGCGCATCGGATGCGGTGTCCACGTCGCGTAGCGTCGGGCCGTAGCCGACCCGCAGTCCCCGCGCGGCCAACGCCGTCACGGTCAGCGCACCGGTCTCGGCGGTGGACATCGGTACGTCGAGCAACGCGTGCCCGTGGCGCGGATCGCGCAGCGCGAGGGCCCACCAGCCGCCGTCGGTGGCCGGCCCGAGCACGGCGTCGTGCTCGGCGAGTCCGGCCGCTACGGCGGTGAGCAGCTGCGGGGTGATCTGTGGCGTGTCCATGCCGATCAGCAGCGCACCGGTGCCGGGTCGGGCGGTGTCGACGAATCCGCCCGCGAGTCGGGCGCCGAGGCCGGCGCCGCGCTGCGGTACCCGGTGCCAGCCGAGGGGCGCCTCGATCTGTCCACAGTGGACGATGGTGTGCCGGATGGCGGGTGTCGCGCCGGCGGCGGCGAGGGTGTCGGACAGTGCGGCGGCGGCGATCTGTGTGGCCTGCTCGGGGGTGCACGGTGGGCACAGCCGGGTCTTGACCTGTCCGGGTACCGGGGCCTTGGCGATGACGAGCAGCTGCACGTTCATCGGGCGAGCACCCGGCTCATGTCCGCCACGGTGCGGGCGGTGCCGAGCACGGTACCGGTCACCTTCGACCGGCCGCCTTCGGTCCGCGGCGCGTAGTCGACGTCGGCCTCGGTGATCCGCCAGCCGGCGCGGGCGGCCTTGACGACCATCTCCAGGGGATAGCCGAAACGGCGGTCGGTCAGGCCGAGGCCGAGCAGGGCGGTCCGTCGGGCGGCGCGCATCGGCCCGAGGTCGTGCAGCGGCGCCCCGGTGGCGCGGCGCAGGCGGGCGGCGAGTACGGCGTTGCCCAGCCGCGCGTGTACCGGCCAGGCGCGGCGTACGGTGGGCCGGCGCCGGCCCAGGACGAGATCGGCGCGCCGGTCCCGGACCGGGTCCACGACCCGGGGCAGCTGTGCCGGATCGAAGGAGCCGTCCGCGTCGAGGAAGCACACCAGATCCGCCTGCGCGGCCTGCAGGCCGGCGTGCGCGGCGGCGCCGAAACCCCGCTGCGGTACGTGGACCACGTGGGCGCCGTACCGGGCGGCGATGGCCGGGGAGCCGTCGGTGGAGCCGTTGTCGGCGACGATCGCCCGGTACCCGGCCGGGATCCGGGACAGTACCCAGGACAGCGCGGCGGCCTCGTCCAGGCACGGCAGGACGACGTCGACGGATGCACTCATGCCGGTCACGCTAGGCCGGCCGGGTCGGCGGGGTCGGCGTGTCGTGCTTACGGAACCCTTACCGCGCACCGGTTCTTACGAACCGGTGACGACGGGCGCGGCCACCGCCGCGAGCCGGTAGGGTGCCTGCGATGACCCGCGTGGCCCTGGCCGTGGAGGCGGCGCTCGTGGCCGTCGCCGTCGCGGTCGGTGCGGTGCTCAACCACCGGCACGTACCCGTCCACGCCGACGCCGCCCCGCTGTACGCGGTCTGGCTGCCGCACGTGGGTCCGGGTACCCCGTTCGCCGTGGTGGTCGCGCTGGCCGTGATCCGGTACGGACCCGGGCTCGCCCAGCGCCTGCCGTGGCATCGGTTGGCGGTGTCCGGGTACCTCGTCTGTCTTTTGTGGACGGTGTCCCTCGCATTGGTCGACGGGTGGTCACGCGGGATCGCCACCCGGTTGACCCCGCAGGCGGAGTACCTGCACGACATCCCGAAGGTGCCGGGGATCCGGGCCATGCTCGGCGGGTTCACCGGTCACATCATCGACTTCCAGCCCGGGTCGTGGGCCACCCACGTCGCCGGCCATCCGCCCGGCGCGTTCCTCGTCTTCGTGCTGCTGGACCGGATCGGCCTGCCCGGCGGCGTACCGGCGGCGGCGCTGTGCATCCTCGTCGGCGCGACCGCACCCGTGTCCGTGGCCTACACGCTGAAGGCGTTGGGATACGAGGACAGCGCGCGGGCCGCGCTGCCGTTCCTGGTCCTATTTCCCGGCGCGGTATGGGTCGGCGCCTCGGCGGACGGGTTGTTCATGGGCGTGGTCGCGGCCGGGCTTGCGCTGCTCGCCGCCGGACGCGGTCTGCCCGGCGGGTTGCTGCTCGGGTTCGCGCTGTACCTGTCGTACGGGCTCGTGCTCGTCGGCCCGCTCGCCGTGGCCGTGCTGTGGCTGCGCCGCCGCGCGGGAACCGTTGTGACAGCGGGGTTCGGGGTCGCCGCCGTCGTGGCGGCCTTTACCGCGGCCGGGTTCTGGTGGCCCACCGGGTACCACCTCGTGGTGCGCCGGTACTACCAGGGCTGGGCAGCCGACCGCCCGTACGGATACTGGGTCTGGGCCGACCTCGCCGCGCTCCTGCTGTGTGTCGGGCCGGTCGTCGCGCCGGCCCTGCTGCGCCTGCCCCGCCGCGCCGGCATCACCTTGGTACC
This sequence comes from Actinomycetota bacterium, assembly GCA_005885555.1. GTDB lineage: Bacteria > Actinomycetota > Actinomycetes > Mycobacteriales > Micromonosporaceae > AC-43. The sequence goes on from VAWN01000085.1 coordinate 4,052, forward strand.
GCTCGCCGCGTTGACCGCGATCGTGGCCGCGGACCTGTCCGGACTGAGCAAGGCCGAGGTCGAACGGATCTGGCTGCCGTACGCCATCTGGCTCCTCGTCGCGACCGCGTGGCTGCCCGCGCGGCAGCACCGGGTGTGGCTCGCGGCCCAGGCGCTGACCGCGCTGGCGGTCAACCACCTGCTCTTCACGCCGTGGTGAGGGCCGGGGCACGTAGCGGGGCGGTGGCGAACTCCGCGACCCCCTCGGTGAAGCCGACCCGGGCACGGAAGCCCAGCAGCGACAGGGCTTTCTCCGGGGAGGCGACCACATGCCGCACATCGCCGGGCCGGGCACCACCCACCACCACCGGCGCCGGGCCGCCCATCGCGCCGGCGAGCGTCGACGCCAGCTCGCCCACGGTGTGCGGTTCACCCGAACACACATTCACCGCGGTGAACGGGTCGGGCGGCGAGGTCGTCAGCGCCGACAGGTTCACCGCGGCGACGTCGCGTACGTGGACGAAGTCCCGGCGCTGCCGGCCGTCCTCCAGTACCCGGGGCGGCCGGCCGCGTTCGAGCGCGGACCGGAACAGCGAGGCCACCCCGGCGTACGGGGTGTCGCGCGGCATCCGGGGGCCGTAGACGTTGTGGTACCGCAGCGCCCACACGGTACCGCCGACCTGCCGTGCCCACGCCGAGGCGAGGTGCTCCTGCGCCACCTTCGTCGCGGCATAGGTGCTGCGCGGCTCCAACGGTGCGTCCTCGGGTACCAGGCCGGGGGTCAGGGGTGCGCCGCAGGACGGACATGGCGGCTCGAACCGGCCCGCCGCAACGTCTTCCGCGCGCCGGCCGCCGGGCCGCACGATCCCGTGCAGCTGGCATGCGTAGCGGCCCTCCCCGTACACGACCATCGAGCTGGCCAGCACGAGCCGGGTCACGCCCGCCCGGTACATCCCGGCGAGGAGTACGGCGGTGGCCCGGTCGTTGTGCTCGGCGTACCAGGGTCCGTCCGCCGGGTCCACGCCGTGACCGACCATCGCCGCCTGGTGGCACACCGCGTCCACCCCGTCCAGCGCCCGCGCCACCACACCGGGGTCACCGATGTCACCGACCACGAGGTCGTACTCCGCGCACCACGGCGGTGTCGTAACGCCGTGCGCCTGGGGCAGCAACGCATCGAGCACCACCGGCTCGTGTCCGGCCGCCAGTAACGCGTCCACCACATGCGAACCGATGAACCCGGCGCCGCCCGTCACGAGTACCCGCATACCGGCACGCTACGACGCGCACCGCGCGACGGCCCGCAACCGGCCGACACGTAAGCGGATCGAAACAGCTGCCCGGACGGCCTTCCCGCTCATGCCGGCGGGTGTGCCTTCAGCCAGGCGGCCGCCCGGCGTGCTGATGCGCGTGACAGCCACGCATCCTGGATCAGCTCGGCCAACTCCCCGCGGGTCAGCTCACCGATCCGGCTGGCCCGCAGCAGTACCGACGGGTGGCCGTTGAAGTGGGCGGTCGTGAAGAACGGTGACCTCGGGTCCTGAACCATTGCCTGCTTGTCCGCGTCTGACTCGACCCAGAAGACGATCACGTCCGCATAGCGTTGGCCGGTGTCGGGATCGACCGCGTCCGGGCGGGGATTGCGGAAGAAGATGAAGGACTTCCCGCCGACCTGGTAGACCGGATTGTCGCCGGACCCGTACTCGACGGTGACATGCGGCATGTCCAACGCCAGGTCGTGCACGTCTTCGACACGAGCACGCCGATCGTCGTCGTGGGCCACGCCTCACCGTAGCCGGCGTCCCCTATGACCATTCGACCGGCAGGCTGCGCAGGCGGCGCCCCAGCGGCGAATCGGAGTCGCGGTCCAGGCTCTGGTACCCGGGTCTGATGCCGGGCAGGCGGTCGAGCAGGATGCGGAAGCACTCGTCGGCCTCCATCCTGGCCAGGGCGGCTCCCAGGCAGTAGAAGGCACCCATGCCGAACGCGGTGTGCCGGTTGCCGGTCCGGGTGATGTCGAACAGTTCGGCGTCGGGGAACACGTCCGGATCCCGGTTTCCGGCGAGTATCGCGAGGTGGAACAGGGTGTTCGCGGGGAAGCTGTGCCCGGCCAGTTCCACCGGTTGCTCGCTGACCCGCATCACCGCGCCGGCCGGGCCGTCGTAACGCAGCATCTCTTCCACCGCCGAAGGCGTCAGTTCGGGGCGGCGGCGCAGGAGGTCGAGCTGGTCCGGGTGTTCGAGGAGCAGGGCCAGTCCGTTGGCGATCAGTCCGGCGGTGGTTTCGTGACCGGCGAACAGCAGCAGCACGCAGTTGGCGACGATCTCCTCCTCGCTGATGGTGCCGTCATGCTGGGCGGCGACGAACACGCTGAGTATGTCGTCGGTCGGTTGGATGCGTCGCTGGGCGATCAGCGGGTGCAGGTACTCCTGCATCTCCAGGGTGCTGCGCTGGGCACGGCGTAGCGCGCCGATGTCGGCGATCTGGAAGACGGCGGCGATGTCGCGCGACCACGCCTGCAGACGCTGCCGGTCACCGGCCGGCATGCCGAGCATGTTCGCGATGACGTTGGCGGGCAGGGGATATGCGAGGTCCGTAACGACGTCCATCCGGCCGGCGGGTGCCACCGCGTCCAGCAGGTCGTTGGTGATCTGGCGTACCTGCGGGCGCAACGTGTCGATCGTGGCCGGGGTGAAGTACCGCTTCAGCAGTTGCTGCAGGCGCACATGGTGGGCCGGATCGGTGTGTCCCATCCAGAGCCCGATGGATTCGCGCAGCGGCCGCAACTCGTCCTGTTCTTCCTGGCTGAGCCGGTCGAACCCGCGGGTCAGGTTCCCGGTGGCCAGCCGCCGGTCCTTCAGCGCCGCCACGATGTCCGGGTGCCGGGTGAGCACGTAGGCCTGCAACTGCGGACTCCAGCCGACCGGGCTTTCCGCGCGCATCCGCCGCAGCAATGCCATGGGATCCCTGACGGCCTCGGGCGTGAACAGATCATATGACCGGATGGTGGCTGCTACGTCAGTCATGCCGCCTATTGTTACCCAAGGACGAATGTAAACCTATGGATGGCGCGGGATCGCGCAGTGAGGTCGGGGAGAGGAACGGCTGGAGTGGGCCGTCGACGATCCCCGGCAACCGCCGGGCCATCCCGGCGAGCAGGTCGGCGACCTGGATCCGCGGATCGTCCCGGGAGTCAGCCATCACCAGCCCGGCCAGCGGCGACAACCTGGCCGGCGACGAGGCACCTGCCGGCGACGAGGCGGCGCCGTCGGCGAGCACCTGCTGCAGGCGCCTCAACCGGCCGGCCGTGAGGGCACTCTGCTCGTCGTGGATCACCAGTACCCGCCGCTGTCCGCCGCTCCAGAACAGGACGGTCTCGGCCAGCGCCGGCAGCATCGGCTCCAACGGCGGCGGGATCGACCGGTCTTCGTCGCGCAGCCGGGTCAGCACAGCCCACGCCCGGGTCCGGCCCAGCCCGTGCAGGACACCCTCGGCCTGCGCGCCGAGCCCGTCCCGTACCAGCGCATCCCGCGCGTGGAAGAACCGTTCCAAGGCCCGGCGATCCGGCGGACGCCGCCGCTTGGTCCGGACCAGCTCGACGAAGGCCGCGAGGAAGATACCCCAGTCGGAACCGGCCGGGCGCCGGGCCCGGTACAGGGCGAGGGCGGCCGGACGCTGGTCCTGGGTCAGGCGGGTACCGGCCGCGTACGACGGTTCGGCCAGGAACAGGTCGACGATCCGGGTGACGAGGAAGTACTCCTTGTCGACCAGGTGGACGTGCGCCCGGCCGCGAAGCGCCGCCAGGAACCACTCCAGCGCCTCACCCGCCTTCGGACTGCGGAGGAACTGCCCGGACTTGAACTCGTTCGGCGAGAACCGGTACCCGGACCGAAGCGCAGCGATCAGCCCGACCGCCTCACCGACGCGCAGGTCGACACTCGCGTGCGTGATCACCGGCGTGGCCGGATCGAGCAGGTTGGTGCCGGAGAACCCGGACTCGTCACAGGCGATCTCCACGACGGCGCCGGCCACCGCATCCACCGGCGGCAGCCCGCCCTGAAGCGGCAACCTCACGCCGAATCCCTCACCATGGCGACCATGCTCGCCCGCCCGCCCCGATCGGACCACCGATTTGCGGTCCGGACGCGGCACGCGGGGCGGTGGGCTCGGCCGGGCGATGGTCCGCCACCCCAAGCTGTTCGGTGCCGGCCGGACGGGGACCAACGACCCGCCGCGCAGAGCCCGATGACCGCGGCACCGCCTGCCGGCCGGGCGTCGGCCTACCGCGACGATGTCATCAAGGCGACAGGACTACTCCAGCGGCCGCTCCAACGGTCATTCCAGTCGGTGCGGCGACGATCGTAACGGTATCCATCGGATAGCTGGGGGCAGGCGGCGGCCACCGAGGCGGCCAGCGCGACCAGCTCGCGGCCGGGCGACCGGCCGCTATGACGGCCGCTACCCCCGTGGCGGCTGGGTGGGCCGGCCGGGACGCCCGACTCCGCTGTCCCGGCCGGTCCCCGTCCAAGGCGGCGGAACCCGCCGGGCCCGGCCGGTCCGGGGCGGGCGCTGGTCAGCTGTCCGGCGGCAGGAAGTCGTCGCGCAGGATCGCGTAGATCACCATGTCCTGCCACATGCCGCGGCGGAACCGCGCACCACGTAACACGCCCTCCTGGCGGAACCCGATCCGTTCCAGGGCCTTGTGTTCGGCGATGTTGTCCGCATCCGTCTGCGCCTCGACCCGGTGGGCGAGGGTGTAGGTGAACAGGTGTTCCACGAGAAGCCGCTGGGCCGCCGTGCCCAGCCCGCGGCCCCGGTACCCGGGCAGGAGGGCGAGGCCGATCTCGTAACAGCCACCGGCGGCACCGCCCCGGTTGTTGGCCTCCCAACTCGCGATCCCGACCAGCGAGTCGTCCGGCAGCACGACGGCGAGCGCGGCGGTGTCCGTGCCGATGTAGCCGTCCTTCTCCCAGCGGCGGCACCGCGCCTGCGCATCCTTGAAACCCGGCCACACGAACGATCCCAGCGCCTGCGGATCGGTCACGATCCGCTGCAGAAAGGGAAGGTCCGCTTCCGTGAACGCTCGCAGCGCTGGCTGGTCATCCATGGGCACCTCGTCGTCGTGTAGCCGTCAGGACGTGGTCGGCCATCGCGACGCCAATGCCGCGCGCCCCCTCCGGAAGCGTCAGTTGCGCATCCGGTTGACGAACAGAGTGCCATCGTGCCGGCGGATTTTCGAGGGCGCCGGATGCGGTCACCGACCCGTGATCGCCGGAATGGCCAACGCGACGGCGAGCGACTCGTCGAGAAACATCAGGCCGCGCTGCGCGAACTCCTCGATCGCCTCCCGGACGGTCTCCACCGGCAGCTTCTGGCCGAGCTTGTCGCGCACCGCCGACGCGGTGGTGGGGCGGTCGCTACAGGCCAGATAGATGTCCGCGAGCGGGCCCTCGAAGGTGTAGGTGCCCTCCTTACCGGGGTACCGGCCGTCATAGATCTGGAGATAGCCCGGTGCCGACCAGTACTTGAGGACCGGCCGCTCGCCCGACGCCCACGTCGCCTTCCACTCTTCGACCGCCTGCTTCAGCTCCCGGTAGGTGCTGTCCGGCAAGGTACCGGCCATCTCGTGGTCGAAGAAGTAGGCCACCCGGTCGAGGTCGACCCCGTCCGGGTAGACGTAGTGGTAGCTGCGTTCGGGCACGCAGACGCGCACTCCGAACTCCTCCGGCCGCATGTAGAGCGGGCTCCACCGTTCCATCCAGAGCCGGCCCGCGGAGACCGGCGGCTGCAGGTGCGCCAGGTGCGGCACCCAGTCCGCCTGCTCCTTGCACTGACCTTCGGTCTCGCCGGGGAACCCCCAGAGGATGTTCCACACCACGTGCAGGTCGTAGTACTGCGCCCAGCGCAGCAGGTTGACGTTCTGCGCCGCGCGCACCCCCTTGCGCATCAGGCGCAGCACGGGGGAGCTGAGCGACTCCAGCCCGGGCTGGATGCCGACCAGACCGGCCTGGGCCATCGTCCGCAATTGCGCGCGGGTCAGGTTGGCCTTGACCTCGTAGAAGAGCTCGTAGTCGGTGTTGTTCGCGGTCAGCGTCGGAAACAGCTCGTTCAGGTACGTCACGTCGAGGATGTTGTCCACCGCCTCGAAGCGGAAGCTGCGGTACCGCCGGGCCTGCTCGGCCAGCTCGGCGAACACCCGCTGCGCAGACTTGGACCGGTACTTCATCGTCGAGCCGTTGAGGCCGCAGAACGTGCAGTGGTGCTTCTCGCCCCACCAGCAGCCCCGCGCGGACTCGAACGGGATCCACGTGGTCCGGTGTCCGACGGGCGGCAGCAGGCCCAGCCGTTGCGACCGCTCGAAGTACTCCTCGTAGTCGGGTACCGGCAGGTCGTCGAGGCGGTGGCGGGGTGGCGCCGGTGGCGTGGCGACCACCTGGTTGCCGACCCGGCGGGCCACGCCGGGAATGCCGCTCGGGTCTTCGCCCGCGGCCAGCGCGCACAGCAGCCGCGGGAAGGCGTCGTCGCCTTCGCCGGTGACGGCCAGGTCGACGCAGTCGACCGAGCGGGTCAGCTCGACGCCCATCTCCCCTTCGAAGTTGGCCCCGCCGAACACCGTCACGATGTCCGGGTAGCGCCGCTTCAACCGGCGGGCCAGCGCGAACGACGCCGCGTTCTGCTGGAACACCGAGCTGAACCCGACCACGCGCACTTCGTCCCAGCCGGTCTCGACCAGGGCGTCCAGGTATGCGGGTACGTCCTCGTCGCGGATGCGCAGGAGCCGCTCGCGCCGCTCCGCCAGGGTGCCGCCGAGATAGGCCAGCTCGTCGGCGAAGTCGTCGACCAGCCGGCCGTCCGGGTCGGGTGCCGCGTTCCCGAAGGCCGCGACCGAGAAAAGCCAGTCACCGACCAGCCAGCCGCGGTGCTCGCACAGCGGGCGGTACCGGTCGACGCCGAGCCGCGCCGCGAAGTCGAGGTTGGCGTGCAGGGTACGGACCGGAAAGCCGTACCCCTCGACCACCGCCTTGAGCAGCCCGAGCTGGATCGAGGGCTGCCCGGAGTCCAGGAACGGCATTCCGACGATGACCGTCGACCACGCGGCGCGCGCCGCGCGGTCCACGGGGTCCGGCGCGAGGGCCCCCGACATGCCGGCGTCGCTCATCCCGTGCCGTGGATGACCTCACCGAGGTCATCGCTGATCGCGCGTCCGTCATGGACCTGTCCCGGGGTGAACGCGGTGCGGAACTGGTCCCGGATGGACGGCAGGTGGGCCGGCGCCTGCACCCCGACCGCCTCGCCGACGCGGCCGGTGGTCACGAGCGGGCTGACCGGATTTCCGGCGCGCGCCCGGCCGATGGTGTCGACCGCCAGGCTCAGCAGGCCCACGAGCAGGGCGCGCTCGTTGTCCGACAGCTTGACCGCGTCCAGCTTCGCGCCGAGGCTGTCGATCTCGGCACGGCTGACCTTCCGGAGGCCACCCGCGTCGGCGGTGGAACCGCGGCCAGCCGACTCTCCCGCCGCGCCCGGACCGGATCCCTTGATGTCGTCCGCGTGCGCGACGACGGCGCTGCCCAGAATTGCACCAGCCGCCAAACCACCCAGAATGATCCCGAAGCCGCGACGGCTGGCACCACGATCACTGTCCCCACCGGACATGGTCTGCCCCCTATGTGACCTGAATTGCCCCAGAAAAGACTTGGCCCCCCGCGGGATGATGCCTTACCGACCGGCAGCATACGACAAGCAAAAAAACGCGCCGAACGCCCGAACCGACGGGTCAGGCGGTGCGCAGCTTCGCCCGGACCCTTTCGGCATCCGGATGGCCGAGCGCCTCAAGGGTGTCGAGAGCCTGCTGCCAGGCCGCCTGCGCGGCGTCGAGGTTGCCCATGTCGTCGTGGGCGTCGCCGAGGTCGACCAGCGTCCGGGAGTGCCCGTCCCGGTCGCCGAGCTCGCGCCACAACGCGAGGGCACGCTCGTAGCAGCTGATCGCCTCGGTGTGGTGACCCGTCTGGTGGTGCGCGTAGCCCAGGCTGTACCAGCTGTTGACCAGGTGCGACTGGTCCTGGAACGCCCGGTTCAGCTCAAGGGACCGCTCGCAGTAGTCGAGGGCCTGCTGATGGTGGCCGAGCCGGGCGTGGTACCGGCCGGCGAAGCTCAGCGCGTCGGCCTCCCCGAGCCGGTCTCCCATCTTGCGGGACAACTCGAGGGCCTGTTCGGCGTGGACGAGCGCCTCGGCGGCCCGACCCTGGTGCGCCAGGACCCACCCGAGGCTGAGATGGGCCCGGGCCTGCTTGGCGTTGTCGTCCAGCGTGGCGAACAGGTCCAGCGCCTGTCGGTTGTGGACGTACGCGTCGTCGTAGCGACCCAGCTGCATGTACGCCACACCGAGCACGCGGTGGGCGGTGGCCTGGCCGGCGGGGTCGGCGAGGCGGCGGGCCGCCTCCAGCGCGGCGCGCTGGCTGGCTGCCCAGTCGCGCCAGTGCCCCTTGGAGTTGAGAAAGGCGGTCAGCACCCAGGCCAGCTGGGCGGCGTGCGTCTCGAACCCGGTACCGAGGGCCAGGTCGGTGGCGGCGAGCAGGACCGGCTGCTCGACGGTGAACCAGGCCAGCGCCTGATCGAGGCCGGTGAGTTCCGGGACGGTGACGCCCGGCCCGGGCGGCGGTAGCGCGAGCTGGTCGCGGTAGGGGTACAGCAGGCGGTCCGCGACATTCGTGGCGTGCAGGTAGTGGTCGAGCATCCGCCCGATCGCCGCGCGCCGGCTGGCGTCGCTGTCGACCGCCTCGGCCTGCTCCCGGGCGTAGGCGCGCAACAGGTCGTGGAAGGTGAACCGGCCCGGTGTCCGCTCGTCGAGCAGGTGGGCGCCGACCAGCTCGCCGAGGAGGGGCCGCACCCGCGGGGGCGGTACCCCGGCGAGGCTGGCGGCGGCGAGCGTGGTGACCGACGGGCCCGGGTGCAGCCCCAGCAACCGGAACAGCCGGGCCGCTTCGGCGCTCAGCGTCTGGTACGACCAGGACAGCACCGTCCGGGCGTCGGTGGCCGCGCTCTCCCCGACGAACGCGTCCAGCCCGCCGCGCGCGGTGCGCAGCTCCTCGGCCAGCGCCGCCAGCGGGAACCGCGGATGGACCGCGGCGCGGGCGGCCACGATGGACAGGGCCAGCGGCAGGCCGGCACACGCGGCGATGATGTCGTCGACCGCCTCCGGTTCGGCGGCGACCCGGTCGGAACCGAGCCGGCGGGCCAGCAGCTCCCGTGCCTCGTCGGCGCTGAGCAGGTCCACCGCCACCGGGAAGGCGCCGGTGGCGACCAGCCCGAACAGCCGGCTGCGGCTGGTCACCACGACCAGGCAGCCCGGTGCGCCGGGCAGCAACGGGATGACCTGCTCGGCGTCGCGGGCGTTGTCCAGCACGACGAGCACCCGCCGGCCGGCCAGCAGGCTGCGGTACAGGGCGGCCTGTGCCTCCAGGCTCGCCGACGCGCGGTGCGACGGTACCCCGAAGGCGTCCAGGAACCCCCGGATGGCCTCGCCCGGTTCCATCGCCGCGCCCTGCGGGTCGAACCCGCGCAGGTTCACGTACAGCTGCCCGTCCGGGAACAGATGGCTGATCTGGTGCGCCCAGTGCACCGCGAGGGAGGTCTTTCCGACTCCGGCGGTACCGGCGATCGCGGTGATCACCACCGCCCGGTCGAAGTCGCCGTCGTTTCCGGCGACCAGCGAGTGCAGCCGGGCCAGCTCGGCCTCCCGTCCGGTGAAGTCCGGCATCCCGCGCGGCAGCTGGGCGGGCGTGGGCGGCCGGGGCTCGGGCTCCGGGGCGGCGCTTGCGGCGGCGGGCTGCGCCGTCGGGCCGGCGAGCGTCGGGTCGGTGGCCAGGATCCGCATGTGCAGCTGTTGCAACTGGGCCGTGGGCTCGACACCCAGCTCCTCGGCCAGGTACTTCTGCGCCTCCCGGAAGGCGGCCAGCGCCTCGGCCTGCCGGCCGGAGCGGTAGAGCGCCAGCATGAGCAGGCCGCGCAGCCGCTCCCGAAGCGGGTGCTCGGCCACCAGTTGGCGCAGCTCCGGTACCAGGTCGTGGTCGTCTCCGACGGCCAGGTCGACCTCGACGCGTTCCTCCCGTACGCCGATGCGCCGTTCGGCGAGGCGGTCCCGCTCGGCGTCCAGGAACGGGCTGAAGAGCCCGTCGAACGCGGGCCCACGCCACAGCCGTAGCGCGGCGTGCAGCGCCCGGGCCGCGGCGGGCAGGTCCCCGACGGCGCGGGCGGCCCGGGCCGCGGCGACCTCCTGGTCGAACACCTCCAGGTCGACGCTGCCGGGCGGCAGGGACAGCAGGTAGCCCGAGTCGGTCCAGGTCAGCAGCTGGGACGGGGCCCGGGCGGAGCGGACCGGCTCCAGTACCCGGCGCAGGCCCGAGACGTGCTTCTGGAGCAGGTTCACCGCGTACGCCGGGGCGGCTGCGCCCCAGACCGCGTCGATGAGCTGCTCGCGGCCCACCGGGCGGTTGGCGTGCACGGCGAGTACGGCCAGCACCACGCGCTGTTGCACCGGACCCAGGCTGAGCAGCGTGTCGTCCCGCCACGCCTGCAGCCGTCCCAGCACCTCAAGACGCACAGCTGGTGCCACCTGACCGCTCAACACGGCCTCCCGCCAGCCACTCCAGCGCCCGGTCAGCGCTGAGTCCAACCACGACCGCCACACTGGCACCTGTGACGACCCGGCATCGCCCCTGACTTCGGCCGATGAGGTAGCCGCCAGCCATCAGTGTCGGTCAAATCTTGAAGTGTAGGGGCGCGACGCACCATGCCGCTCACGCCGGGGCTCCGGGGGGGCACCCGGACGGGAGGCGCGGGCCTGACGGCCAGTGCTTCCGTCCGGGTGTTGCGGCGGCTCCCGAAGGGATCCGGCACCTGCGCGGGAGTGATGACATGGATTGTCGACGGCCAGGCTACGACACATTCGGGCAGTGCCTCATGTGCCCGCATGATGAGCTGGCCGCCGCCAACCGGGTGGACCGCGCCGATCCGCCCGGCCCGGCCCTGTACGAGATGACCGGCATCGAGTACTTCCTTCTCCGGTCCTGGCCGGCAGGCGACGATCCGGCACCGTCCTGACCGCCCAGAGCCGGGCGACTGTCGTATGGACAGCCGGTACCTCAGCGCCGAAGCTTGATCCCTGACGGGACGGCCTCGTCCCATGCGCCGGGCGGTGGCACCGCTACCGACGGAGAGGGGAGAGCGACTTAATGCGACGGATCGTGGCGGCTTCGGTGGCGGCACTCGCAACCGTGGCGATCGTCAGCGCCGGCAACCCTGCCCAGGCGGCGGCCGGCCCGTTCGGGCACACCGCGACCGGGACGGTGTTCAACCCGAACCCGGTGCAGGAGCTGGGCCTGGAGAACCTCACCGACAGCAAGGACGCCGACGATGCGGTGTTCGGGCCGGCGTACCACCGCAAGACGCTGACCGACCTCGACGGATCCGGCACCCTCACCGGCGCGTACGTGCGGGTGAAGAGCACCACCGGAAAGCCCGCGACCGCGGTCGGCGGCGCGTTTCCCGACTGGCACCGCGACGCCGACCAGTTCGAGCAGGTGATGGGCTACTACTGGGTGACCACCGCCCAGCACTACCTGCAGCAGCTGGGCTTCGGGTCGACCCTGCGGCCGGTCAACCAGCGGCAGATCGAGCTGCGCATCGACCAGTTCGGTGGCGACAACTCGTTCTTCCGCGATGACAAGGCCAACATCACGCTGGGCAAGGGGGGCGTGGACGACGCCGAGGACGCTGAAGTGATCGTGCATGAGTACGGCCACTCGGTGCAGGACGGGCAGGTACCCGGGTTCGGTACCACGCCGGAGTCCGGCGCGATCGGTGAGGCGTTCGGCGACTACCTCGCCGTCGCCGTGACCAGCTGGGCGGCCGGCGTGCCGACCCGTACGCCGGAGGCCTGCGTGGCGGACTGGGACTCGACCTCGTACACCTCGACCGTTCCGCACTGCCTGCGCCGGCTCGACGGAACGAAGGTCTATCCGGGCGATGTGGTCGGTGAGGTCCATGCCGACGGCGAGATCTGGTCCCGGGCGCTGTGGGACATCCGGTCCGCGCTGGGCGACACGCGGGGCAGCACGCTCATCGTCGAGGCGCAGTTCGGGTTCGCCGTGGACACGACATTCGCCGCGGCGGCCGCGACCACGGTGGCGACCGCGCAGCGGCTCTACGGCTCCGCCGCCGCAAACGCGGTACGCGCCGCGTTCGCCGCGCGCGGCATCCGCTGATCCATCGATACGGCCGGGCCGGCTCCCCAGCGGGGCGCCGGCCCGGGCCCTGCCCTTTGGCGGCCTGATCGGCCGGTTTGACGGCCCGCTGACGCAGGCAACCGTTCCGCTCCCTACGCACACCTCGCGGCGCCACCGGCCCCGCTGACCGTGGTGATGGCACACGGCAGCGAGGTTTGGGGGAAGTCAGCATGGCGTGGACGAAGGCGGGTCGGCGGGTCAGTGGTACCGGACGCGGGTTGGCGGTGCTGGCGATGACCGCCGGGGTCGCCGCGGTGACCGTCGGGCTGGCCGCTCCGGCCGGGGCCGCGCCGGTCTCCGGTACCCCCGCGGTGCGCGCAGTGTGCGCGGCGCCGGCCCGGCCCGGCTTCGCCGCCTGTGACGCGGTGGCCGTCACCACCCCCGCGCCCGGCGCCCGGGCGGCGGCGGTGAGCGCGAACGCGCTGCCCGCGGGCTACGGCCCGGCCGACCTGGCCAGCGCGTACCGGCTGCCCGGCGGCACCGCCGGCGCCGGTCGCACGGTGGCGATCGTGGACGCCTACGACGACCCGCGGGCCGAGGCCGACCTGGCCGCCTACCGGTCCACCTACGGCCTGCCGGCGTGCACCACCGCCAACGGCTGCTTCCGCAAGGTCGACCAGAACGGTGGCACCCGGCTGCCGGCCGTCGATGCCGGCTGGGCCGGGGAGATCTCGCTTGATCTGGACATGGTCAGCGCTACCTGCCCGAACTGCCGCATCCTGCTGGTCGAGGCGGCGTCGGCGAGCTTCACCGACCTGGGTACCGGGGTCAACACCGCCGTCGCGCTCGGCGCGAAGTACGTGTCCAACAGCTACGGTGGCGCGGAGTTCTCCGGCGAGACCAGCGCGGACCGGCAGTACTACAACCACCCCGGCGTGGTGATCACCGCCAGCGCCGGTGACTCCGGCTACGGCGCGCAGTACCCGGCCGCCTCTCCGTACGTGACCGCGGTGGGCGGTACCGCACTGCGCCGGGTCAGCACCCCGCGCGGCTGGGCCGAAACCGTGTGGGGCACCGCTGCGGGCGGCTCCGGTACCGGTTCGGGCTGCTCGGCCTACGAGCCCAAGCCGTCCTGGCAGCACGACACCGGCTGCGCGCGGCGCACCATCGCCGACGTCGCCGCCGTGGCCGACCCCGCCACCGGGGTGGCCGTCTACGACACCTACCAGGCGGCCGGATGGCAGGTCTTCGGCGGCACCAGCGCCGCCGCGCCGATCGTGGCCTCCGTCTACGCCCTGGCCGGCAGCCCGGCGGCCGGCAGCAACCCCGCCGCCTACCCGTACCAGGACACCGCAGACCTCAACGCGGTCAACAGCGGCGACAACGGCACCTGCAGCCCCGCCTACCTCTGCACCGGCGGTCCCGGGTACGACGGCCCGACCGGCCTGGGGACGCCCAAGGGGACCGCGGCCTTCATGGCCCACTGACCCGGCCGGACCGGTCCGGCAGCGCCGGACCGGTCAGCGGCCGGTGATGAGCGGGAACCAGCCCTGCTCGGGGCGGGCCGCCTCGGCGTGGCCGTCGCTCGTGTCCGTGCCCAGCCACGGCGCGAGCACGGCCGTGAGCAGAAGAACAATCAACAGTACGACGAACATGGCTTCCATCCCTTCCTCGCTCCATGGTGCGGACTGTTCATCGTCCAACGAGGGTTCTTGAATGAACCTTCAGGAATGCTTAACGATGGGCTGCGCCGGCACGATGTCCGACACGGGCTCCGACACGGGCTCCGGTACGGCGACGGCGGCCAACATCGCACGCGCGACCGCGCCGAGCACCCGCTCGGGCAGCTCGCACAGGTAGCGGTCCTCGATCGACCGGGGATCGACGCTTGCGGCGATCAGCTGCCGGGCCTGGTTCTTGACCAGTACCCGGCCCTGCCGGCGCGCCTGGGCGACCAGCGCTTCCCGCCAGGCACCGGCCAGCCGGGCCTTCGGATGGTCGAGGACGTACCGGGCGGTGCGCAGCTCCTCGGGTACCTCCTCGATCGGGCTGGCGGTCGCGTCGATCACGTCGGCGCCGTCGAACCCCAGCCGGTACTTCGCCGCGACCAGCCGCCACACCGGATGGTCGGCCGCATGCAGGCCGAGCTTGCGCGCCTGTGCCGACACCGCGAACACCGCGCGCCGGACCGGTAGCCCGCGTAGCAGCAGCCGGTATGCGTAGGACGGATGTACCTCGGTGAGATCGGCGAGCAGTACCGCGCCGGGCCGGACCAGTCCGCCCTGACCGGCCGGGGGTTCGGTGCGCAGCAAGGTGTCCAGGGACAGTGGCGCACCGTCGCCGGTACCCACCAGTTGCACGGCCGCGCCCTCGTCGAGCGGGACGTACCCGCGCAGCCGTGCCGGTACCGACGCCACCGGCCGGGCCGCGGTCTCCTCGGCCTGCCGGCCACGGGTGTAGATGGCGACCGCGCCGGTGCGGCGCTCCGCGGCCGGCCACGCGTTGGCCGTGGGCTGGCAGATCCACAGCGCGCTGTGCGAGCCGATCGACTCCGCGCCGTCGAAGGCATTGAACCGGGGCAGTACCCCCTCGACCGCCAGGTGCAGCCCGCTGACGACGTTCTGCACCTCCAGGCCGCGGGCCGGCTGCCGCTCGTTGTGCGAGTAGCAGAACAGCACCCGGCCGCCCCGCCGGCGGCGCAGCGCGCCCACCCCGCGGGCCAGGAACAGCTCGATGCCGGCCGGCGTGTACGGCGGGTCGGTGAACACCAGGTCCACCCCGTCGCGCAGGCTCGGCGGCAGCTCCGCGCGCAGGTCGGCGAACGCGCACCGCACGGGCAGCCGCCAGTCGTCGGCCAGCGTGGCGATGTGGTCGAGGATGCGCTCGTCGATGTCGACAACGGTCACCGCGACCTCGGGGGAGACGAGGGTCAGCGCGATGGACGTCAGGTCGTGGTCGCCCAGGCACAGCACATGGTTGCCGGCGAGTTCGTAGTTCGCCCACAGTGCGTACGCCCGCCGTACCGCGGTGTCGGCGGTCGCCGGTACGTGATCCAGCCGCCATACCGACGGTGGCAGGCCCGCGGCGGCCACGCGCATCCGTTCGCGCAGCTGCGTCCAGCGCCGGTCCGGCGGTGGGTCGGTGAAGCCGGCCGGCAGGAGCGCGTCGCAGCGGGCCAGGCGGCGCAGCGTCGGCACCGCGGACGGGCGGACACGGTACCCGTCGGCGGTGTCGTCCAGGTGGTCGGTGAGCCGGGCGAGCACCTCCTCGACCCGACGGCGACTGGCCCCGGTACCGCGCACGAGCGATGCGACATCGGTCGGCCGTGTCCCGGCGAGCAGACACAACAGCCGCCGGGTGGTGATGAATTCGAGACCGTGCTCGGTCGACAACTCATCGACCAGACGCACCAGCGCGTCGTCGTCCGCTACACCACGGTAGGCATCGGTTTCGGGCACCCGCTCCATCCTAGTGAGGCCCGCCGCCCCGATCGCGGCGGTGCGCCGGTAGCCGGTTCCGTCAGGGGAGGATCCGCTCGAACGTCACCAGCAGTCCCTCGACTCCGCCGGGTCCCAGGCGTCCCTTGACGTCCGCGGACGTGATCGCCTTGAGGCACCAGCCCTGACGGGCATGCTCGTTGAGGATCCGCTCCAGCTTGTCGCCGGACATCTTGCCGCCGATCATCTTCTCCCGGAGCTCCAGGACCTTGTACTCGAACCGTTCGGCCATCAACCGATGGTCGCAGCTGCGGCTGACCGGAGCATCCGTGGGTCACCTACGGCCTGTCCCCGATACCGCTCGCGGCGTTGCCTGCCTACCGTTGCCGGTGGTGCTGGTCCCACCGACCGGACCGACGTTGTGGGAGACCTGATGAAGGCGATCGTGCAGGACCGGTACGGCCCTCCCGAACTGCTGGAGCTGCGCGACGTCGACCAGCCGGTACCCGCCGCCGGCGAGGTGCTGGTCCGGGTGCACGCCGCCGCGGTGAACGCCTACGACTGGCACGTCATGCGCGGCGACCCGTACCTGGCGCGGTTCATGGCTCCGGCGGTGTTCGGCCGGCGCGGACCGAAGCGGACGATCCGTGGCCGGGACTTCGCGGGCCGGGTTGCCGCGGTGGGCAGCGGGGTGACCCGGTTGCGTCCCGGTGACGAGGTGTACGGCGAGGCCGACGGTACCTTCGCCGAGTATGTATGCGTCCCGGCCGACCTGGCGGAACCGAAGCCGGCCAACCTGACCTTCGCGCAGGCGGCGGCGATCCCGCTGGCCGGCAACACCGCCCTGATGGGCCTGCGCGACGTCGGTGGGGTACAGGCGGGGCAGCGGGTTCTGGTCAACGGGGCGTCCGGTGGGGTGGGCACGTTCGCGGTACAACTGGCCAGGGCGCTGGGCGCACACGTCACCGGGGTGTGCAGCACGAGGAACGTCGAGCTGGTCCGGTCGACCGGCGCCGACGACGTCATCGACTACGCCCGGGACGACTTCACCCGCACCGGGCAGCGGTACGACCTCGTGTTCGACCTGGTGGGCAACCGGTCCCTGACGGACTGCCGGCGCGCGCTGACACCGACCGGCACGCTGGTGCTGTCGGGCGGCGGGGTGTCCAAGGGCGTCAGCCTCGTCGGGCCGCTCGGCCTCATCGTCAAGGCGCAGCTGCTGTCGCCGTTGGTCCGCCAGCGACTGCGGGTGCTCACCGCACAGCCGAGCGGGCGGAATCTGGCGACGCTGCGGGAGTTCGCCGAATCCGGGAAGCTCACGCCGGTCATCGACCGGACCTACGCGCTGCCCGAGGTACCCGACGCCATCCGGTACGTCGAGGCGGAGCACGCGCGCGCCAAGGTCGTCATCACGGTGTGAGCGGGTCGCCTCAGCCGGCCGTGGTCTCGGCGGCGAGCCCGGCAACCACCTCGACCGGAGAGCTGCCCTGATCGAAGGCGGCGCGCTGGCGGCGGGCCGACGGGCCACGGGCCAGCAACGCTTCGGCCAGTGGCGTCACCTGCGCCCACTCGCCACGTTCCTCAAGCACCGGCCGCACATGGTCGAGCAGCGCGTGGACCACCTGCCCGGCCGGTACCGCGCGGATCGCGTACGGGTCGAGGAGCTGCCCGTCGAGACCGGAGCGGGCCGCCCGCCAGGTGGCGGCCCGCGCCAGTACCTGCGGGCTCTCCGGCGGGCCGGCGCCTGGCGCCCGGTCGGCGGTGGCGGCGTCGGCACGCGCGGCGGTCACCACCAGCGCCCGCGCCAGGGCGGCGATCAGCACGGCGTCGTCCACCGCCGGGCAGGCGTCGGCGACCCGGATCTCGACGGTGGGGTAGTGCGCCGACAGCCGGGCGTCGAAGTAGATCATTCCCGCGTCGCTGATCACACCGCTGCGGATCAGCGTCGCGACGGTGCGGTCGTAGTCGGCGGCACAGGCGAAGTCGGGCGGTGGGCCGACGGTCGGCCAGCGGGACACGACGACCGTGCGGTACGAGGCGTAGCCGGTGTCCTCGCCCTGGAAGAACGGCGAACTGGCGCTCATCGCCAGCAGGGCCGGCAGCCATCCACGGATCCGTCGGGTGATCCGCACGGCCAGGTCCCGGTCGTCGACCCGCACGTGCACCTGGCAGGCGCACACCTGCTGCTCGTCGACCAGCTGGCGGTACTCGGCGGCCAGCCACTCGTAGCGCCGGTCCGGAAAGACGCGGCTTCTGCGGGTACCGGATGCCGGTACCGTGCCGACGCTGGCCACGGCCAGGCCGAGGCTGGCGGCGGCGTCGGCCAGCTCCCGCCGCCGGGCCAGCAGGTCGCGGCGCAGGTCCGCGAGGCCGGTGTGTACCCCGCTCGCGGTCTCGACCGTGGAGCGCTGCAACTCGGGCCCGGCGTCGGTCGGGTCGCGGAGCAGGACCCGGCGCGCGGCCGGCACGAGATCCCCGGTGTCCGGGTCGAGAAGGTGGAACTCCTCCTCCACGCCCAGCGTCGCCCCGACCTGGCCGACGCCGGTCGCGCCGCCTGCCGTATCGACCACGTTCACATGGTAGGGGTACCGGGACTGCCCCGCTGTGCTCACATTGCACCCGATCCGCAACGGTGGGTTGGTCATTCCCCCCGCGCGCGTACCGATCATGGTGATGCTCCTCAACCGTTGAGGGCCTGGGGAAGCCGGACGTGAGAGGCATGCCGATGATGCGGTCGCACCGCGCGCGACGCTGCGCCGTGGTCGGCTTGGCGGCAACGACGCTCGTGCTGATCGGGTCGAGCGTGCTGGGTACCGTCAGCACCCGCCGGTCGGCGGAGACCGTTGCGCGGTCGGCTGCCCTGGCGGAGGCGTACGACCGGGCGCACGACGCGGTGACGGCCGAGGAGTCCCTGGAACGCAAGTACCGTCTGGAGCCGAGCGACGCGGTGCGCGGCCAGTCCCGCGCGGCCGGCGACGACCTGGACGCGGCGTTGCGCGACGTCAAGGCCGCCGGCGGGCCGGCGGACCGCCGCCTCGCCGACCGGGTGGGCGTCCTGCACAGCGAGTACCGTGCCGGGGTCACCCAGATGTTCGCGGCGGCCGACGCCCACGACGACGCAACGGTTGAGCGCCTCGACGCGCAGCGCACCGACCCGGCCTTCACACAGCTGAGCGCCCTGGTGAAAGCCGCGACCGACGAGCATGCCCGCGCGGCGGCCG
>VAWN01000191.1:0-1791 GCA_005885555.1 Actinomycetota bacterium
TGTCCTGCAGCACCCGACCGCGGACGACGGACTTGTCGTTGAGTTGGACGGTGTCCGAGGCGTGCCCGCCGGGCTCCTTCTGGAACGTGACCCGGCGGACGTGCTTGAGGTCGATCGTGCGGGTGTCGGTGTCGGTCTTCAGCCCGACGCCCGCCAGCCGCAGGGTGCCGACGAGTGACTGCCCGCTCACCAGCTCCACGTTCACCCGGGGGAAGCCCGGGTTGTCGGTCGTCCCCTTGGCGGCGGGGTCCTGTCCGCGGGCGGGCCGCAGTGTGGCGAACAGCACGACGGCGAGCCCGACGGACAGCGTGAGCGTCGGCAACCGGCGGGGCATGGCAGCGTCCCTTGGCGGAAACGGGCTCCGGAAGTGTATGCGCGGCGAGCCCCGGGGTTCATCCCCGGGGTCCACGTCCAACTGCGGTTGCCGCCGGCCGCGTTCCGCCGGACAATCCCGGCATGAGCCGCGAGCGCGTCCTGCAGCGGGTGCTGGAGTGTGGGATCGTCGCCGTCGTCCGGTTCGCCGACCGACGGCGGGGTGACGGTCGCCGAGGTGACGTTCACGGTGCCGAACGCCCTCGACGTGATCCGCGAGGCGCGGCGGCAGTTCGGCGACCGCGTGCTGCTCGGGGCCGGGACAGTGCTCGACCCGGAGACGGCCCGGGCCGCGGTCCTCGCCGGGGCGGAGTTTATCGTCGCCCCGAGCCTGAACGTCGAGGTGATCCGGTTGTGCCGGCGGTACGACAAGCTGGTGATGCCGGGGGCGTTCACGCCGACGGAGGTGGTGACCGCGTGGGAGGCGGGGGCCGACATCGTGAAGGTGTTCCCGGCCGACGTGGTCGGCCCGGCGTTCTTCAAGGCGCTGAAAGGCCCGCTGCCGCAGGTGAAGCTGATGCCGACCGGCGGCGTGGACCTCACGACCGCGGCGGAGTTCCTCAAGGCCGGGGCGGTGTGCCTGGGGGTCGGCGGGCAGTTGGTCGAGCCGAAGGCGGTCGCGGCCGGTGACTTCCCCCGGGTCACGCAGTTGGCAAGGCAGTACGCCGAGATCGTGAGGCAGCACCGGAAGGTGTAAGTCAGGCAAGGAGGCGTTGCGGCGAGGACCGACGTGCCGGGCGAACCCCAAGCGCCAGCGCGGGGGTCACCTCACCCCGTCGCTCGCGCTCCGGGTTCGCCAAAACACCCCTTCGGGCCTCGCCCCGCTCGGCCCACCCTACAAAAACCACCATGCCCGACGTCGTCACCTTCGGCGAAGTGATGGTCCGGCTGGCCCCGCCGCACTTCCAGCGGCTGGAGCAGGCCCGGTCGCTCGACGTCGAGATCGGCGGGGCGGAGCTGAACACCGCCGTCGGGCTGGTCCGGCTCGGCCGGTCGGCCGCGTGGGTCAGCCGGCTGCCGGACAACCCGCTCGGCAAGCTGGTCGCCAACCGGGTGCGCGAGGCGGGCGTCAGCGACGCCTTCGTGCGGTTCGCCCCCGACGGCCGGTGCGGGCTCTACTTCCTGGAGTTCGGGGCCGCCCCGCGGGCCAGCTCGATCCTCTACGACCGCAAGGACTCGTCCGTCTCCCGCGTCGCCCCGGGGGTGTTCGACTGGCCGACGATCTTCGCCGGGGCGCGGTGGTTCCACGTCACCGGGATCACCGCGGCGCTGAGCGCGGCCGCGGCCGAGACGGTCGCCGAGGCGATGCGGGCGGCGCGGGCGGCGAACGTGAGCATCAGTGTCGATCTCAACTACCGGGCGAAGTTGTGGAGCCGTGAGGAGGCGGCGCGGGTGATGGCCTCTCTGCTGCCGATGTGT
>VAWN01000191.1:1936-2403 GCA_005885555.1 Actinomycetota bacterium
GCGTGGTACGAGGTGGAGATCGTCGACCGGCTCGGGGCCGGCGACGCGCTGGCGGCGGGGCTCATCCACGGGCTGCTCGACGGCGACCTGAAGAAGGGGCTCGACTACGGCGCGGCGATGGGCGCGCTCAAGCACACGATCCCCGGCGACCTGCCGTGGGTGACCGCGGACGAGGTGGAATGGGTGTTGCAGGGTCACGGGCTGCGGGTGCGCCGCTAGTGTCTTGGCGAGCGGGGGGCGTAAGCCCCCCGAGTGCTATGAGCACGTTCTGGCTATCTCGCGACGAGGTGCGGGAGCTCGACCGCCGGGCGATCGAGGGGTTCGGCGTGCCCGGCGTCGTGCTGATGGAGAACGCCGGCCGCGGCTGCGCCGAGTTGCTGATGCGGCTGAACCCGGAGCGGCGGCCGACCGTGATCCTATGCGGCCCCGGCAACAACGGCGGCGACGGGTTCGTGATCGCCCGCCAC
>VAWN01000192.1:0-420 GCA_005885555.1 Actinomycetota bacterium
GGTTGTGGTATGCCTCGGCCAGGGGCTTGACCGCGATCCGGCGCTCGGCGCACACCAGCGGCCACAACATCGACAGCAGGTCCTGGTGCCGGTCGGGACCTTCCATCGAGGACAAGAACTGCCACAGCAGGCGCGGTGCGGCTGCCAGCGTGCCGGAGGTCTCGGCGGCCCACGCTTCGATCAGGGCGCCTGGGTGCTCTGGTGGGAGCCTCGGGGATCCTCCGGGGATCGGTGTGAAGACCTCCCACGCCCGGGCTTCGTCCTCGCCCGTGCACCGGCGCTCGATCAGCACCGGGTGGCCGCGCCCGACCAGCCACGGCCACGGGTTGGACCGCGGCGGGGCTGCGGTGTCGTCATCTATGTAGGCCTGCTCTTCGACCTCGCGGGCCAGCAGCTCGGACTCGGTACGCGACAGCAACG
>VAWN01000192.1:514-1210 GCA_005885555.1 Actinomycetota bacterium
CGCGCGCCGGGGCCGGTCAACCACGACAGCACATCCTCGATCGGTGCCGCGTCGACGTCGTCGAGGACGACCAGCGTGTCGCGGTCGCGGATGTCCTCGCCCAGCGCAGCAAGCAGGCTCGCCGGCGTCTCGTTGGCGACCACCTGATGCCAGACGACGTCGCGGCCGCGCCGGCGGTGCCAGGCACTCGCCTCGGCCAGGCATGCGGTCTTGCCGATCCCGGGCATGCCTGTCAGTAGCACTGCGGGGGTGTTCAGCCGTATCAGGCGGGCTGTCAGCGCGGTCCGTCCGACGAATCGCTGCGGTGCCTCGTCGGCTTCAGTCGCGCGGGGGACGACCGGGCGATCCGGCACGAGCCGGAATGATGCGTCGCCCAGCAGCATGGGCGTGGCCGCGGAGATCGGTGCTTGGTCGGTGGCGGCTGCGGGGACCGCGGCGCGTAATGCCTCGTCGATCGGGAGCGTGCCGACCAGTAGCGCGTCGTACAGATGCTGGCCCAGCGTTACCGAGAACTCGTCGTCGACGGGGTAGCGCATGGCCACGACGGTAGTGCCGAGGCAGGCGGCGAGCTGGTAGCCGAGATTCTGCGTGCCGTGCGCGGGCACCTCACCGGCCGGGCCACCTGCATGGGTCCGGCGACGCAGCGTCCGTGAGGCGCCCGACTCGCAGCTGAACAGCACGACCAGACCGGGCACC
>VAWN01000192.1:1314-2990 GCA_005885555.1 Actinomycetota bacterium
ACGTCCCAGCCCTGCGGATCTGCCAATGCCTCGCGCAGCACCGGCCGGGTCACGCCGTACTGGAGGGTCCGCAGCTCGACGGCGTCGCCGTAGCGGGCGAACTGCGCCTCCAGCGCCCGCCGCTCGCGGCTAAGGGCTAAAGCCGACGATTCGCCGGGCAACGCGAAAACGGCCAGGACCCGCGGGCGTTCACAGCGGACACGGTCGTGCCGTACGAGCCGGGCCGGCTGGACATAGCAGAACGTCACGCCGTCCAGCGCGGCCAGCTCCAGCGGAAGCTGCAGCAGCCACATCGCGGACTCCGGAACCTCCACACGGGCGGTGACCGGCGCGCAGGCAGCCAGCGCACGCCCGACATCACCAAGGATCCGGTCGGCGATGAACGCACCCATCCGGGTGAGGAAGCGATGCTGCGATCCGGATTCCGTTCGCCACAGATTGCGATACAGATCGGTGGCGATCGCCAGCGACGGATCGTCGGGATCGAGCTGGACCCGCTGCTCGGCAAGCGTCGCGCCCGACTCGTCGGTGAGGATCCACGTCCACGCCGAGGGACCCGTGCGATCGGTGATGCACAGACGTACCGTCACACCTGCCATGTTGCCGCACCGGGTCACCATCTGATACCAGGAGTCTGTGACACAAAGCGACATCGCCTGGGCCGAGGTGACCGACGATCGGTGGCAGCCCACTTTCGAACGGACCACCGTCGGCCTGACAGTGCGGTTCAGCGGGCTCTGTCCCCGTTGCCAGCACCAGACCACCACCGAACTGGCACGCGTCATCCCCATGCCGGCCAGCGTGCGCGGCGAGGTCGAGGAATTCACGATGTACTGCGCCTGTGGTCACCCCCACAAGGATCGTCCGGAGGGTGACAACAGCTGCGGGGCCTACTGGTCATACGAGGACGAGTTGTGAGCCCGCGCGCGGTCAACCTCGCCGACAAACGCTGGGCGCAGCGCGCCAACGAGTTGCAGTTCCATGAGCTAGAGACGGTCCGCGCCACAGCCGACCACTGGCGAACGGGCACGGCCGCACTCACCACGCTGCTGTCGGCCGCCTCGATCATCGCCGCGCCGGGCCTGGCCGACCGGCTCACGGGCGGCTGGCGGATCGCCGCCGGTATGCTAGCTCTCACAGCCCTGCTCAGCCTGCTCTACGGCACCTGGCAGGCGATGCGCGCGGCCTTCGGTCTGCCGGACGCCGCCGTCACGATGACCGGCGAACGACTCCATCGGTGCACTGACCGGAATGCTGCTGCTCATCGTAACGGCCGGGGTCACCTTCCTCGGCACGCCCAGCACGGCTGGCCAGACTGCACGGGTGCAAGTCGGCACGACGACCTACTGCGGGCGGATCGGCAAAGGCGCCGCCGATGGCACAATCACTGTGACAGGCCGCGACGGCACTGTGCACACGGTGGCGTTGGCCCGGGTCACCACGCTCAATCCGAGCACGGCCTGCTAACAGGCCACCGCAGACGATGCCGATGCGCCGCCCCCGCCAGCGCAAAATACGCTGGCAGCCCGCCGCGCTCGCGATCGCCGTGAGGGTGGTCATGTCACAGACGTCCAGCGTCCACGGAGAGTGATAGTGACTTACCGGCCCTCGCCTATCCCGGCCGCTGCCTCAACTATGGTCAATAAGTGACGCTTGCTGGCCGGCTCTTCGGTGCG
>VAWN01000192.1:3230-3650 GCA_005885555.1 Actinomycetota bacterium
GTGCACGGCGACCTCCCGTGGCCAAGGCAGGGTCGCCGCTCCCCGTTTCCGATCATGGGGCAGCGGTCGAGACGGCGCGCATGCATTGGCGAACGTCACCGTTGTCCGAACGGACCGGCGGCGACGTTGGCGGCCAGCGGTACTTGATTCGACGGTGCCGTGTAGGCGCGCGCGGTCAGTGGTGGGCGGCGATGGGAGGTACCGGCTCGCGGGGGGTGTACCTCAGCTGGGTCAGCGGGGTGTCGGTGGCCCAGGCGTTGAAGGCCTTGAGGTAGAGGGTGACGTGTTCGCGGGTTTCCCGCCGGCGCATGGGCTGTCCGGCCTGTTTGCGGGTGTGGGCGAACATTACCCGGCGGAAGTGCAGTCGCGGGTCGCCTTTGGTCAGGCCGGTGCCCTCGATGATGCCGTCGAACCACGGCG
>VAWN01000117.1 GCA_005885555.1 Actinomycetota bacterium
GTGTGCGCGTCCTCGAACCCGATGGCGTGCTCGACCTGCGGCTCGCCGAACACGGTCGCGAACAGGTACGCGAGTGCGGCGGCGGCGACACCGACGAGCATGCCGCGGACCAGCAGTGCCCGTGCGGACATCAAGGTCACCCGGCGCTCAGTGGCAGGGGAAGCCGAGCAGGTGCCGGCCGTCGTGGGTGAACTCATGCACCCAGTGCCCCGAAACCAGGGAGGTGGCGCCCTGTTCGGCGCCGACGAAGTAGATCGCCACCACCGCCAGAAGCAGGCCGAAGACGGCCCAGGGCAGCAACTCCCGCACCGGAATAGCAACCGGGATGGGGCTGGTAACAGCGGTGGGTAGCGCCGCGGCGATAGCCATCGGAGACCTCCTTGGGATCACGCGTCCCGCTCGGTG
Source organism: Actinomycetota bacterium (assembly GCA_005885555.1). Taxonomy (GTDB): domain Bacteria; phylum Actinomycetota; class Actinomycetes; order Mycobacteriales; family Micromonosporaceae; genus AC-43. The sequence continues at coordinate 406 of VAWN01000117.1, forward strand.
GTGTCGATGACGGTGTGAGGTCTGACTCTCCGACCCAACCACACGGGCTGGGTCGGTCACAGTGGCGCGACCGTGCCGGACTTGCACCGGCTTCCCACACCGTCACAACAGCGACCGTGCCGGACTTGCACCGGCTTCCCACACCGTCACAACAATTGCCGCTGACGCTACGGACGCCCGCCGGTCGGTGTCAACACGGCTCACCGGACCGCGCACGTGACCTGTCCATCCCAACCGGGGGCGATCGGCGGTCGAGTCGATCTGCACGGGTCGACTGTGGCCCTGGCTTGACGTCCCGGCGGGGTGCTGCCGTCGCTTGCGGCTGGTCTTCCTGCCGCGTCCGTCGGCGGCGTGGCGCAGCAGCCGGGCGGTGGCTTCAGCGGCAGTTCCCTGTCGGTGAAGACGCGATCCTGTCCGTCGCGGGGCCGGGTGAGAAGCTGCTGATCTCCCGTAACGCGCAGAGGTCGGCGATCGCCGGGTAATCATCAGCAGGGTCCAACCGGTGTGGGTGCACCCCCATTTCGACGCCGGCCTGGAGTTGGCTCATCCGCCGGAGCCCGAGGACGTCCGCCGGGCGTTGTACGTGTATCCCGACGCCAAGGGCATGCTGTTGATCTCCCCGACTGACTACGGCACCAGCGCGGACATCGGCGGGGTCGCCGGGTCTGTCACGAGCGGGGGATACCGCTGATCGTGGACGAGGCGTGGGGTGCGTACCTGCCCTTCCATGAGGACCTACCGGCGTGGGGAATGGACGCCGGCGCCGATCTGGTGGTCACCAGCGTGCACACGATGGGCGCCGTTATCGAGCAGAGTTCCCTGTTCCACCTGGAGGCGACCTGGTGCGCACTGGCTCACCGACGTCCTGGCCGGCTGCGCCCTGGGCGGCGCCTGGCTGGTCCTGCTGGCTGCGCTGCGCCTGCGCCGCGACACGGACGCTACGGCACGGGCGGATGCCTCGCCGGCTGCGCCAGCGCGACGCGTTCGGACACGACGCAACGGGTCGCCCTGCGGTGACCCACCGAACCGCATGATGGTCAGCGCCGGGGACCGGGCCGCCGACGCCCGGGCAGTCTGGTCCGCGCCGCGCTCGCGTGAGGATCGCCCCGCCCGCGGCACCGGCCGCCCGGTAGTTGTCTCTGGTTGCCAATCCTGACGATGATGGGCGGCGCCCCCGACGGCACCGTTCACCACGGCGGTCACGGCGGGCGCGAACACGCAGCCGATGCCGCTCACCACGACCACGACAGTCATCAGCCCGCCGGTGACGGCGGTGCCCGGCCGGCGCGCCGGGATCCGCCTGGGCGCTGAGCAGGCCGGTCGTGGGCCTCGGCTCGTACCCGCGGCGACAGCGCCGGTGCCTACAGCCGGCGGCGATGTCGCGCCAGATCGCGGTGGGGCTGCGGCGCGGCACCGGCATCGCTGCCGCCGAGCGGTCTACCGGTCGGTGACGATGGTGGGAGCTGTTGGTGGTCGTGCGGGGTCGCTGCCTGAGCCGTTGTCAGACCGGGACTTCGCCGCTCATGACGACAGTGCGATCCTCGGGCAGGCAGAGGTTTTCGGTCTGGCTGGGTGCGTTCTGCGCGAGGGCGAGGAACAGCCGTTTGCGCCAGCCGACCATGCCGGGCCGGTCGGTGCGGCGCAGGTTGATCCGGGACACGAAGTAGGAGGCGTGGTCGGGGTCGAGGTCGGTTTCGGGGTGCTGGCCGGCGACGCGGCGTAGCACTTCGGGGAAGTCGGTGGGGTCCTGGAAGCCGAATTCGGCGTCGATGTGGACGATGCCGTCGTGCGGGTCGCCGAGTTGGTCGATGGTGATGCGCTGGTCCCAGGGGATGTGCGGGACGTTGGCGGTGCGCCCGGTGATGATGACGATGTGCTCGTGTAGGACGTGGTTGTGCGCGACGTTGGCCCGTAGGGCCAGCGCAGTGGTCTGGTTGTTGGGGTGCGGGAACACCGCGGTACCTTGCGATTTCGGTGAGGAAGTCGAGCAGCGGGCCTTCCTTGTCGGCGCGGCGGGCGGTGACGAGCTGGCGGCCGCGTTGCCAGGTGAGCATGACGGTGAACACGATGGCGGCGATGAGCAGGGTGAGCCAGCCGCCGTGGGTGATCTTGGTTAGGTTGGCGGCGAAGTAGGTCAGTTCCAGGCCGCCGAAGACGACCGCGACGAGGACCAGCCGCCAGGTGGCCCAGTGCCACATGGTGCGGGCGACGATCAGGAACAGGACGGTGGTGATGAGGAAGGTGCCGGTGACAGCGACGCCGTAGGCGGTGGCCAGCCGGGCGGAGGAGCGGAAGCTGAGCACGACGAGGGCGACGGCGGCGAACAGTCCCCAGTTGACCCCGGCGATGTAGATCTGCCCGTACTCGTGGCGGGAGGTCTTCCGGATGCGCAGGTGCGGTAGGAAGCCCAGCCGCAGGGCCTGCCGGGAGACGGAGAAGGCGCCGGAGATGACGGCCTGGGAGGCGATGACGGTGGCGGCGGTGGCGAGGACGACCATCGGGAAGCGCGCCCAGTGGGGCAGCATCAGGAAGAACGGGTTGGTGCGGCTTTCCGGGTCGCGCAGGATGAGGTCTGCCTGGGCGAGGTAGTTGAGGGTCAGGGCGGGCACGGCGGATCGGGCGGCGCCCGAAGTGGCCCATGTCGGCGTAGAGGGCCTCGGCTCCGGTGATGGCCAGGACGACGGCGCCCATGGCGATGAATGCGATGTACGGGTGGTGGGCGACGAATGCCACCGCGTAGGTGGGGGACAGGCCGAGCAGGATGCGGGGGCGGCGCGCGATTTCGGCCAGGCCGACGACGGCCAGGGTCAGGAACCAGACGACCATGACCGGGCCGAACAGGTTGCCGACCCGCTGGGTACCCCAGCGCTGCACGACGAACAGCAGGGCCAGGATGACGGTGGCGACCGGTACCACGAAGCTGGCGAGCCCGGGGGCGCTGACCTCGAGCCCTTCCACGGCCGACAGGACGGAGATTGCGGGGGTGATGACGCTGTCGCCGTAGAACAGCGCGGCGCCGAGGACGCCCAGTCCCATGACGATGGCCATGGTCCGGGCTGTGGCGTTGCCGAGGGCGCGCCGGGCGAAGGCGGCCAGGGCCATGACGCCGCCCTCACCGTCGTTGTCGGCCCGCATGATGAACACCACGTACTTGATCGACACGATCAGGGTGAGCGACCAGAAGACCAGGGACACCACGCCGTACACGTCGCTTGCCGTTGGCCGTACCGCACCGCCGTCGATGGCGAAGACCGTCTGGATGGCGTACAGCGGGCTGGTGCCGATGTCGCCGAACACGATCCCCAGGGCGCCCAGGGCCAGGGCGAGGCCGCTGCTGGGGTGGCCGGGGGAAGGGCCGGTGTCCGCCGGTTCGGCGGGTTGGGTGTCGGCGCTTGGTGCGGGCTGTTGGAGGTTCACGCCGTCGGCCACGTGCAACACATACCAGATGCCGGTTCCGGGCTGGGCGATATGGCCGGGTGACGGCGGCCGTTCCTGATGTTTTCTTTGCGCCGTGGCGACCGGCGACGCGGCGGTTGGTGGACGGGCATGAGCTACCGTTCCTCGTTGTGATCATCGCGGGCCGGCGCTGTGGCTGACCGCCGTCTGGCCGCGCTGTCTCTGGCCGCGCTGTCTCTGGCCGCGCCGTGCCTGGGCGCCCGGTCCGGTGTGGCGGGCTGGTCGCTCTGGTAGGCGGCCTGCCACACCTCGATGTGGAACAGGTCGTCGATGAGGGCGTGCCCGGCCGGGGTGAGCCGGTACCGGATGCGGCGATCCCCGGTGGCGTCCCAGGTTCCGGTGGCGGGCGTGCGGGTGACGGCGCGGTGGGCGGCAAGGGCGCGCAGGGCGGCGACCGCGTACCGGTGGGGCGCGCCGGTGGCGGCGCGTAGCCCGGCAAGGGTGCGGGGTCGCTTGTCAAGGGCGGCCAGTACCTCGGCCAGGTAGGGTCGCCGGATCAGCGCCAGCACGGCCGCAGACGGGTACCGGTCCGGTTTGGTAGGCGGCCCGCCGGGACCTGGATGTGTGGCTGCCACCGGAGGATTCAACCGGGTCGGATGGGTGTGGGTGCCGGTCCTTGACGCGGTCTTGATGGCCGGCGGCGCTTTTTTCACACGGCTTTCACGCCGTCGCCGACGGGCGTGAAAGCCGTGTGAAGAATGGGCGGTTCCGCGTATGGATTGCGTGAACGCCCCTGCCCGACGCCTGTGTCGTGGGCTTGACTTCGCTCTGCGCGGTCCACCCGGGCCGTGTCCGATGCGGGTCCGCTGGGAGGGTGCGGTGTTGATGCGTTCGCCCAGCACGCGTGGACCGGCCGTGTTGCCGGCCGGGGAGCCCACCCCGGTGGGTATGAATGTGGTCGGTGGAGCGGTCGCGGTGGTGGCCGCCGCGCTGGTGGCCGCCGCGGTGCCGGCCGGCTACCCGGGGTTGCGGTTCGCGGCGGTGCCGCTGGCGGTGGGCGGGTTCGCCGCGGCCACCGGCGACCAGTTGGCGCTGGCGGGTGTGGCGCTGCTCGGCTGGCTGGTCACCAACGGGTTCCTGGAGAACCGGGCGGGGGAGTTGTCCTGGCACCCGGCGGCGGACCCTTCACTAGTCATGATCTTGGTGATGGTGGCGGCGGTGGGCCTCGCCGTGGGTGACGGGTACCGGCAGGTCCGCGATGTGCGGGCGCGGTGGCGGGCCGAGGCCGAGCTGGCCCAGATAGCGACCGATGCCGAGGAGAGGGAGGAGAAGCACTATGCCTGACGTGGTCTACGTCCTGTTGACCGTGGCGCTGTTCGGCGTCCTGGGACTGGTGGTGCGGGCGGTGGAGCGGCTGTGAACCTCACCAACGTCGTCGGACTGATCCTGGCGGCCGCGTTGACGGTGTTCCTGGTGGCGGCCCTGCTGTTCCCGGAGAGGTTCTAGATGAGCGACACGACGGCAGGGGCCGTGTTCATCGCAGTCCTCGCGCTCGCCCTGGCGGCGGCGTACCGGCCGCTGGGTGACTACATGTACCGGGTGGTCAACTCGACGCGGCATCTTCGGGTCGAGCGGGTCATGTACCGGCTGATCGGTGTCAACCCGGACGGGGAGCAGTCCTGGGGTGTGTACGCGCGCAGCGTGCTGGCCTTCTCGGCGGTCAGCGTCCTGTTCCTGTACCTGTTCCTGCGGGTGCAGCACTGGCTGTGGCTGTCGCTCGGCTTCCCGAACGTGGTCCCGTCCGGCGCCTGGAACACCGCGGTCAGCTTCGTGACCAACACCAACTGGCAGTGGTACTCCGGCGAGTCGACCATGGGGCACCTGGTGCAGATGGCCGGGCTCGCGGTGCAGAACTTCGCCTCCGCCGCGGTGGGTATCGCGGTGGCGGTGGCGCTGGTACGGGGCTTCACCCGGGGCTCCGCCAAGTCCGGCCTGCGAGGCTCGGCCGGGCAGCCCGGACCCGGCGCCGACCAGCTGGGCAACTTCTGGGTCGACCTGGTCCGCATCTGCGTCCGGATTGTGCTGCCGTTGTCGGTGCTCGCCGCGGTCGTGCTGGTCGCCGGCGGCGCGATCCAGAACCTGTCCGCCGGCACCGACGTGCACACCCTGGCCGGCGCCACCCAGCACATCACCGGCGGGCCGGTGGCCAGCCAGGAGGCGATCAAGGACCTGGGCACCAACGGCGGCGGCTTCTACAACGCCAACTCCGCACACCCGTTCGAGAACCCCACCGCGTGGACCAACTGGCTGGAGATCTTCCTGCTGCTGGTCATCTCGTTCAGCCTGCCGCGCACGTTCGGCCGGCTGGTCGGCAGCAACAAGCAGGGCTACGCCATCGTCGCCGCCATGGTGATCATGGCGGCGGGCAGCATCATCATGATCAACGTGCTGCAGGGCACCCATCCCGGCACCGTGCCCGCGGCGGTGGGCGCGGCCACCGAGGGCACCGAGTCGCGGTTCGGGGTGTTCAACTCGGGAACGTTCGCGTCCGCGACGACCCTGACGTCGACCGGGTCGGTGGACTCGTTCCACGACTCGTACACCGCGCTGGGCGGCGGGGTGCTGCTGCTGAACATGATGCTGGGCGAGGTCGCGCCCGGCGGTACCGGCTCAGGCCTGTACGGCATCCTGATCCTCGCCGTGCTGACCGTGTTCGTCGCCGGGCTGATGGTCGGGCGCACCCCGGAGTACCTGGGCAAGAAGATCGGCGCCCGCGAGGTCAAGTTCGCCTCGCTGTACTTCCTGACCACACCGACCCTGGTGCTGGCCGGTACCGCGGTCGGGATGGCCACCGGCTGGGGCAAGGCCGGCATCCTCAACCCCGGCGCGCACGGCCTGTCCGAGGTGCTCTACGCGTTCACCTCCGCGGCCAACAACAACGGCTCCGCGTTCGCCGGCCTGACCGTGAACACCACCCCGTACAACATCGCGCTGGGCCTGGCCATGCTGCTCGGCCGGTTCCTGCCGATGGTGTTCGCCCTCGGGCTGGCCGGCTCCGTCGCCGGGCAGAACCCGGTACCCGAGTCGGCGGGCAGATGCTGGTCGGCGTCACCGTGATCCTGGTCGCCCTGACCTTCCTACCCGCCCTCGCCCTCGGCCCGCTGGCCGAGGGCGTCCACTGACGTCACGGGGGACTAGATGGCTGTCACGACAGTGGGACAAGGGCCGGCGGCGGCCGGGCAGCCCTCCGGCAGCGGGGGACGCCGGATCTCCGGCGGGCTGCTCGACCCGGGGCAGCTGTGGCGCTCCACCCCGGACGCGCTGCGCAAGCTCAACCCGGCCACGCTGTGGCGCAACCCGGTCATGTTCATCGTCGAGGTCGGCTCGGTCTGCACAACCGTGCTCTCCCTGGTTCATCCGACGGTGTTCGCCTGGCTGATCACCGTCTGGCTGTGGCTGACCGTGGTGTTCGCCAACCTCGCCGAGGCGGTCGCCGAGGGCCGCGGCAAGGCCCAGGCCGAGACCCTGCGCCGGGCCAAGACCGACACCGTGGCGCGCCGGCTGCCCGCCTGGCCGGCGCTGACCGAGGAGCCGGTACCGGCGACCGGACTGCAGCTCGGCGACGTCGTGGTAGTGGAGGCCGGGCAGACCATCCCCGGCGACGGGGACGTGATCGAGGGCATCGCCAGCGTGGACGAGTCGGCGATCACCGGCGAGTCCGCACCGGTGATCCGGGAGTCCGGCGGAGACCGGTCGGCCGTCACCGGCGGCACCCGGGTGCTGTCCGACCGGATCGTCGTGCGCATCACCCAGAAGCCCGGCGAGTCCTTCATCGACCGGATGATCGCGCTGGTCGAGGGCGCCAACCGGCAGAAGACCCCCAACGAGATCGCGCTGAACATCCTGCTCGCCGCGCTGACCATCATCTTCCTGCTCGCCGTCGCGACGCTGCAGCCCCTGGCCATCTACTCCAAGAGCGTGCAGGCGTTCGCCCCCGATTCCCAGGCCCTCGACGCCACCGGGCTCACCGGCGTCGTGCTGGTGTCGCTGCTGGTGTGCCTGATCCCGACCACGATCGGGGCGCTGCTGTCCGCGATCGGCATCGCCGGCATGGACCGGCTCGTGCAGCGCAACGTCCTGGCCATGTCCGGCCGGGCGGTCGAGGCCGCCGGCGACGTGAACACCCTGCTGCTGGACAAGACCGGCACCATCACCTTGGGCAACCGGCAGGCCAGCGAGTTCCTCCCGGTCGACGGCGTTGCGGCGGCGGCGCTGGCCGACGCGGCGCAGCTGTCCAGCCTCGCCGACGAGACCCCGGAGGGCCGCTCCGTCGTGGTGTACGCCAAGACCGCGTACGGGCTGCGCGAACGTCACCCCGGCGAGCTGAGCCACGCCACCTGGGTCGAGTTCACCGCGCAGACCCGGATGTCGGGCGTCGACCTCAACGAAGTGCCGGCGCGGCGCATCCGCAAGGGCGCCGCCGCCGCGGTCATGAAATGGGTACGCGACCACGGCGGGCACCCCACCGAACAGGTCGGCCCGATCGTCGACGGGATCTCCGCCTCCGGCGGCACCCCCCTCGTGGTGGCCGAGCACCTCGACGGAGCGCCGGCCCGGGCCCTCGGCGTCATCCACCTCAAGGACGTGGTCAAGCAGGGCATGCGGGAACGCTTCGACGAGATGCGCCGGATGGGCATCCGCACCGTCATGATCACCGGGGACAATCCGCTGACCGCCCGCGCCATCGCGGCCGAGGCCGGGGTCGACGACTTCCTCGCCGAGGCCAAGCCCGAGGACAAGATGGCGCTGATCAAGCGTGAGCAGGAGGGCGGCAAGCTCGTTGCGATGACCGGTGACGGTACCAATGACGCGCCAGCCCTGGCGCAGGCCGACGTCGGGGTGGCGATGAACACGGGTACGTCGGCGGCGAAGGAGGCCGGCAACATGGTCGATCTGGACTCCGACCCGACCAAGCTGATCGAGATCGTGGAGATCGGCAAACAGTTGCTGATCACCCGCGGGGCGTTGACCACGTTCTCCATCGCCAACGACGTCGCCAAGTACTTCGCGATCATCCCGGCCATATTCGCCGCCGTCTATCCCGGCCTCGGCACGCTCAACATCATGGCCCTGCACAGCCCGGCCTCGGCGATCCTGTCCGCCGTCATCTTCAACGCGCTGGTGATCGTCGCGCTGATCCCGCTGGCCCTGCGCGGCGTTCGCTACACCCCATCCAGCGCGGCGGCGATGCTGCGCCGCAACCTGCTGGTCTACGGCCTAGGCGGGGTCATCGTGCCGTTCCTCGGCATCAAGCTCATCGACCTTGTCGTCCAGTTCATCCCCGGAATCTCGTGAAGCGGATCTCCTGATGCGCCTACCTGCCTGGATCGCTCAGCACCTCGCCGCGCTGCGGGCGCTGCTGGTGCTCACCGTCCTGACCGGCGTGGTCTACCCCCTGGCTGTCACCGCCGTGGCCCAGATCCCCGGCCTGAAGTACCAGGCCGACGGATCGCTGGTCAAGATCGGCGACAGCACCGTGGCCTCCGCGATCATCGGGCAGGGGTTCGTCGACAAGGACGGCAACCCGCTGGTCCAGTACTTCCAGATCCGACCCTCCGACGCCGGCACGGGGTGGGACCCGACCGCGACGGGGGCGTCCAACCTCGGCCCGGAAAGCGTTGTCGACACCCTGCCCAACCCCGCTGACAAGAACAAGGTCGGCAGGCCCAGCCTGCTCACCCAGGTCTGCACCCGCAGCCTGAAGGTGGGCAAGCTGGAAGGCGTGGACGGGTCCCGGCCGTACTGCACCCCGGGCGGGGCGGGCGCGGTGCTCGGCGTCTTCCACCGCGACGGCTCCACCGGCCCGGTCACCCGGGTGGTCAGCCTCAACGAGGCCTGCCCGACCACCCCGTTCCTCGCCTCCTACCAGGGCGTCACCGTCGAGTGCGCGAGGTTCGGCGCCGACTACACGAAGGCCGTGGCGACCCCGGTCCGCGGCGACGCCCCGGCCACCCGGCGGTACCGCCGGACGCCGTGACCGCCAGCGGATCCGGCCTGGACCCGCAGGTCAGCGTCGCTTACGCCCGGCTGCAGGCACCCAGGGTGGCCAGGGCCCGCGGGATCGACCTGGCCACCGTGCGACAGTTGATCGACACGTACACCACCGGCCGGGGCCTGGGCCTGGGCTTCCTGGGCCAGCCCGCGGTCGACGTGGTCCAGCTCAACATCGACCTCGACGAGCACCACCCGCACCACAGCTGAAGCGATGCCCGCAGGAGGCGACGAGCCGGGAAGGAGCAGGCGTTGGGGCACGGACAACTGCGTGTCTACCTGGGCGCCGCCCCGGGCGTCGGCAAGACGTACAAGATGCTGGAGGAGGGGCACCGGCGCGCGCAGCGCGGCACCGACGTCGTGGTCGGGTTCGTCGAGGCGCACGGGCGGCCCCACACCGAGGCGCTGGTCGCCGGCCTGCCGGTGGTACCCCGCCAGACCATCGTGTACCGGGGTGCCAGCTTCACCGAGATGGACCTCGACGCCGTCCTGGCGCGCCGACCCGAGGTGGTGCTCGTCGACGAGCTGGCCCACACCAACGTGCCCGGCTCCCGCAACGCCAAGCGCTGGCAGGACATCCAGGAACTTCTCGACGCGGGGATCACCGTCGTGTCCACGGTGAACATCCAGCACCTGGAGTCCATCAACGACGTCGTCGCGCAGATCACCGGGATACCGCAGCGGGAGACCGTACCCGACCAGGTCGTGCGCCGCGCCGAACAGATCGAACTGGTCGACATGACCCCGGAAGCGCTGCGCCGGCGGATGGCACACGGCAACATCTACAAACCGGAGAAGGTCGACGCGGCGCTGGGCAACTACTTCCGCGTCGGCAACCTCACCGCGCTGCGTGAACTGGCCCTGCTCTGGGTCGCCGACAAGGTCGACGAGCAGCTGGACCGGTACCGGGCGCAGCACCACATCCAGGCCACCTGGGAGACCCGGGAACGGGTCGTGGTCGCGCTGACCGGCGGCCCGGAGGGCGACACGCTGATCCGCCGGGCGGCGCGCATCGCCGCCCGCACCAAGGGCGCTGACCTGCTGGCCGTGCACGTGGCCCGCAGCGACGGGCTGGCCAGCGGCACCGACCCGGCGCTGTTGGCCCGGCAGCGGACCCTGGTCGAAAGTCTCGGCGGCAGCTACCACCAGGTCGTCGGCAACGACATCCCGACCGCCCTGCTGGACTTCGCCCGCGGCGTCAACGCCACCCAGCTCGTGCTGGGCGCCAGCCGCCGGGGCCGCCTCGCCCAGATCTTTGCTCCCGGGGTCGGGGTCACCACCACCGCCGAGTCCGGGCCGATCGACGTGCACCTGGTCACCCACGAGGAAGTCAAGAAGGGACGCGGTCGCGGCGCCGGCGGCCGCTCAGCGCTGGGCTGGCGCCGGCGGGGCATCGGCTTCGGCCTGGCCGCCCTCGGCCTGCCCCTGCTGACCTACGCGCTGACCCGGCTGCGCGGCGACCTGTCGCTGCCCAGCGACATCCTGCTCTTCCTCGCCTGGGTCGTGGTGGTTGCCCTGGTCGGCGGCCTGTACCCGGCCCTGGCCGCGGCGGTGGCCGGGTTCCTGCTGCTCAACTACTACTTCACCCCACCCATCCATTTCTGGACCATCTCCGAACGCGAGAACGTCCTGGCCCTGATCGTGTTCCTCGCCGTGGCGGCGGCGGTCAGCGCCACCGTCGACCGCGCCGCACGGCGCACCCGTGAAGCGGCCCAGGCCCGCGCCGAAGCCGAAACCCTGTCCACCCTCGCGGGCAGCGTGGTACGCGGCTCCCGACCACTGCCGGCCCTGCTCGACCAGCTGCGCGAGACGTTCGGCTTCACCGGCGTCAGCCTGCTCGAACGCCACCCGGACACCCCACCCGGCCCCGACCAGCGCCGCGACCCCACCGGCTGGCGGCTGGCCGCCGCGGTCGGCGACAGACCCTGTCTGGCCCCGACCGAAGGCGATGTCGACATCCCCGTAGACGACGACCTCACCCTGGTGGCCCGCGGGCACACCCTGGCCGCGCACGACCGCCGCCT
>VAWN01000086.1 GCA_005885555.1 Actinomycetota bacterium
CGAGTGGAACGGCAAGTACCGGGACACGGTACGCCGGTTCCTCAAGGGCGACGCGGGTACCGCCGGGGATCTGGCCACCCGCCTGGTCGGCTCGCCCGACCTGTACAAGCACCGAAGCGCGCTGGCGTCGGTCAACTTCATCACCTGCCACGACGGGTTCACCCTTGCCGACCTGGTGTCCTACAACGACAAGCACAACGAAGCCAACGACGAGGACAACCGCGACGGCGCCAACGACAACAACAGCTGGAACTGTGGCGTCGAGGGACCGACCGACGACGAGGGCGTGCGACGGCTGCGGCTGCGGCAGATGAAGAACGCGTTGTTGCTGCTGCTCGTCAGCCAGGGGATCCCGATGATCCTCTCCGGTGACGAGGTCGGCCGCAGCCAGCAGGGAAACAACAACGCATACAACCACGACACGCCGTTGTCCTGGTTCGACTGGTCGCTCCAGGAGGGCAACGGGGATCTTCTGCGGTTCGTCAGCCGGTGCATCGAGTTCCGGATGGCGCACACGATCCTGCGTGGCCACCACCACCCGACCGGGGACGACCAGTACGGCTGCGGGTACCCCGACGTCAGCTGGCACGGGGTGAACGCGTGGCAGCCGGACTGGTCGGAGACCAGCCGACTGGTGTGTCTCATGCGCAGCGGCGCCGCCGCCAACGGCGGGACCGACCACATCTACGTGGCGGCCAATGCGCACTGGGACGACCACGACGTGGAGCTGCCGGTGCTGCCGGACGGGATGCGTTGGCATCTGTTCGCCGACACGTCGGCGCAGACACCGGCCGACGTGCACGACCCGGGTGCCGAGCCGGTACTGACCAATCAGCAGTGGACAACAGTCGGCGCCCGGTCGGCGCTGGTACTCGTCGGTCGCTTCTCCGGAGTCTGACCGATCCGCTAGATGCAAGTTGACAAGGAGTATCCATCATGGGATTCAGCGCCACGTTGAGCCGCAATGGCCGCATCGCGTTGATCACGCTGGAAGGCGAGCTGGACGCGTTGCACGCCGACGACTTCCGGAACCGGGTCGAGCAGGCCGCCAACGGTGGCCAGATCGACCAGCTCGTGCTGGACATGACAGACCTCACCTACATGTCCTCCGCGGGCATGCGGGGCCTGGTCTTCGCCCGGCAGAAGATGGGCGAGGACATCCGGATCGTACTGGTACGGGCGAGCGACTCCGTCGAGCAGACCATCCGGCTGGTCGGCTTCCACCAGAGCGTCGTCTTCAGTGACGAGGTACCGGGATAGGAGGGGCGTGAAGCGACTCAGACTGCCGGCTGTGCTCGACTCGCTTGACCAGGTGGTTGCGTTCGTCGCTGATATTGCCCACTCGTCCGGTCTGTCCGGGACGCGGCACCGGCGGCTCCGTCTCGCGGTCGAAGAGTTCGTCACCAACATCGTGACCCACGGGTTCAACGGTGGCGCGGTCGACGGGGAGCTGGAGCTCCTCGGCGGGGTGGAACCGGACTGTGTCTGGCTGATGCTGGTCGACCGGGGGCCGCCGTTCGATCCGAACACCATCAGCCGACCGGCCGATCTCGACATGCCGTTGGTGCAGCGGCGACCTGGCGGACTTGGGCTCTTCCTGGCACGCAACGCGGCGGACCAGATCGTGTACGAGCACAGCGGTGGCTGCAACTGCACAACGATCGTCATCAACCGCAGATAGGCCACCGGACCGGTTGCTCCGGGCGGCTCCGCTGCTGTTGACTGGGAGGAGGCAGTGTGCTTGAGCTCACGCTGGTAGTGAGCGAGCGGTCGCCCATGGCGGACAACCTCTGCGCCGTGGTTAATTCCGATGGGATGCCTGCTCGGCTGGTGAGTCCCGCCGAGGCACTCGCCGGTTGGCGGGCGGGCGATCGCACCCCGGACCTCCTTCTGGTCAACGCCGCACTCAATCTCAGTATCGTCCGCCAGCTGGCACAACGGATCACCCGGACCACCAGCCGACCACCAACCGTCGTCATGTTCGCCGAGCGGGACTTCCGCGAGCTCGAGGAACATGTGATGGCCGGTCTTGACTACATCATTCCCCCGTTCCTGCCCGGCCTGATCGGCAGCCGCCTGGTTGCCTGCCACGTCCGTCAGGTCATGTCCCGTACCACGCAGGACATCCAGACCGCGGCCAACCTTCTGAAGTACGAGCGCGAGCTGCAGATCGGTCGGGAGATCCAGGCGGGTTTCCTGCCGGACGTGTTGCCTTCGCGGTCGGGCTGGCAACTGACCGCGCGGTTCCAACCGGCGCTGGAGGTCGCGGGGGACTTCTACGACGCGTTCGAGTTGCTTGGCGGGGCCCGGATCGGACTGGTCGTTGCCGATGTCTGCGACAAGGGGGTCGGCGCCGCGATGTTCATGGCGCTGATCCGTAGCCTGCTGCGGCACACCGCCAGCTACCTCGACCCGGGCAGCCAGCCGGCGGGGGACGAGAAGATTGATCCGGGCGCCGACGCCGCCGTGCTGGTGCACTCGATCGCCACGACCAACCGGTACCTCACCACGAACCATCTCGGGCAGGGGTACTTCGCCACGCTGTTCTTCGGCATCCTCGACCCGACCGACGGTTCGCTGGTGTATGTGAACTGTGGGCACAACCCACCGGTGATGCATCGCGCGGACGGCACGCAGGATCTGCTGTGGCCGACCGGGCCGGCGTTGGGTCTGGTACCGGAGTCGGTGTTCGACCTGGAGACCACCCGGCTCGGGTACGGGGATCTGCTGTTCATCTATACCGACGGGGTACCCGAAGCGAAGGACGCCAACGGGCGGTTCTTCACCGAGGAGTCGATGCTGGCGATCATCCGCGCGCAGAACAGCGGCGCCGACGAACTCCTCGACGTGTTCGAGCGCCGGCTGAGCGCGCACGTGGGCTTCGCCGACCGCTCCGATGACATAACGATGCTGGCGCTGCGCCGCCAGCCCGAGTACCGGGCGCCGCGCGGGCGCAGGAGTGCGGCGGCCACGCCACCCAGGCGGGGTCGCGCCGTGGACGGTAGTAGATCAGCTAGACGGTGACACTGCCGCGGAACCCTTCGGCGCCGCACGCGACCGCCCGGGCGGGATTCGGCACACCACCGCAGGGAGGGAGATGCATGTGGAATGGCTTGAGGGAACCGTGAACCAGGTGGTCGGCATCGGGTTGGCGGGAGGACAGGGTATGCGCGCCCGCCCGCTGACCCTGGAGGCGTTCGGGTACCTGCGCAGCAAGGCCACGATAAGTTTCGCCGGCCGGGCGCTCGTCGAGTGGCAGGTGGCGGGCTTTCGCGACCAGGGTATCGACACGTTCTACGTGGTGGCCAACGGGCGGGAGAACCGCTACCAGGTCAAGGACGTCCTCGGGCACGGTGAGGACCTACGGGTGCGGGTACGGTACTCCCGGCCGCGGATGGACCAGCACAACACCGGCTCGGGCGAGGCGACGATCAGCGCGATCGCGCATTGGGATCTCGACGGCCTGGCCCTGGTGTTCCCGACCGACTCGCTCTTCGAGTTCGACCTCGCCGAACTGGTCCGACATCACCGGGCCGGTGGCGCGGTGGTGACGGTGGCGACCGTCGAGCGTTCCGTCGCCGAGGTCGCCGGGAAGTACGGCACCCTGGTGACCGACCAGGACGGCTGGATCCGCGAGTTCGTGGAGAAACCGCCGCTGGAGAAGGTGCGCCGGCTGGCGCGCGGGGCGGACCGGGTACCCATCAACGCCGGCCTCTACCTGGTCGACTGCGCCCGGTTGCGGCAGCTCGCCGCCACCCCGCAGCTCGCCGCGCTGGCCGGTCGGCAGCTGGACTGGGGACAGAATCTGCTCCCGTGGCTGGTGGCCGCCGGCCATCCCGTCCGGCAGGTACCCATCGGGAAGGCGGGCGACCTGGGCAACCCGCGCGACTACCTGGTGACCCTCGCCGACGTGCTCGGCGGCGGGTACCCGCATCTGCTCAAGCAGATGGATCCGCCGTACGCCGGCAACATCTGGATCCACGAGTCCTCGCTGCGCCAGCGCGATCCGCTCACCGGCATGACGTTGAGCGCGAAGCTGACCGCGGGGCTCGTCCGGATCGGCCCGAACGTGCACATCGGTCGCGACGTGGAGATCGGCCCCGGCGTGGTCGTCTCGGACGCGTCGATCGGTGACGGTGTCGACCTGCACCCGCACTGCCGGGTGCGGCGGGCCGCCTGCCTCGACGGGGCGGTCATCGGGTGGGGGGCCCAGGTGACCGATACCCACGTCGGTGTGATGGCCCGCGTGGAATCCGCGCCGGCGGCGGTCACGGTACTAAACGGATATTCGGCGATCGGCAACGAAGCGACGGTACGAGCCGGCTGCCGGTTGGCCGGGACGGTGGTGTACCCGCGGCTGACGGTACCGGCCGCGACGGTTACACCGGTGGGTACGACATTTGTCGTGGCGACCGATTTCATCGGGGAGGCGTCCGCCTAGCGCAGACGCACCGGTGCCTCCGCCGGGCGCGTCGGCGGAGGCACTCCATCTTTGCGGTATCAGCGGTTTTCGCTGGTACCGATGCTCTTTGCCGGGCAGCATCCGCCGGGCCCGGCCACCGGGCTGTTCGCCGTGGTCGGAGCGGCCGCGAGAAATGCCGCGGCGATAGTGGCGACGATTGCGATCCCGATTCGCCTGGCAATATTCATCGTTTCTTTCCCTTCGCGTACCGGTCTGCCTGACAACGTTGAAGCTAGGCAGGAAGGGCACCGGCTTCAAGCAGATGTCCGGTGACGGTAGTGAATGCGTAAGCTCTCCAGCCGTTATTTGGGGAAACGGGTCCGAAAGAGGTGCCGGTCGCCGGCAAAATGGTAGAAATGGAAAACGCTTACCGCGGGCCGCCCGGCGACCATCCGGCGGCCGGCCGTCCGCCACCCGCGCCGACGGTCACCGGGGGATCGCCGGCAACGAGGCCGTCCCCTCCCCGGTTCGCCCACTGACCTGGCCTGATCTGCCCTATCTTGCAGCCCGTAACCAGCACTTGACGGAATGCCGTAGTGACCTGACGAAATGGACGCGGTTCGGGACGTTTACCTCTGTGTAACATGCCCAGGGCATTGGTCCCGGCGGCAAGTTCGATTCCCGGGCGGTGACGACGAGTTGTCCCACGAGTATCCTGTATGTGGCTGAGCAGCACGTGGGACAGTCGTACGTGCGTTACCAACATCGGGTGAGTTGAGGCGACATGGCGCGTTCACTAGGCGACCGGGTACGCGAAATGCGGATGCGGCGGGGCCTTAGCCAGAGCGGCCTTGCCCGGGGTTTGGTTTCGCCCAGCTACGTCTCGCTGATCGAGGCCGGGAAACGGTTGCCCGAACGGGAAATCCTCCAGGCGTTTGCCGAACGGTTGGACACGACGCCCGAGTACCTCGAGACCGGGGTGGACGCCGCCGCCGCACGGGAGGAGCAGCTGAGCCTCAAGTACGCCGAACTGGCACTGGCCAACGGACAGATCGAGGAGGCGCGGCTGCGCTTCGAGACGCTCGCCCGCACCAGTGTGTTCAGCCGGCACGCGGCGGCCTGGGGGAGCGCGCGCAGCCGGGAGGCGCAGGGCGACCTGCCGGGTGCGATCGAACGGGTGGAGTGGCTGCTCGACGAGCACCGCGCAGGCCGGGCGGACGCGCCCGGCCTGCTGACTCTGCTCAACACCCAGTGCCGGCTCTACCGCGAGGTCGGCGACCTCAACCACAGCATCACGCTCGGCGAGCAGGGGCTGGAGGAGGTCCGGGTACTCGGCCTGACCGGCACCGAGGAGGAGATCCGGATCGCCTCGACACTGGTGGCCAGCTACTGGGAACGCGGCGACTGGGTGAAGGCGAACCTGCTGGCCAAGGACGTCATCGCCCGGGCGGAGAAGCACGGCTCGCCGCGCTCGCGGGGCTCGGCGTACTGGAACGCCAGCCTTGCTGCATCGTCGGTCGGGGGGGTGGGCCTGGCGATCGAGCTGGCGCAGCGGGCGATCGCGATGTTCTCCGAGACGGTCGACGAGCGCGGCCTGGCCCGGCTGCGCGCCGACCTGTCCTGGATCCTGCTGTGCCAGCAGCCACAGGATCTGTCCACAGTGGAGGACCTGCTGACCAAGGCGTACACCGCCCTGCAGGAGATCGGCGTCAGCACCGACCTCGCGTACTGCGAGACGGAGCTCGCGCGGTACCACCTGGCCAACGGTGACCCGACGACCGCCCTGTCCTATGCCGACCGGTCGATCGAGCGGATCACCGACCGCGACATCCTGGAGTCCGCCCGGGTGCGCGTGGTCCGGGCCTACGTCCTGGCGGCCCTCGGCGACACCGAGCAGAGCTTGCGCAGCTGCCGCCAGGCCATGCAGACGCTGCGCGGCCACCGCCGGTGGCGGCAGTACATGGCCACCTGGCGGGAGGCCGCCGAGTTGCTGGTGCGGCTCGGTCGCAAGGACGAGGCGATCGATGCGTACCGTGCTCTGGCCGACTGCGGCGGAGCGCCCGAGCCGATCTGGACGGGCGCGGTGAAGTGGGCGCCGCCCGCCGGCGTCGAGGACGTCGACGAGGCGTCCGACTCGCGGTGGGCCTCGTAACGCGGGGTCCTCGTCACGCGGGGGGCTTGTATAGCGCCGGGCCCGTAGCGCCGGGCCCGTAGCGCTGGCTTCCCGGCGCGACGATCAGGTCAACGCCGGTGCGGCGTCGAGCTCGTCGGCACCGGTCGAGCGCAGGATGTCGTAGACGTAGGGCGCCGTCGCCAGCGTCACGTGGTGGTGCCACCCGGCGAAGGTGCGACCCTCGTAGTCGCGCAGTCCGAATCGGTCCGCGAACCCCTCCAGGTGGGAGCCGACCCGCTGCCGTAGCTTGCCGAGCGCGACCAGGTCCGCCAGCGGGCGATCGGTGATGTTGGTGAGCCAGTACCCGCGCGGCTGTGGCTTGCCCAGCGGCCACTCCACGATCAGCTGCCGGGACGGCGGTGCCGCCGGGGGTACCGCGGGGACGTCTGCGGCCGGTGGCCGGACCGGTATCTGGAGGTACTGCGCGCGCCGGACGATCGTGTCGTCCTCGGCGTCGCGCCAGCCGACCGTGGTACGGGTGGCGTCGACGAACCGGCGCAGCAGATCGCTCACCGGACCCTGCCAGTACGGACGGTTCCACCACGGACTCCGGGTACCGGCCGGAGAGGCCAGCGTGTTGAGGGACCGGGCCTGGCCGTCGAAGCGCACCCCGAGGCTGCTGCTGACCTGGGCGAGGTACGGCAGGCCGCGGTTCTCCAGCGAGGCGAACAGCACCTCGGCGGTGGCGAGCTGCCGGGCGTCGACGGCCACCGGCGCGGCCCGCATACCCCAGTCCAGCGCCATGTCGTCGAGTACCTCGAGCTGGTACTGCCAGTACGGGCGCGGTCGTTCGCTCGCGGGGATGCGGGCGCGGGCCCGCCGGTCGGCGTCATCGCCCCAGGAGTCGGGTACCACGAGCCGCCAGTTGAGCGGAATGCTGAACTGATCGGTGGTCAGGGTGACGGTGATGGCGAGTTGGCAGTTGCAGACCTTCTCCAGCGATCGCACGTACTGCCGCTCCACCGCGGCCGAGTGCCGCCCGTGCTTGGGGAACGCGACCTCCTCGAGTACCCACGCAACCGGGCGCAGTGACCGGGACAGCCGGGTCATGAGGCGTTGCCGGATCGGCTCGTGGTCCCACGGGCTCTGGTTGACGAACTGCTGCAGCGACTGCTCCGAGTGCCGCCCGGGGGTGATGGCGGCCATTCGACGGATCGACTTACGGCCGGGGCAATTCAGCAGCCCGTGGAGATAGGTCTCTCCGACCCTCCGTTGGTCGGCTCGACAAAGCGTGCCGAATATGTAATTGCAGAAGTCTCTGAAATCGTCGCTGAAACATTCCGGTGAAGTGTCGATAGCTGTCATGCCTGTCATCGCTCACCTCCGCGGAGTGGTGACGTTCGGTAGTCAGCGACCTGCTCCGTGGCGTTTGTAGCCGACTAAATCACCGATTGCAAGGGGGGACACGACGAAGTGTGTCCGTACTTGGGACCGAGTTCCTGCGGCGTTTGCTCAGGTACGCAACCGTTTGTCCCGAACCTGGCACGGTAGCGATGAGATCCAATGAAAAAGGATCAATAAATTGTCGTCCACTGACACTTCTCTCGGTCACGATCTTCATAACACAGAGTCAAAGATCAGAGTAAACGATCGGTTGGGCGAAGCGTCCGTGGACTGTCCCGGAAAAGGAACCGGATAGGCAGCGGCAAATATGGTTCGGCCGGGAACGGGGCGCAATTAATGACGCACTCGGCTCACGCCGTGCTGGACGGCCGCTCGCTGTCCAGCGTGGCCATCACCGGTGCGGCGTAGCGTTCGCCGGCCGCCGACCCGTGCGGAACCGCCCGCTCGATCAGGGCGAGGTCGTCGGCTGACAACGACAGCTCCCGGGCGCCCAGGGCCTCGGTCAGCCGGGCGCGCTGGCGGGCGCCGACCAGCGCCACGACGTCGTCGCCACGCGACAGCACCCAGGCGATGGCCAGCTGGGCGACGGTGACGCCCTTCTCCCCGGCCAGCTCGCGCAGCACCTCGACGAGGGCGAGGTTGCGGTGGAGGTTCTCCCCGGTGAAGCGGGGACTGAACGACCGGAAGTCGCCGGGGCTCAGCGACCGCTGCGCCGACCAGTGACCGCTCAGCAGGCCGCGCGAGAGCACGCCGTACGCGGTGACCCCGATACCCAGCTCGCGGCAGGTCGGCAGGATCCGTGCCTCGACGCCACGCGACAGCAACGAGTACTCGATCTGCACGTCGGTGATCGGATGCACCGCATGGGCACGCCTGATCGTCTCCGCGCCGGTCTCGGAGAGCCCGATGTGGCGCACGTACCCCGCCTGTACCATCTCCGCGATGGCCGCTACGGTCTCCTCGACGGGTACCGCCGGATCCACCCGGGCCGGGCGGTAGATGTCGATGTGGTCGGTGCCGAGCCGGCGCAGGCTGTAGGCGAGGAAGTTGCGGACCGCGGCCGGCCGCCCGTCGGTACCCGCCCAGGCGCCGGCCGGATCGCGCAGGGCGCCGAACTTCACGCTGAGGATCACCTGGTCGCGGCGGCGCCCGCGCAGCGCCTCGTTCAGCAGCAGCTCGTTGTGGCCCATGCCGTAGAAGTCGCCGGTGTCGAGCAGCGTCACGCCGGCGTCCAGCGCGGCGTGGACCGTCGCGATGCTCTCCTCGCGATCTGCCGGACCGTAGAGGTCGGACATGCCCATGCAGCCCAGACCGACAGCGGACACGCGAAGTTGCTCCGGTCCCAGCGATAGCTCGGTCAAGACACGCTCCAGGAGTAGTCGACACACCCTGCGGATTGGCCCCGGACATAGTACCGGCGTCATCGCGCGGGTCCGAGGGGCCCGGCGATTTCTCGCATGCCGCGCCGATCGGTACCGACCTGACGAAGTGCTGCCGGCTACCTGCCGGTCACCTCCGCGCCGGCGACCCATGCCGGCGACCCGCCGGCCGCCTCTCATAGGATTCAGTGAGGCCGTGCGTACCATGACCGCCGACCGGGCCGGTGTGGACACCGGAAGGAGAAAGGTCGTCATGACCAATTCGATGGCGACCAAGCGCGTCAGCTGGGTCGAGTTGTTCTACGACCTCGTCTTCGTGTTCGCGGTGACGCAGATCGCCGACATCTTCGCCGAGAACGTGTCCTGGCGCGGGCTCGTCGAAGCCTGGGTGATCTTCACGCCGTTCTGGTGGTCGTGGGTGGGTACCGCGATCCTGTCGAACCTCACCGACCTCGAGCACATCCGGCATCGCCTGCGCATGTTCGGGATCGGCCTGGCCACGCTGCTGATGACGGTCGCCGCGCCGAGCGCCTTCACCAGCCGAGGGGTGTTCTTCGCCGCGGTGTTCGTGGTGCTGCGACTGACGCTCGTGTGGTGGTCGGTCGACCAGTTCCACGGCGTGCGCTTCAACCCGTTCACCGCGTCGGCCTTCGTGACGGCACCGCTGTTCCTGGCCACCTCGTTCCTGCCCAGCGACCAGAAGCTGATGGCCTGGACCGCGTTGATGGTGGCCGAACTGTCGACCTCGTGGCTGTTCCGCAACCGGCTGAAGGTCCTGCGCGTGGACACCAGCCACCTGCCCGAGCGGTTCGGGCTGGTCATCATGATCGCCCTCGGCGAGTCGGTGATCGTGGCCGGGCAGGCGATCGGTAACCACTTCGACGTTGCCCGCATCCTCGCGCTGGCCGGCTGCTTCGCCTTCGTGTGCGGCCTGTGGTGGATATACTTCCACTTCTCCATCAAGGCCGTGGCGTACAAGCTCATGTCCGAGGACAACCAGAGCCGGATCATCCGGGAGGTTCTCTCCTACGGCCATTACGCGCTGACCTGCTCGATCATCGCGATCGCCACCGGCATGCGGTTCGTGGTGGCCAGGCCGGGTGCACATCTGCCGGCGGCGCAGGTATGGCTGCTGTGCGGCGGAACGGCGCTGTTCCTCGCCGTTTTCGCCTGGCAGCGGTGGGGGATGTTCTGGATGCTGTCGGTCACGCGTGCCCCGGCCGCGATGCTGGCGGTGCTGCTCGGCCTCGTCGGCGGGTGGCTTCCGGCGCTCGTTCTGGTGGTACTGCTCGTGGCCGTGCTCGCGGGCCTCGCGATGGTGGAGCTGGCGGTCGTCTCGGCGAACCTGTTGCATCCCGTTCCGGAAGTGCACGCCGTCGAGCAGGAAGTGCACGCCGTCGAGCGGGAAGTGCGTGCCGTCGAGCGGAAAGCGCACGCCGAGCGGACGGATGTGCCGTAGTCAGCACTGCGCCGTAGTGAGCACTGCGCCGTAGTCAGCAGGCGTCATCGACCGGGCGGGTCGCGAGACCGACCGCCCATGCGCAGTTCGCCGCGTAGCTGTGCAGGCAACAGGCCAGGTCGACGTTCAGACCGAGGGACATGGGCGGCCGGTTGGCCAGGCGCGACGGCACGTCGTACACGTCGACCGGGTGGGACCGCAGCGTCAGTTCGATGACGTCCATCAACCCGCGGTGGCTTGTGGCCAGTTCGGTGTTGTGCTCCGCGATCGGTTGCGGCGCATGGGCTCCGGCCGGCATCTGTACCAGCGGGAGGTAGGTGTCCGGCTCGCGTAACACGACCGACGGCGGGAGCAGAGCGGGCTCGGACAACGGGATGCGCCCCTCGGACGCGTACTCTGCCGCGATCTCGGTCGCGTAGCCGGCGAAGATGGACGCGGTCACCGTGTAGACCGCGGCGAGCTGGTCGGTGTAGCTGACCGTGCAGTCGAACCACTGCCGGGCGAACTCGGCGCGGTGCCGTGCTCCGTCCGCACACGCGGTGGCCGAGTCGAACTCGTCGACGGAGTAGCGGTGCTGCAGGTACGCCTGGTCGAACGCCAGGGCCGCCTTGTTGCAGGCGATCCCCATGTCCAGCAGCCGCCGGCAGACCGGTTCCGGTACCGCCAGATGCCATGTCACCGGCAGAAGGTCATGGGTTTCAAGCATCCTCGGCGTCCCATCGTCCACGGCCGCAGGCCCCCGCCGCGGAGTAACCGACACAGCTGCGTGAATCATCAGTACGTGATACGAGGCCCCCGCCGGTGGCGTCATAGATCAGTCCCTCGGTCCCGGACGGCGCGACAGTGTCCTGGCCGGCGCTGTCGATTTGCTCCACAGGCCAGATGCGGCCTGTTGGCGAAGAATTGCGGAAATTGCAGAGTCCCAGCGCCGGTACGCCTCGGTGAACTTGGATACATTTGGATACAGTTGAACACACATGCGGTTTTCGGCCGAGGTCACCCTGGCGGGTCCATCGTCGCCCCGACACTCCGCACCTCCCCGACTTACCGATCTGACTCCTGCGTGGGGACCGTGTAGTGCGAAGGTAGATTGTGCGCAGCCGTAACGGATCCCTCATTCTCGGTATACTGAGCAGCAATCTTGCAACCCTCGATCCGAAGGCCGAGGCGAACCAGGAGATCGAACATCATTTATAAGTTGGCCGGTTCGCCAGGCCGTAGTCCGCGCTACTGTCAGATGAAGGTTTTTCGCACGCCGAGGATAGGGACCCCAGTGTGGCGCGGGTGGTAGCGAGAGAACTCGTCGGCCGCGTCGACGAACTCGCGCGGTTGGGACGCTGTCTCACCGAGGCGGTCAGTGGCCGTACCGCGCCCTTGGTACTCATCACCGGTGACGCGGGTGTGGGTAAGACCCGTTGCCTGATGTCCTTCGTCGAGCAGGCCCGCGCCGCCGGCGTCACGGTACTGACCGGCGGGTGCCTGCCGCTGTCCCGCTCGGAGCTGCCGTACGGGCCGATCGCCGACGTGGTAAGGGATGCGGCCCGCCAGGCCGGTACCGCACGGATCGAGCAATGGCTGCTCGGGCACACCGACACTGTCGCGCGACTGGTGCCTGAGCTGGCGCCGGGGGTACGGCTGGACCACTCGGGCGCCGCCGCAGGCATCGAGCACTCCGGTCGGCTGCTCTCCGACGTCCTGCGCATCGTCGAGCGGATGGCCGCACCGGACCCGCTCATCCTTGCCGTCGAAGACGTTCACTGGGCCGACGCGGCCAGCCGTGACCTGCTTCTGCTGCTGCTGCGGGCGACCACCGGGCAGCGACTGTTACCGGTGTTCACCGCGCGCGCCGACGAACTGGTACCCGCGCACCCCGTGCAGGGCTGGCTGTCCGATCTCGGGCGGATCCGGCCGGTCGAGCGCATCGAACTGGCGCCGCTCAACCGCGAACAGACCAGCGCCCTGGTGGCCAGCGTGCTCGGCACCGCGCCGGACGCCGAGCTGACCGAACGCATCTTCGCGCGGTCGGGCGGGAATCCGTTCTTCACCGAGGAGCTGCTTGCCGTCGGTCCGGGTACCGGGCAGCTGCCGGCCACGGTACGCGATGCCGTGCTGCGCCGGGTCGGTGCTCTCCCGGCCGAGGTGCAGCGGTTGGTGCAGACCGTGGCGGTGGCCGCCGGCTCCGGCGCCGAGGTACCGCACGAGCTGCTGGCGGTGATGCTGGGCTGGCCCGAGGACGACGTGTTCGCCGCGGCCCGCCTCGCCGTCGACGCGTACGTGCTGGTCGGCACCGCGCGCGGGTACGCCTTCCGGCACGCCCTCGCACGGGAGGCGGTCGAGAGCGACCTGCTGCCGGTACAGCGGGTCCGGTTGCACGCGAGCGTCGCGGGTGCGCTCGAGCGCGACGGCGCCCCGACCGCGGACCCGATCGCGTTGGCCCGCCTGGCATACCACTGGGATGCCGCCGGGCGGCTGCCCCAGGCCCTGGTCGCGGCGGTGGAGGCCGGAACGGCAGCCAGCGCGACGTACGCGTACCACGCGGCCGTGGAGCTGTTCGAGCGCGCCATCGCGTTGTGGCCCGCCGTGCCGGACGCGGAAGCGCTTACCGGGATCGACGAGACGGCACTGTACGAGCGGGCGGCCGAGGCCATCTACTGCGGCCAGCACCACGAGCGCGCCGAGGAGTACGCCCGGCGCGCGCTGGACCTGGTCGACCCGGTCGAGGAGCCGGAGCGCGCCGCCCGGCTGCACATGCTCGCCGGGGTGGCCCGATGGGCGTACCGCTCCGACTCGAACGCCGCGGTCGAGGTGGCCCGGATCGCCGAGGCGATGCTGCCCGAGGACTCCCCGGTACTCGCCGACGCGCTCGCGATGCAGGCCCGGTTCCTGATCCTGCTCGGCCGGTCGGAAGAGGCGATCCCGGTGGCTGAACGGGCGGTGGCGCGGTCGGACCGGCCCGGCACCGAGCGGGCGCGCGCGAGTGCATTGATAAGTCTCGGTACATCGCATACCGATCTTGGTGACGAGATGACCGGGCTCGCGGAGATCCTGGCCGGCCGGCGGCTTGCTGAGCAGGCGGGTGACGGAATATCGGTCGGCCGGTCCTACCTCAACGCCGCCAGTATCCATGCCCGGCGAGGCCGCTACACCGAGATGATCGGCGAGGCGCTGGCGGGGGAGGCGGCCACGGTACGGCTGGGCGTGGACCGGACGGTCGGTATGGCGCTGCGCGCGATGACGGCCGCGACGATGGTGCTGGGCGGCCGCTGGGACGACGCCGACCGGTTCAGCGCGGAGGCGATGCGCTCGGTGGGCAACCCGCGGATCTTCGCGCTGCACGCCCGTGCCGCCCTGTTCATCGCCCGGGGTGACTTCGCGACCGCCGACACCCTGCTCGCCGAACTCTTCGTGCTGTTGAGCGGCCCGGCCGAACCTCAGGTGCTGGAGCCAACCTACGCGGCGGCCGCCGAACTGGCCCTGCTGCGCGGCGACGTGGACCTGGCCCGGCACCATGTCGCCACCGCGATGGACGTCATCAACGCGTTCGGCGAGCAGACCGGGTGGATCGGGCCGCAGCGCCTCTGCTGGTTGGGAATGCGGGCCGAGGCCGACGCCGCCGCCGGTGGGCATGACCCGGACCGCTCGACCGTCGAGGCGCTGCGCACGGCGATCGCGCCGGCGCGGGTACCCGAGGAGGCGTGCTACATCGCGCTGGCCAACGCCGAGATCGCCCGGGCGGAAGGTGGCTCGGACCGGGCGCTCTGGGACGAGGCGGCCAAGGCCTGGGACGCGATCGACGCGGTCTACATGACCGGGTACCCGATTCTGCGCGCGGCCGAGGCGGCGGTGTTCTGGGGTAACCGGCGTGACGCACGGGTCCGACTGCAGGCGGTCTGGCGCCTGGCCACCGATCTCGGTGCCCGCCCGTTACGCGCCGCCGCGGCGGATCTGGCCCGCCGGGCGCGGGTCGACCTCGACGAGCCGGCTTCCCCTGCCGACAGCGCGGATCTGCCGCTGGGACTGACCGAACGCCAGGTCGAGGTACTGCGGCTGATCGCGGCCGGCCTGACCAACCGGGAGATCGCGCGTCGGCTGTTCATCAGCGAGCACACCGTCGGGGTACACGTGTCACGGGTGCTGACCAAGCTCGGCGCCGCACGCCGCGCGGAGGCCGCGGCGGCGGCACAGCGGCTCGGCCTGGTCCAGCCCCCCGACCAGAGGTCGTAGGGCCGCAGCGGCGGGCGCATCATTCAGGGATGGTGTATCCGCTCCCGCTCGCCGGTGTGGGCGGGAGCGTGGACGCCCCGGACGGCTACACGTATGCGGCCGCGCTGGTCCGGCTCGCGCGTGGGGACGTGCTCGCCGCGCTGCGGGAGGTGCGGTTCACCGGCTGGCTCGCCCGACCCGAGGACGGCTGGCTGGTCGCCGTGGCCCGGTCCGGGGCGGGCGTCACCGCCGCACACGGTCGCGGCGTGGTCGGCGTGGGGGAGTGGCTGGCGGGCCGGCTCTGCGCGACGGTACTGGCGGTCCGCGTGCTCGCCGACCGGCAGCTGGCTCTGGTCGCGTGGGCGGACGGTACCGAGATCGGCCGCTACGTCAGCGATCCGTCCCACGGGCTGCCCGCCGACGAGGACGTCCTCGCCGAGCCGCTCGGGGTGGAACACGCGGCCGCGTTCGCCGAGGCGTGCGGCCGTCCCGAGACCGCCGACGATCTCGCCGAGCTGCTGGCCGAGACGCTCGACCCGGACAGCGTCATCGAGTCCGAGCGGCTCGGCCGGGTACTGCGGCTGCTCGGCCTGCCCACCTGGCTGGTGGCCGCCGCGGCGTTGCCGCGCGACGTACCGACCGGTCCCGTCGCGGCCGAGGTGACCCGGCTCGGTGCCGGCGTACCCGGACTGCGCGGTCGGTTCTGGGGCCGCGCAGTCGAGGTGGTACGGCGACGGCGCCGCCCGCCCCCCGTGGTCGCCGACCCGCCGCGCGCCACGGCCGCGGTCGATCCGTGGGTACTGTGATGAGGGTGATCCCGCTCGAACTCGCGCGCCAGCTACGGGAGGCCGGCCTGGTGTGGAAGCCGGAACCCGGCGACCGGTTCGTCGTACCGGACCGCGACCTGGACGAGGTGTTCGTCCTCAGCCACATGACGATTGAGGTGCACCGGCTGCCGAAGGGCACGGTCATCGGGTTCAACGGCACCACCGAGTGGGCGCTGGATGACGTCGACCAGGACGAGGCGCTGTGGCTGCCGCGCGAGGACCAGTTGCGCGAACTGCTCGGTGCGGCGGTGCACCGGCTGGAACGGGCGGCCGCGGGCTGGGTGGTGCACACGACGGTGGGCGAGTTCGCCGCGCCCGGCGCCGAAGAGGCGTACGGCAGGGCGTTGCTGGGCCTGCTGACGGTCTGACAGCTCGCCGCACCTCCAATACCATCGGCCCATGCGTGGTCGTGACGAGTCCGACGACAATGTCGACCGTTGGTCGAGGACCGACTGGTGGGGAGTTGTCCTGGATGCCCCCGACGCCCGTGCCCTCGCGCACTTCTACGCCGACCTGCTCGGCTGGAAGATAGCGACCGAGACCGACGTGCACTGCACGCTCGGCCCGAGCAGCGGCGTGGCATACCTGGCGACCCAGACCGCGGCCGGATACGCGCGCCCGACGTGGCCGAACGCCGAAGGCCGGCAGCAGATGATGCTGCACCTGGATTTCGAGGTCGTCGACCTTGCGGCGGCGGTCGCGCACGCGGTCGAACTCGGCGCGCAGGAAGCCGAGTTCCAGCCGCAGGACGATGTCCGGGTGATGCTGGACCCGGCCGGCCATCCGTTCTGCCTCTACACGTAGCGGCGCCCCGGCTTTGCCGCCGGGGCCGGGCTGATCGGCACGACGGCAGCCAGCGGTACCGGCCTCGTCACGTCCTCCTCCGGCGCGTAGACCCACGCCTGCGCGGCGAAGCCCTTGTCGCGGTCCTGCACGTGTACCCGCTGGAACAGCTCCGGCCGCAGCCCCTCGTACCGGTTGGCCACGACGTCCTCGTACACCTCCCGGGAGACGACGGCGGCCACGTTGACGCCGGCCCGGTACCGCAGTATGTCGCGCACCGGTTGGCAGTTGAGCAGTCTCGCGACGACCACGGTGGCCGGCCCGCAGGCTCCGGCCGCGCCGTCCAGATGCACCAGGCCGTGGTGGACCGCGACCCGCAGGCGTACCCGCAGGTCCGTCACGCGGGACCGGTTGTACTCGCGCAGCCGGGCGGCCAGGGCGGTCAACATGACCGCGATGACCCTCGGTTCGTGAACCCCCTCGGGCAGGATCACGAACTCACCGTCGCCGGCCGGCTGGCGCAGCCAGTCGTCGCGCACGAGACCGGCGTCGGCAGCCGCCCGGCCGACCGCCCACTCGTGCGCGCGTTGCGCCTCGTGCTGGTCCGGAGCCGACCGGGCGGCGAAGCGCTCGATGTCGGTACTGACCAGTCCGCGCCGCGCCAGGAGCGGAGGATCACAATAGCCTCTGCTCGTCAGAGCTCCGATGTCAGGAGTCTTTTCAAATCGTGGTGGAAATTCGGCGGCCGGGGTCGCCGGCCATTCGCATACAGCCATCGGGACTCCTCACCAATTCGCGGGTACCGGTATGGTGCGCCCTCGTGTTGCCTGCCGCGTTGCCGGCCACCTTGCAACTTGCTTGCCAATCCGCTGCCCGTTGACTGCCGGATCTGGCGCATTCCGCGAATGCACCTTTCAGCCGCCGGTCGGGCGACCCACACTGGCAGAAAGGCGAGGTCAGGCCAACGGGACCAGCAAGGGGGTGGACCCGTGGAGTTCGTCATTCTCGGCTCGACCGCGCTGCGCGCGGACGGGTGGTCCGTACCGATCGGACCCGCCAAACAGCGCGCGATGTTCGCGTTGCTTCTGTACCATGTCGGCGTCCCGGTGCGCGTCGACACGCTCGTCGAGCAACTGTGGAATGGACACGGGAGCGTGACCGACCGCCGCACGAGCCTGTACGCCATGACGAGTCGTATCCGAAGTGTCCTGGCGAGCGTCGGAATCACCAACGCATTGATCCGGGTCAACAATACGGCCGCGTACCGATTGGATCTGGACCCCGCGACGATCGACTTCCACCGGTTCCGGCGCCTCGTCGCCGAGGCGCGCCGGCTCGCCGTCCAACATCGTCACGGGGAGGTGACCGCGCTGCTCGCCGACGCGATCGCGCTGTGGGCCGGTGAGCCGCTCGCCGACCTGCGCACCGCACACGCCGAACACCTGCGCCGGCAGATGACCGATGCGCTGCTCGACGCGCACAAGCTCATGGCCGACAGCCAGCTGCGGACCGGACAGCACCAGGCGGTACTGCTCCGGCTGGAACCGCTCCTGCCGGCGTACGACCTCGACGAGGCATTGGCGCAGCGCTGGATCGACGCGCTGTGCGCCGCCGACCGGGAGGACGACGCGCGGGCGTTCTTCCTGGCGTTCCGGCGGCACTTCCGCAAGGAGTTCCGGGTCGACCCGACCGTCGTCGTTCCCTACCCGGGCAACCGATCGGTGCCGGCGGGAGGCGGTCCGGTGCCCGCGGGCGGCGGTCCGCCGCCGCGGTCCACGCCGGCCCGCGCACCGGCGCCGGCACTGGTACCGCGGCAGCTGCCGAAGGACATCGGCGACTTCGTCGGCCACGAGGACCTGCTGGCGCAGCTCGACGCGCTGAGCGCGGCCTCCGACCCGGCGGGCAACGCGGTCGCCCTCAGCGGAATGCCCGGCGTCGGCAAGACCACCCTGGTCACCCACTGGGCGCAGCGCCGCTGCGACCGGTACCCCGACGGGCAGCTGTACCTGAACGCGAACGGCTTCGGTGCCGGACCGCCCATGGACTCCGCCACCGCGCTGGGCCGCCTGCTGACCGCGCTGGACGTACCGGCGAGGCAGCTGCCCAAGACGCTGGACAAGCGGCGCGACCTGCTGAACGAGCTGCTGTCCGGCCGGCGGATGCTGATCGTGCTCGACAACGTCCGCGACTCCGGCCAGGTACGCCCGCTGATCCCGACGTCACCGCAGACCTTCACGCTCATCACCAGCCGGACCAGGCTGCGCGGCCTGTCGATCCGGGAAGGCATCCGATGCCTGACCGTGCCGTCCCTCCCGGAGCGGGACTGCCTCACCCTGCTCACCCAGGTCATCGGAGCGGACCGGGCCGGTGCGGAGGCGGCCGCGGTACGGGCGCTGGCGCAGCTCTCCTGCGGGCTGCCGCTGGCGCTGCGCATCATGGGCCAGCGGGTGGCGGAGTGGCCGCAGGTGCCGGTCGCCGACCTCGTCGAGGAGCTGAACGTCCACCTGCTCAGCGCCGACGGCGACGACGAGGAGGTGAGCCTGTACTCCGTGTTCGCCTGGTCGTACGAGGCGCTGCGCCCGGACGCGGCCCACCTGTTCCGGATCCTCGGGCTCGCGCCCACCGCGACGGTCAGTCTCGAGGCGGCCGCGGCCATGGTGGCGGCGCCCGCGTCGGAGGTACACGTCCTGCTGAGCACGCTCACCAAGGCACATCTGGTCACCCAGGCTTCGGTCTGGCAGTACCGTCTCCACGACCTGCTCCGGCGGTACGCGGTCGGGCACGCGCTGCGGGAGGAACCGCCGGCGCAGCAGCACGAGGCGTTGCGCCGGCTCCTGGACTGGTACCTGCTGTCCGCCACCAACGCGGCCGGCACGCTGGCGCCGGACCGCCCGCCGGTACCCGACCTTCCCGAGCCCGGCGCCGTCGAGCCGCTGAGGTTCCAGGACGACGCCCAGGCGACCCGGTGGGCCGAGGCGGAGCGCGGGAACGTCGGGTCGATCGTCCGCTGGGCGGCTGCGCACGGGTTCCATCGCCGCGCCTGGCAGCTCGCCGGTACCGTGCACGAGATCTACGACCGGTACGGCCGGCAGGAGGACGTGCTGGAGATCAACCGGCTCGCGTTGTCCGCCGCGCGGCAGGACGGCCATCCGCTCGGCGAACTGGGTACCCTCATCGACCTCGGCGCCACGCACTTCGCGCTGCGTGATTACCCGCCGGCCGCCCAGCACTTCACCGAGGCACTGCGGCTGGCCCGGGAGATCGGTCACGACGGTGCCGAGGCGACCTGCCTGCACAACCTCGCCTCGATCCACCTGAGGACCGGCAACCTGGCCGACGCCATCCGGATGTACGCCGAGGTTCTCGCCATCTGCCGCCGCACCGGCGACGCCCTCGGGGAAGGATCCACCCTGCACCGCCTGGGCAACGCGTACCGGCGCACCGGCCGGTACCACCAGGCGATCACCTACTACCGGGACGCGCTGGCGATCCGCCGGCGGATCGGCTCGCTGCGCGGCCAGGGGGAGACCTTCGGTGAGCTCGGCGCGACCTACCTGGAGATGGGGGCGGCCGAGGTGGCGTTCGACCACTGCCGGTCGGCGATCGACATCGACAGCCGCACCAAGGATGAGGCCGCGCGGTGCGACGCGCTGACTACCATGGCGCAGGCGCGGCGGGCGCTCGGCATGACGGACGAGGCGGTGGCGGACGCCGGGCGGGCGGTGGCGGTCGCGGACGAGATCGGCGACCGGCAACGCCAGTGCCGCGCGCTCATCGTGCTGGCCGACCTGCTGAATGCGTCGGGAAATGCAGGCGGTGGGCGCCAGGCGCGCGCCCACGCCGAACAACTCCTTACCGAGGTACCGGCGACCGAGGCGGCTCCGCTAGCCGAACGCCTGGCCGCCCTAGGCGCTGCCTAGATCCACTTCCACCATTCGACGATCATGCTTTCAACGTCGTCCACGACGGATCATGCTCGTCGATGGCGAGATGCGCCGCAAGTACGTATTTGGAACTACTTTCGCGATGTGACGCGCAACGCTAAGTAGTAGTGCCTGGTCAGTTGTTTATGGGATGCCGATCGTCACCGTACCCAGCTGTCGTGCCCGGGTCGCCGGGCTGGCGTTGACCCCGGCGAATGCCATGCCGGCGACCGGGCTGCTGACCAGTTGCACGAGGTAGGTCCGGCCGGCGGTGGCGTGCAGGGACACGGTACCGGCGCTGGTCGGCGCGAGCACGACCGTCGACTCGTCGGCGCCGTCCACGACCTCGATCTGCTTGCCCGGCCAGGGGTTGCGGATCCGCATCGTCGCGGTCGACCCCGCGGTGACGCCGACCGTGGTGAGTACCCCGCCGTGCACCTGGATCGACACGCGCGAGCCGCCCTGGATGAAGACGGTCGCGTCGGCGTCCCAGCCGGACGGCAGCGCCGGCGCGATCCGCAGCAGGCCGTCGTAGTCCTGGACGAGCGCTTCACCCAGCGCGGCGGCGACGACGCCCTGCTGTTCGGCGTACGCGTCCATGCCGATGAAGTTGGCGAGCCCGGAGGGCCGCTTCTGGTACTGCGTGGTCAGCGTGGTCAGCGTCGCCGCCACCTGGCTGCCCAGGCCCAACCGGGCCGCGTCGAGCGGGTCGTAGCTCCAGTCGTTCTTCGTCCGGTTCGGCCGGTTGTCGTAGGTCCGCTTCGCCAGCGCGGACAGCCCGCCGCTGTCGCCGATCAGGTTGTACGGCCAGACCGGTTCCAGCCCGACGTTCTCGACGTTGTGCCTGGTGGCGGCCGGGTCCTGGGACAGTCCGATGACGTCCTGCCCGGCGGCGTCGTCGGCCGGGGTGAGCAGCTTCGTCTGCGTGGCCGCGTCGGTGCGGGGCAGCGCCCGGATCTTCGGGATCGCGGCGTTGAGCTGGCTGACCAGGGTCGCGTCCTGGCCGAGCAGTTGCGCGGCCTTCACCGTGGCGGGGAACAGCGCCTGCATCGCGGCCGCGTCGGTGGTGGGGTCGTGCACGTCCCACTGCGTCTCGTGCGCGTTGGACGGGAACGTGTGCAGCTTGCCGTCGGTACCCGTGGTCGCGTACGACAGCAGGAACCGGGCCGCCTGTGCCATCAGCGGGTAGTTGGTCGTGAGGAACCCACGGTCGCCGGTCATCAGGTACTGCTGCCACACCCACAGGCCGACCTCGGCCCCGGTGGTGATCGTCCGGGCGTTGTAGTACGGCTGGTACGCGGTGTCACAGTTCAGCTTCCCGTCGGTGTACCCGGTGCCGAACTCGTACCCCTGGCCGTTGAAGCGCATCGTCTCCGGTACGCAGATCCCGGAGTACCGGCTGCCCATGTGCGCCTTGGTCCACGCCTCGATGGCGGACAGGTTGCGCTGGTACAGCCGGAAGTAGGGGGCGTTGAGGTCGAACGCGCCGGCGCTGAGGTTCGCCTGCACGTACATGCGCAGGTTCCAGTGCCA
Organism: Actinomycetota bacterium; assembly: GCA_005885555.1. Taxonomy (GTDB): domain Bacteria; phylum Actinomycetota; class Actinomycetes; order Mycobacteriales; family Micromonosporaceae; genus AC-43. The sequence goes on from VAWN01000086.1 coordinate 22,027, forward strand.
GTAGGCGGCGGCGTCCCAGCGGTGCTCGTCCTGGTACGGGGAGAACAGGTCGGCGACGCCGGCCTGCGAGCCCGGGTAGGTGTCGCGGCTGTCCGCGGCGGCGTCGTACAGGTACAGCGTGCGCAGGTTCTCCAGGTAGTCGGCGACGCCGTCGGCGGACGACAGCTTGACCAGCCCGACCCGGCCCCAGTACGCGTGCCACCAGGCCAGGTGACCGGCGCGCCCCGAACCGCCGGCGTCGGCACCGATGAGGGCGCTGGCGGTACCGGCGGCGTCGCCCCCGGTCCAGTGCGGCGCAACGGCGACGACCCGGAAGGAGCCGTCGCTGTTGGGCGTGAAGCTGACCCGCACGGTGCGACTGTCCACAATGGACGCCTTGACGTTGCGGCCGCCCGCGGTCACCGCCGCCAGGGCACCGAAGGTGCCGCCGCCGGCGCCCGGATTGGTGTCGTCCTTCCAGGTCTGGGCGAGCAGCCCGACCGCGCCGGCGGTCTGCGCCTTGGGCGACCGGCCGGACCACAGCTGCACCTGCGCGGTCTGCGCGGTGCCGGGCGGCGCGCCGGTGACGTCGACGACCAGCTCGTCCTTGTCGGCGCGCAGGTAGATCGTGGCGGTCATGCCGCCGCCCGACTCGACGAGCGTCGCGTCGTACAGGTCGAGGTGCGCGGCGAAGTCCGCGGCGCCGGTCAGCCGGGCCAGTCCGGGGATCGTCAGCCAGCCGGGCGACCAGCGCAGCGGCTGGGTGTCCGAACGGTTCAGCTGCGCGGTGAACCCGCCCGCGGCCCACACCGCGGCGCCGAGTACCCCGTTACCCACCGGCATCGCCTGCTCGGGCTTGGCGTTCGGCGCACCGAGGACGACATCCGCGCGGCGCACCAGGTTCGGCACGTTGACCGAGAACGCGCCGGCGCGCCAGGCCGTGGTCGGTGCGCTGGCCCGCGCGGTGCCCGTCGCCACCGTCACCACCGCCGCGCACAGGAAGAGGGCGGTACCGAGACCGCCAAGCCGGTACCGCCCAGTCCGCATTCCATCGCCTCCGGTGAATGTGGACCCAGCCTCGCCGACGCTATACATCCGATCAATACGTGACCATTTCCAGCCGTCTTCAGTCCTCGTCTCCGCGAGCTGCATCCGCTCGCCCGGCTGGCCCACGTGCCGGGGTGGCGGTTGCCCTATTGTGTGATCTCGTGATGTCGCCTGGTGGGTTGCCGGTCGAGTTGGTGGAGCTGTTCGCCGGTGCGGACGCGAGCCACCGGTCGTTGTCCGTGTCGTTGCCGGCGGGGAAAACGGTGCGCGGTGACGAGGGTGGCGGCGATCATCCGGTGCTGTGGTTGAGTGACCAGCCAGCGCCTGCCGGGCTGTGGCCCAGGTTGCACGCCGAGCGCCGACGCTGCGGGCTGTGGCCGCTGCTGCTGGACAGCCTGCGCGGCGACCCCACCCGGCCGTGGCAGGACGGGGAGCTGTGGCCGCAGGACATGTCATCGCCGCAACAGCACGATGCCGAGCGGCTGCTGGCCGGCTGGTGGTCCGCCTACACCCAGCCAGGCAACGATCATGATCCGTTGTCGCCGGTGGAACGCATCGCCGTCACCGCCCCCTACGGTCAGCGCTGGCCCGGCCTGGCCCCGCCGGGTCAGCCGCGGGCCACGCCCGACGAGCAGGCGGACAGCTGCGCCGAGGAGTTGTTGCGCGCCCGCCCCGCCATGCGACTCGGACTGGTACCCGCGGAGCGCGGCAGCGATGCGCTGAGCGTGGCCGGCTGGCAGGGCGCCGCCAACTACACCAATGACACCGCCAAACTGTCCGCGGTGCTGCGGGCCTGGGAGGACCGGTTCGGTGCCCGAGTGATCGGCGCCGGGTTCGCCGAGCTGTACCTGAGCGTCGCCGCGCCACCGTCAAGCACGGACGAGGCGCTGGCGGTGGCGGCGGAACACTTCGCCTTCTGTCCCGACAACATCTGGCAGGGCGCACGCCCAGACACGCTGGCCGGTTACGCCGAGCAACTGGTGGACGCTTCGATGTGGACCTTCTGGTGGGACTGACCGCACGCTGATTGCGCCGAGCGGGCCGGCAGCCGTAGCGCCTTACGGGAACGGCAGCTCGCCGAGCAGTTCGCGGATGCGCGACAGGTCACGCAGGCGCGGTTCGGTCGTTCCGCCGACCCAGCGGCTGACCGTCTTCACCGAGATCCCGAGCCGCCGGGCGGTCGCCTCCATCGTCAGGCCTTCCCGGCGCAGCGCACCGGCCAGCCATTCGGCGAAGGCGACCTCCGGCGTACCCGCGACCGCGCGGCGCCGGTCCGCCACCCCGGCAAGGGCGGTCCGGTCGCCGCTGACCTACGAGGGGCCGCAAGCCGTGCCAGCGACGTGGGACGACGAGCAGATACTCCACATTCTCTGGATGAATGGTGGTCTTGGTTGTGATGGTGATTCGGTTGCGTTGACGGCGGCGACGCAGCCGAGCATTGAGGAGATTGTGCTGGGCGGGCTGCCGGGGCTGCCCCGGGTGGCGGTGCACTGGCCGTTGCTGGATTTCGAGTGTGGGCCGGAGCGGGGTGCGGACAGTTTCATCGAGTGGTGGCACCGGGCCGACCGGGGTGAGTTGGAGCC
>VAWN01000193.1:0-357 GCA_005885555.1 Actinomycetota bacterium
CACCGCACCGCCGCCCCACCCGTGGACCCAGCTGACACCGCAGACCTGCAGCGCGCCCTGCTCCGTACGGTCAGCGCTCAGGTCGGCTGGCAGGTCGACCTCGACCAACTGCCGGTCACCTGCGCCCATACCCCACACCTGGTCGTCGCCCTGATCGACGCGTGCGCCGCGCACCTGGCCGCCCTCGCCGTACACACGGCGCTGACCGAGGCCGCCCGGTCCATCCAGACCATCATCGCCGGTGGCGATCCCGGCACGGTGGACTGGTTCGCCGCCGGGCTGCTCGGCACGGTGGCGCAGCTGGCCAACAGCCGCAGCCCACAGCTCGGCCGCACCCGCCGCGCCCTGCTCGCCGCG
>VAWN01000193.1:536-933 GCA_005885555.1 Actinomycetota bacterium
TCCGCTGGGCGCCGACCTGGCCGACGCGGTGCAACGCGCGGCCCACGCCGTGGGCGAGATCGACAAAGACCTCGGCGACATCGCCGGGTTCATCGGCGCGACGGTGCAGACGGTACGGCGCAGCATTGCCGCTGCACCCGGCGAGCCGGTGCCGACGCTGAACTTCCTCGGCGAGTTGCAGTCAGGCGGTCCGCGCCTGGACGCGCTGGTCGCCGCCCGGCACGAACGCATCATCCGCCTGCGCGTCGTCACGGTCCTGTGGCGCAAGTTCACCGGCCTGCTGGCGCCGCCGGACCTCGGGCAAGTGTTGGTTTCGGCCGGGTTCGCGCCGCTCACCACCGCACACGCCAGCACCGGCGCCGCCTACGGGCACCGCGACGGCGACCGGGAGGTCACC
>VAWN01000036.1:0-85577 GCA_005885555.1 Actinomycetota bacterium
CGCTGCCGGGGTACCGCGAGCAGGCCGAACGGGTAGCTGTCGCGCAGGTCGCGCTTGGTGGTAAAACCGGTGCGGCGCAACGCTTCCCGGGTACCCGGAACACCGTCGCGCAGCCGGATCCGGTAGAACGGCGACCGCGCCGCGGCCGCGGCGAGCTCCGGCAGCCGGACGTCCTGCAAGGCGGCCAGCTCGTCGAAGTCGCGCCACTGCCCGAGCTGCGGCCGGTCCGTCAGGGTCGTGGTGGTCACGGACACTCCTCTCCCAGCAGGCGGTGCGCGTTGCGCCACGCCACCTTCTCCCGTACCGCGGTGCTGAGCCCGAGCGCGGCCAGCTTCGCCAGTTCCACGCTCGGCTCCTGCAACGGGTACTCGGTGCCGAACACCACCCGGTCGGCGCCCAGCTGCGCGATCGCCCGCCGGACCGCGACGCACCAGCAGCCCGAGGTCTCCACGATGATGTTGTCGTGGTCGGCGATGCGGTTGATGCCGTCGGTGTCGATGCCGGTGAACCCGCAGTGGCCGAAGACGAACGGCACGGTGGGGAACCGGCCGGCCAGCCACACCAGGTCGGCCGCCCGCGCGCCGCGTTGGCCGGTGCACACCGTGTACACCGGATGGCCGGCGTCGGCGGCGACGCGGACGAGCGCGTACGTCGTGGCGTCGCGGAATCCGGTGCCGTACACGGCCGGGGACAGCTCCAGGCCGCGGAACAGCGGCGCCTGGCGGCGGTACGGCCGCGGTCCGGCGTACGGGTTGGCGAAGTAGAACGGCACCAGGCGGCCGTCCGATCCGCCGCAGGCCGCCAGCACCGCGTCGTTGTCCGCGGCCGTGGCGACGTGACCGCCCTCGACCAGTTGGCTGGACAGGCGATCCAGCTCGATGACGCCGCCCGCGCACACCGCCGCCCGGGTGATGCCGCCCGCGTCCAGCGCGGCCAGCAACCGCGCCGGCGCCTCCGGCTGCGGGCCGAGCCGGACGTGGAAGTCGAACACCGCGGTCATTGCTCGTAGCACAGCTCGTCGATCGGGTACCCGACGTGCCGGTCGTGCACCGGCAGGTACCCGAGCACGACGTCCCCGGCGACCAGTGCCGTCGAGTTGAGTACCGCGCCGTCCGGCCCCAGAACCCTTACGTGCCAGTCGTCCTGGACGATCGCGTTGACCGTCCGCCCGTCCGGCGCGACCGCGTCGATGCACAGCAGCGGGCGCGACTCGATCTTGATGCGGCCGACGGTGACGATGCGGGCGTGCCCGTGCACGTCGACGGCGAGCGCGGTGCTTCCCGCGCACAGCTCGCTGAGGTACCGGGTGTGCCCGCCCGCGGTGAGCGTGTAGGACATGATGGCGCCGGCGTTGACCCGGAACGGCCGGGTCGGCATGTACGGCAACGGATGCGTCTCGCTCGCGCACAGCAGCATCCCGCGCGCCTGCGACCCGATCAGGATGCCCTCGTCCTTGCGCAGATAGGTGCACGTGTCGACGCAGGCGCGCTCGCCCATGCCGACGTGCCGGGTACCGGTGACCGTGAGCTCGGTGAGCTTCAGTTGCTCGGCACCGGGTACCGCGGCCGCCTTGAGCCGGGTCGCGTCACCGACCGCGGCCGGCGCCATGAGTACCCCGTCCGAACCCCGTTCCAGGACGCCGAACAGGATCTCGGCGTCGGTGACGTCGCGCGCCACCGTGACGATGTTGCCCTCCGCGCCGGTCGCGGCCGCCAGCACGATCTCCAGCGGGATCTTCGTCGGGTCACGGAAGTCCAGCACCGTCCAGTCGTCGGTACCCGCGCAGCGACAGGCCAGTTCGAGCGACGCCGGGTCGGTCACCGCCACGTACCGGCCGATCCGAACGCCGTTCGGCCGTGCCGCCAGCGCCGCATAGTCCTGCGGGCGGTTCGCGTCCACGATGACGATGTCGGCCGCGCCGAGGTCGGCGGGCAGCCCGGCGGCGCCGGGCATCAGCACCTTGGTCACCGTCGGCGGCAGCCCTTCCAGGTCGGCCGGGTCGGCGGCGACGATCGCGTCGATCCGCTGGTGTACCGCCTCCGCGCGCACCGCGTCGGTCATCGCACCGCAGTTGCGGATGTCCAGCCAGCACAGCTTCATGACAACTCCGTCCGGCCGTGCACCAGTTCGGCGATCTTCCGGGTGACCGCGGCGAGGTCGTCGGCCTGGATGATGTTGCGCCCGATGGCCACCCCGGCCGCGCCGCCGTCGAGGGCCGCGGAAACCTGTTGCACCAACGCATCCGCAGCCTGCGCCAGTCCGCCCGCCACGAGCACGGGTACCGCCGCCGCGCGGGTGATGTCGGCCAGCGTCGCGGCCGTTCCGGGGTGCACCGTCTTCACGATGTCGGCGCCGAGGTCGGCCGCGACCGCGACGGCGTGGGCGATCGCGGCCGGGTCGCGGGGATCGAGCGTCCGCGGGCCGCGCGGGTACATCATCGCCAGCAGCGGCACGTTCCAGCGGTCGCACGCGTCGGCCACCGCGGCGAGGTCGGCGATCTGCCGGTACTCCTCGCGCGAGCCGAGGTTGACGTGCACGCTCACCGCGTCGGCGCCCAGCCGCAGCGCCTCCTCGACGCTGGCGACGAGGTACTTCGCGTCGGGGTCCGGGGCCCGTGCGGTACCGGCGCTCAGGTGCACGATCAGCGACATGCCGCGGAACCGGGCCGGGTCGATCCGGCGCACGCAACCCTTGTGCAGCACCACGGCGTCGACATCCTGCTCGCTGATCCGCCCGACGAGCGCGTCGAGGTCGCCGTCGGAGACGATCGGGCCATCGGTGACCGCGTGGTCCAGGGGTACCACGAAAAGCCGCGCGCTGTGCCGGTACAGCCGAAGCAGCCGCAGCCGGCGCGCGAATGACATGGACATCGCATACCCCCGGTTCCCCCGCCGTCCACAGTGGACGGTGTTCGCCTCCGATGCGCCGAGGCTAGCCGCGCGCTGCCGGCCGGTACCACTACCTGTGCGGGTAGCCAGGCGCCTGACCTGCGGCGGACTGCTCGGACAGGTAGTGGTGACCGGTGCCTGCGGCTGCCACCGTGGGACGCGTGGTCGATCTCGCCGTGCTGCCGGACGCGCCCGCGTTCGCGTTGCTGCACCGACCCCGGTCCAACCACCCGGACCGGGTCGAGGTGCTCCTGGGCGAGGCGCAGCCGTTCGAGCGCCTCGCCGACCTGCCACTGCCCGCGCTGCGGCCCGGTCGCAGCGGACCGGACGTGCTGCTCCTGCTGCCGTACCGGCAACTCGCCGAGCGCGGCCTGGCGTGCGTGGACGACGGCACGCCGGCCGTCGCGCTGACCGTCGCCGCACACGACACCGTCCACATAGGACAGATCCTGGCCGGCCTGCCCGACAGTGTGCCGGTCCTGCACGACGCCCGCTTCGAGCCCGACGACGGTACCTACGGCGCGCTCGTGCGCCGCGTGCTCGCCGACGAGATCGGCCGCGGCGCCGGCTCGAACTTCGTCGTCCGCCGGTCGTTCCTCGCCACCGTGGACGACGCCGGCCCCCGTACCGCCCTGGCCGTCTTCCGCCGCCTGCTGCTCGCCGAGCGCGGGGCGTACTGGACGTTCGTCGTGCACGGGTACGGTCGCACGCTCGTCGGCGCGAGCCCCGAGCGGCACGTCAGCCTCGCCGGCGGCGTCGCGACGATGAACCCGGTCAGCGGCACCTACCGGTACCCGGCCGGCGGCCCGACGGTACCCGACCTGGCGTGCTTCCTCGCCGACCGCAAGGAGACCGAGGAGCTGTACATGGTCGTCGACGAGGAACTGAAGATGCTCGGCCGGATCTGCGACGACGGTGCCCGGCTGCACGGCCCGCGCCTGATCGAGATGGCGCACCTGGCGCACACCGAGTACACGGTCGCCGGGGGTACCCGCCTCGACGTGCGCGACGTCCTGCGGGAGACGATGTTCGCGCCGACCGTCATCGGCAGCCCGCTGCCCAACGCGTGCCGGGTCGTCGCCCGCCACGAAGGGCGCGGCCGCGGGTACTACGGTGGCGCCGTCGCGCTGATCGGACAGCGCGACGGGCAGCGGGTACTCGACTCGGCCATCGCCATCCGCACCGCGGACCTGACGGCGGACGGCGGGCTCGAACTCGGTGTGGGCGCCACGCTCGTGCGCCGGTCCGACCCGGCCGCCGAGGTGGCCGAGACCCGGGCCAAGGCGCGCGGCCTGCTCGCCGCGATCGGCGCCGCGCCGCACCGCGGCGATCCCGCGCCGAACCGCGCCGATCCCGCGCCGCGCCTGGCCGCCCACCCTCGGGTGCGCCGCGCGCTGGCCGCGCGCAACGCCAACCTCGCCCGCTTCTGGCTCGCCGGGTCCGGTCGCCCGCGGCCGGTGGCCGGCCTCGCCGCCCGGCGGGTCCTGGTGGTCGACGCGGGCGACGCGTTCACCGTGCTGCTCGCGCACCAGTTGCGCGCGCTCGGCCCGGAGGTCACCGTCCGGGGGTACCGCGACGTGCCCCGGCCCGCCGACTTCGACGTCGTGGTCGTCGGCCCCGGGCCGGGTGACCCGAACGCCGTTTCCGACCCGAAGATCGCCGCACTGCGCGGGCTGACCACCGGGCTGCTCGTCGACGGAGTACCGGTGCTGTCGATCTGCCTGGGGCACCAGGTACTCGCCGCGCTGCTCGGGCTGCCGGTACGCCGCCGTCCGCAGCCGGCCCAGGGCGAGCAGCGAACGATAGACCTGTTCGGCTGGACGGAACAGGTTTCCTTCTACAACACGTTCGCCGCGTACGCCGGAGTGGATCGGCTGTGGACGCCGGCCGGCCCGGTCGAGCTGTGCCGCGAGCGGGATACCGGCGAGGTGTACGCGATCCGCGCGCCCCGCATCCGTGGCGTCCAGTTCCATCCCGAGTCCGTGCTCACCAGGCGCGGCACGGCGATCCTGCACGAGTTGCTGACCTCGGTTCTGGACGTACCGGCCGGTGGTCCGGTACCGGCCCGGTCCGGACCGGTGGCCCGATCGGGCCGTGCCGATGTCTGACCGATCACCCGGAAGGGGCTTTCCGTCGATGGGGTGAAGATGGTGGACTGTGCGAACGTTGTCGGTGACTCTCAGTTAGATGCCACGTCCGAGCAGGAGTTCGTGTGGGGAACGTACGCCTTGCCGCTGGCTCCACCGTGGTCGGTCGGGACCGCGAGCTGGCCATGCTGCATGACGTACTGGCGGCCACCGCGAACGGCACCGGCGGCTGCGCGGTGCTGACCGGCGCGCCCGGCATCGGCAAGACCCGGCTGCTGGCCGACGTCAGCGAGCATGCCCGCGCACTCGGGCTCGCCGTCGCACCCAGCCGGGCGATCGAGCTGGACCGGGCGGCGCCGCTGCGCTCGCTGCTGTCCGCGGTGGGTGCCGCCGGCCCCCGGCCGGTCGACCTCGCGCCGCTGCGCGACAATCCCGGCGACCGGCTGTGGTATGCCGAGCGGCTCGGCGACGCGCTGGAGGCCTACGTGGCCGAGCAGCCGCTGGTGATCGTCCTCGACGACGCGCACTGGTGCGACGAGCTGAGCGCGCTGGCGCTGCGGGTACTGGTACCGCGGCTGGCCTCCTCACCGTTGCGGTGGATGCTGGCCCGCCGTCCGGTACCCGCCGACTCGCCCGCCCAGGACGCGATCGACTGGCTGGTCAGCGAGGACACCGCAGCCGAGCTGCGGCTGGGTCCGCTGGACGACGACGCGGTACAGGCGTTGTGCGCCAACGTTCTCGGCGCGGCACCGGACGCGACCGTGCTCGCGCTCGCCGCCGCCGGCAAAGGTAACCCGTTCCTGCTGGAGCAGTACCTGTCCGCGTTGAAGGACACCGGCCAGATCCTGATCGGCGACGGGGTCGCCTCCGTCGTCGGCGGCGACCTGCCGGAAAGCTTCCTGTCCGCGGTGGACCAGCGGCTGCGCGGCCTGTCCGCGCAGACCCGGCGGCTGCTGCAGGCGGGTTCGGTGTTCGGCCGGCCGTTCAGCCTGCACGCCGCGGCGCTGCTGGTCGGGCAGCCGGCGACCACGCTGGTACCGGCCGCCGAGGAAGCCGTGTCCGCCGGCATCCTGCTCGACCAGGACGCGGTCCTGGCCTTCGCGCACGACCTGTGGCGGCAGGCGGTGTACGACAACCTCGCCGGTACCACCCGAACCACCCTGCACCGCGAGGCCGCATCGGTCGTCCGTGCCGAAGGGTGCGCGCCGGTCGAGATCGCCGAGCACCTGGTCCGGTCCGGCCAGCGCGGCGACCGGGAAGCGGTACAGGTGCTGCGCCAGGCGGCCGAGGACGTCGCCGCGCGGGCCCCCGGGACCGCGGCGGACCTGGCGCTGCACGCGCTGGGCATGCTGCCCGCGGACGACCCGCAGCGCAATGCGCTCGGTGCGCGGGCGGTCGGGCTGCTCGCCTCGGCCGGTCGGGTGGCGCAGGCCCGCGAGCTCGGCGAGGCCACGCTGCGCGCCGACGCGGACGGGCACACGCGGGCCACCGTCCTGCTCGGCCTCGCCGAGGCGCTCAAGCACGCCGGGCAGAACCGCACCGCCGCCGAGTACGCGCAGCGGGCGCTGGCCGATCCGGCGGTACCCGACGTGATCCGCGCGCACCTGCACGCGGTCGAGGCGCACGCGCTGCTCTACGTCGACGATCTCGCCGGGGCCGACCGGGCCGGTACCGACGCCGACCGGCTCGGTACCGAGACCGGCGAACCGGCCGCGACCGCGTTCGGCAACTCGGCGCGCAGCGTGGTGGCCCGCGCCCAGGGGCGGCTGGACGACGCGCTCGCCTGCGCCGGAAAGGCCGTCTCGGTCTCCGACGCCGCCGGGGGTACCGCACTGCACCGCCACCCGCGCATCTGGTACGGCGCCGCGCTGGCCGCGGTGGAACGGTTCGCCGAGGCCGAAGCCGCCTACGAGGCCGGCCGGCACAAGGCCGAGGAGCTGGGTAGCGGATGGGCGCAGCCGCTGATGCACTACTACCACTCGTGCGCCTTGTTCGCGCAGGGGCGGCTGGACGAGGCGGCGGCCGACGCCGAGGCCGGGGTACGCATCGCCGAGCAGCTGACCGCGTTGCAGCTGTGCGTACCGCTGCTCGGACTGCTGGCGCGCATCGCCACGGTACGGGCGCAGCTGCCGGTGGCGCACGAGCACCTGCGCCGGATGAACCGGCTGCGCGCCGACGGCATCACCGCCGCACCGGAGGACGTGGCCTGGTCGATCGCGGTCGTGCAGTTCGCCGACGGGCAGGCGGCACCCGCCCTGGCCACCCTGGCCGAGCTGTTCGGCTGGCTGCCGGACCGGTTGCTGTTGCTCAGCAACGATCCCGGCGCCGGGGCCGAGCTGGTGCGCATCGCGCTGGCGGCCGCGGACACCACCCGCGCCCGGTCGGCGGCCGCGGCCGCCGGCGTGCTGGCCGGACGCAATCCCGCGGTGGCCACGTTCGCCGGAGTCGCCGCGCAGGCGGAGGGGCTTGCGCGGCGCGACCCGGCGGCGCTGCGCCGCGCGGTGGACCTGCTGCGCGACTGCCCGCGGCCGCTGGTACGGATCAGCGCGTTCGAGGACGCGGCAAAGGCGGAGAAGGAGGCGGGGCAGCGCCGCCGCGCGATCGAGCTGCTGGAACAGGCGATCGCGGAGGCGAACCGGTGCGGTGCGCGGCGGCCGGCCGAACGCATGGCGCGGCGGCTGCGGGTACTCGGCGTGCAGACCGGTACCCGCCCGGAACCGGCCGGCGGCGGCGGTGGTGGTTCGGCGCTGTCCGGGCTGACCGCGGCGGAGCGCACCATCGGGCTGCTCGTCGCGGAGGGCATGACCAACCAGCAGATCGCCACCCGGATCGGCCGCTCGCCGCACACCGTGGACAGCCACCTGCGCAACATCTTCCAGAAGCTCGGCGTCAACAGCCGGGTGGCGGTCGCCCGTGTCATCCTCAGCGAGAACCGACCGAACGGCGTGGCGTGAATCCGTCATGTGTCATGGGGTCCGGCGCCGCATCCTTGCCGTGTGCCCGCGCAGACCTTCGACACCCCGGTACTGGTCGTCGGCGCCGGACCGGTAGGTGCGGTACTCGCCCTGGAACTGTCCCGCCACAACGTTTCCAGCATGGTCGTGGAGCGGACCCCGGCGCCGTCGACGCATCCGAAGATGGACTACCTCAGCGGCCGCAGCATGGAGCTGCTGCGGCGGCTGGGCCTGGCCGACGCGGTACGGGAACGGGGGATCGCGTCGTACCACTCCACCGACTTCCTGTGGACCGGCGGCTTCGAGGAGCCACCGGTGCTGGTGTGGCACCAGCCGTCGGTGGACGACATGCGCCAGCGGTACGCCAGCGTCAACGACGGTTCCGCCCCGGTCGAGCCGTACCAACGGGTACCCGGCTCGCTGCTGGAGGAGCTGGCCCGCGCGGAGCTGACCCGCCACCCGCTCGTCGACCTGCGTGACGCGTGGGTCTGTGTGGACCTGCGCCTGGAACCGGGCGGGGTGGTGGCCACCGTCGCCGACGCGGGTACCGGCGTCCGGCACACCGTGCTGGCGCGGTACCTGGCCGCCTGCGACGGTGCCGGCAGCACCGTGCGGCGCTGCCTGGAGATCCCGCTGGACGAGTCCGGCCCCCGCACCACGCACTGCACGGTGCACTTCCGCAGTGCCGACCCGGCCCTGCGCCGGCACGGCCGGGCGTTCGTCACCATCGCGTCGGCCGGCCTGACCCTGGTCTCCCGCGACGAGGCGGACACCTGGACCGGCAGCGTGCCGGTCTCCCCGGACGATCCGTTCACCGATCCGGTGCTGCGCATGCAGGAACAGCTCGGCACCACGTTCGCGGTGGACAAGGTGCTCAGCGTCGCGCAGTGGGAGGGCGCGCTGGCGGTGGCGACCGCGTACCGCAAGGGATCGGCGTTCCTCGCCGGGGACGCGGCGCACCAGTACTACCCGTCCGGCGGCCACGGCGCGAACACCGGCATCGGCGACGCGGTGGACCTCGGCTGGAAGCTCGCCGCCGCGGTACAGGGCTGGGGCGGGCCGCGGCTGCTGGACAGCTACGCGGCCGAGCGCCGGCCGGTGGCGCTGCTCAACCGCGAGCTGTGCGCCGCCCTGCTGGAGGTGCGGCGCCGGTTCGCCCGGCTGTGCGCCGCCGGTACCCCGCGGGAGCAGATCGCCGGGATCCTGGAGACCGACGTCCACCAGATCGACAACATCGGTGTCCACTTTGGACAGAGGTACGGCGACTCGCCGGTGATCTGCCACGATCCGGCCGAGGCGCCGAGCTGGCAATGGGGCCGGATCGTACCCACGACGTGGCCGGGTGGCCGGGCGCCGGCGGTACGCCTGGCCGACGGAAGCCAGCTGTTCGACCGGTTCGGCCCGGGATTCACCCTCGTGGACCTGTCCGGTCGGGGTACCGGAGCGGCGCTCGTCGCGGCGGCCGTCGCGCGCGGGATCCCGATGGTCCACCTACCGGTCGCGGACACCGCCGTTCGGGCCTGCTGGGAGCGCGACCTGGTGCTCGTACGGCCGGATCAGCACGTCGCCTGGCGGGACGATCTGGCACCGGCGGACTGGGACGGGGTACTCGATCGGGTGACCGGGAACGCGACCACGCGAACACGCCATGTGCCCGCCGACCTCGCCCACCAGACTCTGGCGTGACCTGCGGAGGCGGACGCACGGCCGGTGCGCCGCTGACATTGCTGCGGCAGGAGGTGGCGTTGTGACCGTCGAGCAGATGCCCGCCAGGATGGACGACACCGTCTCCGCCCGCTGGCGGCGGCGGCTGGCCGGGGTACGGCCGGACGAGCGGCGGCACTGGCGTACCCGCACCGCCTACTACGCGGCGGTCGACCGGCTGCTGGCCGACGGGGTACCGCGGCCCGCCTGGTTCGACGTCATCGAGGCGGTGCGGCCGAAGGGCAGCCGCAGCACGTTCTACGAGGTGACCGGGGCGCACGCGAAGTACTCGCTGATCCAGGACCTGCTCGCCCAGGACGGCGTCGACTCGATGCAGCTCGCCCTCTACTACCGGCGTACCTGCGCCGTCGACCAGCTCATCGACGAGGCCAAGGTGTGGACCTACTGGCCGTACCGCGAGTGCCTGTCGATGCGGTACCGCGTCGAGGAGCCGGACGCGGACGCGTCGCTGGACCTGCTCGCCGCCACCGTCGGTGCCTGGGCCCGCCGCAACACGGGTCTGGCCATCGCGCTGTCCTGCGCGCCTCCGGTGTGCGCGGTCGAGGATCTGCTCGTCCTGCGGCCCGGCGAGTACTCCGCGGTGCACGCGATGGGCACGCTGACCCAGGTGGTGCGCGACGCCATCGGCGGTCCGGCCGACCCGACGCGCTGGCCGGTCACCTTCGCGCTCTGATCGCCTTGCCGCGCCACGGATCTGACAACGATGTCGCGTTGTTCCTTTCTAGCGCGCGGAAATTCGGGTACTCCCAGACTGATTGATTGATTTAGATGAGACGTTCCAGATGACGCTACTCATCTCGAAGGCAGACAACCATGGGGATTCGCTCCCGACGCCTGGCCGTGTACGCAGCGATCGCGCTCACGGCAGTGGCGACGCCGCTCGGGATCGTGGTGGGAAACGCGTCCGCGGCTGCGGACCCGACGGCCGGCTTCACCCCGTACACCAGCGGGTACAAGGTCCAGAACTGGACCAGCAGGCCGTTGAGCCAGACCTTCACCATCACCGGTGGAGTCATCAACATCAATGTGCGCTCCGGCGAACGACGGGTCGAGATGGCCTGGGACCGCTGGACCAATCAGGGCCGGGAACACATGTGGAGCGCCGACGTCCTGCTGGACGCGGGCAGCACGCGGACCGCCATCATCTGCGTAACGACGGCGGCAGCCAGATCGCCCGCACCATGTACGGCAAGTGGTTCCACCTGAACTGCGCGTTCGACCCGGCCACCGGCATTGGCCGCAACTGGATCAACAAAACGCTCGTGCACATCCGCGACATCACCCTGTGGACCCGTTAGCCGCCAGGCTCCGCGCCGCCGCATTGGCCAGCCTCCTGCTCGGGGGCTGCGGCAGGTCCCCGGCCCAACGCGCAGGGCCGGGGACCGCGCCGTCCGGGTACCGCACGTACCAGGTGAACCAGCAATGGGACGAGCCGCCGGGCTGGCGCCTCGCGGTCACCGGGATCCGCTGCGGCGCCGCCGCAACGCTCGCTCCGGGGGACACCGACGCCGACCACGTGTGCCTGGTCGCGGTCCGCTTCACCAACGAGGGCAACACTTCCAGACCCTTCACCGGTACCGCCGACGAGCCCGGCCCCACCTGGCGCATCTGCGCATACGACGCGCAGGGCGACGAGTTCCACGGCCACGCCCGGCCGGTCGACCCGACCGCACCGGGCGCGAGCGGTGGTACCGATCTGGTGTTCGAGGTACCCGTGGGCGTCGACCTGCGTCGCGTCCTCGTCGCCCAGGGCATGGTGCGCCTCTGAGCACCGGGCCACCCGGACGGTCAGCCCGGGTACGTCGTCCGGCCGGCCGGCCCGGCCGACATGGGTTGCGTCGCCAGTGCGGCGGACAGGGCGCGGTTGGCCTCGTCCACGTGCGGCCGCAGCAGCGTCCAGTCCCGCCCGGCCGCCAGTGCCTCGTTCTCCGCGTCGACGGCGGCGATGAGGTCGTCGAGCAGGCCGCGCACCCACAGCGCCCGGTCCCGCCGCTCGTCGTCGGACGCGCGTTCGGCGAGGGCGTCCCAGCGTGCCAGCAGGCCGGTCAGGTCGGCGCGCAGCGGCGGCCAGGACAGCGCGCGCTCGCCGGTGGTCTGCGTCGTCAGCACCTGCGGCAGGCGGGCGGCCACGACGCGACGGGTGTCCGTCTCGGCGGCGGCCGCGTCGTTGTCCCAGCCGGACTTGCGCCGTACCCGCCAGATCACCAGGCCGCCGATGAGCGCGGCGACGAGCGCGATCAGCAGGAACCAGCCGAAGGCACCCAGCCCGCCGGACCCGCCCGAGGAGGCGGTACCGGCTGCCGACAGCGTCGGGGTCGGCGTGGCGGCGGCCGGCGGGGTGGTCGCGGCCGGTGGCACGGCGGCCGCCCCGGTCGTCGGCGGCGTCCGCGGGGGTGCCTGCGTCGTGGGTACCGGTGACGCCGGTGCCGACTGCGGTGGCGCCGCGGTACCGGTCGGCGGGGCCACCGCGGTACCGGTCGGCGCCGGTTCCCTTGTCGGCACGGCGATCTCGCTGCGCTCCGGCCGCGAAGGCGCCGGTGACTTCTCCTGGCTCGCGGCGGGGCGGGACACCGAGCCCCCGGCGGACGGCGGCGTCACCCGGTTTCCCTCGCCGTTGCAGGCGACCGACGCGACGAGCACACCGGCCAGCCAGACGGCGCTGATCCATCTAGTAGCTGAGCGCGTGCTGCTTGATGGTTTCATACTCAGCCGCCGTGATCCGTCCCTGGTCCCGAAGCTCGGCTGCCTTGGCGATCTCATCGGCGGCCCCGTGCTCCGTCGGCTGGTAGGCCTGCCGGCGCGTCGAGTACAGCAGCACGTCCTGGTCCTCGGTCTTCGGCCGGGCGATCAGGTAGGCGAGGATCCCGATGAACGGGAGAATCACCATCAGGATGATCCAGCCGGCCTTGGCCCAGCCGGACATGTTGCGCCGGAATATGTCGGCGAACAGCGCGATGAACATCCAGATGACCGTGAACCAGAAGAAGAAGACCACCATCGACCACAGAAACGTTCCGAACGTCCATTGCATGGGGCACCTCCGATTGATCGACGCCACGTATCGTGGGCCGGCCCGCGGGTACCGGCATCATCCGTTCTGGATGAGACCCGCCCTTCGGTCGCCCACCCGCCCCGGCCGGACCGGCACCGTCATCCCGTCGGGATGAGGAGAACCGCGCCGCCGTCGGCGAGGCTGGCGCGTGGGACGGAGGAGCTGAGGCGATGACGCTGGTGTTCGAACCCGAGGTTGCGCAACGGGTGAAGCTGCGCCTGTGGCAGGTGGAGCTGCTCAAGTTGCAGAGACACCTTGAGTCGCACCGGATGCGGATGATCGTGCTGTTCGAGGGCCGCGACGCGGCCGGCAAGGGCGGCACGATCCGGCGGGCCACCCGGTACATGAACGAGAAGCACTACCGGGTCGTCGCGCTCGGCCGGCCGACCGAGGAACAGCGGTCGCAGTGGTACTTTCAGCGCTACGTCGCGCAGTTTCCGGCCGGCGGGGAGATCGTGCTGTTCGACCGCAGCTGGTACAACCGCGCGATGGTCGAGCCGATCTTCGGCTTCTGCACCGACGAGGAGTACCACAACTTCATGTCCGGCGTGACCGGGTTCGAGAAGGACCTGGTCCGTCAGGGCACCGTACTGGTGAAGCTGTACTTCAGCGTCACCAAGGCGGAACAGGCGCGGCGGTTCGCGCGCCGGCTCGGCGATCCGTTGCGGCAGTGGAAGTTCAGCGAAGTCGACATGCAGGCACAGGACCGCTGGGACGAGTTCACCAACTGCAAGTACGAGATGCTGCGGCGGACCAGTACCGAGGCGGCTCCCTGGGTGATCATCCGGTCCGGCGACAAGCAGCGGGCCCGGCTCAACGCCATGCGGGTCATCCTCAACGCGGTGGACTACGCCGACCGCAGCCTCGACCTCGACTTCATGCCGGACCGCGACATCGTGCTCTCCGGGGCGGAGGAGATTGCCCTGATGGAGGCCGAACGCCGGCACAGCGGCCGGTTCACCGACTGAGCCGTTCATCCGTGGTGGGAGGTAACCCGTGCGCGAGCTCGACGAGATGGGACCGATCGACTACCTGGTCATCGAGTTCCCGGAAAGCAAACTGACCGGGCAGGGCATGCCGCTGCTGCTCGATCTGGTGGACCGGAAGATCATCCGCATCCTCGACCTGGTGTTCGTCACGAAGGACGCGGACGGAACCGTCACGGCGGCGGAGATCGCCGACCTGGACGGTGACGGAACCCTGGACCTGGCGGTGTTCCAGGGCGCCTCCTCGGGCCTGCTCGGTCCGGACGAGGTCGAGGAGGCCGGTACGGTACTGGCCCCGGGAAGCGTGGCGGCCCTGCTGGTGTACGAGAACACGTGGGCGGCGCCGCTGGCCGTGGCCATGCGGCACGCGGGCGGCCAGCTGGTGGCCAGCGGCCGCATCCCGGTCCAGAGCATCATCGCGGCGCTCGACGCCGCCGACGCGGCCGAAGCCACATCGGGAAAGGGGTGAGTCATGGGTCTCCTTGGTGGAATAGCACGCACGGCGGTGGTGGCCGGTACCGCGACCGCCGTGTCCAACCGGGTCTCCCGGCGGCAGGCGCGCCGGTGGTCCTCACCGGACGAGCAGGCCTACGCCGACCAGCAGCAGGAGTACTCCGACGAGCCGGCGCAGGAGCCGGTCGACGACACGTCCAGCAAGCTGGACCAGCTCAAGCAGCTCGGTGACCTGAAGGCGCAGGGTGTGCTGACCGAGGCGGAGTTCCAGCAACAGAAGGCCCGCATCCTCGGGTCGTGACGGCCATGACCGACACGACGTATCCCGGGCCGGCGGTCGGGCGGCCCACCGCCACCCGGCGGTGGCTCGCCCGGCTCGCGTTCCTGGCGGCCGGTGCCGCCGTGGTGGTGCTGCTGGCGGTCGCCGGCGTGCGCAGCATCGCGCTGCTCGTGGTCGGCACGCTCGGCATGGCCGTGTGCCTGGTCGCGGTGTGGTGGTTCCTCACCCACCGCGGGGCGCTGCGCTGGCTCGCGGCCGTGCTCGCGCTCGCCGCTCCGGTGACGGTGCTGATCCTGTATGCGCGCTCGGGCCTGCTGTGGCTGGTGCTGCTGTGCGCGGCGCTCTGGGCGGTTGCCGTGGCGGCCGGCCGGTTCGCGCTGGTGCGCGACGGCGAGGCCGGGCCGGTCGAGTACGAGACGGCACCGCCGGGGCGGCCGTTCCTCATCATGAACCCGCGGTCCGGCGGGGGGAAGGTGGAACGGTTCGGCCTGGCCGCCAAGGCCCGCGGGCTGGGCGCCGAGGTGGTGCTGCTCGAAGGCGCCGGTACCGTCGACGTCGCGGTACTGGCCCGGCAGGCCCTGGCGTCCGGTGCCGACCTGCTCGGGGTGGCCGGCGGCGACGGTACCCAGGCGATCGTCGCGGCCATCGCCGCCGAGGCCGGGGTACCGTTCATGGTGATCTCCGCCGGTACCCGCAACCACTTCGCGATGGACCTGGGCCTGGACCGGGCCGACCCGTCGACGTGTCTGGACGCCCTGTCCGACGGCGTCGAGGTGCGCACCGACCTGGGCCGCATCGGGGACCGCACGTTCGTCAACAACGCGTCGTTCGGCGCGTACGCCTCGGTCGTGCAGAGCCCGGCGTACCGCGACGACAAGACCGCCACCACCCTCGACATGCTGCCCGAGCTGCTGGTCGGGCACCACGGCCCGCGGCTGCGGGTACACGACGGCAGCACCGTCGTGGCCGGCCCGCAGGCCGTACTGGTGAGCAACAACCCTTACGCCGCAACGGATGTGGCCGGGTTGGGCAAGCGCGACCGGCTGGACACCGGTACCCTCGGCGTGCTCGCGGTCACGGTCGGCGGCGCGGCCGACGCGGCGAGCCTGGTGCGCGGCCGGCACTCGAAGGTGGTCACCCTCTTCACCGCCACCGAGGTGACCGTCGACGCGGACACCGCGACGATACCGGTCGGCGTCGACGGTGAGGCGCTGTCGATGCCCACGCCGGTCCGGTGCACGATCCGGCCGGGGGCGCTACGGGTGCGGGTACCCCGCAAACGCCCCGGCGTCAAGGCTTCCCGGCCGGCGATGAACTGGACGCAGCTCGGCCACCTCGCCGTGTCGACCGGCGGGCCGGCCCGGTGACCGGCGGGGCCGTCGTCGTCGCGCACGTGTCGGATCTGCACATCGGCGCCCACGTACCGGCCGCGGTGGCCAGCCTCGCCGCCGACGTCGCCGCCGTACGGCCGCACCTGACGGTGGTGACCGGAGACGTCACCATGCGCGCGCGTACCGGTCAGTTCCGGCTCGCGCGGGCGCTGCTTGACCGGTTGCCGGTGCCGCGCCTCGTGGTGCTCGGCAACCACGACGTGCCGCTGGTGTCCGCCGACCGTCTGGTCGCGCCCTACGACCGGTACCGGCGCTGGATCGACACCGAGCTCGACCCGTGCCTGGAGGTACCCGGGCTGCGCGCGCTGGGGCTGCAGTCCATGCCCCGCTGGCGGTGGAAGGCCGGCCGGGTGTCGGCGCGCCAGGCACAGTCCATTGTGGACATTCTCGGTACCGCGCCGGCGGGTACCGTCCGGCTGCTCGCCCTGCACCACCCGCCGTTCGCGACCGGACCGGCCCGGATCGTCGGGCGGGGCCGCCTGGTGCGGGCACTGGTCGCCGCGCGGGTCGACGTGGTGCTCGCCGGGCACACCCACGTTCCCGTCACCCGCGGCGTCGAGGTGTCCGACGGCGTGGCGGTGCACCGGCTCGTGGACGTGGTGGCCGGTACCGCGACGAGCAACCGCCTGCGCGGTACCCCGCGGTCGTGGACGGTGCTGCGCATCGACGCCGACGCGATCGCGGTGGAGGAACGGTACGGCGTGAACGGCACGTGGCGCACCGGGCACACGGCCTGGTACCCCCGACCGGCGGTACCGTCAGCGGCCCGGTAGCGCCGGGCCGACCACGAGGGTGCGCGCGAGCTTGTCGTGTACCGCCTGGTGCCGCCGGTCCACGAGGCACCACAGCGCCCCGATCGGGAAGCACGCCAGGATCAGCGCGCGGATCAGTGCGGCGATCCAGCCCAGCGGCCGGCCGGCGGTACTGGTGACGCGCAGGCCGAACAGCGCCATGCCGGGGGTACGCCCGGTCAGCCACCAGAACGCGAAGTTGTAGAGGGCGAACAGCACCGGTACCGCGGCCAGCAGTACCGGTACCGCCCAGTCGGCCAGCCCGCGCCACCGGTAACCGACCACGGTGACGACGAGCTGGACCACCGCCGCCGTGCCGAGCGCGACCGCGGCGACCACGACGACGTCCACCATGAAGGCGGCCGTGCGGCTGACCACCCCGGCGTATTCGACGCGGCGCGCGACGGTCGGCGTGGCGGGCACGGTCGGCGTGGCGGGCACGGTCGGCGTGGCGGGCACGGTCGGCGTGGCGGGCACGGTCGGCGTGGCGGGCACGGTCGTCATGGCCTGCTCAGCCGGACGTCGACGCCGCCGGTTCGGGCGCGGCGGCCGGTTCGGGTTCGGCGGCCGGTTCGGGTTCGGCGGCGCGCCGGATGAGCCGCGCGGCGAGCCGGTCGACGGTGGTGTCCCCGGCCGCCGCGGTCTGCCGCAGCCGCCCGACCAGTTCGCTTATCATGCTGTCGCGCTGGCCGCGGATCAGCGCCTGCACCCGTTCCGGCTCGTTCTCCAGCTGTGCCAGGACGTCGTCGAGGATCTGCGCCATCAGCGGCTGGAGCAGCCGGTCGACCTGCGCGTCGACGACCCGCTCCACCACCGGCGCGTTGGCGACCGCGGCCATCAGCGAGTCGAGTGCGACCGCCGCACGCCGGCGGCCGACGCTCTGCTCGACCACGCCGCGCGCCGCGAGCCGCGCCACGCCCTCGCGGGCCTGGTCGGCCAGCACCACCAGCCGTACCACCGCCCGCGGCCGCGGCCGGGACCGGCTGCGGCGCACGCGGGCGAGCAGCCCGGCGGCCGCGTCCTCCATCTCGAACACCGCGCCCACGGCCACTTCCCGCAGCCCGATCCGGTCACCGCGCCCGGGTGCCAGGCGGTCCCACGCGGTCGCCGCGGCACCGACGACGACGGACGTCACCGGGTGGCCCGACGGCGGAGGGGCGTCGGACAGCGGGGCGTCCGACGGCGGTGCGTCAGACGGCGGAAAGGCGTCGGTCGGCGCCGGTGCGCCGGTGGGGTCCGGCGCAGGGGTCTGATCGCTCGTCGTCATGTGTCCACAGTGGCCGTTCGTGCGGCGGTTGGCGCCATCCGCCACGGATGAGCCTCACCCTTTTCGGTGCGTGGCGTACCGGTACCGGGCCGCCGGGCATCACGACTGCGCATCCAGCTCCTCCTGGAACGGGTCCGCGGCGGCGCCCTCGGGTGCCTCGCCTTCCAGTTCGGCCTTGACCGCCTGCAGGTCCCCGCGCGCCCGCGCGTCGAGGACCGGGAACTGCGGATCGATCTCGATCAGCGCGTTGGCGATGACCGCCGCCGCGCCGATGCGCGCGAACCACTTGTGGTCGGCCGGAATCACGTACCACGGCGCCCACTTGGTGCTGGTGTTGGACAGCATCTCGGAGAACGCCTTCTGGTAGGCGTCCCAGTGCTGGCGTTCCCGGGCGTCGGCGGCGGAGAACTTCCAGTTGTGGTCGGCCAGGTCGATGCGCCGCAGGAACCGGATCCGCTGCTCCTCCCTGGACAGGTTGAGGAACAGCTTCACCACCGGGAAGCCGTTGTCGACCAGGTGCCGTTCCCAATCGTTGATCTCCCGGTACCGCCGCTTCCACAGGTCGCCGTTGCGGTACTGCGCGGGCAGCTTCTGCCGGTCCAGGATCTCCTTGTGCACCCGCACCACGAGGACCTCCTCGTAGTGCGAGCGGTTGAAGATGGCGATCTCGCCCCGGCCGGGCAGCCGCCCGGCGTAACGCCACAGGTAGTCGTGGTCCAGCTCGTCCGAAGATGGCACCTTGAAGCTGTACACGTGCACGCCCTGCGGGTTCACCCCGCTCATCACGTGGCGGATCGTGCCGTCCTTGCCGGCCGCGTCCAACGCCTGCAGGACGACCAGCACGCCGTACCGGTCCTGCGCGGCCAGCCGCGCCTGGTACTCGGCCAGCCCGGCGGTCACCCGGTCGAGCAGCTCGACGCTCTCCCGCTTGTGGACGAAGCCTTCCTTGTACCCCGGATCGAAGTCCTTCGCGAGGCGCACCGTGGACCCGCTCCCGACCCGGAACGGCGCGATGAACCCGGCGATCCGTTTGGCCGTCTCGGCTGTCACCACCCGCTCGTCAGGCATGACCGGCCTCCTTCCTGTTTGCGCGCCGGCGCAGCACCACCTTGCGCAGCTCCGACACCACGACGACCGACGCGGCCACGACGATGCAGATCAGCCACTGCTGCAGGGTCAGGTGCCCGGTGTGCAGCAACCGCTGGAACGGGCCGAACTCGGTACCGAGGATGATCGCGGCGACCGACATGCCGCTGGTGAGCACGAACCGGTGGTCCTCGAAGGTGTCCCGGCTGAACACCGAGCGCAGGTCGCTGCGCACGGTGACCGCGAAGAAGAGGTTGAACAGCGCGAACGTGGTCATGCCCATGGTCCGCGCGAGGTCGACGCCGTACCGCGCGTTGGCCCACCCGATGACCGCGAGGCTGCCCGCGCCCATCGCCAGCCCGATGATGCCGAGCCAGGCGAGTATCCGGGTGGGTAGCAGCGGCTCCTCGGCCGGCCGGGGCCGGCGCTTCATCAGGTCCGGCTCCGCTTTGGCGTACCCGAGCCCGATCGCCTCGAACACCTGCGTGGTGAAGTTGACCCACAGGGTCTGCAGCGGCAGGAACGGTACCCCGGCGGCGATGTTGAAGATGCTCGCGCCGAGGAACGCGACGATGAACCCGCCCAGCGCGCCCATCTGGAAGAAGATGTACTTCTTCAGGTTGTCGTACAGCGCCCGGCCCAGCTCCACCGCCTTGACGATGGTCGCGAAGTCGTCGTCGGTGAGAATCATCGCGGCGGCCTCCTTGGAGACCTCCGTACCGGTGATGCCCATCGCGATGCCGATGTCGGCCCGCTTCAGCGCCGGCGCGTCGTTGACCCCGTCGCCGGTCATCGCGACGATGTGGCCGCGGCGCTTGAGCACGTCGACCAGGCGCACCTTGTGCTCCGGCGTGACCCGGGCGATGACGCCGATGCCGTCGATCTGCACGGCCGCCTCGTCGTCGCTCATCGCCGCGAACTCGGCGCCGGTGATGGCCCGGCCCTTGATGCCGAGCTGCCCGGCGATGGCCGCGGCGGTGACCGCGTGGTCACCGGTGATCATCCGGACCTGGATGCCGGCCGAGTGCGCCGTGGCGATTGCCGCCTTCGCCTGCGGCCGCGGTGGGTCGACGATGCCCACGAGGGCGAGCAGGGTCATCCCGTCCAGCATGGCGAGCAGGTCGCCGTCCGGGTCGAAGGTGGCCGGGTCGAAGTCCTTGGACCCGGTGGCCAGGACCCGCAATCCTTGCTCCGCAAGGCGTTCGTTCTCCGCGAGGTACCGGTCGCGGAAGTCGTCGTCGACCGGTACCGGCACCAGGTCCGGCCCCGGTACCTGAGCGGCACGCGCGAGCAGCTGGTCCGGCGCGCCCTTGACGAAGCAGCGCACCACGTCCGCACCGGCACCGTCGGGCATCCGGTGGAACGTGGCCATCATCTTGTACGCGGCGTCGAACGGCAGCTCCGCGATGCGCGGGTACCGTTGCCGGGTCGCGACGGCGTCGAGGCCGCCCTTCTCGGCGAGTACCACCAGCGCGCCCTCGGTCGGGTCGCCGATCAGGTCGCCGTCGGTGGCCACCGCGTCGGACGCGAGCACCATCGGCAGCAGGAACGACTCCAGCGGTACCTCCGGCTGCCCGGCCGCGTGCCGGATGCTGCCCTCGGTCGAGTACCCGGTACCCGAGACGGTGTACCGGCGCCCCGGGATCGTCAGCTCCACCGCGGTCATCTTGTTCAGCGTCAACGTACCGGTCTTGTCGGAGTTGATGGCCGACGTCGAGCCCAGCGTCTCGGTGGAGCGCAGCCGCTTGACGATGGCGTTGGCCTTGGCCAGCGTCTGGGTGCCCAGCGACAGGATCGTCGTCACCACCGCCGGCAGGCCGGTCGGGATCGCGGAGATGGCGAACGCGATGGCGGCGGTGAACACCACGTTGAACTCGTTGCCCCGGGCCAGGTTCAGGATGACCGAGATCAGCAGCGCGATCCCCGCGATGATGAGGATCTGGTTGGTCAGCTTGTCCAGCTGCCGGGTCAGCGGCGTCTCGGTGCCCTTGTCGGCCTGCAGCATCTTCGAGATGTGCCCGACCTCGGTCGCCATGCCGGTCGCGGTGACCAGCAGCTCGCCGGTACCCCGGGTGACGTTGGTGTTCATGTAGGCCATGTCCGACCGGTCGCCGAGGTCGGTGTCGACCGCGCTCACCGCCTCGACGTTCTTGGCGACCGGCAGGCTCTCCCCGGTCAGCGCCGACTCGTCGATCTCCAGCGTGGCGACCCGGATCAGCCGGCCGTCGGCGGGAACCAGGTCGCCGGCCTCGATCTGCACCACGTCGCCGGGTACCAGCTCCACGGCGGACAGCTCCACCAGTTCGCCGTCGCGGCGCACCTTGGCCTTGACGATCATCATCTTCTGCAGCGCGTCGATCGCGGCGGCGGCCTTGCCCTCCTGGTGCAGGCCGAGGACCGCGTTGAACAGCGTCAGCAGGATGAGCAGGAGCCCGGTGCCCCACTGCTTGAGCGGATAGAGGCTGCCGATGCCGGCGACCAGCAGCACGATCTGCATCGGGTCGGCGTACTGCCGCAGGAACGCCCGCCACCACGGTTCCTTGCGGGCCTGCGCGAAACGGTTGGGGCCGAACGCTTTGCGGCGCTCCTGCGCCTCCGCCGAGCTCAGCCCCCGCTGGCGGTCCACCTTCTCGGTGGCCAGCGCGTCGGTCACCGAGAGCGTGTGGAAGGCGGGCACAGCCGGCGCGCCGGACCGGTCGGTCACTGCTGTCATCGGGGCGTCTCCTTGCGGTACTGCGAAAGGGGAACGGGGGTAGCCGGCGCGGGCCGGCTACCCGGATGCCCCCGCCTAACGGCGGCGGCGTGAGGTACGCCGGGCGACGCGCCGGCCGCTGCGCCGGGCTACTCTGCGCGATCCGAACATCTTCATCCTCCAATGTGGACAGTGCGGCCGGAGTTACCTGGCCGCCGCCGACGTCTCCAGGTCGTGCAGTTCCTTGGCCTCCTCGGCACTCACCAGGCCGATCTCGATCAGGTCGAGGGGGCTGATGAACGCGTCGCTGATGCGGTACCCGCCGGCGCGCGCGATCGCGTCCCGCAGCGGTATCGCCCAGTGGTGCTCCAGCAGGATCAGCGCGGTGGCCGAGTCGTTGGGAATGTCCTCGATGACGTCCCACGCCTGCTCTTCGCTGAACACCTTGAAGCCGTGCTCCGACGCCGCGGCCCCCATGGCGGCGCCGGCCTCCATGCCGGTCTCGCCCTCGATGCCCAGCCCGATCAGTGCACCGATCTTGCTGCCCAGCTCGATGGCCTCCTCGGTGGTCAGGTTGCTCAGGTGCTCGACCTCGACGGCGCCCTCGGCGTCCTTGTACACGGCGAGCGCGTCGATGACGCGGACCGTGTCGCTCTTGCGCAGCCGTTCCAACTCGTTGATGATCTCGCGGTGGAAGTCCGGGTGCCGGAACCCCAGCACGATCAGCTGAACCGGTCCGATTGCCATGTCCGCATCCCTTCACTACCGGATTCGTCGAGCATGCCGGCGGCGGGCCGGCGGTTCCCTCATCCCGCGCGGATGACACCAGGTGGAGCGACGTACCGCCCCGGGCCCGGTACTCATTCGCCCGGGGTGACGAGCGCCGGGCCGGTCCGGCGGACGCTGGAGGTCATGTCGGACACGAACAACATCACTGCGACCGGTGCGACCGGAAGACCGCGCGCGGTCACCCCGGTGCGCCGGCAGACCGCCTGGGTGGGCATGGTCATCTTCGCCGGCGTCATGCTGATGCTGGTCGGCGCGTGGGAGGCCATGGTAGGACTGGTGGCGCTGTTCAACTCCACCTACTACCACGTGACGCCGGGCGGCATGGTCGTCTCGGTGGACTACACCGTCTGGGGCTGGGTCCACCTCGTGGTGGGCGGCGTGGCCGTGCTCGCCGGCATCGGCGTGCTCAGCGGCCGGACCTGGGCGCGGGTGGTCGGCATCATCATGGCCGCCCTGGCCGCGATCGTGAACGTAGCGTTCATCGCGGCGTACCCGATCGGCTCGATGGTCCTCATCGCCGCCGACGTCCTGATCATCTACGCGCTGGCGGCGCACGGCAGGGAGATCCGCGAAGACAACGAGCTGTGACCGCTCACCGGCCGTCGGCGACCCGGACCCAGTGTGTCCCGGTCCGCTCCCGGTAGGCGTGCACCGCGTCGTCGACGGTCGGGAAGAAGTGTGCCGGGTCGATCGTCCGGGTCAGCTCGTACCGTTCGATCTTCGTCTGCACCGGGGTCTTCATCTCCGCGAACACCAGCGAGATCCCGGCGGCGTTGAGTTCCACGTCAAGGTCGGCGAGCATGTCCGCGGCGGTGGTGTCGACGTCGGTCATCGGCTCGGCCGCCACCACGATCCAGCGCGGCGGTGGATCGGTACGGGCCAGCGCGCGGATCTGGTCGCGGAACACCCGGGCGTTGGCGAAGATGAGCGGCGCGTCGAACCGGAACAGCACCAGCCCCGGCAGCTCCTGCGCCGGCCGGTGTACCCGCACGTCGTGGTACCCGGTGATGCCGTCCGGCCGGCCGAGCACCGTCTGGTACGGCCACCACGCCCGGCGGAACACGTTGAGCACCGACAGCGCGACCGCGATCGCGATCCCGGGCAGCACGCCGAGCAGGGCGACGCCGAGGAACGCGGCGATCGACAGGCTGAACTCGGTGCGCCGCTGGTGCCACAGCCGGGTGGTACCCGCGAGGTCGGCCAGCGACAGGGACGCGGCGATGACGACCGCGCCGAGGGTGGGCTGCGGCAGGTCCTTGAGCAGCCCCGGTACCAGCACCAGCATCAGCGTGATGGTGACCGCGCCGACGACCCCGGTCAGCTGCGACCTGGCCCCGGCCTGTTCGGCGACGGCGGTGCGCGATCCGCTGGTGCTGACCGGGAACCCCTGGAAGAACGAGGCGGCGACGTTGGCCGCGCCGATGCCGACCATCTCCTGGTTGCCACGGACCTCCTGACCGGTACGCGCGGCGAACGCCGATGACGTGGAGATGGTGTCGGTCAACGCGACCAGCGTGATGCCCAGCGCGCCGCCGGCCAGCAGCCCGAGCTCGGACCAGGACGCGTGCGGCACGGCGAGCGACGGGAACCCGCGCGGCAGCGCGCCCACCAGCTTCACCCCGTGCGCCGCGAGGTCGAACAGCCACGTCGCGGCGATCGCGACGACGACGGCGACCAGTACCCCGGGCGCCTTCGGCAGCCACCGCTGCAGTACCAGGATCAGCGCGAGGCTGACCACGCCGATCGCGACGGCCGCGCCCACCGCCTCGCCCGCCGCGACGCCGTGCACGAACCCCTTCGCCTCGCCGATCAGGCCCTCGCCCTCGACCGAGAACCCGAACAGCTTCGGCAGCTGGCTGACCAGGATGGTCAGCGCGAGCCCGTTCAGGTACCCGATCTGGGTGGGCTTGGACAGCAGGTCGGCGACGAACCCGAGCCGGGCGACGCCGGCCACCGCCATCATGACGCCGACCAGTAACGCCAGCATCGACGCGAGGGCGACCGCCCGGCCCGGGTCGCCGCCGGAGGCGACCAGCGGCAGCACCACCGCCGCGATCATCGGGCCGAGCGAGGAGTCCGGTCCGAGGACGAGGATCCGCGACGGCCCGAAGACCGCGTACCCGAGCAGGCAGAAGATGGACGTGTAGAGCCCGGTGATGGCGGGCAGGCCGGCCAGTTCCGCGTACGCCATGCCCTGCGGTACCAGCAGCGTGGTCAGCACCAGGCCGGCGACCACGTCGTGACGCAGCCAGCCCACCCGGTAGGTGGATACCGTGCGCAGGCCGGGTATCCAGTGGCCGACGCTCACCGGGCCCACCGGCGGGCCACGGACTTGCCGGCCTCCCAGAGGATCAGCAACGCGACCGGCGGTACCAGCGCCCAGGCGAACTGTTGAAGGTTCAGCGGCACGGTGTCGAGCAGGCGACGCAGGACGTCCATCTGCGTGACGCACACCGCGAGCACGAACTCGATCAGCAGCGCCCAGTTCATCTGCTTGCTGTCGAACGTGTCGACGGTCAGGATCGTGCCGGTCTGGCTGCGGCACTCCAGCGCCGCGACGGCGCCGCGCGCCCGGCCCAGGACGAACATGACGACCATCGTGAGCCCGGCGGCACCGGCGATCCACAGGGTGAGCCGGTTGAGCTCGCGGGTCAGCGGGGACTCCTCCCGGGCCGTCGTGGACAGCATCCCGGAGATCTTCCCCAGTTCGGTACCGGCGCCCGTGGCGGTGACGATGAGGGTACCGCTGCCGTGCGTGACCGGGGTGTTCATGAACGCCATGTTGGTCTGTCACCGGGGTCTACGGCGCGGCCCGGCACCGTCTGCGTGCCCTTGGCCGCCGGGACGCTCTCCCCGGTCAGCGCCGACTCGTCGATCTGCAGCGCGCTCGCGGCGACGATGCGGCCGTCCGCGGGTATCTGGTCGCCGGCGGTGATGAGCACCACGTCGCCGACGACCAGTTCCTCGGCCGGTATCTGCGACTCGACGCCGTCGCGCCGTACCCGCGCCGTCGCCTTCATCATTGACTTGAGCGCGTTCATGGCGCTCTCCGCCCAGGATGATCTGCATGTAGCTGCGGTACTCGTCGAGGAACCGCCGCCACGCGGGCTTGGGCTTCTCCTCCGGCAGCGCGTTGGGCCCGTTGGTACGCAACCGTTGCAGGGCCGTCGCCACCGGCAGCCCGGTGTCCGGGTCCACCTCGAACGCCGTCGCGACCGCCTCCGCGGGACGCGCGTACCAGGCTGCCTGAGCCGGTGCGATCCCTGTCTGTACCGCCATCTCCTCATGCCTTTCCGACGGATGCCCGGACACCTCCCCGGCCGATGAGGGTGACGCCGATCTCGAAGGCGGCCAGGACGATGAGGATGACCAGCAGTGCGGTCCACGACGACAGGATCAGTGCCAGCACGGCGGCCACCACGAGCCCGCCGATGCGCAGCGCGTCCAGGTGCCGCTCGGTCAACGCGGGTCCGCGCGACGCCACGGCGCGGTACCCCTGGCGGGTCCACCGCCCGGCGGCGCGTGCCCAGAGCACCACGTGCTGGCGCAACCAGACCGGTATCCGGCCAGGGCCGACCAGGTAGGCGATGAGCGCCAGCAGCACACCGAGCCAGATGAGCTGTACCCCGCGGGTGCGCAGCACGCCGGTCACGATGGAGATGGCGGCCGCGGCGCCGTCGCGGTACACCCCTTCGGGTATCTGTTGCAGGACCTGACCGCGGACCGCGCGCAGCGTCGCGGTGACCGCGACCGCGGCGACGACCAGCCACAGGCCCAGTTGCAGCACGGTGCGCCGGCGTCGTGGCGAGATGAGCAGCGCCAGGACGAGCAGCAGCAGCGTACCGGCGACGAGGGCGATCAGGCCGCGCTTGAACGTGACCACGGTCTGCTGCACCACCTTCAGCTTGCCCGCGTCGTAGATGGTGAACTGCGCGAAGTTGGCCGGCAGCGACACGCCCAGCGCGTCCTCCACGCGGCTACGCAGGTTCGGCGGGATCTCCCCGCTGCTGATGTCCGGCAACGTGAGCTTCTTGCCGAACAGCGTCGGCAGCTGGTCGCTGAGCAGCTGCAGCACCTGGTTGATCAGTGGCAACAGGTCGATCCGGACGTTGTCCGCCTGCGCCTGCACCACGGTGCTGGTGCCGTTGATGATGGCCATCGCCTGCTCGTGGGCGCGCCGGTTCAGCTCGATCCAGACCGGCTGGAACCGGTCGCTCTGCAGTACCCGGTTGACCGTCTTCTCGATCGCGTCGTGCAACTGGCCGACGAGCGGCCCGACGATGAAGTCGGCCCGGGGAGGCAGTGCGTCGCGCAGCCGCTGGTCCACGTCGAGGCTGCCGAACAGCTGATCGGTGGTGTACTGCGAGATCGCGGTCGCGACCGCCGGGTCCTTGGGTAGCGGCGCCACCGTGCTGACCCAGCGGTTGGTGTTGAGTGTGGTCGTCGCGCCCCACAGTCCGATCACGCTCGCCACGAGGGCCAGCGCGGTCACCGCGATCAGTACCGCGGCGGTGACCCGGCGGAACGCCAGCAACGCGAACGCCCGCTGGCCGCGGTTGTCCAGCTTCGCGCGCAACTGCGTCACCTCGTCCCGCAGGGCGGCCACGTCCTCGGTGCTGGTTTCGTTGGTTTCTGCCGTGCCCGCCGCCGGGGTGGGCGGCGGGCCGGCGGATGACGTGGTCATGAGCTACTGCCGCAGTACCTTGGCCTCGCGCCCGTGCACGATGAGCGCGTAGATGACGATGACGTCGAGGGAGATGACCAGTACCACCCAGATCGGGTACGCCGCGATGAAGCCCAGGTTCACCACCGCGTTGAGCGCCGCGAGGACCACGCCGGTGACGCGCGCCCAGGTCTGGCCGACCGCCACCCCGTACCCGACGACGACCAGTACCGCGCCGAAGATGAGCAGCGTCCAGCCCCACGTGGTGTAGTCGACCTTGAGCACCAGACCGGACGGGCGCACCTGGTAGTAGTCGTCCTTGAACAGCGCGACGAGTCCCTCGATGATGTTGATGAACCCCGCGGTGAACATGATGACGGCGGCGAAGAGCACCCAGCCGACCCAGCCGGTCACGCGTTGGGTACCACCGCCCGAGGTTCGATGGGTCTGCGCCATGGCAGTCACAGCCTTTCGTATTGCAGCCTTTCGTGGACTGAGGTATGCCGGCTCACCGGTACCCCGGCGACGGTCGCCGCGCGGCCGAGATCACCGCGCTGCGCGCCGACCCGGCGACCAGCGAGCCGATGGCGATGCCCAGGATGAGGTTGAGTACCGCGGTGGCCACCTTCGATGCGGTGCTCTCGTTCGTGGTGAACGGCGCGAGCACCATGCCGGCGGTTACCAGCGTGACGACCCAGCCGAAGAACCGCATCGGTCGGGGCGTGAACAGCAGCAGCACGTGGATCAGCCCGGTCGCGGCGAGCGCGGCGACGGCGGCGCCCAGGGCGTACCAGCCGGTGCTCGCGTCGCCCCAGACGCCTTTGCCCTTCGGCGCGAGTACCGGCACGTCCAGCAGGCCCCGGGCGAGCAGGATGCCGACCACGGTGATCAGTGCCGCGACAAGAGCGGTGGCCGCCCCACCGGTCCACAGCTTCGCGGCGTCCACGGTCGGCCGGTGCGGCTCGATCTCCGATTCGTATGCCCCGGTCATGCGCTCGACGGTTGCTGACGTCCCGGGCCGCCGTACTCATCCCCCGGGGATGAACACGCCGGACGGGGCCGGGCCGGCGCCGAAATCACCCCGCGCAGATGGTCGGTACCGGCGCCGGTGAGGGCAGATTCAAGGGGAATGCGTAGGCATCACAAGGACGGTGGTACCGGTGAAACAGCAGGAACAGGAACTTGCGCCGATGGCGGCGCTCGCCGGGGCGCTCGCGGCGGCGACCGAGGCCGGCCGCTACGCCGGCGGTGGGGTGCGCACGGTCGGGCAGCGGGTCGGCCGGAGCCGGTTCGGCCGCGGCGCCCGCCAGGCCGCCGCGGAGTCGCAGCGTCGTGCGTTTCTCGCCTACCAGGCGCTGCGCGGGATGGAGTTTCCGGTCCAGCCGCCGCCCCGGCGGCGCCCGGTGGTGTACGTCGTCATGGGGGTGGCGGCCGGCACCGCGGGCGCGTTCATGGCCGAGGTGCTGCGCCGGGCGGCGGTGAACAACGCTGATGGCGAGGGCCTCACGGGCCACGTCCGGGGCCTCGCGAACGCCACGCGGCGGGCCGCCACGCAGGCGGTACCGCGCCGGCGGGCGGCCCCGTCGCAGGCGCCGGAGGACGCCGCGGTGACCGATCCGACGGTATCGCCGAGGGCCTGACCGCAATCGCACTCGCGCAGGATGAGGCGCGGCGGCCGCGGTCCGGAATCCTTTTCGTGGAGGCAGAAACGCGGCCGCCGGATGAGTAGGCGAAGGGATGTGCATTCGCTATGACCACACTGGTCGCCATTGGATACCAGGATGAGACGACGGCGGCGGCGGCGGCGGAAGAGGCACGACGACTGGCCAAGGACCTGATCATCGAGCCCGACGCGATCGCGGTCATCATCCGCGACAAGGAGGGCAAGTTCCACGTGACCACCAGCCACCACGCGGTGGCCGGGGGAGCCACCTGGGGCATGTTCTGGGGCCTGCTGTTCGGCATCCTCTTCTTCGTACCGTTCCTCGGCATGGCGGTGGGGGCCGGCCTGGGTGCCCTGATGGGGAAGGTGGCCAAGGGCACCATCAACAAGGAGTTCGAGGAACGGGTCCGCGAGCTGCTGCAGCCGGGTACCTCGGCGCTGTTCCTCGTCGTCGAGCGGGTCACCCCGGACAAGGCTGTGGAGGCGCTGAGCCGGTACGGCGGCACCGTGCTCAAGTCCTCGCTGTCCAAGGAGGCCGAGGCCGAACTGCAGGACGCGCTGCACGGCGCAGACACGAGCGCTGAAGTCTCCTAGGTGACCGCGGCCGCCCCACCCGCGGGTGGGGCGGCACGGTACCCGATGGCCTTGATTCGGAGGGAGTGCACAATGTGGAGGGAACCGGGGCTGTCGGCCGCCGAGATGGGCAGAACGCAGTTCGAGACCGACCCGGTCATCGAACGTAACGAACCCACCGGCTGGGTCGGCTGGCTGCTCTTCGCCGGCGTCATGCTGCTCGTCCTGGGCGCCTTCCAGGCGATCCTCGGACTGGTGGCGCTGTTCAACGACGGCTTCTTCGTGGCGCACCGCGGCGGGCAGCTGCTGGTCCGCGACTACACCACCTGGGGGTGGATCCATCTGGGGCTCGCGGCACTGGCCACGCTGACCGGGATCGGCCTGCTGTTCGGCCAGACGTGGGCGCGCGTCATCGCGGTCATCCTGTGCGTCGTCAACGTGCTCGCCAGCCTCGTGTTCGCCGGCGCCTACCCGTTCTGGGCCGTGCTGCTGATCGCCTTCAGCGTCATCACCGCCTACGCGATCATCGCGCACGGCCGTGAGGTCGCGGAGGCGTATGACATCTAGCGGCTCGGCTTCCGCGCCGCGGCGGGGAGGTACCGATGAAGGCGAGCCGGCTGGCGCGCATGCTGGGCATGGACCGCAACCCGCTGCGTCGCGGTACGGACCGGGTGGAGTCGTGGCTGACTCTGGTGGTGACCCTGGCACTGCTCGTCGGCGGCCCGCTCGTGGTCTGGCAGGCCGGTGCCGCGGCGTACCGTGGTGCGGCGGCGGCCGCCGCGCGCGACCAGCAGAGCCAGCACCGGTACCAGATCACCGCCGTCCTGCGGGACGACGCGTCGAAGTACGTCATCACCAACGGCGACCAGTCCACGCAACAGGGACCGGTACCGGCCCGGTGGACCGCGCCGGACGGCACCACCCATGACGGAGCGGTCGTACCGCCGTCGGCCGGCGACCGCTCCGGGGACCCCGTGACCATCTCGACCGACCGCCAAGGCAACCTCACCCAGCCGCCGCCGCCCGCCGACCCGATGTCGGCGGCGCTGGGTACCGGGGTCACCGTCGGGGTCGGGTTCCTCGTCGGCACGGTCGCCGTCGTGATCGTCACCCGCTGGCTGTTGAACCGGCGCCGGATGGCCAAGTGGCAGCTGGAGTGGCTGCTTGTCGAACGGCGCTGGACCGGTCGCCGCTAGCGCGCGGAGGTGGGCGTGCCACGGAGATACCTGACGATGCGGCAGGCGGCGTTCATCGGCGTCGGTGCGATGGTGGGCGCCGGGATCTTCGCGCGGTCGCCCTGCTCATCTTCATGCTGGTGACCGCGGCGCACTTGCGGGTACGCGGGGAGACCGGCGCCAACACCGCGATGCTGGTGCTCGCGATCGGTACCGCCGGCGTGGTCCTGCTGGCGATCATCGCGGTCAGCGCCGCCCTCGACTACGGCTGGAAGCAGCGCCGGGGCGGCCGGGTCGAGTCGCCGGCCAGCTGACCGCGCCGGTCAGCCGACCGCGAACAGGTGGTACCGGAACGGGCCGACCGACACGAACAGTCCCGGAGCCGCCAGCTCCGTGCCGTCGCGGTCGTACCCCTCGTGCCGCAGCAGGTCGGTGAGGCACACCGGGTGGCCGGGCAGGTCCGGCCAGTCCAGCGGGATGCGGCCCTGCGCCGGTTGCCCGGACAGGTTGACCACGACGACGTGCCGGGAACCGCCCTCGCCGCCGGTCCACGACCAGGCGAGCAGGTTGCGGCAGGACTGGTTGTCCGGCCAGCCGTCGACGTCGAGCAGCCGCCACGCCCCGTGCCGTACCCGTTGCTGCGCAACGGTTGCGAGCAGCCCGCGGTACCAGTCGGCGAGCTCCTTGTCCGGCGGCTCGTCCGGCCGGCGGTCGAGGAACACCGGCGGCCGCACCTGCCGCCCCTCGAACTGCCCTTCGTGCCAGAGCGTGGCGCCGGGCAGCGTCGCCACCGCCACGGCGGCGGCCCGTTGCGCGTCCGGGGCCAGCCGGCTGGCGATGCGCGGCTCGTCGTGGTTCTCCAGGAACCGCAGCAGCCGCGACTGGTACCCCGGATCCGCGCGCAGATGGTCGCGGACCCCGGCCGGGTCGCCGCCGACGATCCGGTCGTAGAGCCGCTTGTCGTAGCAGTAGTCGAAGCCGTCGCGCTGCAGGTCCCACTCCATGTCCCAGTACGCCTCGGCGACCATCACGGTGTCGGGGTACCGCGCGCGCAGCGGCGCCATGACGGCGGGCCAGAACTCCTCGGCCGGCTGCGGTCCGGCCCGGTCGTGCCAGGTCCGGTCGAAGACGCCGTTGGTCAGCAGCATCGCCATGTCGCACCGGATACCGTCGCACTGCGCGGCGATGTCGGTCAGCGTCGCGGCGGTGGCTTCCCGCATCTGCGGCGCGAAAGCGTTGAGCTGCACCACATCCGGCCACGGCGGGAAGTACGGGTCGCGGCCGTGCGCGAGGACGTGCCCGGCCGTGGCGATCCAGCCGCCCGGGTCGGCGCGCAGGTCCCCGTGGGTACCGTGGACGAACAGCTCCGGAAGCTCGGCCACCCACGGGTGGTCCGGGGCGACGTGGTTGGGTACGTAGTCCAGCAGCAGCCGCACCCCGCGGCGGGCCAGCGCCGCGCGCGCCAGCGCCAGCGCCTGCGGCCCGCCGAACGCCGCGTCGGCGACGTAGCGCCGCACGCAGTACGGCGAGCCGACGACGTCCTCGGCGCGCAGGTCCGGCAGCGCGTCGCGGAACGACGCCTGCAGCTGCGGGTTGGCCCGCGCCAGCGCCAGCCCGACCGGGCTGCGTTCCCACACGCCCATCAGCCAGACCGCGTCGACGCCGGCCGGGGTGACCGCGTCCCATTCCGGGTCGGGCACCTCGGCCAGCGTCAGCGGGCGGCCGGCCGGGCGGGACAGCTCGGCCAGCCAGACCGCGGTGTTCAGTTCGTACACGACCGGCTGCGCCGGCCAGCCGCCCAGGGCGTGGTCGCCGCTCACCGCTTGCCCGCCCGGCGCGGGGCCGCGTCGCGGCCGGGGTTCGGAGCCGCCTCGCGGCCGGGGTTCGGAGCCGCCTCGCGGCCGAGGTTCGCGATGCGCTCGGCGGCGACGCCGCGGAACAGCAACGGCAGCAGCCCGACGGTGCCGGTCCAGCCGGTCTGGTGGCTGGCCCCGATCCCGGCGCCGTTGTCGCCGTGGAAGTACTCGTAGAACAGGATCAGGTCGCGCCAGTGCGGGTCGTTGCGCAGGATCGGCTGTCCACCGTGTACCGGCCGGTGCCCGTCGGCGTCGGCGCGGAAGGTGCCGACGAGCCGGTCGCTGATTTCGCGGGCCACCTCGTAAAGGTTGCACCTGCGGCCGGATCCGGTCGGGCATTCCACGGTGAGCGTGTCGCCGAAGTACACGTGCAGGTTCAGCAACGCCCGGATGAGCATCAGGTTCATCGGCAACCAGACCGGCCCCCGCCAGTTGGAGTTGCCGCCGAACATGCCGCTGTCGGACTCGGCGGGCCGGTAGCTCACCGTGTACTCCTGGCCGCCCACCTTGATGACGTAAGGGTTGTCGGCATGCCACCGGGACACCGACCGGATGCCGTGCGGCCCGAGGAACTCGTCCTCGTCCAGCACCCGGGCGAGGATCCGGCGCATCCGCTTCTCGTCGAACAGCGCGAACAGCGCCGGGCCGGTGGCGGCCGGCTGCTGCCCGTGGCCCCACAGCGCCGCGGTGACGGCCGGGTGCCGGTCGAGGAACTCTGCCGCGCCGGCGACGAACTCCGGGAACTCGGTGCGTACCGAGGCATCCACGACGGTCGCGGCGATCAGCGGCATCAGCCCGACGATGGAGCGTACCTTCAGCGGCGTCGAACTGCCGTCCGGGCGGCGCAGCACGTCGTAGAAGAACCCGTCGTGCTCGTCCCACAGGCTGATGCCATCGGGGCCGACGTGGTTGGTGGCGGCCGCGATCCAGGCGAAGTTCTCCAGCAGCGACTGCGCCTGCTCCACGTACATCCGGTTCCCGTGGGCCAGCTCCAGCGCCATCCGTACCATGTTCTGGCTGTACAGCGCCATCCACGCGGTACCGTCGGCCTGGTCGAGCCAGCCGCCGGTGGGCAGCGGTGCGCTGCGGTCGAACACGCCGATGTTGTCCAGCCCCAGGAAGCCTCCCTGGAAGATGTTGCGGTCGTCGGCGTCCTTGCGGTTGAGCCACCAGCCGAAGTTGCGCATCAGCTTCTGGAAGGCGTTCTCCAGGAACTCCCGGTCGCCGGTACCGGTGCGGGCCTTCTCCAGCTCGTACACGAACAGCGTCGCCCAGGCGTGCACCGGCGGGTTGACGTCGCTGAAGTTCCACTCGTACGCGGGCAGCATCCCGTTGGGGTGCAGGTACCGCCGGTCCAGCAACAGTTCCAGCTGGTGCTTGGCGAACGCGGTGTCGAAGACCGAGAACGCGACCGCGTGGAACGCCAGGTCCCAGGCGGCGAACCAGGGGTACTCCCACTTGTCCGGCATCGAGATGATGTCCTCGGCGACGAGGTGCCGCCAGTCGTGGTTGCGCAGCCATTGTCCGCCGGCCAGCGGGTCGGCGCCGTGCTCGGCGAGCCAGCGTTCCACGTCGAGCGCGTAGTACTGCTTGGACCAGAGCATGCCGGCGAACGCCTGCCGGCAGATGTACCTGTCGTCCGGCGTCAGCGAGCCGGCGAGCACGTCGTCCCAGAACTCGTCGGCCTCCGCGGCGCGACGGCGGAACACCTCGTCGAAGTCGGCGAACGGGTCGGTCGGCGCGCCGTCGGTCAGCCGCAGCCGTATCGTCGCGCTGCCGCCGGCCGGTACCGTGAGGATGTGGTGCAGGGCCGCCTTGGTACCCATACCCGTCGGGTCGATCGCCGTCCAGTCACCGTGCACGACCGCGCGGTCGATGCCGTCCTTGACGTAGGGAGTGTCGTTCGGGGTACCGAACACCAGCTCGTTGTTGGTTTCGTTGCCGGTCACCAGTAGCGGCGCCACCCGGTCGGCGTACAGCAACCGGGTACCCAGCTCGGGGTGCTGCGCCCGGATGGTGTCCCGGTCGTTCGACTCCAGCATCGGCCGCTCGGTGCCGCCGGCCCACGACCACGTGTGCCGGAACCACAACGTCGGCAGTACGTGCAGCTCGGCGTCGTCCGGTCCGCGGTTGTGCACGGTGACCCGCATCAGCACGTCCTCCGGCGTAGCCTTGGCGTACTCCACCACGACGTCGAAGTACCGGCCCTCGTCGAAGATGCCGGTGTCGATCAGCTCGTACTCCGGCTCCAGCCGCCCGCGGGCCTGGTTGGTGCGCACGAGATCGTCGTACGGGAACGGCGCCTGCGGGTACTTGTACAACATCTTCAGGTACGACGAGGTGGGGGTGGCGTCGAGGTGGAAGTACGCCTCCTTGACGTCCTCGCCGTGGTTGCCCTCGGAGTTGGTCAGGCCGAACAACCGTTCCTTCAGGAGCGCGTCGCGCCCGTTCCACAGGCACAGCGCCAGGCACAGCAACTGCTTGTCGTCGCTGATCCCGGCCAGGCCGTCCTCGCCCCACCGGTACGCCCGGGAGCGCGCCTGGTCGTGGGTGAACGCCGACCACGCGTCGCCGCTGCTGCTGTAGTCCTCGCGTACCGTGCCCCACTGCCGATCGCTGAGGTACGGCCCCCAGCGCCGCCATCCGATGCCGCGCCTGTCGGCGTCTTCCATCCGCTGCTGTTCCGCGTTCATGGTTCCAGCCTCGCCGCGCGGGTGGCGCCGGTCCATCCCCCCGTACGGATGACTCGCGATGCGCCGTAAAAGGTCAGTGCAGCAAGCCTTTCAGCACAATCATCGCCACCCCGAACAAGCCGGCGATCGACGCGGAGAGCAGGCGTTCCCACGTCCTGAGATGGCCGGAGCGGCCGATCTCCCAGCCGTACAGGAACAGCAGCATCGTGCTGCACAGCAGGTCGGCCAGGATGGCGGTGTTCAGGCTGGCGCCGAGGATGCGGACGACGACGAGGACGGCCAGCGGCAGCAGGGAGGCGGTCACCATCTCCCAGCCGGTGGTCAGCTGCTCGCGCACCTGGTGGGCGCTTGGCCGGTGGCCGTCGTGGATCCGTTGCGCCACAAGGCGGGCGTACCGCTCGGCACCCCAGTAGACTAGCAGGGTCACCAGTACCGCGGCCACGTCTGCCGCGGCCGTCGACGCGTGGACGGTCGCGATGACCGCCGCGCTCACGATGACGCCGTAGATGCCGGACGCCGTGGCCTCTTCCGTCGCGTGGGTCAGGCGCAGCAGCATCGGGGGTCACCCCGGTTCGGTGGCGGTCTCGGCGGGTACCTTCGGGAGCAGCAGGGCCAGTACGAGCCCGATGAGCGCGATCCCCACCAGGGTCGCCGCGGTCACCGCGAACGGCTTGCCGCCCGGATGCCCGGTGGCGATGAGGATCGAGCCGGCCAGTGCCGTACCGAGCGAGGAGCCCAGGTTCGACACGCTGCGCGACAGCCCGGAGATGTCGCCCTGGTCGGGGTCCGGGAAGCTGGACTGCACGACGTTGACCGACGAGGTGAGCATCGCGCCGACGCCGACACCCATCAGGAACAGTCCGGGCAGGAACGTCAGCACGCTGGAGTCCTGCCGGACCAGCAGCAGGAGCAGCAGCATGCCCACGGTGGTGATGCCGAAGCCGACCTGGATCAGCCAGCGCTGGGAATGCCGCCGGGCGAACCGTTCCGCCGCGGCCGAGGAGGCCAGGATCCCGATGGTGGCCGGGGTGAGCACCAGCCCGGTCTGGATGGCGTTGTACCCGCGCACCTGTTGCAGGAACACCGAGATGACGAAGAACGAGCCCTGCAAGATGAGCCACTGGATGGTCTGGGTACCGAGGCCGAGGTTGGCCGTGCGGTTACGGAACAGCCGCAGCGGCAGCAGCGGTTCCCGGCCGTGGCGCTCGCGCGACCGGATGTGCCAGAAGAACCACGCGAGGATCACCGCGCCGACGCCGACGAACAGCCACATGGGGGAGATGCCGCCCTTGGGGATCAGCACCGTGCCGCCGATGGAGAAGTCCTCGCGGGAGCCGAACCAGCCGTAGGTGCTGGTCTGCAGGATGCCGAGTACCACGAAGAACAGGCCCAGCGCGGACAGCACCGCGCCGGTCACGTCGAACGCCGGTCGCGGGCCGGTGACCCCCGGATCGACGATCCGCCGGGAGAGCGCGATGATCGACGCCACGATCACGATCTGCAGCACGAACGACGCCCGCCAGCCGAGGGTACTGGTGATGACGCCGCCGATCAGCGGCCCGGCCGCCGCGCCCAGCCCGGCCGCCCCGCTGATGATGCCGAAGTTGCGCGCCCGCGACCGCACGTCGGTGAACGCGACGGTGACCAGGATGTAGATCGGCGGGATCAGCAGCGCCGAGCCGATGCCTTCGAGCAGCGAGTACCCGATGATCATCAGGCCGATACCCTGGGCCAGGGTGGCGAGCAGCGCGCCGATGCCGTACACGATGAGCCCGCAGATCTCGGTGACCTTGCTGCCGGGGATCATCAGCGCGGCCATGGTGAGCGTGAACAGCGTGATGGTGGTCTGCATCCCGGCCACCGTGGTACCGAGATCCGTGGCGATGGTGCTGATGGCCACGTTCATGTTCGTGGCCGCGTAGCTGGCGATGAACTGGGCCAGCGCCAGCGGCAGTATCATCGCCTGCGGCGAGATGGCGGTCCGTGCGGTTCTCGTACCGGTCATGGCTCGCGCCCCCTAGGCGATGCTCGGTTCACGACGCTCGGGCGATCCGCGGTACCGCATGTCCGGGCGCAGGTACCGCACGCGCGGCAGGCCGGTCTCGCCGCCGTACAGCGCCCACGACGCCGCCATCGGCATGTGCGTGATCCCGTCGATGTACCGCAGCCCGGCGCAGGCGTACTGCGCGAACAGGGCCAGCAGGGTCTCCCGGTGGGTGCACACCAGCGTGCCGCGGGTGTCCGCCCGCCGCAGGTACCGGGCCAGCACCACCGGATCGCCGCCGATGCGTACCAGCGGGCTGGTCTCGACCTTCAGGCCCAGCGCGCGGGCCAGCGGGCCGACGGTCTGCAGGCACCGCGCCGCCGGGCTGGACAGCACCCGCCGGATCGGCAGGCCGCCGAGCCGGGCCACCAGCTGCTGTGCCTGTACCCGACCCAGGTCGCTCAGCACCCGCCGCCCGTCCGGGCCGGTCCACGCCTGCCGGTCGCCGGCGTCGGCGTGCCGTAGCAGTAACCGCAGCGGTTCGGTCATCGCGGTCTCCGTCCGGTCGTGGGGTTACGACCCCGCAAGCTAGCCCGGCGACCGGACGGCCGGCCTCATCCCGGGGAGAGGAGTTGGCGGCCCCGATGCGGGTCATTCCCACCGGATGAGGCACGGGTACCGCGGCCGTTGACAGGCTCGGCGGACAGGAGGCGGCGGGCCGAGGAGGCGCCTGATGTTCACCGTAGGCGTCGAGGAGGAGTTCCTGCTGTTCGATCCCGGCGGACAGGTCGCCCCGGTGGCGGCCGAGGTGGTGCGCCGCGGCGAGGGGCGGGTCGAGCCGCGGTTCATGGCGTACCAGGTCGGCACGTCGACCCGCCCGTGCGCGCGCCTCGCCGAGCTGCGCGCCGAGCTGGTCCGGCAGCGCACGCTGGCCCGGGAGGCCGCGGAGCAGGCCGGCGCGCGGCTGGTGTCGGTCGGGCTGCCGCCGTTCCGGACCGGGCCGGCCCGGCAGGTGCGTGCCGACCGGCGCTGCCTGGAGCTGGCCCGGCGGTTTCCCGGCGCCGCCGACGCCGGAGGGGCCTGTGCCTGCCGGGTCCACGTCGCGATCCCCGATCCGCAGCTGCGCATCCAGGTGCTCGCCCGGATCCGCTCGTGGCTGGCCACCCTGCTGGTGCTGTCGGTGAACTCGCCGATCTGCGACGGCGTCGACACCGGCTGGCACAGCCACCGGTACCGCAGCCAGCTGCACTGGCCGACGTTCCGGCCACCGGCCGCGTGGACCCGCCCGGAGCGGTACGAGCAGGCGGTGCGCTCGCTGGTCAGGTGCGGGGCGGCGCTCGACCGGGCCGGGGTGTACCTGCTGGCCCGGCTGCCGGCGCGGTACCCGACGATCGAGGTGCGCGTCGCCGACGCCGCGCTGACCGTCGACGACGCGCTCCTGCTCGCCGCCTCGGTACGCGCGCTGGCGTGGGCGCTGGCCGACGACGCGCTGCGCGGCCGGCCGATCACGCCCGCCTCGCACGCCCGGATCCGGGCCGGTCTGCTGAGCGCGGCCCAGCACGGCGCGTACCCGCCCAACCAGCGTCGGCGCGACGGCGGGATGCCGTCGCTCACCGCGACGCACAGCCGGTTGCTGGCCAAGATCTGGCCGGCGCTGGAGGAGTTCGGCGACGTCGCCGAGGTCACCAGCGGGCTCATCCGGCTCAGCCGGCGCGGTACCGGCGCCGACCGGCAGCGCGCGATGTGGGCGCGCGCCGCGGATCCGGCCGGGTTCGTCGGGCTGCTCGCCGATGCCGTGGTACCGCAGCGGCAGCCCGCCTACACCGCCCGGCGCGACGGTCGCGTCGGATAGTCCACCAGGCTCAGCTCGCGGGCCCGCCGCGCGGTCGCGCTGCGCCGGTGGGTACCCAGCTTGCGGTAGATGTTCTTCAGGTGCGTCTTGATGGTGTTGGTGGACAGCCGCAGCTCGCGGGCAATGTCCTCTGTGGACAGTCCCTGGGTCAGTGTCTGCAGCACCTCCAGCTCCCGTTCGGTCAGCCGTTCGGCGGCCACGCCGTCGGGCCGGTCCGGCGCGGCGGGCGCGGACAGCCAGGGGTGCATGGCGGCGATGTCCGGGCGTTGCTGCATCAGCTGGCGCAGCCACGGGCCGGCGTCGGCGAACCCGCGCCGCCGGTGCTCCGGCCGGGCGCAGTCCAGTGCCTCGCGGACCGCCCGTTCCGCGCCGTCCGGGTCGCCGGCGGTCATCGCGAGCCGGGCACGTACCAGGGCGGCCGCCTCCGGTACCGCGGCCGCGGCACCGGACGGCAGCTCGTCGAGCAGTTTTCGGCTGGTGGCCGGATCGCCCTGTACCGCATGCAGCTTCGCCAGCGCGACGGTGCGCTCGGGGCTGTCCGGCAACGGATCCAGGCACTGGCGCGCCGATTCGACGTCGGCCCGCGACAGGTGGATCTCCGCGGCCAGGATCTCGATCCGCCCGCTCACCTGGGCCGGGGCGCCCCAGCGGCGGGCGCCGTCGCGGGCGGTACCCACGGCCGCGAGCGCGGTCGGCGCATCCTGTTGCGCGTGGGCGAGGCCGGCCGCGAGGAGCGCGATGGCGGTCGCGGTACCCGGGTCGTACCGGGCACCGGTGGCCGCCCGCGCCAGCCACAGCTCGTCACGGGCGGCGGGCAGGTCGTCGCGCAGCAGCGCCACCTGGCCGAGCGCGGCGCTCGCGGCCCCGGTACGGTCGCCCACCGGCAGGCCGGCCCGGTCGGCGACCGCGGCGGCCTCCCGGGCGTACCCCTCGGCCCGGCGCAACCGGCCCCCGGCCGCCTCGATCAGGGCGAGCTGGCCGAGCGCCGCGTGCGCGGGGTACCCGCCGTCCGGGTCGGCGGCCACCCGGGCGAGCGTGGTCCGCGCGTCGCCCGGCCGCCCGGCCCAGCCCTGTGCCGCGCCGAGACCGGCCTGGATGAACGCGTGCGTCGCGAGATGGTCGGTCACCGGCGTGCCGGCGAGCACCCGGTCGGCGGTGGCGGCTTCCCGGTCGGCCCCGTCGGCGTCGCCGGCCAGCCGGCACAGGTCGACCGCCACGGCGGCCTGCGCCAGGCGCACGTCCCGGGCCCGGCTGCCGTATCCGCGGGCCCGGTCCAGCTCGGGCCGGGCCGCCGCGGGGTCGCCTTGGGCCAGGGCGAGCACCGCCCGCAGCAGCGCGGCCGCCGCGCCCGGATGCTCGCGGGGCAGCGCGGCGAACAGCGCGCGTACCGGGCCGGCGTCCGGCGCGGTGAGCAGCCAGGGGATACCCAGCCCGGCGATCGCGCGCGCGGCCGCCCGGTCCCAGTCGGCGACGTGGGCGAGGTGGTGCAGCGCCTGCGGAACCTGGCCGTGCTCGTCGTACCAGCCGGCCGCGTACCGGTGCAGCCGGGGCAGCAGCTCGGGGAACCGGGTCGCCGTCTCGTCCTGCAGGGCGGCCCGGAACAGCGGGCGGTACCGGTACCGGCAGTCGTCGACGAGCTGCACGAAGGCGTGTTCCCGGACGAGGTCGTCGAGGATCGCCCGGCCGTCGTACCGTCCGGTGAGCCGGTCGGCCAGCGCCGGTACCACGTCGTCGAGGATGCAGGTGCGCAGCAGCAGGCTCTGCGACCGGGCCGGCTGCCGGTGCAGCACCTCGGCGCGCAGGTAGTCGCGCACCGCCCGGCGCCCGACGGCCCGGGTGTCGCCGGCCCGCGCGGCGGCCGCGTGCAGGCACACGGCGGTCATCCAGCCCTCGGTCTCGTCGTGCAGGCCGGCCACGTCCGCGTCGCCGGACCGCACGCCGTACCGGTCGAGGAGCGCCGCGGTCTCGTCCGGTTGCAGGGCCAGCGCCGCGGTACCGACCTCGGTCAGCTCGCCGGTCAGCCGGTACAGGTGCGGCGGCAGGATCCGCGCCCGCCGGCCGACGGCGACCAGCCGCAGCCCCGGCGTCGAGTACCGCAGGAACACCTGGAAGTCGGCGACGACGATCGGGTGGGTGATGACCTCCGTGCCGTCCAGCACCAGCACGGCGGGATCGGGCAGCGCGGCCACCGCCCCGGCCAGGGACAGCAGGAACCGCCGGTCCAGCAGCCGCGCGCGGACCGGTACCCCGGGCGGTGTCCAGCCGGGCAGGCAGCCGCGCAGCGCGTCGAGGATCCGCGGCCAGAACGCGGCCGGGTGGTTGTCGCCGGGATCGAGGCTCAACCAGGCGACCGGGCCGCCCGGGTCGCGCTCGCGCAGCCAGGACGCCGCGAGCACGGTCTTGCCGTACCCGGCCGGCCCGACGATCGCGGTCAGCGGCCCGCGGTGCCCGGCGTCGAGAAGCTCATGGAGCCGGGGCC
The DNA here is from genome assembly GCA_005885555.1 of Actinomycetota bacterium. Lineage (GTDB taxonomy): Bacteria > Actinomycetota > Actinomycetes > Mycobacteriales > Micromonosporaceae > AC-43. The sequence goes on from VAWN01000036.1 coordinate 41,380, forward strand.
GCCGCAGGTGTACCGGCGGGACGGGCGGTATGGCCAGCTTGACCGGCAGCACGCGATCCGGCCCGCTAGGTCGAGTACAGCGGGCGCAGCGTGGTGCGCTCGAAGGCGCGCTTGGCGAACCCTTCGGCGACCGCCCGCCGGTACACCGCCTCGTAGCGGCGCGCCATCAGCTCGGCGCTGAACGCCAGCTGGACGTGTGCCACGCAGGCCAGCGGGTCCAGCTCGCCGACCCGGTGCAGGGCGTCGGGCAGCTCGGCGGGATCGTCGCAGATCCAGCCGGTCACCCCGTGCCGGACGATCTCCGGTACCGCGCCGCGGCGCAGCGCGACCACCGGCCGCCCGGACGCCATCGCCTCGACCATCACCATCCCGAACGGTTCGCGCCACCGGACCGGCACGATGACGCAGCGCGCGCGGGCGAGCAGCCGGGCGGTGGTCGGCCGGTCGGCGTTGAGCACCAGTTCCACGTCGTCGTGCAGCAGTGGCCGGACCACCTGTTCCAGGTACTGCTGCTCGGCCGCCTCGTTGCACTTGCCGGCCAGGACCAGCGGCAGGCCGGCCTTGCGGCACGCCTCGATCGCCAGGTCCGGTCCCTTGTCCGAGCACATCCGGGCCAGCCACAGCACCGGTCCGCCGGTCGGCGGCGCCGGGGCGAACCGGCCCGGGTCGACCGCGTTATGCACGGTCGCCGCCCAGTGCAGGTCGGTGCGCGAGCGGCGCTGCGACTCGGAGATGGCCACCGGCCAGACGCAGCCGCCCAGGGCCGCGAAGTAGTCGCCGAGTTCGCCGTCGACCGGGCCGTGCACGGTGACGACGGTCGGCGTGGCACGGCCGGGTGCGGTCAGCGGGCCGCACGGCGAATGGTCGTGCACCACGTCGAAGTCGCCGTCGGACAAGGCCTGCTTGACCCGCGCGGCATACAGCGCGGCGGGCATCGCCTCGCCCAGGCGCAGGTACTGCGGCTCCGCGATGAGGCTGACGAACCGGCCGGCGGTACCGCAGCGCCGCCCGACGCCGAAGACGGTCACGTCGTGCCCGTTGTCGACCAGCTGGTCCACGAGCGTGGCGCAGACCGCCTCGATGCCGCCGTAGCCTTCGGGTGGCAGCTCGTACCACGGCGGTGCGACGACGGCGATGCGCAGCGGTGTGGTGGCGTGGTGGCGGACGGGTCGGGCTGGGTACACCGCTGTTCCTCTCATCCGGGCAGTGCCGAGATCGCGGCGACGAGGTACGGCCCCGCCAGCGCCATCCGGTCCCTGCTGCGGGCGGCCACCTCGACCACCCGCCCGTCGTCGAGCACCAGCGTGAGCACCACCGGGTCGCCGCCCAGTCCGCTGACCTCCAGCCGGGAGGTGCGCCGCAGCGCGCGGTCGGTACCGCAGACGGCCAGCGCCACCGTGTGTGGTACCAGGACGCCCCACTGCACGAGCAGCACATCGTGCACCCACCGGGCGTGGGTGCGGTGGCGCGGCCACGGCGGCAATGTCGCGCCGGGGTCGCCGGGGAAGCGGCTCTTGCAGCGGAAGGCGTCCGGCGCGCGGGCGAAGCGCAGGCGGGCACCGGTACCCGAGACGAGCGCGCCCAGCAGGACCGCCAGCGGCAACCAGAGCAGGAAGGACTGCGCGGGCATCGGTGGCTCCCTCGTGCCGGTCGTCGGGACCACATCGTGGCCGACCGGCATACCGGCCAGCGTCATCCGTGATGAATGAAACCGGGACGGCTGAAACCGCCGCAAATCAGATCGCAATCGGTCGAACGCCACGCCATCGACCGGCGATTATCCGATTTGGGTGATGCGATCGTTACGCAACCGGGTCAATGCTCGGCGTATCGAGTTCCGTCTCCGCATCGGGGGCCCGCCGTGATGAGCGAACAGACCGTCGAGGCGCCGTTGGACCTACCGGCCTGCGCCGGGTTTCCACCGCTGCTGGAATTCAAGTTCGCGGTACCGGCGCCGCCGCGCTTCGTCGTCTCCCGGCCCAGGTTGTGGAACCAGCTGTCGGTGAGCCTGCGCGAACCGGTGGCCGTGGTCACCGGTCCGGCGGGCAGCGGCAAGACCGAGCTGGTCGCCTCGTGGATACGCGCCGGATCGCTCACCGACACCGTGGTCTGGGTCAACCTTGAGGACGGGGACGGTACCCCGGCGGTGTTCTGGACCTATGTCGTGGAGGGCCTGCGCCGTGCCGGCCTGCCGCTGTTCCGCGGCGGCCAGCAGGTACCGGCCGGCGAGGTCGACCGCACCTTCCTGGTCCGGCTGGCCGCGGAGCTGGCCAGCCAGGCACAGCCGGTGGTACTGGTGCTGGACGGCGTGTCCAACCTCATCGACCAGCGCTGGGCCGATGACCTGGACTTCCTCCTGCGGCACGCCGGCCAGCGGCTGCGCCTGGTGTTCATCGGCCGGTGGGAACCGCCGCTGCCGCTGTACCGGTACCGGCTGGTCGGCCGGCTCGGCGAGGTGCGTGGCGAGGACCTCGCGTTCACCCCCGACGAGACCGCCGACCTGCTCGCCGTGCACGGCGTGGAGCTGAGCGAGCGGGCGCTGGCCGGGCTCGTGCGACACACCGAGGGATGGGCCGCGGGCAGCCGGCTGGTGGCGATGGCGCTCGCGGGGCACGGCGACACGGACCACGCGGTGGCTGCCATCAGCGGCGACCGGGAGGACATCGCCGGGTACTTCGACGGCGAGGTGCTCGGCACCCTGCCGGTCGGGGTCCGCGGGTTCATGCTGTGCACCAGCATCCTCGACACGGTCACGGCGGAGCTCGCCGATCTGCTCACCGGGCGCGGCGACGCCCGGCACACGCTGGCGGAGCTGGAGCGGGAGAACACGTTCCTGGCGCCGGTGGACAGCCAGCCGGGCGGCTACCGGTACCACCCGCTGCTGCGCGACCTGTTGCGCGCCCGGCTGGCCGACGAGCAACCGGACCGGGTCGCGCCGCTGCACCGCCGCGCGGCCGACTGGTACGCGGGGCAGGGGCAGACCGCCGCCGCGGTACACCACTGCATCGCGGCCGGTGACTGGAGCACCGCGGCGGCGCTGGCCGTGGACGACCTCGCGCTGGGACAACTGGTACTGCCCGGGCCGGCCGGCGGGCTCGGCGCGATGTTCGACGAGCTGCCCGACGGGCTGGACAGCCCGGACACCGAGGTGGTGGCCGCGGCGCTCGCGCTGCGCCGCACCGAACCGGACCAGTGCGCCAAGCACCTGGCCCGCTTCGAGGAGCTGCGCGCCGATGCCGACCCGACCGCCGGTACCGCGCTGTCGCTGGCCGCCACGGTGCTGGACGCGCTACTGGCGCAGGCGTACCACGACGCACCACGGGTACTGCAGTCGGTGCGGGCGGCCGAGGAGCTGCTGGCCCGGGTACCGGCCGACCGCGCCCGGGCGCATCCGGAGCTGCGGGCGCTGCTGCTCGCCGCGTCGGGTACCGCGCGGAGCTGGACCGGTTCGATCGACGCGGCGGCGACCACGCTGGCCGAGGCCGCCCGGGTCGCCCCGGCCGGCGCGGCGCAGTACCTGCGGCTGGACTGCCTGCAGCACCTGGCCCTCATCGAGGCGTACCGCGGCCGGCTGCGCCGGGCCGGTCAGCTGGCCGGCCAGGCCCTCACGTTGGCGCACGAGTGCGGGCCGGCCGACGGGCAGCGCGAGGCGGGCGCCCACGTGGTGCTCGCGTGGGTCGCGACCGAGCAGTACGACCTGGACACCGCGTGGCGGCAGGTACGCACCGCCGAGCCGATGTGTGCCGCGGACCGCACGGGGCTGCCCGCGCTCGCGCTCGCGGTCGTGAAGTCGCGGCTGCTGCGCGCCCGCGGCGAGTTCCGCGGCGCCCTCGACGTGCTGCGCACCGCGGCCACCGCGGCCGGCCGCGGCCCGGGGTGGCTGCGCCGGGAGCTGGCCCTGAGCCGGACCCGGCTGCTGCTGGCCGCCGGCCGGCTCGACGACGCCGTCGCACTGCTGGGCGAGCTGGACGAACCGCGGCGCCCGGACGCGGTCGTGGTGCACGCCGCGGCCCGGCTCACCGCCGGGGACCGGGACGGCGCGCGGCTGGCCGTCACCCCGGTCACCGAGGCGCCGGGGCCGGACGCGCCGGCCGCGGTCGAGGCGTGGCTGCTGCTGGCGACCGTGGCGGCCGACCGCGGTGAGGTCGGCCGGGCCCGCCAGTCGCTGGCCCGGGCGCTGCGCCTGGCCGGGCCGGAAGGGCAGCGGCGCTGCTTCCACGAGGTCGGCGCGCGGCTGCGCCAGCTGATGCGCGACGACGGGGACCTCGCGGTACCGGCCGGGGCCGGCCACGGCGACGCCCACCCGGAGACCGGCGAGCCGGTCATCGTCGACGCGCTGAGCAAGCGTGAGATGGAGGTACTGCGGTACGTCGCCGCGATGCTGCCGACCGAGGAGATCGCCGCGCGGATGTACGTGTCGGTCAACACCGTGAAGACCCACGTGCGCAGCATCCTGCGCAAGCTGTCCGCGTCACGGCGCAACGAGGCGGTCCGCCGGGCCCGCTCGCTCGGCCTGCTGTGAAGGTGGTACCCAGGTGATCGCCCAACTGCTCGCGCCGCCGGTACCGGCCAGGGCGCGCCGCGACCCCGCGGCCCGTGCCGCCGCCGGCCGGGCGGCCCGCACCCGCGCGCCACTGGACAGCCATGCCGAGCTGCCCACCGCGCCGGACCGGCCGGACCCGGTGGCCGTTCTGACCGCGCAGGAGGCCACCCGGGTACCCGAGCTGATCCCGATCCGGCACGGCCGCATGCTGCTGTCCCCGTTCACGTTCCTGCGCGGCGCGGCCGCGGTGATGGCCGCCGACCTCGCCGCCACCCCGACCTCGGGACTGGTGACCCAGCTGTGCGGCGATGCGCACCTGTCGAATTTCGGCGCGTTCGCCTCACCGGAGCGGCGCCTGATGTTCGACGTCAACGACTTCGACGAGACCCACCCGGGACCGTGGGAGTGGGACGTCAAGCGGCTGGCGGCGAGCCTGTCGGTCGCCGGGCGGGACAACGGCTTCGGTCGCAAGGCGCGCGCCGACATCGTCCGCACCGCCGTCGGCCGGTACCGGCAGGCGATGAGCCAGTTCGCCGGCATGCGCGACCTCGACGTGTGGTACGCCCGGGCGGACCTGGACGAGCTGGGCCCGCAACTGGCGGTGCAGCTGGACAAGGCGCGGCGCAAGCGGTGGACCAAGGCACAGGCGCGGGCGCGTACCCACGACAGCCTGCAGGCGATGGGCAAGCTCACCTCGGTGGTGGACGGGCACCGCCGCATCATCGGCGACCCGCCCCTCGTGGTACCGCTCGAACAGGCGCTGCCGAACGCCGACCGGGACCGGATCGAGGTGGAGATCCGGCGGCTGCTCGCCGGGTACCGGCGCACCCTGCAGCCCGACCGGCGGCACCTGCTCGGCGGGTACGAGTTCGTCGACATGGCCCGCAAGGTCGTCGGGGTGGGCAGCGTGGGTACCCGCAGCTGGGTACTGCTGCTCACCGGGCGCGACGACAGCGACCCGCTACTGCTGCAGGCGAAGGAGGCGGAGCGTTCGGTGCTCGCCGACCACGTCACCGACCCGGGCGCGCGCAACCGGTACCGCAGCGAGGGCCAGCGGGTGGTGCACGGGCAGCGGCTCATGCAGGCGGCCAGCGACATCTTCCTCGGCTGGGAGACGGTCGAGGGCACCGACGGCCGCCGGCGCGACTACTACTTCCGGCAGCTGCGCGACTGGAAGGGCTCGGCGATCGTCGAGGAGATGGATCCCGTCGGGATGCGCATGTACGGCGCGATCTGCGGGTGGACCCTCGCCCGTGCACACGCCCGGTCCGGCGACCGGATCGCCATTGCCGGGTACCTCGGTGAGGACGACACGTTCGACCGCGCGCTGGCCGAGTTCGGCGAGCGGTACGCCGACCGGACCGAGACCGACTTCGCCGCGCTGGCGCAGGCCGTGCGGACCGGACGGATCACGGCGCAGACCGGCATCTGAGCCCTTCATCCTGCGCGGATGATGGCGTACGGCGGCGTACCCGACAGTCTCGTGGACATGGTTGAGACGAAGGCCGTGCCGCCGGACGCGCAACCGGCGACCGCCCGCACTCTTGGTCTGCCCCAGGCGACCGCGCTGATCCTCGGCAGCATCGTCGGCGTCGGCATCTTCAACCTGCCGTACTCGCTGGCCGGGATCGGCCCGATCAGCATCGTCGCGATGGTGCTCACCACGGTCGGCGCGCTGGCGCTGGCGCTGATGTTCGCCGCGCTGTCGCGGCGGCTGCCCGCCGACGGCGGACCGTACGCGTATGCCCGCGCCGCGTTCGGCAACGGCGTCGGGTTCGCCAACGCGTGGTCGTACTGGATCACCGCCTGGGCCGGCAACGCCGCGATCGTGACCGGCTGGGTGTTCTACGTCGAGCACTTCGTCAACAAGGACGGCGTGCGGATCTGGTCGATCGTCATCGCGCTGATCGGGTTGTGGATCCCCGCGGCGATCAACCTGAGCGGCGTGAAGAACATGGGCACCGTCCAGGTCTGGACGACGGTCATCAAGTTCATCCCGCTGGTCATCATGGCCACCGTCGGGCTGCTGTTCATCAGCACCGCCAACTACACGCCGTGGAACGTCAGCGAGCAGTCCAACCTGTCGGCCATCGGCAGCGCCATGGCCATCTGCCTGTTCAGCTACCTCGGGGTGGAGACGGCGGCGGTCGCCGCGGCCAAGGTACGCGACCCGGAACGCAACATCCCCCGGGCAACCGTGTTCGGCACCCTCGCCAGCGCCGCGGTGTACCTGCTGTCCATGGTGGCGGTCTTCGGCATCGTGCCGACCAGCGAACTGGCCAAGGACGAGAACAAGGCGTCGTACTCGATCGCCGCGAACACCATGGTCGGCAGCGGGCACTGGGCCGGCGACCTGGTGGCCCTCGCGGTCATCGTCTCCGGCATCGGCGCGCTCAACGGCTGGACGATGATCTGCGCCGAGATGCCGTACGCCGCCGCGAAGGACGGGCTGTTCCCGACCGCCTTCGGGCGCATGTCGTCCCGGCAGGTACCCGCGGTCGGCATCATCGCCTCCACGGTCCTGGCCAGCGTGGCGATGGTGGTCAGCTACCTCGGTACCAGCGGCGCGACCGTGTTCAACACGCTCGTGCTGATGACCGGCATCACCGCGGCGGTCCCGTACGGGTTCTCGGCGCTCGCCCAGCTGAAGTGGCGCTGGCACGACCACCGTGAGCTGCACACCCCGCGGTTCGCCCGGGACGCCGCGGTCGCCGTCCTCGCGCTCTTCTTCTCCATCCTGTTCATCTGGTACTCGCGCAACACCGGCCAGGAGCACTGGTACGTCACCTGGGGGCCGTTCCTGATGGCGGGCGCGGCGTTCCTCATCGGCATCCCGGTGTACCTCGCGATGCGCAGCCGGATGACCCAACCCGCGCCGGTTCCCCCGTACCGCTGACGGACCCGACCGCCGACGAAAGGCCAGGCCTACCATGACCCTCCACGTCGACTCCGAAACCGGCAAGCTGCGCCAGGTGATCCTGCACCGGCCCGGCCTTGAGCTGAGCAGGCTGACCCCGGCGAACATCACGGGGCTGCTGTTCGACGACATCCTATGGGGCAAGCGGGCGCGGGAGGAGCACGACGCCTTCGCCCAGGCGCTGCGCGACCGCGGGGTGAAGGTGCACTACTTCGCCGAGCTGCTCACCGAGGTGCTCGACATCCCGCAGGCGCGGTCCTGGATCCTGGACCGCACCATGACCGACGACACCGTCGGTCCGACGCTCGTCGGGCCGGTACGGCGGCTGGCCGAACAGGCCGACAGCGAGCGCCTGGCCGAGTACCTCATCGGTGGGGTACTGAAGCGGGAGCTGGCCGGCTTCACCGTGAACAGCCTGCGCTGGGAGCTGATGCACCGCGACGACTTCCTGCTGACCCCGCTGCCCAACCACCTGTTCCAGCGGGACAACTCGGCCTGGATCTACGGCGGCGTCAGCATCAACCCGATGGCGATGCCGGCCCGGATGCGCGAGTCGGTGCACAGCACGGCCATCTACCTGTTCCACCCGATGTTCGCGGCCAGTGACTTCCAGATCTGGTACGGCGGCGACGACCGGCCGCACCAGCCGGCCACCCTGGAAGGCGGCGACATCCACGTCCTCGGGCGCGGTGCGGTGATGGTCGGGCTCGGCGAACGGTCCACCCCGATGGGCGTGGAGAACCTGGCGCGCAGCCTGTTCGCCCGGGGCGCGGCGGAGAAGGTGATCGCCGTCGAGCTGCCGCACTCGCACGCGATGATGCACCTGGACACCGTCATGACGATGCTGGACCGGGAGACCTTCGTCATGTACCCGTACCTGCAGGGCGCGCTGCGGTCCTGGACGGTCCGGCCGACCGACAGCCCGGACGATCCCGACGGTCTCGACGTGGTCCGCAACGACGACCTGTTCGCCACGATCGCCGAGACGCTGGGCGTGGACAAGGTGATGATCCTGGAGACCGACGAGGACGTCCGGGCCGCGCAGCGCGAGCAGTGGGACGACGGCAACAACTTCCTCGCCGTCGAGCCCGGCGTGATCGTCGGATACGAGCGCAACGTCACCACCAACACGTTCCTGCGCAAGCAGGGCATCGAGGTCATCACCATCGCCGGCAGCGAGCTCGGCCGTGGGCGCGGCGGGCCGCGCTGCATGACCTGTCCGATCGAACGCGACGCCGCCTGAGGAGACACCGGCATGCCGACCAACCTGCGCAACCGCAGCTTCCTCAAGGAACTGGACTTCACCCCCGAAGAGTGGCGGTTCCTGCTGCGGCTGGCCGCCGAACTGAAGGCCGCCAAGTACGCCGGTACCGAGGTACCGTGCCTGCGCGGCAAGAACATCGCGCTCATCTTCGAGAAGAGCTCGACCCGTACCCGCTGCGCCTTCGAGGTGGCCGCATACGACCAGGGCGCGCACGTGACGTTCCTCGACCCGTCGGCGTCCCAGCTGGGGCACAAGGAGTCGGTGGAGGACACGGCGCGGGTACTGGGCCGGTTCTACGACGGCATCGAGTACCGCGGCTTCGGCCAGGAGCGCGTCGAGACGCTGGCGCGCTCCGCCGGGGTACCGGTCTGGAACGGCCTGTCCGACGAGTGGCACCCGACGCAGACCCTGTGCGACGTGCTGACCATGCGCGAGCACACGTACAAGCACGACACCGAGATCTCCTTCGCCTTCCTCGGCGACGCGCGCAACAACATGGGCAACTCGCTGCTCATCACCGGCGCGATGATGGGCATGGACGTACGCATGGTCGCACCGCAGTCGCGGTGGAACCACGACGAGGTCGTCAAGGAGGCGGAGCGGATCGCGCAGGCGACCGGCGCGCGCATCACACACACCGAGGACGTCGGCGAAGGGGTACGCGGAGTGGACTTCCTGTACACCGACGTGTGGCTGTCCATGGGCGAGCCCAAGGAGGCGTGGAACGACCGGATCGCGCAGCTGCGCCCGTACCAGATCTCGATGGACGTGATCCGGGCGACCGGCAACCCGCTGGTGAGGTTCATGCACTGCCTGCCGGCGTTCCACGACCGGCGCACCAAGGTCGGCGAGGAGATCTACGAGCACACCGGCCTGGACGCGCTTGAGGTCACCGACGAGGTGTTCGCGTCGCCGTACTCGATCGTGTTCGACCAGGCGGAGAACCGCATGCACACGATCAAGGCGGTCATGGTCGCCACGTTGGGGGCCTGAGTGAGCAGTCGGATCGTCATCGCGATCGGTGGCAACGCGCTCCTGGAGCGCGGCCAGCGGCCCGACGCGGCCGTCCAGCGGACCAACGCGTTGCGCGCGGTGCAGGCGCTCGCCCCGCTGGCCGAGGAGCACGAGGTCGTCATCACCCATGGCAACGGCCCGCAGGTCGGGCTGCTGGCGCTGGAGAGCGCGGCGGACGCCACGCTCACCCAGCCGTACCCGCTGGACGTGCTGGGCGCGCAGACCCAGGGGATGATCGGGTACTGGTTGCTGCAGGCGTTGCAGAACGCGCTACCCGGCCGGCAGGTCGCCGCCGTGGTGAACCAGACCCTGGTGTCGGCGGCGGACCCGGCGTTCGACGCGCCGACCAAGTTCGTCGGGCCGGTGTACGACGAGCCGACCGCGCACCGGCTGGCGAACGAACGGGGCTGGCGGGTCGCGCCGGACGGACCGTACTGGCGGCGGGTCGTCCCGTCGCCGATGCCGCAGCGCATCGTCGAGACCCGGGTGGTGCGGCTGCTGCTGACCTCCGGGGCGGTGGTGGTCTGCGCGGGCGGCGGCGGGGTACCGGTGATCCGCAACGAGTCCGGGCAACTGCAGGGCGTCGAGGCGGTCGTCGACAAGGACCTGGCGACGGCGGTGCTCGCCGAGTCGCTGGAGGCCGACGCGCTGCTGCTGCTGACCGACGTGCCGGCGGTACTGCGCGGGTACGGTACGCCGCAGGCGGAGCCGATCTCCCGGGCGACCCCGGCGGCGCTGCGGCAGGAGCGGTTCCCGGCCGGCTCGATGGGTCCGAAGGTCGATGCGGTCTGCCGGTTCGTGGAGGTCACCGGCGACCTCGCGGCGATCGGCGCGCTCGCCGACGCCACACTGATCCTCGCCGGCAAGGCCGGCACGGTGGTGACTCCGGGCGGCGACTACGGGGGGTCGCACGACCTGAAGCCGCCACGCTGAATGCGGGAGGTGGCCACCGTGGTGGGGTTGCCGGCACCGGTACCACCCCGGCGGCCATTCCTGATCATGAACCCGCAGTCGGGCGGCGGCAAGGTCGACCGGTTCGGCCTGGTCCGCAAGGCCCGCGCGCTCAACGCCGACGTGGCGCTGCTCGAAGGCGCGGGTACCGTCGACGTCGCGGCCCTGGCCCGCGAGGCGGCCGACGACGGTGCCGACCTGCTCGGCGTGGCCGGTGGCGACGGTACCCAGTCGCTGGTGGCCGCCGTCGCGGCCGACCGCGGCATCCCGTTCATGGTGATCGCCGCCGGTACCCGCAACCAGTTCGCGCGCGATCTCGGCCTGGACAGCGAGGACCCGGCCGCGTGCCTGGCCGCGTTGACCGACGGCGTCGAGGTGCGGGTCGATCTCGGCCGGATCGGTGACCGCAGCTTCGTCACCAGCGCGGCGTTCGGCGCGTACGCGGAGCTGGTACGCACGACCGCCTTCCGCGACGGCGACACCGCCGCGGCGCTGGCCCTGCTGCCCAGCCTGCTGGCGGCGCCGGACGAGCAGCGGCTGAACCTGCGTACCGGGGACACCGTGGTCGGCGACTCCGCCGCGGTGCTGGTGAGCAACAACCCGTACGGCGCGGCCGACATCGCCGGGCTGGGCCGCCGCAACCGGCTCGACCGCGGCGTGCTCGGCCTGCTCGCGGTGACCCTGCGGGGCGCCCGCGACGCCGTGCGGCTGGTCCGCGGCCGGCGCTCGGGACTGGTCAAGGTCTCCACGGCGACCGAGGCGGTCATCGAGACCGACGCGGACCGGATCCCGGTGGGCGTCGACGGGGAGGAGGTGACGCTCGCGACACCGGTGCACTGCGCGATCCGGCCGGGCGTGCTGCGGGTGCGCGTACCGCGACTGCGGCCGGGCGTCCGGCCGGGCGTCCGCGGTACCCGGGTGCACACCGCGATGGTTGGCACATAAGCGTATCGGTCGGGTCAGCGCCGGTCGCGTGGGCGTGCTTAGATGAGTCGACGCTTCGTTCAAGGTCCTCAGGTTAGGGGACCCCGTCTTCCGTCGCCTCACACGTTACGGGTGATTCGCCGGCCCCGGATGTGTGCTGGGATAGGGAGACGCAAGAGCGGGAATCGCCCCGGACCCTGTCGCTTCCCGCTGTCCCGCGCGTGAAAGACCGCCGGAGGCGCGTGCCCCGACGCGAACCCGGCAGATGGTGGCGCCGCACCGGTCGTGATGGCCGGCCGGGTACGGCAACGCGGGAAACAGGGGGTGACATGGTCCACGACGGCGTCTCGAGCATCTTGAGCAGCGGTCCTGGCTCTTCCAGTCCATCCGGTCGGGCACTGGGCGTGCGGTCGCGGGGACCGACCTCGCGGCCCACCAGCCCGGTTCCGCCGAACCTGTCCCGGCCGCGGGTACCGCCGGCGTTCGTGCCGCGCCCGCGGCTGATCCAGCTGCTCGACGCGGGCAACGAACGTCCGGTCACCCTGGTCAGCGCGGGAGCCGGCTGGGGCAAGACCCTGCTCGTCGCGTCCTGGGCGGGAGCCGCGGCACGGCAGGAGCCGGTCGGCTGGCTCTCCCTTGACAACGATGACAACGATCCCGCCGTCTTCTGGTCGCACGTGCTGTCCGCGCTGCGCCACGCCGGTGCCATCCAGGACGTGCGCGACCTTCGCGAGGTCGGCCCCGGGTCCTCGATGAACCAGGCATTCATCCGCCGGGTGGCCGGCGGCCTCGCCCGGCTGCCGCAGCAGGTGACGCTGGTACTCGACGACCTCGACGAGATCCACGAGCCGCGGGTCATGAAGGACCTGTCGATGCTGCTGCGCTGCCAGCCCGAGCAGCTGCGGCTGGTGCTCGTCGCGCGCACCGACCCGGTACTCCCGCTGCACCGGATGCGTGCCGCCGGTGACCTGACCGAGATCCGCGCCGCCGACCTGCAGTTCACCGCGGCGGAGGCGACCGAGCTGCTGTCCCATCACGGCCTGCAGCTCGACGACCGTGAGCTGCGGGTGCTGCTGGACCGGACCGAGGGCTGGGCGGCCGGCCTGCGGTTGGCCGCGATCTTCCTGACCAGCGCCGGTGACCACCACCGCATCGAGGACTTCGCCGGCGACAAGGGCGCGGTCGCCGACTACCTCGTCGGCGAGGTACTCGCCCAGCAGCCGCCGGACCTCCACCGGTTCCTGCTGTACACGAGCATCGTCGACAAGCTGTCCGGCGAGCTGGCCGACGCCATCACCAACGGCGGCCACGGGCAGCGGATCCTGGAGCAGCTCGAACGCACCAACGTCTTCCTGGTCGGGCTGGGGTCGCGGCCCGGCTGGTTCCGGTACCACCACCTGTTCCGCGACCTGCTGCGCCACCAGTTGCTCCTCGACGCGCCGGAGATGATCCCGGTGCTGCACTACCGGGCGGTCGAGTGGTACCTCAGCCACGACGCCCCGGTCAAGGCGCTCGCGCACGCGGCGGCGGCCGAGGACTGGCCGCTGGTCGGCCGGCTCGTCGTGGCCCGCGGCGGCCCGCTGATCCTGTCGGTCGACCGCGAGGCACTGGTCAACGTGCTGGAGCGGGTACCGCCGGAGTGGTTCGGGGTGACCGCGGAGCTGACCATGTGCGCGGCGCTGCTGATGTTCCACGCGCGCGGGTATGACGCGGTGCTGACCCTGGTGGCCAAGGCGCGCAAGCTGCTGGCCGGCCGTAGCGCGATCGACCGGCGGCCGGTCGAGATCGGGCTGCGCATGCTCGAAGTGGCCGTGGCCCGGCAACGCAGCGACATGCCGGCGCTCATGGACGCCACCAGCGAGGCGCTGGACTGGCTGACCGCGGTGCGCTGGACGCACCTGCCGTCGGCCCTGAAGTACCGCGCCATCGGGTTGAACAACAAGGGCGTCGCGCTGCTGTGGACGGGGCAGCTGGAGAGCGCGAACCGGTACCTCTGGTCGGCGATGACCGCCGCGCGGGCGACCGGCGTCGAGCTGGTCGAGATCAACTCGCTCGGCCACCTCGCCCTGATCGACGCGCTGCGGGGCAGCCTGCGCGACGCCGACGGGCACGCGCTGGAGGGCCGCGAGCTTGCCGAGCGCCGCGGGTGGAGCTCCGAGCTGCAGGCGGTACCGGTGTACCTCGCGCTCGCCTCGATCGCCTTGGAGCGCAACGACATCCCCGAGGCGCAGTGGGCGCTGCGCCGCGGGTTCAACGCCTACCGCACCGATCCGGAGGCGGCGCAGTACGTCGGACTGCGCATCGCCCAGGCGCGGATGCTGCTCGCGCACGCGCAACCCGAGGCGGCCCGGGCGATGCTGGACCAGGCCCGCCGGGAGGCCGAACGGGTGCTGACCGCGCCGACCCTCGCGTGGCAGCTCGCGCTGGCGCTGGCCGAGGTGGACCTCGTCGCCGGGCACGCCGACCGGTTCCTGGAGGAGATCGGGGCGGTTCCCGACGGTACCGACTTCGCCGCGCGCAACCAGGTCTGGCTCGCACGTGCCGCGCTCGCCTCGGGCAACCAGCGGTCGGTGGAGCCGTTGCTGGCGCCGGTGCTCGACGCGCCGGCCGACCCGCTGACCGCGGTCGATGCCTGGATCACCGCCGCGTTGGTGGCCGAGAGCCAGCGACAGGGCAACCGTTCGCTGGAGGCGCTCACCCGGGCGTTCGCGATCGCCGAGCCGGAGGGGCTGCGCCGGCCGTTCCTGACCACCGGGCGGCGGGAGATCGTGGGGCTGGTCGAGCGGCAGGTCCTGCTGGTGGAGGAGAACGCGCAGTTCGTCGCCGACGTGCTGGCCGACCTGCGGCCCGGCGCGCCGCGGGCGGACCGGGCCGCGCTCAACGTCGAGCTCAGCGAGCGCGAGCTGGAGGTGCTGCGGTACCTGCCGACCATGTTCAATGCCGGCGAGATCGCCGAGGACCTGCACGTGTCGGTCAACACCGTGAAGGCGCACCTGCGCGCCATCTACCGCAAGCTCGGGGTGTCCCGGCGGCAGGACGCCGTCGGCCAGGCGCAGAAACTGCGCATCCTCTGAATCACCCTCCGGGGATGAGGTGACGTATCGCGACTGCCTGGTCTACTGACTGTGGACGTCAACCGGCACGCTCCGCCCCGGTCCCGTTCTGAGGGCAGGTCATGGCAGTGGGGGCCAGCCCGCCCGTATGGGGTGGAGCGGCGTCGGGTCAGGCCCCGGTACCGCGTCCGGAGTGCCGCCGGGGCCTGACCGGCGTCCCGGTACCGAAAGGACCGCATGGCAGACTCCGAGGATCTCCTGCCGCCCCCCGGGCTGGCCGCGATCGACGCGCTGTTCGTGCAGACCGCGCACAGCGCCGGGTACTGCGCCGGACAGCTGACCCTGTACGGGCTGAGCCGGTCCACGCTGTACTTCGCCGACCGGCCGCAGCGCGCGGTGGGCCACCTGCACACCCAGCTGTTCGTCGCGTTGTGGGAGTCCGGCATGCACAGCTTCGCCGACGACCCGCCCAACGCGGTGCTCTCGTTCATCGAGTCGGGCGCGACGGGGGAGAACGCCGGGATTCCGGAGGACGCGGTCGTGGTGCTGCACGCGCCGAAGCTGAGCGGCGACGAGCTCACGTACTACGTCGACCTGCTGGACGGCAAGCTGCCCGAGCGGTCCGGCGGCTGCGCGCTGTTCATCGACTCGTTCGGGCGGCCGGTCTCGCCGGCGCTGCTGGCCGCGATGCAGAAGCTGTCCCGGTTCCGGCAGGCGACCCGCGACTGGTGACCGGCGCTCACGTCGACTGGCGGACCACCTGCAGCACGTTGTCGGCCGCGGACACGACGCGGGCGCTGCCGACCAGCGGCGCCAGCGTGACGAGCAGCGCCTTCATCGTGTCCGGCGTGATGCCCACCTGGTCGGCCAGGATGATGTGGGCGTAGTACGACGCCGCGGGTGCGTCCAGCGCGACCAGCGCGCCGATCCGCGCCGCCACCGCGGTCCGCTCGTCCAGGTCGGGCTGGCTGAAGGCATCGGCGTTCAGCTTGGCCAGGGCCGCCATCACCGGGCCCTCGCCCCTGCTGAGTTCCTGGAGCATCTCTTCGAGTTCGGTCTGCGCTGACATGGCCCCAGTGTGGTGGCAGGGCCGGGCCCCGGGGTCATCCGTCGCGGGTGGTCCGGAACCGCCGCGGCGAGCAACAGCACCGAGCCGGGGGCGGCCCGCTTCGACATGGGCTTAGTTTACGGCTTATATCGATGCTCGTAGGTCAACCCCAACTTCGGCCGCTGCCTCGACGCGACCGACGTCAGCTCCGCTGACGGTACCCCGTTGCAGATCTGGGACTGCACCGGTGGAGCCAACCAGCAGTGGAATACGCCGTAAAGTCGGCGCATGGAGTCCCACCGCAGTACCGTACGCGATCTACGGCGGCGTAACCGCTCGGCCCTGCTGTCCAAGCTGTTCTTCGACGGTCCGCTCAGCCGGCAGGAGCTCAGCCAGCTCAGCGGGCTGAGCGTGGCGACCGTGAGCAACGTGACCGGCGAGCTGATCGAGGACCGGCTCGTCGTGGAGGCCGGGCTCGTCGACTCCGACGGCGGCCGGCCGCGGGTACTGCTGCGGGTCGACCCGCGGTACGGCACGGTGGTGGGCATCGACGTCGGTGAGACCGGGGTGAAGGTCGAGCTGTTCGACCTGTCGATGACCCGTAAGGGTACCGTCGAGCATCCGCTGCACTCGCCGCGGCCGGAACCGGCCGAGGTGGTGGCCCAGGTCGCCGCGGCGCTGCGGGAGGTCGTCATCCAGGCCGGTGTCGACGAGTCCGGCGTCCTCGGCGTGGGCATCGGGCTGCCCGGTACCGTCGAGCAGGCGCCGCGGGTACTGGTCCATGCGCAGGCCCTCGGCTGGGACGCGGTGCCGTTCGAGGAGCAGCTGCGCGCGGCCGGGGTACGGCTGCCGCTGTACTTCGACAACGGTGCCAAGACGCAGGGCCAGGGCGAGCTGTGGTTCGGGGCGGGACGCGGTGCCCGGCACGCGGTCGTCGCGCTCGTCGGCTCCGGGGTCGGTGCGGCGGTCATCACGCACGGTGCCACCTACCGCGGCGCGACCAGCAGCGCGGGGGAGTGGGGGCACACGACGATCGTGTACGGCGGGCGGCTGTGCCGGTGCGGTGCCCGCGGCTGCCTGGAGGCCTACGTCGGGGCCGAGGCGGTGCTCGACCGGTACCGGCAGGCACGCGGCGGCCGCCCGGTACCCGGTGACGACGAGCAGTCCAGCCTCGCCGCGCTCATCGCGGCCGCACCCCGCTCGCGCACCGCGGCCCGGGTGCTGGACGAGACCGCCGGGTACCTCGGCGCCGGCATCGCCAATCTCATCAACCTGTTCAACCCGGAGCGGATCGTGCTCGGCGGCTGGGCCGGCATCGCGCTCGGCGGCGTGGCGCTGGAGCGGATCCGCGCGAGCGCGGCGGCGTACGCGCTGCGCCGGCCGTACGAGCAGGCCACCATCGAGCTGTGCCGGCTCGGCCAGGACGCGGTCGCGTTCGGCGCGGCCACCCTGCCGATCGCCGCGCTGCTGGCGCTGGGCGCCGACCCGCGGGAGAGCCAGCCGGCGCCGCGGCTGCGCGGCAGCACCGCCGGCATGGACGCCGCCTGAGCCACGGTCAGGGAAGATCTCCGGGTTTCCCTCGCGACCGGCGCGCGCCGGGCCGCGATGCTCAACACATGTCACTGAACATCCAGACGGTACGGTGCGACGCACTGTTCGCCTCGACGGTACAGAGTTCCGACCGGCCGTCTGCCCGGCTGGTGCGCGATGCGATCAGCGCGACGGTGCGGCGGCTGGGCCGCCGTGGCTGCGCCGCCGCGGTGGCGCAGGAGTTCGGCGACCACCCGGAGACCGCGGTGGCCCGGATGCGCTGGGTCCGCGACCAGGTGGCCCGGCTCGCGACCGCCGAACCTGTTGTGGCGCAACGGATCGAGCCCACCCGGCTGCGGCTCGCAGCCTAACCGCGCCGAGGCAGGACGGCGCCCGAAGCGCCTCGGCGCTGCGGCTGCGGAGCAGCCGCCGACATCTCTTTGCGCAGCGCGGCCAGCTCGTCGCGCAGGCCGGCCGCGAACACGTCCAGATCCGGGCAGGCGTCCCGGTCGGCGACCACCATGATGGCGAACCGGTCGGCGTAGGACAGCGCACCGACGCCGAGGGACACGTTGCCGATGAGCGGCAGCACCGGGTACACGTCGAGCAGCGGCATGCCGGCGAGGTACATCGGGTGCGGCGGGCCGGGTACGTCAGCGGTGGTCACGCTCACCGGCTGGCGCCGCAGCAGCTTCAGCAGCGCCAGCCGGGCCAGGCGGGAATGGAACAGCCCGCCGAGTGACGGGTGGCTCTGCGCCTTGCACCGCAAGGTTTCCGTGGCGATGCGCCGGAGCCGGTCACCGGGGTCGGTCACGCCGAGCGGGAGCGGTACCACCATCTGCCCGACGAGGTTGCCCCGGGCCGCACCGCGCAGCCGCGCCGGGCGCAGCGTCACCGGTACGTAGACGCGGAACACGCCGTCGACGGGTTCGCCGCGGCTGCGCAGGAGGGCGCGCAGTCCACCGGCGGTCACCGCGAGCAGGACGTCGTTGACCGTCGCGCCGTGCGCATGCGCGATCGCCTTGACCGCAGCCAGTTCCGTGCGTACGAGGGCGAGCGTACGATCCGCGCCGACGATCCGGTCGAGGCTGGTACCCGGTGCCGAGCCCATCGTCAGCAGCCCGCGGACCGCCGGCCACGTGGCGCGCAGGTGTCGCGCCGCGGTCACCGGCCGCGCGAGCGCCGACAGCGCCCGGCCCAGCCCCGCGGCGTGTCGCCTGGCGTTGTCCCCCAACAGTTGCGGTACCGCCGGCAGCCGCCCCGGCGTCCACGGCCCCGGCGTCCACGGCCGCGCCGATCCGGCCGGGGCGTCGGGTACCGGATCGAGGAACGTGCCGACCGTCGCCACGCCCGCGATGCCGTCGGCGATCGCGTGGTGCATCCGGATGAACAGGCCGATCCGGTTGTCCGGCAGGCCGGTGAGCAACCACATCTCCCACAGCGGCCGGGACCGGGACAGCCGGCGGCGGCGCAGTCGCTCCACTGTGGACAGAAGCGCGGCCTCGTCACCGGGTGGTGGCACCGCCGCGACCCGGATGTGGTCGCGTAGCTCGAACGCCGGGTCGTCGACCCACAGCGGCGCACCGAGACCGCGCCCCGGCACGTACAGGCGTTGCCGCAGCCGCGGTACCCGGTGCAGCCGCGCTTCGACGACCCGCCGCACCGCGCCGGCCGGATCGGGCCGGCCGCCCGCGTCAAGGACTGCGCTCCCGTCAAGGATCGCAACGGCGCCGATCTCCTGCGGCCAGATCTCGTCCGGCCACAGCATGAGCTGGTCCTCCGCGGTCAGCCGTTCCATCCCGACCTCACCCCGGTTCCAGCCTCGGCGCGGCCCCGGGTACCGCACAGGGACGTCCGACCCGGCCGGGACGGGCCGGTCGCCTCCTTCCGCCTCGACCCGGCCGGCGCACCGTCGAGGTATGAGCGCGGTCGATCAGCTTCTCAACCGCCGGCCCGCCGTCGGCTTCGCGGTCGGCGTGGTACGCGACGGATCGTTGGACCTCTTCCGCGGGCACGGTTTCGCCGATCTCGCGTCCGGTACGCCGGTCACCGAGGAAACCGTGTTCCGGATCGGCTCGATCAGCAAGACGTTCACCGCGGTCGCCGTGATGCAGCTGTGGGAGCAGGGACTCGTCGACCTCGACGCCCCCGCGAACCGGTACCTGCGCGCGTACCGGCTGATCCCGGCCCGGCCCGGCGACCGGCCGGCGACGCTGCGGCACCTGCTGACCCACACCGCCGGGCTGCCCGAGGTGGTACGGACGAGCGACGTGTTCCGACCGCTGTTCGGCGAGACCGTCCGGGTCGGGCAGCCGGTACCCACGCTCGCGCGGTACTACGGCGGCGCGCTGCGGCTGGCGGCCGAACCGGGTACCCGGTTCATCTACACCGACCACGACTTCACCACGCTCGGCCAGCTCGTCGAGGACGTGAGCGGTACGCCGCTGCACCGGTACCTGCGCGGGCACGTCTTCGAACCGCTCGGCATGGCGGACACCGACCTCGTCCGGTCGGCGCGGATCCGGGAGCGGCTCGCGACCGGGTACACGCTGGGTTCCCGGGGACCGCGGCCGGTGCGCGACTACGAGCTGGTGACCGCGGCCGGCGGCGGGGCCTACTCGACCATGGCGGACCTGGGCCGCTACGTGGCCGCGCTGCTCGGCGGCGGCGCCAACCGGCACGGCACGGTGCTCAAGCCCGCCACGGTCGCCATGATGTTCGAGCCGCAGTACCGGCCGGATCCGCGGGTACCGGGAATCGGCCTGGCGTTCTGGCGCGGCAGCATCGGCGGGCACCGCATCGTCGAGCACGGCGGGATCCTGCCCGGGTTCACCGCGGAGCTGTTCCTCGCACCCGACGACGGGCTCGGGATCGTGACCTACACCAACGGGGCCCGCAACCCGATGCTGTGGCTGCCGGGCGAGACCGCGGCGTTGCTCGCCGGTCTGCTGGGGGTACCGGACTGGACGGTCCGCACCGACGTGCCGCAGCACCCTGAGGTGTGGAGCGACATCTGCGGCTGGTACCGGACGCCCGGCCGGCTCACCGACCTGCGCGCGCGGGAGATGACCGGGCTCGGCGTCGAGGTGTTCGTGCGCGGCGGCCAGCTGATGCTGCGCTGCCTGAGTCCGGTACCCGTTGCATACCAAGGCTTCCCGCTGTACCCGGACGATCCGGCCGACCCGTACGTGTTCCGCATCGACCTGTCCCGCTTCGGCATCGGTACCGGCCGGGTGGTGTTCAGCGGCGCGGCCGGCACCGGTACCACGGCGGTGCATTTCGACCTGCTGCCGTTGTCGGCGCGCAAGCAGACCGCGGCGACCAATCCGCGGCGCTGGCTCACCGGCGCGCTGGCGGCGACCGGCGCGGCGCTCGCCGTGCGCCGGTGGCGCGCGCGAAGATGAACCGGTGACCGCGCTTGGTGTCGTGTTCCTGCCCCAGTTTCCGCCCGAACGGCTGCGCGGCATCGCGCGCACCGCCGACGAGGCGGGGCTCGACGAGCTGTGGCTGTGGGAGGACTGCTTCTGGGAGAGCGGCGTCGCGACCGCCGCGGCGGCGCTCGCGTGGACCGCGCGGTTGCGGGTGGGCATCGGGCTGCTGCCGGTACCGCTGCGCAACGTCGCGCTGACCGCCATGGAGGTGGCGACGCTCGGCCGGCTGTTTCCCGGCCGGGTGCAGGTCGGCGTCGGGCACGGTGTGCAGGAGTGGATGGGTCAGGTCGGCGCGCGGGCCGGGTCGCCGCTGACCCTGCTGCGCGAGCACCTGACGGCGTTGCGCGCGCTGCTGCGCGGCGAACGGGTCAGCACCGGCGGCCGGTACGTCACGCTGGCCGACGTCGAGCTGGTGTGGCCGCCGCACGAGGCGGTACCGGTACTGGCCGGCGCCGTCGGCCAGCGCACGGTCCGGCTCGCCGGCGAGCATGCCGACGGTGTGATCCTCACCGGCGGTACCCCACCGGAACGGGTACGGGAGGTGCGCGGGATCGTCGGCGCCGGCCGGATCGTGGTCTACGTGGACGGGTTGTCCGGCGACGCGGCCACGGTGGCCGACGGCATCGGGCGCTGGGTAGAGGCGGGCGCGGACACCGTGGTACTGCAGCCGGCTGCGGACGAGCCCGACCCGGAGGCGTTCGTGCGCTTCGTCGCCACCGAGGTGCGGCCCCGCCTATGAACCGGCCGGGGCTGGCCCGGGGGGAGCTGCCGAACACCATCACCTGCGACGACCGCCCGCCGGTGGTGCCGCCACCGCCGCCGTCCCCCTGGTAGTCAGGAACCAGCGGGCCACGCGATCTGCGTGGAGTGGTAGTAGTTGACGCCCATGACCTTCCAGCGGGGGCCCTGCGCGCCGAGCCGGCTGTCGAACGCCGTGACGTCGTGGGTGCTCCACGGCGACCAGCCGAGCTCGGCGATCGCGGGCAACCGGGGGAAGGCCATGTAGTCGATGTCGGCCGACGTGACGATCGTCTCCGTCCACAGTGGAGCTTCGACGCCGAGTACCGACGACTCGCCGACACCGGACAGGTACGCGCCGGGGTTCCAGCCGTAGGCGGTGTTCACGTCGACCAGGCCGGCCCAGGTCTGGCCGAGCTTGGTCTGCCGGTTGTACTTCATGTCGAGGTACGCGTGGTTGGCCGGTGACATGACCACCTTGGTACCGTTCGCCACCGCCGACGCCAGCGGCGCGTTGCTCGTGGTGGTGTCCCAGAACTGCGCCACCGTGGACGCCAGCAGCGGGGCGTTGGCGATGTCGTGCCAGCCGATGACCGTCTTGCCGTGCGCCGCGACGATCTGCTGCGCACGGTTGATGAAGTACGAGTAGTCCGACGCGGTCGTCGAACTGGCCTCGTCGCCGCCGATGTGGATGTACGGACCCGGGGTCAGCGCGGCCAGCTCGCCGACCACCTGGTCGATGAAGGTGTACGTCAGGTCCAGCGGCACGCACAGCGAACTGAAACCGACCTTGGTGCCGGTGTACAGCCGCGGCGCCTTGCCGCTGCAGTTGAGCTGCGCGTAGGACGCCAGCGCGGCGTTGGTGTGGCCGGGCATGTCGATCTCCGGGATCACCGTGATGTACCGCGCCTGCGCGTACGCCACGATCGCCGAGTAGTCGGCCTGCGTGTAGTACCCGCCCGGCCCGCCGCCGACCTCGGTGCTGCCGCCGTACGTGGCCAGGTTCGGCCAGCTGTTGATGACGATCCGCCACCCCTGGTCGTCGGACAGGTGCAGGTGGAAGTAGTTCACCTTGTAGTGCGCGATCTCGTCGATGTAGCGCTCCACCTGCGACACGGTGAAGAAGTGCCGGGCCACGTCGAGCATCGCGCCGCGGTGACCGAAGCGCGGGTAGTCGACGACGGTACCGCCGGGTGCCGTCCACGGTCCCGACGCGACCGTCGGGCTCTGGATGGCCGGCGGCAGCAGTTGCAGCAACGTCTGCACCCCGGCGAACAGCCCGGCGGCCGCGTTCGCCTGCACGGTCACGTTGGTACCGGTGACGGTCAGCTGGTACCCCTGGGTGCCCACGCTCGACGGCGCACCGGACAGCGAGAGCGCGATGGTGCCGGATCCGCCGGCGGAGACCGGGATCGGGTACCCGGTCGACGCCCGCAGGATCGCCGCGAGGTAGTTGCCGACGTCGGCGGCATCGGTGCCGATGGTCGCCGACGAGGTGAGCGTGAACGTGGCGCCGTTGGCGGTCTCGCTGACCGGTGCGGGTACCACGACGTTGGGCAGCGCCGGGGTCGCCGCGCGTGCCGCGGCGGCCGGGGCGGTCCCGACGGTGACGATGAGGACGGCCGCGCCGATCAGCGAGCGTCGCATGGTGTCCGCCTCCCTACGCCAGAATGTCGAACTTGGGCACGTTCCAGCCGGACAGGCTCACCACCGGCGTGGCGCCCTGCAGGTCGGCGGACTGCCAGCTGACCGTGATGCTCTGCGACTCACCGGGCCAGAGCGTGATGTCGTTGCCGTTCCAGATGCCGGTCTGCAACTGGTTGTCCCCGGCCAGTTCCGTGCCGCCGGCGGTACCCCGGCGGATGTCGGCGCGCAGGAAGAACCCGACGGCCGGCGTGGTCGACGTGTTGGTGACCGTCACCGTGGTGAGCCGGTCGGCACCATTGGGCCCGGCCTGGGTCACCGTCGTCGCGCTCGCCCCGACCGTCGCCTGCGGCAGGCCCTGCAGCGCGGTCAGGTCGGCGTACGACGACAGCGACGCCTGCGGGCTGCCCAGCGTCTTGTTCCAGCTGATGACGTCCGGCGTGGTCGGCAGCCAGTACACGTTGCGGTCGACCACGCTGCCGCCCTGCCGCAGCAGCAGTTCCACGAAGTACACCGTGTTGGCCGCCGTGGGTACCACCGGGGTCAGCACGTTGGTGGCCACCTGCTGCGAGGCGAGGGTGAGGCTGCCGGAGGTGCGGTCGTCGAGCAGCGCACCGGCGGTGCTGTACACCTTGGCCTCGACGGTGAGGCCGGAAGCGCTCGCGGCGCCGAGGTTGTCCACCACGACGGTACCGGTGTCCAGCGCGTAGATGGCGTGCAGCGCCCGGTTCGCCGCCTGCGCGCCGAAGTACGCGCCGGCCTGGTCGCCGTCGTTGTTGTACAGCGCCCACAGCAGCGTCGGCCAGCCCTTGTTCAGCTGCCAGTAGATGGTGCCGGTGGACGGTGCCGCCGCGTTGGTCGAGTGCGCGAGGAACGCCTCGAACTGCGCCCGCACGTTCTCGTAGTTGGCGACCTGCGCCTCCTGCACGTACTGCGGCAGGCTCGACCAGGCGCCGTACCGCTTGGTGATGGACGTGTCGAGGTTGAACAGCGTGCCGAAGTTGTACCCGGTGTGCTGCGTGCCTTCGTAGTTGTTGTGGTACTGGTTGGCCCGCGGGCTCTGCCACAGCGCCGCCTGGTCGGCCGGCGACAGGAAGCGGTTGATGGAGTCCAGCGTCGGCACCGTGTTCCCGGCGCTCTGCTCGCTGTCGTACCCCCACGAGCCGCCCGAGTTGGTCAGGTCACCGCCGGTCGAGTGCGTGGTGTCGTACCAGTAGATCGGCGGTACCCAGTCGTACGGCCCCTCCTTCTGCCCGGCGGCGCCCAGTTGCGGGCTGCTCTTGTACTCCGCCGACGAGATGAACGGTCCGGCGTAGTCCGCAGCCGCGAACCCGTTCAGCGCAAGGGTTTCCTGGGTGGCGGTCGGCGCGTTGTCGCTCCACTGGAAGCTGAACACCGACGGGTGGTTGCGCAGCGTCTGCCCGACGCTCTGCGCGGAGAGCTGGTACGTGGCCTGGTCGGCAGTCGAATAGCTGGTCGACTCCCAGAAGTCGCAGCACTGGTACCCGGCGTTGACCAGCATGCCGGCCGCGTCCATCTGCTGGTAGAAGTCGTCCGGCATGAGGTGCCCTTCGAGCCGGATGGTGTTGACGCCCATGGCTTTCATCAGCGCGATCTGCTTGGCCGTGTCCGCCGGGTTGTACCGCAGGAACAGGTCCGGGTCGAAGCCGCCGCCCCGGATGACGATCGGCACGTTGTTCACCTTGAAGGCGCGCACCCCGTTGGGCGCGATCGGCGACGCGCCGGTCAGGTACGAGGTGACGGTGCGGATGCCGAACGTCTCGCTGGTGGAGTTGAGCACGGTGCTGTTCTGCGCCACCGAGGTCGCCAGCGTGTACAGCGGCTGCGCGCCGAGCCGGTACGGCCACCAGAGCTGCGGGCCGGTGATGGTGATCGGCGCGAACGACACCGTCTGCGTCGAGTTCGCCGGCACGGTCACCGTCTGGCTGACCGTGGTCGCGGTACCCGACGGCGGCGTGATGGTGGCCGACACCGTACCGGTCTGCGCGGTGGCCGACGTGTTGGTGATGTCGGTCTTCACGGTCAGCGCCGAGCTGCTCAGGTTGGCCGCGGTGTTCTGGATGACGTGCGCGTTGCCGTCGACCAGCGGGCCGCCGGTCTGCAACTGCACCGGGAACTGGATGCCGGTGTTGTTGTCCGGCGGGATCTGCGTCCAGTCCACGTTGTCGAGGGTGAGCATCGCGTTGGGGTTGTTCGGGTACACCTCGATGGCCAGCGAGTTGGTACCCGCGACCAGGCGGCTGGTGATGTCGAAGACGCGCCGCGCGTAGGCTCCGGCGACGGTGTCGGACGTGGCGATCTGCGCACCGTTGACCCACACGTCGGCCTTGCCCACCACGCCGTTGACGATCAGCTTCGCGTTCTGCCCGGCCGGTGGCGCGGCGAAGTCGGTGCGGTACCACCACGGCACGGAGAACTGCGCGATCGTGTCGGCGCCGACCTTCGTCATCTGGCCGAAGCAGTTCTTCATGTTGGTGGAGAAGAACACGTTGGGGCAGGAACCGTTCTGCAGCAACGCATTGATCTCGGTACCCGGAGCGCCGGCACCGTCGTTGGTGACGCTCAGCCAGCCGCTGGTGGAGAAGCCGGGCGTGGAGATCTGCGCGCCGGTCTGCGTGGCGGTCGCGCTGGTGAGCACCTTCCAGCCGCCGGTACCGAGGTCGACGACAGCGCTCGACCCGGTCGGCGGCGACGCGGCAGCGGCAGGAACCGGTACGGATGCGGCAGTCAGGGCAAGTAACGCAATTGCGCTGAGCGCTCCCGCGGCCAGCAGTTTGGATCTTCTCATCGACCCCAGCGCTCCTCGGACGGTTTAGTTAGGAAGTTAAATTGACAGCTAAAGGTGCGCAAGTGGGGGCGCCGCGCAACCGCACTTGCGCGACGGCGGATGAGAGCGCGGTGAGAACGGGCGGCCGGTTCACCGGGGCTCCGGGTGCAGAAGCTTACGGAAGCGCCGCGAGCTTGTCGCGGACGCCGTCCGCCTCGGCGATGTCGAGTTCGGTGTAGATGTCGAGGGCTTCGGTCCAGTGCCGGCGGGCCGGTTCGGTGTACCCGTTGTCGCGCAGCACGTGGCCGATGCCCTCCAGCGCGTGCCCGCGCTCGTACCGGTCGCCGGTCTGGTCGGCGAGTCCCAGCGCGCTCTGGTACCGCGCCAGTGCCTGCCCGGGATGGCCGGTACGGCGCAACGTGTCGCCGAGCCCGACCAGCGCGGACGTCTGCCGCACCCGGTCGTCGATGCGCTGCGCCAGTTCCAGCGCCCGCTCGAAGTGGTGCAGCGCCTCGGCGGGATGACCGAGCCGCAGGTGTACCCGGCCCAGCCCGTTGAGCGTCTCCGCCGCGCTGGCCCGGTCGCCGAGCTCGTCGAGGATGGCCAGCGCCTGCTCGTGGTGGTGCAGCGCCTCGGCGTAGCGGCCCTGCCGGAACAGCACCGAACCCAGGTTGTCGAAGGTGCGACCGATCCCGCCGCGGTCACCGACCTTCTGGAACAGGACCAGCGCCTGCTGATGGTGTTCGATGGATTCGGTCTGCCGGCCCATCACCTCGTAGACGATGCCGAGGTTGCCCAGCGTGGACGCCTCACCGGCCAGGTCGCCGCAGTCGCCGAGGATGGTCAGCGCCTCCTTGTACCGGTCCACCGCCTCGTCGAAGTGGCCCAGCAGGTCGAACAGGTTGCCGAGGTTGTTCAGCACCGCGCCGATCTGGCCGGGCGCGCCGATCTCGTGGTAGATCGCCAGTGCCCGTTCGAAGTGTTCGCGCGCCTCGTCGTGGCGGCCCCAGCGCCAGTACACCCGGCCGGTGTTGTGGATCGCGGCCGCCTCGCCGGCCCGGTCACCCTGGTCGCGCGCGACCCGCAGCGCGTGCGCGTGGATGGTCAGCGCCTCCCCGTGGAAGGCGCCGGCGTAGAGGTACCGCCACAGCACGCCGGCCAGCGTTGCGGTGTAGACCGGCCAGCCGTGCTCGGCGGTCCACGCGGTGAGCGCCACCAGGTTGGCCCGCTCGGCGTCGAGCCAGGCGCGTGCGGAAGCGGGCGCGGACAGGTCGGGTACCGGCAGCTCCGGCCGCACCGGCGGATCGGGCCGGCGGTGCCGCTCGTGCGGGAACAGCGTGTCCATCGCCGCCGACGCCGCGATCACGTAGTGGTCCAGCAGCCGGCCGAGCGCGGCGTCCCGATCGGCCCCGGAGTCGGCCGCCGCGTGCTCGGCCGCGTACTGGCGCAGCAGGTCGTGCATGCCCACCCGGCCGGCCGGCGTCGGGGTGACCAGGTGCGCGCGCTGCAACGCCTCGACCGCCCGCCACGTCCCGGCCACCTCGCCACCGGCGAGCGCCGCGACGGCGTACCGGTCGATGTCCGCACCCGGATGCAGCCCCAGCAACCGGAACACCCGTGCGGTGTCCGGCGGGAGGTAGCGGTACGACCACGAGAACACCGCCCGGACCGCGGTCCGCTCGTCCGCGCCGGCGTCGAACAGCTCCAGTCCAGGATGCCCGGCGAGCTCCGCGACCAGCTCGGCCAGTGACGCCCCGGGGTGCGCGACGGCGCGTTCGGCCGCGATGCGCAGCGCCAGCGGCAGCCGGGCGCACCGCTGCGCCAGTTCGGCCGCCGCCGCCGGTTGCGCGTCGACCCGCGCGCCGACCAGCCGGCGCAACAGCGCCACCGCCTGGTCGGCGGGCAACAGATCCAGGTCGATGTGCCGGGCGTCCAGGTCCGCGAGGCTGTCCCGGCTCGTCACCACACAGGGGGTACCGGGAACGAGCGCACGAACCTGGTCCGCCGAATGGCTGTTGTCCAGCACGACGAGTACCCGCCGTCCGGCCAGCAGCGACCGGTACAGCGCGGCCCGACCGTCGTCGTCGTGCGGCAGCTCGTCGCTGGCGACGCCGAGCGCCCGCAGGAAGGCGGCCAGTGCGTCGGCGGGCTGCACGGGCCGTTCCCGGTCGTACCCGCGCAGGTCGGCGTAGAGCTGCCCGTCCGGGAACCGCCCGGCGACCCGGTGCGCCCAGTGCACGGCCAGCGCCGTCTTGCCGACCCCGCCGGTACCGCAGACCGCGGCGACCCCACCGCCCAGTACCGCGTCCAGCGCGGCCAGTTCGGCGTCGCGACCGGTGAAGCCGTACACGTCCGGAGGTAGCTCACGTGGGGTACCCGTGCGTGGTACCGCAACCGGCGCGGACGGTGGCGTCACCGGCCCGGTCTCCCGGCCCTGAGCGGCGAGGGTGACCTGCAGCGCCTCCCAGCGGGCCTCCCACGGCGCGGGGTCGGCACCGCAGGCCCCGACGTAGGCGAGGGTGACCGCCAGCGACGGTACGGTCCGGCCGTTCGCGGCCGACGCCAGCGCCGAGGCGGAGTACCCGGCCCGCCGCGCGAGCGCCCGGTAGCCGGGGCTGCCGGCCGCCCGGCGGACGCCGCGCAGCCCCGACGCGAACCTGTCCAGCGCGCCGCCGGACGGTGACAGCGGCCGTTCCTGCCTACCCATCACGGTCGAGGGTATGCCAGACCGGAGATCGGGCGGCCCACCTCCGTTGACACGGTGACCCTTCCCGCCGGCCGGAAGCCGGTACCGTGGTCAGCTGGTCGAGCAGGTAGAGCAGGAGAGCTGACGGTTGACGTGCCGGAGGGCGGTTGTCGATGGCGCCTGGTGCTGAGCTGGCCGGGCTGCTCGCCGGGCTGCGGCCCAGCGAGTTGGTGCTCCGGGACTGGGTGGCACCGCTGCTGGACGCGTCGATGATCGACGAGTTGGCCGCCCAGGACTACGGCGACGACGTGGCCCAGCACCGGGAGGGCATTCTCAGCCTGCTGACGGTCGACCGGCTGCCCGAGCGGCTGCCCGGGCACCCCTCGGAGGTGCTGGAGCTGATGCGCTGGTCGACGCCGGACGATCCAACCTGGGGATCGGGCAGCAAGGGCCGGCGCGGACACCTGCTGCGGCTGTTCTCCTGCATGGTGCTGGTACGCATAGAGACCCGTGCGGACCCGACCGACTCGCTGGCCGTGCTGGTCGACTCGGCGCTGGCACTCGACCCCGCGGCCGCGCAGGCCACGCTCCGATTTCTGGCCTGGTGCCGGCTGCACGAGGCGGGCGACTGGGGCAGCGACGCCGCGGACCGGCCGTTTCTGACCTTCGCACTGCTTCTGCTGTGCGCGGCGTCGCCATCGCCTGACCGGGACGCCGTGGTGAGCGGGTTGGCCCGTGCGCTGATCGACGAACTGGACCCGATCTACGCCGATCCGGATCTGGTCCGCTGGGCCCGGCCCGAACCATTGCTGCTCGGGCTTCAGACGCACAACCTGCGCCATGCGTTGTGGCAGGCGCTGACCAGCCGCTGTCTGGTCGACGGGCCGACCGCCGGCACCGAGCTGGGCGCCCGGTTGGCGCTGCTTGGCCAGGCCGTCCGCGGCGACATCAGCGCGTCCGTCGCCGACGTGCGAGCCCTGTTCGCGGCCGACCCACCCGCCTAGCCGGACCGGCGGGCGCCGACCGGTGGGATCCGCGATCCTAGGCAGAGGGGTCCGCTGTCGGCGGCCCGCGCGACGCGGCACGCTGGTCGCATGCCAAAGGTAGTCAGATTCGAGCGGTACGGCGGGATCGACGTGCTGCAGGTCGTCGAGGAACCGCGGCCGGTACCCGGGCCGGGGCGGGTGCTGGTCGAGGTCCGCGCGGCGGCCGTCAACCCGGGCGAGGCGCGGGTACGCGAGGGCGAGTGGGCGCAGCGGTGGCCGGCGACGTTCCCGTCCGGCCAGGGCAGCGACCTCGCCGGCGTGGTGGCGGCGGTGGGCGACGGCGTGACCGGGTTCGCGGTCGGCGCCGAGGTCATCGGGTACACCGACGAGCGGGCCAGCCACGCCGAGTACGTCGTCGTCGAACCGGCGCACCTGATCCCGCGCCCGGCCACCGTGTCCTGGGAGGTGGCCGGTTCGCTGTACGTCGCCGGTACCACGGGGTACGCGGCGGTGCGTGCCGTGTCGCTGGCGGCGGGCGACACCGTTGTCGTGTCGGCGGCGGCCGGCGGGGTCGGCTCGATCGCGGTACAGCTGGCGAAGCACGCGGGCGCCACGGTGATCGGCCTGGCCAGCGAGCCGAACCACGAGTGGCTCGCCAGTCACGGCGTCATCCCGGTCAGCTACGGCGAGGGTGTCGAGGAGCGGATCCGCGCGGCGTCCGGCGGTCGGGTGGACGCGTTCATCGACACGGTCGGCGGCGGGTACGTCGACCTGGCCATCGCGCTGGGGGTCGCACCGCAGCGGATCGACACCATCATCGACTGGGCGGCGGCGCAACGGTACGGCGTGAGGACCGAGGGCAACGCGGCCGGTGCCAGTGCCGAGGTGCTCGCGGAGCTGGCCGGCCTGGTGGGCAAGGGGATCCTGGAGATCCCGATCGCGAAGGTGTATCCGCTCGACGAGGTACAGGCGGCGTACCGCGAGCTCGCCCGCGGACACACCCGCGGGAAGATCGTCCTGCGACCCTACGGCAGTTCGACGTCGGCGTAGATCAGCGCGTGGTCGGAGCCGGCGTGCACCTCTGCGGTCATCGTGTCGTAGACCGGCCACAGGGTGCCGCGCCGGCCGCCCCACACGCCTTTGCGGAAGATGCCGCCACCGGTCGCGCGGGCGAACAGGGCCGGGGACAGCAGCACGTAGTCGAGCTTGTTGCGCGCGGTGCAGTAGGAGTAGGTACCCGGGCGGCCGCCGTCGTCGAACGCCGGATGGGTCGAGATGTCCCGCAGGTCGGTGTCGCGCAGCAGCGGCGCGAGCGGTGCGCTGTCCGGGGTGTCATTCAGGTCGCCGACCACGGCGACGTGTTCGAGCCCGTCGTCGACCAGTCCGGCGTAGATCTGCGCGACCCGCCGGGCCTGCCGCTCGCGGATGCCGTCGGAGAGCAGCTTCCCGCCGTACCCCTTGCTCTTGAGGTGGTTGACGAGCACGGCCAGCCGGTGCCCGGCCGGGGTGCGGAAGTGGTACTCGGCGCAGTCGCGGCTGAATATCCGGCCGCCGGAGTCGGCGTCGTCGACGTGGCTGCGCTGCCCGACGAGCGGGTACCCGGCGGTGGACAGTACCCCGACGTCGATGCCCCGCTCGTCGTTGCCGTCGACGACCATCACGTGCGGGTACCGCGGCCGCCCGCCGACCAGCAGACCCGCGTCGGTGAACCGCTTGAGCGCGATCCGGCTCTCCGCCTCGACTACGCCGAGGACGTCAACGCCGGTGTCATGGATGACCCGCGCGGTGTTCAGCATCGCCTGTTCGTCGACCCGGTCGGTGGTCAGTTCCACCCAGCCGATCCAGTCACCGCGCCCGGTCGCGACGATGCGTACCGGGCCGGTGCGCGGCCGCCGCAGCAGCCGGCCCCGGTTCTGCCGCAGCCGGGCGAACCGTGCGGCGTCGGCGGTCCACAGGTCGAGCCGGCGCAGCTGCCGTTCGATGCCGCCGCGTACCTCGTCGGTGTAGACCGGTTCCTCCAGCAGTTGGCAGATCTGTGCGTAGGCCTCCAGCGCCGGCCGGCCGACCGACCAGCTGCGCTGGTCCAGTGCCCGCGCCCGGTTGAACAGGTTCTCCACGTTGTAACTGCCGATGCGCACCCGACCTCCCGTGTCCGGGTGAAGTATGCGGGTTGAGCCGAGTGGCGCCAGATGGAAAGTCAGCGGTACCACGGTGAACCGCGTGGTACCGCACTGCGTTGGGCGGGTTGTGGGATACCGCAGGGTTGTGGTCGCCGTCGTGCTCGCCGCGGCCCAGGGCGCCG
Source organism: Actinomycetota bacterium (assembly GCA_005885555.1). Lineage (GTDB taxonomy): Bacteria > Actinomycetota > Actinomycetes > Mycobacteriales > Micromonosporaceae > AC-43. The sequence continues at coordinate 73,199 of VAWN01000036.1, forward strand.
CGGCCCAGGGCGCCGCGGCCTCGGCTATGTGGGAGAGCCGAGGCCGCGGCGGGGCCGGGATACGTCATGGATCACAAGCTAACGGGGCGCGCCACCGGCCGATCGGAGGGTAGCGCTCCGCGAAACGTGAGTAGACCCTAGGTGACGTGGAACCGGCTGTGCCCGGCTCGCGGTCGCTGCGTACCGCGGCGCTGCTGGTGGTGGCGACTATCGGACTGGCGCTGAACCTGCGCGCGTGGATCCTGCTCGGTCCGCTGCTCGCCCAACGCAACGACGTTCGGTTGGGGGAGTACCTGATGCTCCTCGGCGTGCCGCTGCTCGTGGCGGGGGTGTTGCGCCTGCCCGTGGGGGTGCTGACCGACCGGTACGGCGCCCGAACGATGTTTCCCGCGGTCAGCCTCGTCGCGGCCGGGTCGGTGATCGGGCTGGGGCTCGCCGGTTCGGTACCGGTCATCGTGGCTGCCGGTGCGGTGGCCGGCGCCGCGGGTACCGCGTTCGTGGTCGGTGCCACGCTCGTCGCGCGGACGGTCGGGTACGGCCGGCGGGGGCTCGCGCTCGGCGTGTTCACCATCGGGTCGGCGCTCGCGGTGCTGATCTCGGCGTGGTCGTGGAAGGTCGACCCGGGCGGCCGGCACGCCGCGATGGTGCTGGCCGGCGCGCTGGTCGGCTTCGCCGCGCTCGCGGTACCGCTGCTGCGCAACGAGACCGGCGGGTACCGCGGTGCCTCGCCGGTGCGGCGCTGCGTCGAGATGGTCCGGCTGGCGGCCGACACGTCGCTGTCGTTGCTGTACGCGGTCGCCCTCGGCGGGGTCATGGCGATCGCGGTGTACCTGTCCGCCTACCTGACCGTGGTGTTCGGCCAGCCGCGCTTGCGTGCGCTGATGGTCACCGGCGCGGTGGTGATGCTCGCCGCGCTCGCCCGGCTGGCCGGCGGTTGGTGGACCGACCGGCGCCCGACCGCGCGGTTGCTGACGGTCTGCTACGGCGCCGCCGCGGTGCTGTGCCTCGCGGTGGCGGCGGCGCCGCCGTTGTGGTGGCTGAACGCGCCGCTCATCGCCGGCACCGCGGTCTGCGACGGGCTCGCCGGCGGCGCGCTGCTCGCCCTGATCGGCAAGGCGGTGCGGGCGGACAGCGCCGGCGCGGTGCTCGGGGTGACCGGTGCCGCCGCGTCGCTCGGGGCGGTGGGCCTGTCGCTGGCCGTGGCCGGTGCCGACCGGCTCAGCGGTACCCGTGCCGCCGGCTGGCTGGTGCTCGGTGCGGTACTGCTCGGCGCGGCGCTGTACGTGCGGGCCAACGGGCTCCGGGTCGGGCTGGGGCTGGCGGTGCAGCCGGAGCCGGTACCCAGTCCGACCGCGATGACCGTCGCCGTGGTCAACGAGTCGGATACCCGCTGGGGCGCCGCCGCGGTGGTGGCCCGGCTCGCCGAGCTTGCCGCCAACGACGAACTGGTGGTGGTCTACGGATCCGACGAGCCGGCGGTACCGCGGCGGCCCGCCGACGTCCTCGTCGCCGGCCTGCGCGACCGGCTGCCCCGGCACAGCGTCGTCGCGCTGCCGGTCGGCCTGCGGACCGGTTCGGTGGGGCAGCGGGCGGCGCTGTTCGGTGAGTTCGTCGAGTCCGGCGCGGTCGCCATCGCGGTCACCCCGACGGGGGAGCTGAGTGGGGTGACCGCGCAGCTGTCCAGTTATCTTCAGGCCGACCGGGTGCTGCTGGTGTCGTACAGCCGGACCGACGGCGCCGGCGTGCACGAGGTATGGGACCGCGGTGGTCTCGGAACGGAGGTCGGAGATTGATCAGCGCGGAAGGGTTCTGTGCCCAGCTCGACCGCATCGGCGTCGGGCTGGTGACCGGGGTGCCGTGCGCCGTGTTCGGCGGGCCGCTGCGGTTGCTGGAACGGCAGCCGGGGCGGTACGTGCCGGCCGCCAACGAGGGCGCGGCGCTGGCTGTCGCCGCCGGGGCGGAGCTGGCCGGCCGGCGCAGCGCGGTGCTCATCCAGAACTCCGGCTTCGGCAACCTGGTGAACCCGCTGTCGTCGCTGGCGTTGACGTTCGACATCCCGGTACTGGTGTTCATGAGCCTGCGCGGCTGGCCCGATCCGGACCGCGACGAACCGCAGCACGCGGTCATGGGACGCAGCAGCCAGCGGTTGCTCGACGCGCTCGGGGTGCCGTACTGGCTGCTCGAACCCGCCGAGGAGCACCTGGCGAAGGTGCTCGACGCGGCACAGGGCGCACGGGAGGCGGGCCAGCCGGCGTTCGTCCTGGTCCCAAAGGGCTCGATCGGCTCCGTGGAACGTGGTTCGGTCGCCGAGGACGGGTTCGGGCGGCGCGCGGCCATTGAGGCGCTGGTGCCGTACCTGGACGGCGCGCTGGTCTTCACCACCACCGGGTACATCAGCCGGGAGCTGTTCGGTCTGGCCGACCGGCCCGCGAACTTCTACATGCAGGGCTCGATGGGGCACGCCCTGGCGCTCGGGCTCGGTGCCGCGCTCGCGCAGCCGCGGCGGCGCGTGGTGGTCGTCGACGGCGACGGCGCGGTGCTCATGCACCTGGGTACCTGCGCGACGGTGGGCGCGCTGGCGCCACCCGGCCTGGTCCACGTGGTGCTCGACAACGGCAGCTACGAGTCGACCGGCGGGCAGCTCACCACATCGTCCACAGTGGACTGGTCGAGCCTGGGCGCCGCGGCGGGGTACCGGTCGACCGCGGTCTGCGCCGACGCCGCCGCGCTGCGCTCCGCGCTCGACGCCCTGCGCGGGGCGCCCGGGCCGCATCTGGTCGCGGTACGGATCGCGGCCGCGCCCGGTACCACACCGCCGCGCGTCACCGCAGGGCTGGGTCCGGCGCAGTTGCGGGCCCGGTTCGAGGCGGCGGCCCGGTCGTGAGCGAGGTCGTGAACGATGTCGAGGTCGTGACCGGAAACGGTGCGGTGCAACGGATCCCGGAACTGGTGGCCGGGTTCGCGCCGCGTCGGGTACTCGTCGTGGCCAGCCGTGCTGCGGTCGCGCGGACCGGCATCGTGGCGCGGCTCGACGGGTACCGTCCGGAGGTCTTCGCCGACTTCGCGCCCAACCCGCAGCTGGCCGACGGCCTGCGCGGCGCGGCGGTCGCGGCGGCCGCCCAGCCGGACCTGATCCTCGGCCTCGGCGGCGGATCCGCGATGGACGTGGCGAAGCTGGTTCGCGGGCTGCCGACCGACCGGGACGACGCGACGGCGGTGCTGCGTGGCGCCGCGCAACCGCAGCGCCGCGCCCGGCTCCTGCTGGTACCCACGGTGGCCGGCAGCGGCAGCGAGGTGACCGGGTTCGCGACGGTCTTCGTCGGCGGGGTGAAGCATTCGCTGGACCACCCGTCGGTGCACGCGGATCTGGCCGTCGTCGACCCGGAGCTGACCGCGACCTGCCCGCCGGACGTGACGTCCAGCGGCGCGCTCGACGCCCTGGCGCATGCGGTGGAATCGTTGTGGTCATTGCGTTCCACGGCGTTGTCGCGGCAGTTGGCGCTGGACGCCATGCGGGCGCTCGTCGGGATCCTCGGCCGGCCGGTGAGCGCGGAGAGTCGCGTGGTGCTCAGTGCCGCGGCGACCCGCGCGGGACTGGCGATCGACCGCACCCGGACGACCGCCGCCCACGCCTTCGCGTACCCGTTGACCGCGCGCTTGGGCATCCGGCACGGTCTCGCCTGCGCGCTGAACCTGGTGTGGCTGCTACCGTTCACCGCCGAACGGCTGTCCACCGACTGCCAGGACCCGCGCGGGACGGCGTTCGTCGGCCGGCGCCTGGCCGAGATTTCCGCCGTGCTCGGGCCGGACAGCGGCACCCGGCTGGCGGAACTGGTCCGCGCGGCCGGGTTCTCCCCGGCGCTGGGCGACCACGGCGTCACGGAGGCCGACCTGCCCGGGCTCGTCGACGCGGCGCTCGGGCACAGCCGATCGACCAACGGACCGGTGCGGCTCGATCCGGCCGACGTGCTTTCCTTGCTGCGCAAGCGGTTGGCGGGCTGAGCCGGGCGGGGCTCAGCCGGGCGGGGCGGCGCGGGGCTGAGCCGGGCGGGGCGGGTGGCGCCGGCCGGGTCAGGCCACCACGCGGCCGGCGACGATCGTGCGGCGCACCGTGCCGTCGTGCGCGACCGCGACGATGTCGGCGCGCCGGCCCGGTTCGAGCACCCCGCGGTCATCCAGGCCCGCCGCGCGTGCCGGTGCGCTCGTCACCAGTGCCACGGCGGCCGGCAGCGGCAGCCCGCTCGCCAGTACCGCCGGCCACATGGCTTCCGGGTAGTAGTCGCTGACGAGAATGTCCAGCGCGCCGGCCGCGAGCGCATCGACCGCGCTCAGATTGCCACTCGTCGATCGGCGCAGGAGCAGGTTCGGCGCGCCCATGGCGACCGCGAGGCCGTTGGGGCGGGCCGCACGGGCGGCCTCCGCGGTGGTCGGAAACTCCGCGATGACCGCACCGTGCGCGCCGGCCCGCGCGATCACGTCGGCGGAGTCCGGATCGTGCCAGGCGAACGGTACCCGGCCGGCGCGCGCCGCCGCCGCCAGCCGACCCAGTCGCGCCTCCAGATGCGGTGCGGCGGCGAGCTTCACGCCGATCCGCGCGTGCAGCTCCGGTTCCTCGACCGCGTAGTTGCGGCGGTAGAACGCGAGGTACGAGTCCAGCGACGCGAACTGCCCCTGTCCCGGCGTGTGGTTCATCACCGACAGCAGGGTCACCCGGCCGGACGCGATCACCTCCTGCGCGGCCGCGACCGAGTCGGCGTCGGTCACCTCGACCCGGATGTGCAACCGGTGGTCCACCAACGGATCCGGCAGTCCTTCCAGCACGGCGGCCAGCGCCTCGGTCGCCGACCGCTCGCGTAGGCCGATCTCGTCACCGGCGAGGCTCAGCGCGGCGTACCCGGTGGTCACCCCGGCGCCCGCGAGTCGCCGGTCCAGTGCCCGCACCGCCACGGCGAAGGGTACCCGCACCCCCGGCCGCGGTTCGGCGAGTTTCTCCACGGCGTCGCTGTGCAGGTCGATCGCGCCCGGGACGAGCAGGACGTCACCGAGGTCGGTGCCGTGGGTACCCGGCCGGACCTCCTCGATCAGTCCATTGTGGACCGAAACGGTACCCGGCCGGAGCACCCGGTCCGCGGTCACCACGGCGGCCGCCGTCCACTGTTCACCCATTGAGTACCGTCACAATCTCCGCCGGTTTGCCTTCCGCGGCCACCCGACCGCGCTCGATGAGCAGCGCCCGGCTGGCCAGTTCCTCCACTGTGGACAGATCGTGGAACACCCCGATCGCCGCCGCGCCGCCGGCCACGCTTTCCCGGATCAGCGCCTTGGCCGCCTCGCGGGTCACCGGGTCCAGCGCCGAGGTCGGCTCGTCGAGCAGCAGCAGCCGGGGCGTGGTGGCCATCGCGCGGGCCAGGTTCACCCGCTGCCGCTCGCCGCCGGAGAACGTCGACGGGTACCCGTCGTGCAGCGCCTCGGGCAGCAGCAGCCGGGCCAGCAGCCCACGCGCCCGGTCGCGTGCGGCGGTGCGGTCCATTCCGTTACGCAGCAACGGTTCCGCGACGACCAGGTCGGCTGGCGTGCGGGGTACCGCATGCAGGAACTGGCTCACCACCGCGATCTCGCCGCCGCGCAGCGCGACCATGAGCTGATCCGGCGCGCTCACCAGGTCGACCGGCCCGTACCGCGCCGACCGGTACCGCGCGCTGCCGCCGCTCGGCAGGTAGGTGCGGGACAGGCATTTGAGCAGCGTCGACTTGCCCGATCCCGACGCGCCCAGTACCGCGACGAGCTCGCCCGGCGCCACCGACAGCGACACGTCCACCAAAGCCGGCAGCCGCCGCCCGCCGAGCAGGTGCAGCGTGAACGTCTTGTGCAGCCCGGTCACCGTCAACGTGTCGGTCGCTGAGCCCGCGGGTGAGGTCCCAAGGTCGCTCACAGCGAACTCGCCACCAGCAGTTGGGTGTAGGCGTCCTGCGGGTCCTCCAGGACCTGTTCGGTGATGCCGGACTCGACCACCCGGCCGCGGTACATGACGAGGGTGCGCTGGGCGAGCAGCCGGATCACGCCGAGGTCGTGGCTGACCACCACCATCGCCACGCCGGTCTGCGCGTGCAGCTCCTTGACCAGATCGAGGATGGCCGCCTGCACGTGGACGTCGAGGCTCGACGTCGGCTCGTCGAGCAGCAGCAGCGGCGGCTCGTTGGCCATCGCCTTGGCCAGTTGCAGCCGCTGGCGCATGCCACCGGAGTACGCCGACGCGAGGTCGTCGACCCGGTCGGCGGCGACCTCGACCCGGGACAGCAGTTCGGTACCCCGGGCGCGGATCCGGCCGGCGTGCCGCCAGTCGGCCGCGAGCAACCGTTCGGCGATGTTGCCACCGGCGGACACCCCGAGGTCCAGCCCGCGCGCGGCGTCCTGGTGCACCATGCCCATCCGGAAGCTGCGCAGCCACCGCCGGCGCATCGCGTCGACGGTGGTCAACTCTTCGCCGTCCAGCGTGATGGATCCGTTGTCCGCCATGGTTTCCAGGTAGATGCACTGCAGCACGGTCGACTTGCCGGAGCCGGACTCGCCGACGATACCGAGCACCTCGCCGGGGTACACCTCGAAGCTCACGTCGGTACAGGCTACCCGGCCGCCGTACCGCTTGGTCAGGCCGCGCACCGCAAGCAGCGTCATGACACACCGAGCCGCGCGTCGCAGTACGCGGTGTCGCTGCACAGCCAGCCCTGTCCGGGTACCTCGGTGCGGTACGACGTGTCCGAACCGCACCGGGCACAGGGCGCGCCGGCCCGCTCGGTCTGGAAGGGATGGTCCTCGAAGTCCAGCGGTACCACGTCGGTGTACGGCGGCAGCGCGTACACCCGCTGTTCGCGTCCGGCGCCGAACAGGTACAGCGTCGGGTTCTGGTGCAGCTTCGCGACATCGTGGCGGGGGATCGGCGTCGGGTCCATGAGTACCGTGCCGTTGACCATGCACGGGTACCGGTACGACAGCGAGATCCTGCCGTACCGCACGATGTCCTCGTAGAGGTACAGCCACATCTTCGAGTAGTCCCGCTCGGCGTGCATCCGCCGGGTCACCGCGTCGCTCGGCTCCACCAGTCGCAGCGGTTCCGGGAACGGCACCTGCAGCACGACGATCGCGCCGGGCCGGACCGGCGAGTCGGGGATCCGGTGCCGGGTCTGGATCAGCGTCGCCTCACCGGCGTCACGCGTCGTCCGTACCCCGGTGGTCTTCGTGACGAGCGCGCGGATGTTCACCGCGTTCATGCTCGCGTCGTCGCCCTGGTCGATCACCTTCACCACGTCGGCCGGACCGACCAGGCTCAGCGTCAGCTGGATGCCGCCGGTCCCCCAGCCGCGCGCGAGCGGCATCTCCCGGCTGCCGAACGCCACCTGGTACCCGGGCAGCGCGACCGCCTTGAGCGTGCGGCGGCGCAGTTCCCGCTTGGTGTGCTCGTCGAGGAAAGCGAAGCTGTACCCGGTCGCGTCGCCGGCCAGTTCACCGAGCCGGCTCATGCCGGATCCTCGCTGCGCTGCGGTCCGGCATGAGGCACCCGGGCGCTGCAACTCTGATTCGCTCGCTGGCGCTCGCTCATGCCGGACCTCGCACGTGCTGGCGGATCGTGCGCACCCGGTCGAGGTCGGAGGCGAACGTCACCTCGTGCGGCAGCTTCATGTGCTCCACGAACCCGGCCGCCTCCACGCCGTCCACGTGTGCGAGGACGAACTCCTCGTCGGCCAGCGGGCTGTCGAACGGCGCGTCGTCGTTGACCCCGGACAGCACCGCGTCGAGGATCGCCATCGCGATCGCCTTGCGCTCGTTGCGGCCGGGGACGCAGCCGTACCCCATGCCCAGGGTTCCGTTGTCCCGGTCGGGTTTCTGGCCGATCGCCTCGGCCTCGGTGACCGGAAGCTCGCCGATGCACACCGGGTTGCCGGTACGCGGATGGGCCACCGTGAGCGGCAGCGCGCCGACCCGCAGTTCGGCGAGGGTCGGGTGGAAGGGACCGTAGCCTCGCAGGTTCGCGTAGGCGAAGGAGGTCATCGCGCCGGACTGGCCGCGCGCCAGCGCCTGCAGCCGCGCCGATCGGCTCGCCGGGAACCGCAGCGCCACCCGGGTGATGTCCTGCGGCGGTTCGGCCGGACCGGGTTGCGCGACAAGCCCTTCCGCGCGGAGGTGCTCGATGACCTTGCTCAGCGGGCCGGTGCCGGCCCCGCCGGCTGGCGCCTGCGCGCCGGCTCCGCCGGCTCCGCTGGCTGTGGCGGCTACGCCGGCTGTGCCGGCGGTCGGACCGGCTTCGTCGGCGATGCCGGTGTCCGGCGTGGCGTCCGGCCGCTCGCCGATGTCCAGGTCGAGCAGTCGCAGCCCGTAGTCGTTGGAGGCACCGAGTACCTGGCCGCCGGGTACGTTGCGGAACGCCGAGCTGATCCGCCGATCCGGTACCAGTTCGGCGGTGTCCGCCCGGGCCGGTGCCCGCCGCGGCAGCGTGGAACGGTACCCCCGCAGCAGGAACACCGCCTCCGCCACGTCACCGCGCGCCTGGGTGAACGCGAGCGCCGCCAGGTGCGGTTCGTACACGCCGGCCTCGCCCTGGATCTCGTCCAGCACCAGGGGCAGGTGAGTGGCGAGCGCCTCGACCGTCTGCCGTCCGCCGGTGGGCCGGGCGAGCGCCCGCGCCGCGCGGATCGCCTCCTCGGAACCCTTGACCGCCAGGTATCCCACGGGCTATCCCTCCACAATGGACAGTGTGGTCGACCGGGGCAGGGCGGCGCACCGGCCGGTACCGTCGACGAGGATGACGTCGACGCCGCGCGGGAAACCGCTGCGGGTGCGGCGCCACAGAGCCACTTCGCTGTCGGGTACCCCCGTCAGATGCAGGGACCGCGGGCCCGGACCGACCCCCGGACCGGACACCGACAGCGCCAGCGGTCCTTCGCCCACCGCGTCGATCTCGTAGATCGCGGTGGCCCCGAGCGCCGGGTCCAGCAGCGTGCCGTGCCGTGCCCGCAGCAGCGCGCCGCCGGAGTCACCACCGCGGACGAGCACGAAGTCCGCGGTCTCCCACTGCGGGTCGCCGACCTCGGCGAGGCGTACCTCATGGTCGATCAGCGTGGCCAGCACCAGCGGCAGCCCCGGCGTGACATCGTGGACCGTCCCCGGGCCGGACATCGCGGCCAGCAACCCGCGGAAGCAGCGCTGGGTATCCAGCGGTGCGAACATCAGCCCAGCACCTCCAGATCCACCCGGGTGGCGGCGACTGCTCCGGCACGGCGCGCCCGGGCGCCGGCCAGTGCCGCGAGCGCATCCGCGACCAGCGCCTCGACCTCCGCGGCGAACACGTCCGCCTCGGCGGCCGCGTCGCAGATCGCCGCGGCCAGCGCGCGTTCCGGATCCGCGCCGAGGATCAGCCCGTCGCCGCGCCGGCCCGCCACGGTCACGCTCGCCTCGCTGACCACCACCTCGCACAGGTGGTACCGCTGCCCGGCGACCGACTCGGTCAGCTCGACGAGCATGGTGGCCGGCCCGGGTACCGACAGCAGAGTGACCTCGGCCGACTCCAGTACCCGTTCGGCCAGCGCCACCAACGGTTCCCGCGTGGCGACGGCGAGCGCGGCGAAACGCTGTTCGGCAGAGCCGTCCGCGAAGTCGGCACCGCCGGCCACAGACCGGGCAGCGCCGTCCATAGACCCGGCGGCGCCGTCCGCGGGCCCGGCACAGCCGTCCGCGGGCCCGGCGCCGCCGGCCACCGGCTCGCCGCCGCTCACGATTCCAGCGCCAGCCACTCGTCGACCCGTTGCAGCCGGAAGATGTCGGCCATCGGCGCGATGCAGTCCTCGACCGGCACGCTGGACCCGTTCGCGAGCGTCTGCCGCAGCGCGTGCCCCATCGAGCTGACCGATGCGCGCAGCGCCTGGTTGGCGTAGATGACCATCGACACGCCGGCCTTGGCCGCGTCGTCGACGTGCCAGGCGAAGTAGGTCGTCGGCACCACGACGACCGGCGCCCGGCACTGCCAGGCGTCGCAGAACTCCAGCACCTCGTCGGGCTGGCGGGACTTGGAGTGCATGAGGATCGCGTCCGCCCCGGCGTCGACGTACCGGTGCGCCCGGCGCAGCGCCTCGTCAACGCCGAGGCCGGCGATGGCTGCCTCGGTCCGCGCGATCACCAGGAAATCATCGCCGCGCTGGGTCCGTTTCGCCACCTCGATCTTGCGAGCGAACACGTCGGCGTCTTCGAGAACCTGTTCGGTGTGCACGAAACTGTTTCGCTTGGGGAAGACCTTGTCCTCGATGCACACGGCGGCGACGCCGGCCGCCTCGTACTGGCGCACCATGTAGGCCACGTTGACGGCGTTGCCGAACCCGGTGTCGCAGTCGGCGATGACCGGTACCCGGCACGCGTCGTTCATGTAGCCGGCCGCCTGCAGGTAGTCGGTCATTGTGAGCAGGCTCATGTCGGGCAGGCCGCGGGAGGCCGAGATCGCCAGGCTCGACGCCCATACCGCGTCGAAACCGACGTCCTCGGCCACCAGGGCGGACAGCGCGTCGTGCGCGCCGGCCACCCGGACCACGCCGGGCGCTGACAATCGGCGCCGCAACAGACCGGCCTTGCTCTCGTGCTGCATGCTGGATTCCCTTGCTCTGCCAGGCCGCCGTGGCGGCGGGTCGGTGGGGTTCGGCTCGCCGCAGGCACGCGACGACCACGCCGCGTTCCGGCGTCCGGACGGGAGCCGGATTTCTGGAGTGGATCCAGAATTGAGTACCGACGACGCGGAGCGCAAGTGCGCGGTCACCTCGGTCGCCATATGTCGCATCTTGCGCGGCGGGCGGTAGATCCGTTCGTGAGCGGTCGGCGCGGTGCGTCGAGCGGCGCCGGTACCGTCGGGATCATGTCTGACGTCGTACTGCTCACCGGCGCGACCTCGGGGCTCGGCCGGTGGCTCGCTCCGCGACTGGCTGCCGCGGGCCTGACCGTGCTCGTGCACGGGCGCGACCCGGCCAAGGTCGACCGGACCGTGACGGAGGTACGGGCGACCGGTGCGCGCGCCGACGGGTACGTCGCCGACCTGGCCAGCCTCGCCGAGTGCGACCGGCTCGCCGCGGAGGTCGCGGCGCGGGGCGACCTCACCGTCCTGGTCAACAACGCCGGGGTCGGCTTCGGGCCGCCCGGCGGGTCACGGGAGCTGTCGCGCGACGGGTACGAGCTGCGCTGGGCGGTCGACTATCTCGCGCCGGTGGCGCTGACCCGCGGGCTGCTCGGCACCCTGCGTGCCAACGCGCCGGGCCGCATCGTCAACGTCGGCTCGGTCGGGCAGGAGCCGATCGACTTCGCCGACCTGCAGATGGCCGGCGGGTACGACGGGGTGCGCGCGTACCGGCGCGCCAAGCTCGCCCTGGCCGCGTGGACCTTCGACCTGGCCGCCGACCTCGACGGTACCGGCGTCGTCGTCAACTGCATCCATCCGGCGTCGCTGATGGGCACTGCGATGGTGCACGAGTCCGGGTACCCGACCCTGTCCACTGTGGACGAAGGTGGCTCGGCGACCCTCCGGCTGATCCTCGACGTCGACAGCACCGGCGGGTACTACGACGGGCCCCGGCTGTCCCGGGCGCACCCCGACGCCTACCGGCCGGAGGTATGGGCGGCGCTGCGGGCGGCGACCGAGGCGGCGCTGAACCACGATCGGCGCAGCTGAACCGCGATCGGCCCGGCAGTGCTCGGCGGCCGGCGGTGCCCGGCAGCCCGGCGGCCGGGGCGGGTGTCTGGCGGGCGGGCGGGTTCCTGGCGGGCGGGTGCCTGGCGGTCCGCGGCCCGGATCGTCAGCGGCGCGCCTCCGGCGGTGGCCAGGCCAGCCGTGACAGGCCGGACATGCCGCCGTTGACCACGTCCCGGTCGTGCGCGCCGCGCCTGCCCGGATCACCCGGCACGTACTGCCACAGCGCGAACGTCGTCCACCCGGCCGGCAGCTTCGGCGGCCCCTTGGCGTAGTTCGCGATGTCCAGCGGGTACCCGGCGAACGACGGGTCGTTGCCGGTACACGGGTTCCACCAGTACGCGTTCGTGTAGATCATCGGCTTGCGGTGGATCTCCGCCTCGATCCGGTCGACGAACGCGTGGATCCAGGCGCGCAGCTGTTCGGGGGTCAGGTTGTAGCAGGGGCCGGTGGACACGCCGGGGTACGGCCATTCGAGATCGACGAACGGCACCAGGGTCCGCTCGTCCCGCGTGAACCGGGCGTGGCGGAGAAAGTGTTCGGCCTGACCGACCGGGTCACCGTGATCCGGCCGGGCGTACACGTAGGCACCGACGTACCGGTGGGTCGCCCGGGCCGTCGCGTAGTCGGTGGCGAAGTGCGGGTTGACATAGGACGTGCCCT
>VAWN01000036.1:85653-115644 GCA_005885555.1 Actinomycetota bacterium
CCGCCGACCGGGTACCCGCTGGGCCGGGCGGCGGCGATCGCGGCCAGTACCCCCGGCGGCGGCGCGACCGCGGCGAGCTTCTTGTCGAAGCCGCGTGGCGCGCCGGCCGTGGCCCAGACAGGGCAGGTCAGCAGCGCCAGCCCGAGCACCACCGCCCGGCGCCGGCGCTGCGTCGCCACCAGCGCGCCCAGCCGCACCGTTCCAGTGTCCACGATCGGACACCGGGCGGCTCAGCCGCTGATCACGTCGATGTAGTCGATCTTGTTGTTGACCGCGCCGGTGCCGTTGGTGACGGTCAGTCGCCCGTCGGACACGGTCACCGCCATGGTGCCCTCGATCCAGTGCCGGGTCGCGTCCGGGGTACCGGACACCGCGAGCTGGCCTTCGACCGTGATCCGGTACACGCTGTCGGTCGTGCTGGGGTCGCCCGCGACGACGTGGACCAGGTACCGGCCGTTGGGCACCGCCAGCTCCCACTGCCGTGCGCCGCCCGGCTTCTGCAGGTGATTCAGGGTGTCGTAACGCTGGTCGGCAGAGCCGGACGCGTTTCGGTCCCGGGCGTTGGCGCTGTTGTCGACGTTCCAGCCGTATGTGCGGCCGCCGCTGCGCGGTCCGAACGCTGCGCCGGTGTCGGCGAGGTACCCCACCGGCCTCGGCGCACCGGCCGGCTGGAAGTTGACCGTCGCGCTGAACACCGGGGTGAGCAGGTACGCCCGCATGTGTCCATTGTGGACACCCGCGCCGACGATCTGGCCGCGGTCGTTGATCCCGTTGGCCTGCTGCAGCGTCCAGCCCGAGCCGGCCGGGATCAGCGTGTCCAGCGCGGTCATCGTGCCCGCCTGCCACAGCCAGGCGCGCGGCGCGGGGCACGGTACACACTGCGGGTCGGCGGTGCCGACGATCTGGCCGGCCGCGTTGACCGCGTTGGCCTGATTGCGCATGATGCCGTCGATCGCGCCGAGGCTGACCGGGTTGGTGCCCTGCCAGCGCACGGCGATCTGGGACAAGCCGGCGCCGGCCCAGCCGACCACCTGCCCGCTGATGCTGATCGCGTTGGCTGCGGTCGATCCGGTACCCGGGAACCCGGGCAGGAACCGGACCGTGCCGTTGCGCCAGATGTACGCCGGCGACCCGACGACCTGCCCGACCGCGTTGATCCCGGTGGCCGGGCCGAGGTTCGCGCCGAGGTCGACCCGGGTACCGTCCACCTGGTACAGGGTGCCCAGCGGGTTGCCCTCGGAGCTGTTCGGCCGCTGGCCGCCGACGACCCGGCCGGCCGGGTCGATCCCGTTGCCGACACCGAGCGCGTTGGTCACCGGGCCGCCGAGGTCGGTGATGACGTTGCCCGCGCTCCACCGCACCGGGTACCCGAACCCGCCCGGGATCCGGTCGGCGGTGCCGGCCACCTGGCCGGCGTTATTGATCGCGTTGGCCCGGCTGAACCCGCCACCGGGGTTGGTACCCAGATCGGTCAGCGTTCCGTTGCTCCACCGGAACGCATGCGTCGTCGTCGCCGTCGGGTTGCTGTACCCGACGACCTGACCGGCGTTGTTGACTGCGGTGGCGACGCTGAAGTCACCGGTACCCAGTGCACCGAGATCGGTGACGGTGTACCGCGCGGTGCCGGTCGCGGCATACGCCGCCGGCACCGCCAGGGCGGCAAGGACAAGCAGGGCGGTCGCCCCGAGTACCCGGTGTGCATGCATGGGACGCACGGTAGCCGTCGATACGACTATCCAACATCGTCGATTCGGCTCAGGCCGGCGGCTGGACCGCCGCGCCCGCATCCGCGTCGGCGATGACCGCGACCATGGCGGCGCGGGTCGGCACGTCGAGTTTGGCGAAGATGCGCCGCAGGTGCGTGGAGACCGTCCACGGGCTCACGTCAAGCTTGCCGGCGATCGCCACGTTGGTCAGCCCCATCGCCACCATCTGCGCGACCTCGCGCTCGCGTGTGGTCAACCGGGCCACGCCGGACCGGCCGGTGGATCTGCGCCGGGTGAGCTGACACCGCACACCGTCGACTTCGAGGTCGAGCAGTACCTCCCGGCCGGCGTTCGACTCGTCGTCGTGGGCCTCGCTTCGGCGCAGCAATCGGGAACCGGCCACGAGCCGGGCGATGAGGCGTCGAATCTCGAACTCGATGTCATCGGGAGTCAGCAGTGCCGGCAATGTGCCGCGTTGGCGGTCGGACTCCCGCGGCCCGCTCTCCGCCGCGGTCTGTGTGGTCTCCGCGGAGGCAGCGGAGGCAACCAGAAGTGTTCCGTGGCTAGCTTCGGCGCCACCGGTCATCGTCACCCCCGAGCGCATACGTGGCAGCCCAAACGGCTGATGGGCGGTCAGGCCGACCGACACCTTGAGGGTAGTCGGCTTGTCCGCATTGCGTATCGCACGATCGGGCGACCAGAGTCTGTCGTACTTCGGACGTTGTGTTGTCCGGCCATGAACGGGGGACCGTGTTCAAGGAGCCCGCCAGCGGTGACTGGTGTATCGCACCACGCCGGGCAGACACTGCCGACATCATGACCGCACCGGCGCCACAACTCGCCTTGACGCCACGGATGGACCTTCGGGTCTATCCGTCGTTGCTCGCCGGTGCCGAACTTCTCGCCTGCCCGATCGAGGAGCTGGACGAGGTGATCGCGCGGGAGTTGGCCAGCAATCCGGCGCTGGATCGGGTGGACCGACCGATGTCTACCGGGTCGGCGGACGGCCTGAGTTCCGTGGCGTACCAGCCCAGTGCGGCGGAACTGCTGCTGAGCGAGGTCACCCCGCTGCTGCACCGCGACGACTGGTGGCTGGCCGGGTGGATCCTGGCCGACCTGGATCAGCGCGGGTTCCTCGGCCGCGACGCGCGCAGCCTTTCCGCCGAGCTCGGTGTCGACGAGGCGCGTGTCAGCACGGTCATCGACGCGATCCGGGTGGTCGGTCCACCGGGAATCTGCGCGGCGGACACCACCGAATGCCTGCTGCTGCAACTGGAGATTCTGGAAGCCGACGGCCGGGCACCACATCAGTTGCGCAAACTCATCACCTGTCACCTGCCCGATCTCGCGAAGGGTCGGACCGGTACCGTGGCGGCGGCGCTCGGTGTCGACTCCGGTGAGGTACTGGCGCTGCGCGACTTCCTGCGCACGCACCTGCGCCCGTGGGCGGTACTCGACGCACCCGCGAGCCGACCGGTACCCGCGGCGCCACCGGACATCGTCATCCGCGCCACGCCGGACACGCCCGACGAGTTCGAGGTGGTCGTCGCGAGCGGCTCGGCCACGGTACGGCTGGATCCGTTCTGGGCCGATCTCGCCGCGGACCGGCACGCGGCGATCTCACCGACCGAGCGCCGGCGGCTGCGCGAGTACCTCACCCGCGCGCGTACCTTTCTCACCGGCCTTGAGGAACGGGCCGCGACGCTGCTGCGGGTGGCCCGCCACGTCGCCGTACGGCAGCACCGCTTCCTGCGCGAGGGCCCGGCGGCGCACGCGCCGCTGACCCGGGCCGAGGTCGCCGCCGCCATCGGTGTGCACGAGTCGACGGTGAGCCGGGCGGTCGCCGGCAAGCGGGTACGGCTGCCCGACGGCCGGGTGGTCGGCTTCGCCACACTCTTCGGCGCGAGCGGCTCGGTACAGGCGACACTAAAGGCGATCGTCGCCGCGGAAACCCGGCCGCTGTCGGACACCGAACTCGCCGACGAGCTGCACGCGCGCGGGTACCCGGTGGCCCGGCGGACCGTGGCCAAGTACCGCGGCCAGCTCGGCATCCCCACGCACACCTGCCGGTAAAGACTCCCGAAGCCGGCTTCGGCGGCAGTGCGCCGATCCGAAGCGCGCTTCCGGTACCGGCGCGGCAGCCACCCTCGTGACCTGCACGGCGACCCTGGCACGCATCTTGCATCGCATAGGACAGGAGGACCACCACAGCGATGGGCCAGGAGGTCGCCCATGCACAACCTGGATCGCACCATGTTCGAGGCTCACGAGATCGGGCACGGTGAGACGGCCGAGCAGGAGCAGGAGGACTTCCTCGGGATCCTCGGCTCCCTGCTCGGGCAGAGCGGCGGTACGCACGAGACCGAAACCGAGACCGAGGCCGGCGAGACCGGCGAGCTGGAACTTGCTGCCGAACTGCTGGAGGTACGCGACGAGGCCGAGCTGGACCGGTTCCTGGGTGCGCTGATGAAGAGCGTCACCGGTGCGGCGTCGGACTTCGCGCGCTCGCCGACCGGCCACGCCCTCGGCGGCATTCTCAAGCGGGCCACCAAGGCGGCGTTGCCGGTCGTCGGCCGTGGCATCGGCGGCCTGGTGTCGCCCGGCGGCGGCGAGGCCGGTGCCCGGATCGGCCGGGCGGCGGCGGACCTGTTCGGTCTGGAACTGGAAGGGCTGTCGGGTGAAGACCGGGAGTTCGAGATCGCGCGGGCGCTGATCCGCTTCATTCAGGAGGCGTGCCGCCAGGCGGCCAACGCCCCGTCCGATGCGCCACCCGTTGCGGTGGCGCGCCAGGCGGCACTCACCGCGGCGCGCCAGCACGCGCCGGGACTGGCTGCCGCGCTCGCACCGGGTACCGCGCAGCCGAACGGTACCGCACAGCCCGCACAGTCGGAGCCGGCGCCGACCCACCGGGCCCGCAGTGGCCGGTGGCAGCGGCACGGCCGGGCGATCGTCATCCTCGACGCCTGATCAGATTTGAATCGATGAGAGGAGCGTCTCGTGAGCGTCTACGAGACAAGCCAGTGGGAGAGCCCGGAACTCGAGTTCGGTGAGATGGAAACCGGCGAGTTCGGCGAGATGGGCGAGTCCGAGTCCAGCGAGACCGAGGGATTCCTGGGCGGGCTGCTCAGTTCGGTGCTCGGTGGCGCGATGGGCGAGTCCGGCCCGCTGACCGAGGTACAGGAGATGGAGGCGGCCAACGCTCTGCTGGAGGTCAGCAGCGAGGCCGAACTCGACAGGTTCCTGGGCAACCTCTTCAAGAAGGTGGCCTCCGGGGTCGGCGGCTTCCTGAAGTCCGGTACCGGTCAGGCGTTGGGCGGCATCCTGAAGAACGTCGCCAAGAAGGCGCTGCCGTTGGTCGGCGGTGCGCTCGGTTCGTTCGTCGCGCCCGGGGTCGGTACCGCGCTCGGTTCCAAGCTCGGTTCCATGGCGTCGAACCTGTTCGAGGTCGAACTCGAAGGCCTCGGCGAGCAGGAGGCGGAGTTCGAGGTCGCCCGGCGGTACGTCCGCTTCGCCAGCACGGCCGCCCGCAACGCGGCGACCGCGCCGCGCAACGCCCCGCCGCAGGCGGTCGCCCGGGCCGCCGTCGTCGCCGCGGCCCGCAAGCACGCGCCCGGACTGGTGCGCGGCACCCCGTACGCCGTCAGCCGCCGGCCGCGCGGCACGGCGCAGCAGCCGCAGCGGTCCCGCCCGACGGGGCGGCCGCGGTCGCGCGCGGCCCGCGGTGGATACGGGTACAGCTACGGGTACCCGGTCGAGGGCGGTACCTTCACCGGCGCCGACGCCGACGAACCGTGGGGCGGCGACGACGCCGGATACGACGGCGACGGCGACGGCGACGGCTTCTACGACGGCGACGGCTCGTCTTCCGGACGCCGGCACCGCGCGCAGCGCGGCCGCTGGGTTCGCCGGGGCAACAAGATCGTGATCCTCGGGTCCTGACCATGACGACCACGGCTATCGCCTCCGGGCTGATCGAGCAGGAAGCTCGTGCGCTGCTGACCCGCCTCGAACGGGTCAGGCCGTTCGCGTTGCACGAGACGATGGTTCCTGCCGCAGCGCTGGCCCCGGCGGCTCAGCTGTTGATCGAACGTTTCCTGCTCGACGGGCGGCGGGCCCTCGGCCAGCGTGTGCGCAGCTTCCTGAGCTGGCTGCGCGGGCCGGGACGCACCGCGCCGCCCGCCGAGCAGCAACGCCGGTTCACCGTGATCCGGTTGCAGTTCAACGATGTCCTGTCGCAGTTCGACACGTTCACCGAAGTCATCACCCAACGAAGTGAACACGAGACCGGCGTCTGGCTGTCCGGGCTGGACGTCGTGGCACAGGACGCGCTGGCGCTACCCGGCGGCTACTTCGAGCCGCCGCCGGTGATCTGCTACCTGGCGCGCGGTCCGGGGGCGGCGATCCGGCGGGCGCGGACCCGGTTGCCGGGCGGGGTATCCAACCCGGTCGCGATCATCCGGGTACCGCGGGAACGCATGGTGGGGCACGGCGTCGCCTCGTCGCTGATCCACGAGGTCGGCCACCAGGGCGCGGCGCTGCTGTGCCTGGTCGAGTCGCTGCGGCCGGTCCTGCGCGAGGTCCGGGCCGCGGCACCCGGGAGCGAACAACAGCCGTGGTACTGGTTCGAGCGATGGATCTCCGAGATCGTCGCCGATCTGTGGAGCGTGGCGAAGGTGGGCATCGGGTCGACGCTGGGCCTGGTCGGCGTGGTGAGCCTGCCCCGCTGGTTCGTGTTCCGGCCCAGCGGGGACGATCCGCACCCGATCCCGTGGATCCGGGTACTGCTCAGTTGCGCCATGGGCCAGGCGCTGTATCCGCATCCACAGTGGACGGTCCTGGCCCGCACCTGGCGCCTGCTGTACCCACCCGACCAGGTCACCGATGAGCACCGCCGCACCCTGGACGCTCTGGTGGCCGCGATTCCCGCGTTCGTCGCACTGCTGCTCGGCCACCGGCCGCCGTCCCTGCGCGGCCGGTCCCTGCAGGAGGTGCTCCGGCTGGCCGACCGCCGCCCGGAGCGGCTCGCCGCCCGGTACCAGGCGTGGCGGCACGCGCCCGACGAGATGCTCACGGCCGCGCCGTCACTGGCCTTCGCCGTCCTCGGCCAGGCGCGCGCGGGCGGGCGGCTGCGCCCCGAGCTGGAGGGTCCGGTCGTCGGCGGCCTGCTCACCCAGTGGGCGCTGCGCAGCACCTTCGACACGTCGGCGCGCTGCGCCGACCGCACCACCACGCTCGCACTCCCGCGGGCATCCTGACCCCATCCACCTAGCCGCCGGAGGCGCGAAGGCCATGGCGATCCACAACTACCGCACCACTTCCGAACACAAGCGCCCGGTGGCCGCCGGCACGGTGATCGTGTTCAAACTCGAACCCGAGCCGCCGGGCGACCACCGGATCCAGTGGCACATCAACGGTCCGTTCACCAACATGACCCGGGACATGCCCGGTGGTCCCACGTTCGACTGGGACACCGAAGGCGAGCGGGCCGGCTCCTACGAGGTCTTCGCCTGCGTGTACCCGCCGAGTTCCACGAACCCGGACGACACCGGCGGCCAGCCGGGCATGCCGCAGGCGAGCGCGGCCGCCGCGGACATCGACTGGTCCGGCAACGGCGCCCCGGCCGCCGCCGCACCGGCCATCGCCACGAAGATGACGCTCGCCCACGATACCGGCGACGGGATCAAGGCCGAAAGCTGGACGGTGCAGCTGACTCCGGCGCCGTCGGTCAACCAGGAGGGCGTGCTGCCGGTCAGCCTGCAGCGCACCGCACTGGTCGAGACCGTCGACCAGGCGCTGTGGGTCATCATCCGGGACCGTACCAACGCCGTCGGGTTCCGGCCCTACAAGACCTTCATCGACAACGTGATGGGTGGCGACCTGCCGTTCCGCGGCGGCGACGCGTACGCGCTGCTGAAGTTCGCCACCGACGCCTTCCTCATGCAGGAGGTCGGCGTCCTCGACCCGCTCGGCGTCATCCGCGCCGGGCTGGTGAAGGACAACAACCGGGGTACCGCGCTGATGGATCCGGAGTCGGCGTTCCAGAGCCTGGAGGCACAGCTCGACGACCCCACCCAGTCAGAGGCGCTGCGTACCCAGGAGGAGCGCCGGCTCGGCCGGCCGATCAACCTGGCCGAGCTCAAGCGCATGCGGGACAGCTACTACGTGGCGCTCAAGGAGGAGACACCGCCCACCGCGGTGCTGCCGTACCTGCGCATCATCCGGGAACGGCTGGCCGACATCCCGCTCAAGCCGCCCGGCGCGGTGCCGCGCAGCGCGTACGGCATCCTGCGCTCGCACCTGACCGCACCGCTGGCCGTCGAGCTGATCTGGTCGTACTGGCACGAGGAGGGCATGCTCGCGCAGACGCTCAACGCCATCCTCGCGCGGTTCCAGAACCGCCGGATCACCCCGGACGGGCGGCCGGATCCGTTGGCCCGCTTCGACATCGACCCGCTGCGGCCGATCGGCAACATCTTCTGGGGGTGGATGCAGGACGAGGTACACAGACTGACGGTCCGCCGTCGCCACTTCGAATACGAGCACGAGTACGGCCTTGCGTTGCAGGGCACGGCTATCCCGCCCGGAGTGCGGCCGGTGGACCGGCGGTCGAAGTTCCTCGAAGCACTGCACAACCTGCTGTACCTGTGCCACATCTTCTTCAAGGAGGACGATGACACGACGGTCATCGCCGACGGCTTCCCGGTGCTGAACGCGTTGCGGGAGACCCATCTGCTGCTCGCCGAGGGCGCGCACAACCAGTTCATGGACCTGCCGGCCACCGCCCGCAGCGAGATGCTGGTGATGGAGTGGATGCTGGCGCGGCCGGAACTGCGCGACTTCCTCGGCGGCCGCATCATGGTCCCGTACGAGGAGGCCTGGATGGACCGGGTCGACTCGATGAAGTCGATCCAGGGCTGGACCGACATCAGCATCACGCACTTCCGCGATCTGGGTGTGTTCGGCGAGCAGATCCTGCTGTCGATCCGGTACGGCAACTGGAGTGTGGAGAACGATCCGCAGACCGCCGCGAACTGGGCCCGCTACTGGCGCCCGGAGATCCAGCGGTACGTGCACGCGTACCGGGCGTCGACCGGGGTGGACCTGACCGAACAGGTTGATTCGACGCTGCCCGCGGTGATGCTGCGCCGCCGGCTCGCCGTCCAGCAGCGCGCGCAGCTCGACGGAGGACGCCGGCGGGAACTGCCGCCGGCACGGCAGTACCCGCCACGGGCGATGATCCGCGGACGGGCGCCGCTGGAACGGGAATACGAGTGACGGCGGACTTCACCTCGTCGCTGTATCTCGGAATGCACCATCCGAGCCGGTCCCTGGTCGCCTGGGACCGGCTCACCACCGGGGTACCCGCCGCGCTGGGCGAACCGCCCGAGGCGCGGCGGGTGGCCGGTGAGTTGGCGCGGCTGCAAGGGGTGGAGTGTGCGGTTCTCGCACGCTCCACCCTGCACGCGTTCGTCGACTGTTTCACCGTGCTGCGGCCGTGGGCTGCGGTACTCGCCGACGCCGCGGCGTACCCGATCGCCCGCTGGGCGGTGCGCGCCGCCGGCCGGTGCGTCAGCGCCACGTTCGCCCACCACGATCCGGACGACCTCGCCCGCCGGCTGCGCGCTCCGGCGCTGGTGGTGTGTGACGGCTACTGCCCGGGCTGCGGCCGGGTCGCCCCGCTGGACGCCTACCTCGCGCTCGTCCGCCGCCGTGGCGGCCTGCTGCTGGTGGACGACACCCAGGCACTCGGCGTGCTCGGCGCGCGCCGCGGTACGCACCCGTACGGTACCGGCGGTGGCGGGTCACCGGCGTGGACCGGCGCCCGCGGGCCGGGTCTGGTCGTGGTCGCCTCGCTCGCCAAGGGTTTCGGCGTCCCGGTCGCGGTGGTGTCCGGCGAGCGGTCCGCGATCGGGCGCGTCGTGGCCGGCGGCCCGTCGAGAGAACACACCAGCCCGCCGTCGCGCGCCGACCTGTCCGCGGCGCGGCATGCGCTGCGCACAAATCACGAACGCCGCCGGTACCGTCTCCTCGCGCTCGTCCGCCGACTGCGCCACGGCGCCGGGGTACCGCTGACCGGTGGTGACTTTCCGGTGCAGTCGCTGCCGCCGGCGCCGGCACCGGTCGCGGCCGGGATCGCGGACGCGCTGGCACGTCAAGGTGTCCGGGCGGTCGTGCAGCGGCCGTTGTGCCGGCCCGAGGTCACCACGGTGACTCTCCTCGTCACCGCCGGACACACCACCGGCGACGTCGACCGGGCGGCCGTGGCGATCGGGTCCGCGACGATGGCGGTGGCGGCATGATTGTCGACTGCCACTGCCATGCGGGTACCGGCGACGGACTCACCGGACCATGGGACACCCGCGCGGATCTCGACCGGTACCTGCGGCGCGCGACCGCGGCGGGAATCAGCAGGACGGTGCTGTTCGCCGCCTTCCACACCGACTACGCCGCCGCGAACCGGGAGGTCGCTGAGATCGTGGCGGGCAACCCCGGGCGGTTCCTCGGCTTCGCCTTCGTGCACGCCGACCGCGATCGCGGACGGATCGCCGCCATGGCCGAGGAAGCCGTGCTGCGCCACGGTTTCGTCGGCATCAAGCTGCACCGGCACGACGCGCGGATCACCCGTGAGGTGTGCGACGCCGCGCGGCGGTGGCGGCTTCCCGTGCTCTACGACCCGGTCGGCGAGCTGGCCGGTGTCGAGATGGTCGCGGGGGAGTACCGCGACGTCGCGTTCATCATTCCGCACCTGTCCAGCTTCGCCGACGACTGGCACGCCCAGCGCCGGTTCGTCGACCAGCTCGGTCGCCATCCCAACCTCTACGCCGACACGTCGGCGGTGCGGTACTACGACCTGCTGGTCGCCGCGGTACGCCGGGCCGGGGCGAGCCGGGTCCTGTTCGGCTCGGACGGGCCGTGGCTGCATCCGGGCGTGGAACTGGCGAAGGTACGCGCGCTCGGGCTGCCGCCCGCCGACGAGCGGCTGGTGCTCGGCGGCAACCTGCTGCGGCTGACCGGCCGGGTGCGGCGAGCCGTCCCGCAGTCCGGCGGTGCCCGGTCATGAACCTCGGAGGTGCCCGGTCATGAACGAGGCCCGGATCGCGGCCGCCAAACGTCGCGCCTGCGCGGCCGTCGACGCGATCGCCGACGAGCTGGTCGCCATCTCACACGAGCTGCACAGCCATCCCGAACCCGGGTACCACGAACGGCACGCGGCCGCGTTGCTCGCCGGTCGCCTCGCGCGCGGCGGGTTCGCCGTGCAACGGCACGCGTTCGGCCTGCCGACGGCGTTCGCCGCGCATGCCGGTACCCCGGCCGGACCGCGGGTGGTGATCTGCTGCGAGTACGACGCGATACCCGGTATGGGACACGCCTGCGGACACAACATCGTGGGCGCCGCCGGACTCGGTGCGGGCCTGGCGCTGGCCGGAATCGCCGCGCCGGTCGGTGGCCGGGTCACCGTCCTGGGTACCCCGGCCGAGGAGGGCGGCGGCGGCAAGATACTGCTCGCCGACCGTGGTGCCTTCGCCGGCGCGGCGGCGGCGATGCTGGTGCATCCGGCGCCGTACGAGACGGTACGGCCACACATCAACGCGGCGAGCACGCTGCATGTCACCACGATCGGCCGGGCGGCGCATGCGAGCATGTTCCCGGAGGCCGGAGTGAACGCACTCGACGCGCTCGTCCTCGGTTACCTCGGGCTGGCGACCCTGCGCCAGCATCTGGCGCCCACCGACAAGGTGCACGGAATCATCACCGACGGCGGCACCGCGCCGAGTGTCGTACCGGCCCGCGCCGCCGGCTGGTTCATGGTGCGCAGCGCCAACGGCACCGACCTGGTCCGGCTGCGGCAGCGGGTGCTGGCCGCCTTCCGCGCGGGGGCACTGTCGGCCGGCGCCCGGCTCGTCGCGCAGTGGCAGTGGCCGCAGTATGCGGAGATGCGGCACAGCCTGCCGCTGGCCGTTGCGTGCGAGGAGAACCTGCGCGCGCTCGGCCGCCATCCGGTACCGCCGGAACGGATCCCGGTCAGCCGCGCCGCCTCGACCGACCTGGGCAACGTGAGCCACCTCGTGCCGGCCATCCATCCGAAGCTCGCGATCAGCCCACCGGACGTGGTACCGCACAGTCCGGCCTTTGCGCGGTGGGCGGTCGGACCGGCGGCCGACCGGGCGGTGGTCGACGGCGCGAAGGCGTTGGCGATGACCGCGATCGACGTGTGGCTGCGGCCGCGGCTGCGCGCGGCGATGCGGTACCCCTTCAGCCGTCCACGGCCGCCAGTGTCGGTTCCTCGCGCCAGCCGGCACGGCGCATCTGCAGTGCGCGGTCGGTGACGCCGAGCCGGGCCGCGGCCTGGCGCAGGTTACCGCCGGCTTCCTCGATCGCCACCCGTACCGCGGCGTCGGCCGCCGCCTCGCGTAGCTCGCGCAGCCCTCGACCGCTGTTGAGACCGCGCCGGATCGGCTCGTCGAAATCGTCCGCGCCCCATCCGGTCACGGTGTCGGCGGTCGGGCGGTCCTCTTCGGGAATGTCCCCGGCGGTGACCGGTCCGGTACCGACGTGGCGGTTGCTCACCCGCTGGGCCAGCTGCCGAAGGTCGCGGACGTTGCCGGGGTACCCGCGGGCCAGCAACAGCTCCCGCACCACCGGATCGAGTCCCGGTACCCCTTGCTGTGGGCGCAGTTCGGCGAGGAAGTATTCGAACAGCGGCAGCATGTCGCCGGGCCGCTCGCGCAACGGTGGCAGCCGGATGGTCGCGGCGGCGATGCGGTAGTACAGGTCCCGGCGGAACCGGCCGGCCGACTGCTCTTCGGCCAGGTTCCGGTTGGTCGCGCAGATCAGCCGGAAGCTCGTCGGGTGCCAGGTGTTGCTGCCGACCCGCTTGTAGGTGCCCTCCTGCACCACCCGCAACAGCTCCGACTGCAGTTCGACGGGCAGCTCGCCGACCTCGTCGAGAAACAGCGTGCCCCGGTTGGCCAACGCGAAGGCACCGTCGCGCGCGGACACCGCACCGGTGAAGGCGCCCCGCTCGTGGCCGAAGAACTCGCTGCCGGACAGTGTGGGTACCACGGTCGTGCAGTCGACGACGACGAGATCCCCTTTGGCGGGGCGGGGATCCAGCTCGTGCACCAGCCGTGCCACGAGCTCCTTGCCGGTACCGCTTTCGCCGGTCAACAGCAGCGGTGCGGCGGTGAACCGGGCGACCTCGACCACCCGGCGCAGGGTGGCCCGCCAGACCGGGCTGCGGCCGACCAGCCGGGCGGTGACGTCCGGACTGTCCACCAGCTCGTCCACCTGTACCCAGCGGCGCAGCTTCGCCACCACGTCGCCGGCCCGGTCGGGTTCCCAGGCCAGCACGTCCGCGGCGCCGGCGGCGAGCAGCAGCCAGGCGTCGGCCGGAGTCGGACCGGGCGGGTCGACGAACAGTGCCAGTACCCGCCGCCAGCCGCGCCGGCTCAGTGTCCGCACCGCGGCGCACGCCGCCGACACGTCATCGGCCAGCAGTACACACGGATCGTCCGGAGCCTCCTGCGGTGTGGCGAGGGTGATCCCACCCGCGGTCAACGCCGCACCGACCATGCCCGCGGTGCGGTGGTCGGCGTCGACCTGGCTCACGAACGAGGCACGTGTCATGTTCATGCGACAGTCCCCTCTCACCGGTCGGCGCGCGTCGGGGGACGTGGTTACAGTGTCCGACGCCGCACGGCGGGCCGGCCAGTCGCCACTTCGCGGCGGTGCGATCGCGCGTCGCACGATTGCGCGACTGGTGTGCGCGGCGTCCGGGCGGTACCAACGAGTATGAGGCGGCTGGAGAGAACCCAGCGGTCGCCGGCTGTCGGGGCGGTGACTCCCGCGTGCCATCCGCGACCGTAGGCTGTGTTCTGTGCGATGCCGCCGGCCCAGGCGAGGAGGATCCCTCGCGACCAGCCCTGGTGGAGGGTGGTCGGCCGGAGCGCCGTGAATCGGCGCCCTCGACCCATTCGGCCAACCCGATCCGGGAGACACCACCATGACCGACATAACCTTCGAGGAACCGAAGACTCTGAGCAAGGAGGAGCGGCAGAAGAAGGAGGAACTGGCCGCACTCGCCGCCGAGAAACACTGGAGCCAGACGCCGGATCAGCTTTTCAAGGATGCCCTGCACGGCTACAGCCGTCCGGAGATCGAGCAGATCACCGGCCTGATCAAAGCCCACCACCGGTTCGACCGCAGGGTGCAGCTCGTGCTCAGCATCGAGGAGATCTACGGCAACATGCTGCTGGCCTACGGTGCCGAGAATCCGGAACCGGCCGTGCGGTCGCCCGAGGGAGGTCGCGACTACGCCATCGCCTGGGCGTCGGCCCTCGCGGCCGGCAAGTCCTACGGGAGCTACCCGCCGCGGCCGTTCATCCGGGATCTGCCCTGCGCGGTGGGCAACGTTTCGCTCGACATGGGCGCGATCGACGATCTCACGCCGGTGGTCGACCCGGCGAACATCGTTGCCGCGCAACAGTTGGCGTTCATCACCACGGTGGGCGACGGCCTGCGGGTGTTCGCCGCCGGCGAGGCGTTGGTGCAGCGGTGGGCCGCGGAAGCCTACGACTTCGGCGACGAGGAGCTGAGTGACTTCCTGTACTGCCGCTGGCGGCGCAACGGCGACCTGACCCAGACCGACCGGCAGGTGCTCACCGCCGGCAGGTTCGGGTTCCCGG
Organism: Actinomycetota bacterium; assembly: GCA_005885555.1. Lineage (GTDB taxonomy): Bacteria > Actinomycetota > Actinomycetes > Mycobacteriales > Micromonosporaceae > AC-43. The sequence goes on from VAWN01000036.1 coordinate 100,046, forward strand.
TCACCGGCCTGCCCGCGGGTGCCGTGGTCAATCGGGAGTTCCCGGGCCAGTTCACCCGCCTGATCACACTGATCCAGCAGTACTACGACAACCGGCACACCTTCCAGCCGCCGTCCCCGCCGAGCCGCAGCGCCGTCAACCTGGCGGCAACGCAGGTGCGCTGGAACATCCAGCAGCACATGTCGGAAGCCACCATCCTGAAGATCAAGGAGCTGCGCGACCGCCTGGACAACGAACTCGCCCTGCTCGGCCACGAGAAGGTCATCCAGAAGGTCGCCGGTGGACATCCTGACGGCATCTGGGCCGTGGTGCGCGCGCTGCTCGACGGCAACGGACGGCCCACGCCCGATGTCGTGGCGCTGTACCAGCAGGCGGTGGCCCGCAACACGGTGTTCACCTGGCTGACCAAGGTACCGGGTGAAAGCGACCAGACCGAGTTCGACAACGCCGTCGACGCGGGCGAATTGTTCCGGGCGACCGCGCTGCCGTCGGGCAACGGTGCGGTCCGACCGGAGGTGCTGTCGGCCGTCGGTAGCTGACGCCCCGAGGCGGTACCGCCCCCGATGCGCTCGCCGCTCGGGGGCGGTGCCGGTTGCTGCGCAAGGCTTTCCAGGCGCACGGCGGGCGGGAGGTCGACACCGCGGGGACGGTCTTTCGTGGTCTTCGACAGCGCCCGCCGCGCCGTCACCGCTGCGGTGACCGCGCAGCGCGCGCTCGCGGCGGCCACCTGGCCCGCCGACGCGACGGTACGGATACGGATGGGTCTGCACACGACCGAGCCGCATCTGACGGACGACGGCTATGTCGGGGTCGGCGTGCACCGGGCGGCGCGCATCTGCGAAGCCGCCCACGGCGGTCAGGTGCTCGCGTCCGCCGCGACCGCCGGCATCATCGAGGACGCCGAGCTGCCCGGGATCGACCTGCTCGACCTGGGCGAGCACCCGCTCAAGGGGATCCCCGGCCGGCACCGCCTCGTCCAGCTGACCGTGCACGGGTTGCCCGCGCGCTTCGACCGGCCCCGGTCGTCGCCGGCGCCCGGCATCGGCACGTTCCTCGCGGCGGACCTGTCCGGCTGGCGGCACGTCGTGCGCCGGCTGGGTGACGAGGCGAGCGCCGCGCTGGCCGCGCCGGCCGGGTGCGACGTCGAGGTCGCGATCACTGTCCACTCGGGACGGTGGTCGGGTGACCCGGGCCGGCCGGTCGCGGGTACCGCCCTCGTCAGGCTCGCCCGGCTCGCCCGGGTCACCGAGCCGGGGCAGGTACTCGTCTCGCAGACCACGGCCGCGCTGCTCGACGGTGACCGGTCCGCGCCGGCTCTGCGCGACCTCGGCGAGCACAAGGTACCCGAGCTCGACGAGCCCACCCGCCTCTACGAGCTGGCTCATTGACCACCGCGCCGACGGCACCCTGTTGCGCGTGGAGTCGCCGGCGCAAGGGCGTGGAGCGTGGCGTGTTCAGCGGCAGCTACTTCGACAGCTACGTCACCACCCGGCGCTGCACCGGACCACGCTCGCGTCGGTCCACACCCAGCCGAGCCTGGACGCCGGCAGGTCCTACAAGACCCCGGTCACCGACCACTACTCGCGGATCCCGCACAGCTTCGAGGTGGAGTCGGTGCGGGTCACGCTCACCGCGTTCTGACCGGCGTTGAGCACGACGACGGCGGCGACGATGGCCGCGCAGCCGGCGAGCTGGATGGGGGACAGGCGGTCGCCGAGGGCGGTGGCGGCCACGGTACACGCGACGACGACCTCGGTACACGACAGGATCGCCGTCGTGGCGGCACCGATCCGGCGCAGCCCCGACAGGAAGGCGACCGCCGCGGCCACCGTGGACACCAGCGCGAGGGCGAGCAGCGCGGCACCGGCATGCGTGACGGCGCCGAACGGTACCCCGCCGCGGGCGACCGTGACGCCGACCGTGGCCGCCGCGGCACCGGTCATCGTGAGCGCGGTGAACAGGAATGCGTCGACGCGTTGGGAGAGTGGCTCGCTGAGGAGGATGAACGCGGAGTAGGTCACCGCGGCGGTCACGCCGGCCGCGGCGCCGAGCGGGTCGAGTCGGGTGCCGCCGGTACCGACGCCGAACACCAGCGCCAGCCCGGTGACCACCAGACCCGACGCGACCGCAAGCATGCGGTGCCACCGCTGCCGGCCGGCCAGCACGGCGACCGCGACGACGAGCAACGGGTACGTGTAGAGCAACAACGCGGCCAGCGACGCGCCGAGCCGGGCCACCGCGACGAAGTACCCGACGGCCTGGACGGTCCAGCAGCTCGCACCGACCGCGAGGACCGCGGCGAGCACCCGCCGCGGCGGCACCGCCGGCCGGCGCACCGCCACGAGGAGCCAGAGCGCGGCGGCCGCGAGCGTGAAGCGGATCGCGAGCACCGTCACCGTGTCCAGCCCGGCGCGGCGCGCTTCGGTCGCGAACAGCGGCAGCAGCCCGTACCCGGTGGCGGCGCCCACGACGAGCAGCCCGCCACCGACCTGACGTGAGGTGGCCATGGGCCGACGCTACGGCCGTCGCAAGCTGCTGAGGTAGCCTGGACTTCCTCAGTCAGCTACCGGAAATCCCTGGAGCTTGTTCTGGCCAGCCTGCACCAGTTCCGTTGCTTCCTCGCCGCGGTGCGGACGGGTTCGTTCACCGCGGCCGCCGCGGAACTGGGCCTGGCCCAGCAGTCGGTGTCCGAACAGGTGCGGCTGCTCGAACGGGCCTGCGGGGTGGCGCTGTTCATCCGGGTCGGCCGCGGCCTGCGCCCGACCGAGGCCGCGGGTGCGCTGGCGCCGCACGCCGAACGGGCGCTCGCCGCGAGCGAGCAGGCGGTCGCCGCGGCGCGCGCGGTCCGCGACATCGTCGCCGGTACCGTGCGGCTGGGTGTCTTCGGCACGATGCGGTACTACGTCGGCGCCGACCTGGTCGCGTCGATCCTCAAGCGGTACCCGGACCTGCGCGTGCAGATCGTCGGCCAGAACTCGGCCGCGACCATCGAACTGATCCGCTCCGGCGACGTGGAGGCGGGCATCGTCGCGCTGCCCGTCGATGACGCGCAACTGGCGGTACGGCCGGTCTTCCGCGACGAGATCCTCTACGTCAGCGCAGACCGTAGCCGCCTCACCGGCCCCGTGACGGCCGAGCAGTTGGCGAAGGCGCGGCTGGTGCTGCCGTATGCGTCATGGGCGGAAGCGGACACCACGCGGCGGGCGCTGGCCGCCCGGGTACAGGCGACGGGTGTGGCGCTGCGGCCGGTCGCCGACGTCGACGACGTGGAGACCGCGCTGGACGTCGCCGGGCGCGGCCTGGCCGACACGGTCGCCAACCGCGGACTGCTGCAGGGCCTGGCCGGACGCGTACCGCACAAGCTTGGTACCGCACCGTTGCGACCCCGGTTGTGGGATACCTTCGCGGTGGTCCACCGGCGCCAGACCGAGCTGTCTCCGGCGACCCGTGCGGTACTGGAAATGGCGGTCGCGAAATTTCGCGGGCTTGCGCCACGGGTTACCGCCAAGTAATCCTCATCCATCAATATTGGTGCACATCGATTTGATGTGGGAGGAATCTTGGCGATCCCAAGGAAGCTCGTCGTCGGTGCGCTCGGGCTCGCGCTCGTGGCCGCCGGTACCGGAGTGGCTTCCGCCGCCCAGACGCGGCAGTCCGGCGGGGCGACCACGGTGACCCGGCACGGCATCATCCCGTTGCGCGGCCACAACGCGCCGCGTGCCGACGCCGGCGACCTGGAGTACCACGACGGCCCGATCCAGCAGTCACCCGCGGTGTACCTGGTGTTCTGGGGCAGGCAGTGGAAGAAGGACGCCAACGGCGTGCAGGGCTACATGACCGACTTCTTCACCGGCCTGGGCCAGTCCGACGACCAGTGGTCGCCGGTCACGTCGCAGTATGACGGCCAGGGTGCGTCGCCCACGTTCACCGGTTCGGTGCTGCAGGGCGTCTGGGTGGACTCGGCGCGCAACGCGCCCGGCCACGCGACCGCCGACCAGATCGCGAACGAGGCGATGCGGGGCGCCGCGCACTTCGGCCTCAGCGCCGACATCAACCTGCAGATCGTGGTGCTGAGCCCGCACGGTACCCATCCGGACGGCTTCAACACCCCGGGCGCCGGGTTCTGCGCGTGGCATTCGATCGCCAACGGCATCCCGTTCACCAACCAGCCCTACGTGCTCGACGCGGGGGGCGGCTGCGGCGCCGACACGGTACAGGGGCCGCTGGACGGGTTCAGCATCACCGGCGGGCACGAGTTCCTGGAGGCGGTCACCGACCCGGACACCGGCGGCGGCTGGTTCGACGCCGACGGCGAGGAGAACGGCGACAAGTGCGCCTGGCAGAACCTGCACACGATCGACCTGAGCAGCGGCAGCTTCGCGGTACAACCGACCTGGAGCAACGCGATCCACGGCTGCGACGGGTAACCGCGGCGACGGGTAACCGCGGCGGCGGTTCCGCCAGCCTGGCGTCAGGACTGGCGGAACCGCCAGCTCTTGCTGTCGAGCACCACGCAGAAGCCCGGCGACATCACCAGTACCCGCAGGGTACCGCCGGCGAAGTCGACGCCCTCCACCTCGAACGAGCCGGAGCAGATGCTGGAGCGTGGCAGCGGGCGCAGCGCGGTCACCTGGCCGGTGACGTCGGCGCCGTCGAGCGGACGGGCGAGATCGATCTGCAGCAACGGTTTCGCGATGCCGAACAGGTCGGTGGCCGCGTCGTCGGAGGCGCACAGCAGCGTCTGCGCGGAGAAGAAGTCGCAGCCCTGCACGTTGCGTACCGGATGGTCCAGCCGCACGGTGAACCTGGTCGGCAGGTTCGCACCCGGTACCGCGGCCGGGTTGAGCCCCGGGGTCGCGAAGCCGAGCAACCGGTTCATCGTGTTCCACTCGCCGGACAGCATCCACGCGCCGTCCGGGCTGATCGTGTCGAAGGAGTTGTTGTACGCCTCGTCGGCGCCCAGCGCGTGGACGTACTCGCGCCACGTGCCGTCCGGCGCCTGGGCACGGTACATCTTCGCGGTGGCGCCGGCGTGCTCGTACGGCTCGACGTACCACCCGGCGACCGAGTCGGGATCACCGACGTGGTCCCAGCCTTCGCCGCGTACCGACAGCGGGATCGTGCCCACACCGGTGTAGCGCAGCGTGGTACCGCCGGAGCGGACGATCGTCGCCATGCCCTGGCTCTGCGTCAGGGCGTCGGCATGGTCGGAGCCGGTCGTCGTCCAGTTGGTGGCGGCCGATGCCGGACCGGCGACCGCGACAACGACAACGGCGACGGCGACGGCGGCGATGCCGAGGGCGGCAGGCAAGCGGCGCATGGCGGATCCTTCCGGCCGGGCGGGCGATCGCCCTCACGGTGCCACACCGCATCGACGAGTTCAACAGCGTCGATGCGGTATGCATCCGGTGTTCACCGGGACGGCAGCGGCGGCAACGGATGCTCGTGCAGCCACGCCCGCAACAGCTTGTCCAGCGGCCGGTTCGCGTGCCGGTGCGCCATCGCCTCGAACTGCTCCGTGCGCACCGTGCGGTCCCGGTACGTGCGTGTCCATTCGCGCAGCAGGCCGAAGAACGCGGTGTCGCCGACGGTGTGGCGCAGCGCGTGCAGGGTCAGCGCGCCGCGCTGGTACACCCGGTCGTCGAACATCCGGCGCACGCCCGGGTCGGCGACCTTGAGGTCCTGCGGTAGCGCGGCGACCGTGGCCCAGGCGCGTGCGGCGTGCGCGCTCGCCGGTTCGCCACCGGATTCCTGCGACCACAGCCATTCGGCGTACTTCGCGAAGCCCTCGTTGAGCCAGATGTCGCGCCATTCGGCGACGGTCAGGCTGTTGCCGAACCACTGGTGCGCCAGTTCGTGCGCGACGAGCCGTTCCCAGCCGCGGTGCCCGTCGACGTGGTTGGCGCCGAACATGGACAGGCCGTGCGCTTCCAGCGGTACGTCGAGCTCGTCGTCGACCACCACGACGCGGTAGTCGGGGAACGGGTACGGGCCGAACAAGCGGGTGAACGCCTGCACCATCGCCGGCTGGCGCCCGAAGTCGTGGCTGAATTGGGGCACCAGGCGCCGGGGTACCGCGGCCTCCTGCGGCACCGGACCTTTGCTGAGCCGCACCGGCACGTACCGTCCTATCTGGACGGTCGCGAGGTATGTCGACATGGGCACCGGCTGGTCGTACACCCACGTCGTGGTACCGCCGGCCACCCGGCGCGACACCAGGCCGCCGTTGGCCACGACGGTGTACCGGCTCGGTGCGGTCACCGCGATCCGGTACGTTGCCTTGTCCGCCGGCCGGTCGTTGCACGGAAACCAGGACGGCGCACCGACCGGCTGGCTCGCGACGAGCGCGCCGTCGGTCAGCTCCTCCCAGCCGATGTCGCCCCAGAGACTGCGTACCGGCCGGGGTTTGCCGGCGTACTCGACCGTGACGACGAACGGGGTACCGGCCGGGACCGGTCGCACCGGCCGCACCCGCAGCTTCCCGTCGCGGTGCAGATGCCGGGCCGGCGCACCGTCGAGGCGCACCCGTTCGGCCCGCAACGCGGCGAAGTCCAGCGGTACCTCGGCGAGCCGGCGGTCGGCGACCGCGGCGATGACCGCCCGGCCGGACAGCCGCGCGGTGTCCGGCCGGTACTGCACCGCGAGGTCGTAGTGGCTGACCCGGTAGCTGTCGTCGCCGTGCCCGGCAAGGTACGGCCGCCGGAGCGGGGTCACCCCGGGTGGACGGCGACGGCCGCTCGCACCGGGGGTGGCGGCGACGGCCAGGCGGCGATCGGGTTGCCGAGCCAGCGGCCGACCGCCGGTACCAGTTCGCCGCGCATCACCAGCGAGGCCGGCCCGACCGTGGCGTGCGCGCCGACCGTCACGCCGGGCAGCACGATGCCGTGCGGCCCCAGCGTCGCGCCTTCGTCGAGGGTCACCGTATCCATACGCATGATTCGATCATGGAACAGGTGGGTCTGCACGACACAGCCGCGGTTGACCGTGGTCGCATCGCCCAGCCGGATCAGGTCCGCCTCCGGCAGCCAGTAGGTCTCGCACCAGACACCGCGGCCGACGCGCGCGCCGAGGCTGCGCAGCCACGCGCTCATCACGGGGGTACCGCCGACCGCGCCGGCCAGCCACGGCACCGCGAGTACCTCGATGAAGGTGTCGGCCAACTCGTTGCGCCACACGAAGCTGCTCCACAGTGGACGCTCACCGGTCCGGAACCGGCCGACCAGCAACCACTTCGCGGCGCTGGCGACGACGCAGGCGAGCAGCCCCGCGGCGAGCAGGACCAGCCCGCCGGCCGACGCCGCGACCGCGAACCCGGCGGTACCGGCGAGCGCCTCGAACGCAGCCAACGCGAGTACCGCGAGTGCGACGCTGCACATGACCGGTACCAGGCGGCAGAGCTCGACCGCGGCGCGGGCCACCATCAGCCGGCGGGGTGGGTCGAAGGTGCGCGCCGCGTCGGTCGCCTCCGCGGCCCGCGGCAGGCGCATCGGCGGCATGCCGAGCCAGGAGGTACCGGCCTTGGCCCGCTTCGGCGTCGCGGACAGCACGCCGACCAGACCGCGGTTGGGCACCTTGCGGCCGGGCGCGGTCATCCCGGAGTTGCCGAGGAACGCGCCCTTACCGACGCGCGCGGTGTCGACGCGCAGCCACCCGCCGCCAAGCTCGTAGGAGCCGACCATCGTGTCGTCGGCGAGGAACGCGTGGTCGCCCACGCTCGTCAGCGTCGGCAGCGCCACGACCGTGGAGATCTCCACCCGCCGGCCGACCCGCATGCCCAGCGCCCGCATCCACACCGGGGTGAACAGGCTGGCGTACAAGGGGAACAGCGCGACCCGGGCCATGTTCATCAGCCGCTCGGTGGTCCACGCCTGCCACGCCACCCGACCGTGCACCGGGTGGTACCCGGCACGCAGCCCGATGCCGAGCAGCCGCACCCCGACGAGCACCAGCAGTGCGTAGGTGAGCAGCATGACGACCGTCGCGAACGGTACCCCGGCGAGCGCGTGCAGCAGCGCCACCCGCAGCGTCGGTGCGCCGTGCACCAACCGGCCGAGCAGCGCCAGGCCGGGCAGCGCCGCGAGCACCGGGAGGAAGCCGAGCACCAGTGAGGTGAGGCCGTACGCGAACGTCCAGCGGCGGGCCCGGGTCGGGCGCCGGTCCGGCCAGCGTTGCGTCGCCTTGCCGGTACGCGCGGCGGGTACCCCGGCGAAGCGCTGCCCCGCCGGTACCGCGCCGAGCACGCACGAGCCCGGCCCGATCTGCGCCCGCTTACCGATCCGCGCGCCGGGCAGCAGGGTCGACCGCGCACCGACGATCGCGCCGGCCCCGATCCGGATCCGTCCGATGTGGACGGTGTCGCCGTCGACCCAGTGGCCGGACAGGTCGACCTCGGGCTCGACCGCAGCGCCCTTGCCCAGCCGCAGCATGCCGGTCACCGGCGGCAGGGAGTGCAGGTCCACACCCGCGGCCAGCTTCACGCCCAGCGCGCGGGCGTACCACGCCAGCCAGACACCGGCCAGGTTCGTCGCACCGCTGAACTCGGCCAGCTTCTCCGCCACCCACAGTCGCATGTGGACAGTCCCGCCGCGCGGGTAGGTACCCGGTCGCACGCCGCGCAGCAGCAGCCGGGCGCCGCGGGAAGCGATGAGGATGCGACCGGGCGGGCTGATGAACAGCAGCCAGCCGGCGAGCACCCACCACCACGACGCGGCCGGCGCCCACGGGGCGTGCAGCAGGTTGTTGACGGCGGCGAGCACCACCAGCCACCGCAGGCCCACCAGGCTCATCAACACCGGCAGCAGCGCGGTCTGCGCCAGGCCGGTCCGGCGGGGTACCGGTGCGACGGTGCGCGGCGCGGCCTCCCGCGCACCGGTCTCGTCGAGTACCACGGCCAGCGCGCGCACCGTCGGATGCTGGTACAGGTCGGCGACCGAGACACCCGGGTACCGTCCGCGCAGCAGGGAAACCAGCCGCGCGGCACCGAGACTGGTGCCACCGCTGGCGAAGAAGTCGTCGTCCGCGCCCGCCGGGGGAGTACCCAGCACGTCAGCCCACTGCTCGGCCAGCCACGCCTCGGTGCCGGTCAGATCGGCCGCCGCCGTGGCGCCGGTCAGCGGCAACGGCCACGGAAGTGCTTCCCGGTCAACCTTTCCGGACGTCCGGGTGGGCAGCGCGTCGACGGTCGTCAACAGCGGCACCAGTGCGGCCGGGAGGGCGGCGCGCAACCGGGTGAGTGCGTCGGCCGGGTCGAACGCGTCCGGCCCGGCCGGCACGACGTAACCGACCAGGATCTGGTTGCCGCCCCGGGTCCGGCGTACCGCCGCGGCCGCACCCGCGACACCGGGCAGCGCGTGCAGCGCGGCGTCGACCTCACCGAGCTCGATGCGCCGGCCGCCGAGCTTGACCTGTTCGTCCGCGCGGCCGATGAAGACGAGACCGTCGGGCTCGGCGCGGACCAGATCGCCGCTGCGGTATGCGCGGTCCCAGCCCAGCGACGGCAGCGGCGCGAACTTCTCCGCATCCTTTGCGGCGTCCAGGTACCGTGCCAGCCCGACCCCGCCGATGACCAGCTCGCCGGTGGCGCCCATGGGTACCAGCCCGCCCTGCCCGTCGACGACCGCGAGCTCCCAGCCGTCCAACGGCAGCCCGATACGCACCGGCCCCTCGCCGGTCAGCTGCGCCGCGCACGCGACGACGGTCGCTTCCGTTGGTCCGTAAGTGTTCCAGACCTCCCGGCCTTCGACGGCCAGCCGCTCGGCGAGCTCCGGCGGGCATGCCTCACCGCCGAAGATGAGCAGCCGCACCTCGTCCAGCGCCTCGGTCGGCCAGAGCGCGGCGAGGGTCGGTACCGTCGACACGACGGTGATCCGTTGCGCCACAAGCCACGGACCGAGGTCCATGCCGGTGCGGACCAGCGACCGCGGCGCGGGTACCAGGCAGGCACCGTGCCGCCACGCCAGCCACATCTCTTCACAGGAGGCGTCGAACGCCACGGACAACCCGGCGAGCACCCGGTCACCCGGGCCCAACGGCTCGTCGGTGAGGAACATCCGCGCTTCCGCGTCGACGAACGCGGCAGCCGCGCGGTGGCTGACCGCAACGCCTTTCGGCTTTCCGGTGGAGCCCGAGGTGAAGATGATCCAGGCGTCCGCGTCGGGGCTCGGCGTCCAGTCTTCGGCAATCGGGGTACCGCGCATCGCCAGCGTGCGTCCGGTACCCACGACGGCACAGACGTCGGCCTCGCCGAACACGAGTTCGGCGCGCTCGTCGGGATCGTCGGCGTCGACCGGGACGTAGGCCGCGCCGGATGCCAGTACAGCGAGAATTGCGACATAGAGGTCGGCGGTGCCGGACGGGACCCGGATGCCGACCCGGTCGCCGCCGCCGATGCCCGCGGCCACGAGCATGCCGCGCAGCTGGTCCACCTCGGCCTGCAGGGCGCGGTAGGTCAGCACCCGCGTGCCGTCGTCGAGCGCCGGCGCGTTCGGGTGCTGCTGCACCGTCCGGTGCAGGATGTCCGGCAAGGTCCGCGGCCCGGGCGCCGGCCCGGAGCGGAACGTCGCGGGTGCGGAACTGGCGTCGAGCAGCGGCCGCGCAGGAAGCTGCGGCGCAGCGGTGATGGTCAACGGGCCTCCGAACACGATTCGGCTGCGCCGCACGGCGTCCCCGTGGCGCAGCCGAAGGGCAATACTACCTGCTCAAGCACTGGGTGGCGGGTGGGGTGAGGAAACTCATGGATCCTCAAGTGGGCGTACACCGCGCTTTCGCAGGCGATTCTGTGCCCATCGGCAGCTGCTGTCGACCGGCCGCGGATCGGACTAGGCTCGTGGCGCAAGCCGCGGACAAGGAGGTCCACATGGGCAACTGGCAGCTCGATCCTTACCACACCCAGGTCGAGTTCTCCGCGAAGCATCTGGGGATGATGACGGTCCGGGGCCACTTCGCCGAAGTCAGCGCGAAGGCCGACATCGACCCCGACCACCCGGAGACCTCCTCGGTGGAGGTCACGATCCAGACGGTGAGTATCCGTACCCACAACGAGACCCGCGACAAGGACCTGCGCTCGTCGAACTTCCTCGAGGTGGACAAGTACCCGACGATCACGTTCCGCAGCACCGGTGTCGAGCCGGCCGGCGAGAACCGGTACACGCTGACCGGTGATCTCACCATCAAAGGCAACACCCGGCCGGTCTCGCTGCGGGTGCTCAAGTACGGCGAGTTCAACGACCCGGCGATGATGGGGCACCGGATCGCCTACAGCGCCGAGGGGAAGATAAACCGAAAGGAGTTCGGCCTGAGCTTCAACATGATGCTGGACGGCAAGTTCGTGGTGAGTGACGAGATCCAGATCATGATCGAGGGTGAGCTCGTCGAGCAGAAGCAGGAAGCCGAGTCCGCCAGCACCTGACGCGCGATCCCGACCTGCTGTGCCGCGGACGCGTTGCCGGACTTGGCGTGCAGCCCGGCCGCGCTTCCCGGTGGTTTCCCGGTGGTGGTCGGGTGTGCGCTAGTCCTCGGCCGCGGTCAGGATCGCCACGACCGTGGCGGTCGCGCCGTCCGCCTGCGCGCCGGCCGTGCGTACGAGGACCTCGCTGCCTGCGACCGCGCCCAGCGCCATGACCGCGAGGATGCTGCGCGCGTCGGCGCGCCGGCCGTCCGCGACGATTTCGATCGTGGTCTGCGGGTACCGCGCCGCGGCCTGCGCGATCAGGCCGGCCGGGCGGGCGTGCAGGTGCTTGGGCAGGATCACGGCCCGCTCGGCGCGTGCGGGCGGCTCGGCGGTTGCGGGCGGCTCGGCGGTTGCGGGCGGCTCGGCGGTTGCGGGCGGCTCGGCGGTTGCGGGCGGCTCGGCGGTTGCGGGCGGCTCGGCGGTTGCGGGCGGCTCGGTCCGCCGCCCGGGCCACCGCCGACAGGTCCGCGCCGATGCTCGCGGCCACGCCGGCCGCGACGGCACCCTCGACGAACGGCGCGTCGGCCAGCGCGACCGGGGGAGCGCCGGGATCCAGGTCGGCTATGACCGCGCGGGCGCTGAGCACCGAGCTGCCCAGGTCGGGGATGACGAGTACGCCCGCGCCCTGGTCCGCCTTGGCGATCGCGTCGACGATCAGGCGGGTACTGGTACCGAGCCGGCCGTCCTCGGTACCTCCGGCCGGTACCACCCGGGCGCCGCCGGCGATCTGCCCGACGAGCTCGGCGGCTCCCTCGGCGAGGGCGGGGCTGTGCGAGACGAGGACGATGCCTACCATTGTTGGTCTACCGTTCCATTCAGCCGAATCATAATCGGCGATGCCGAAGGGGTACCCGTGACACGTGCCGTTGAACGCGCCGCGCAGATTCTTCTCGCGCTCGCCTCCGGTACGCCCCGGTTAGGGGTATCCGAGATCTCCGAAATTGTCGATGTCCCGAAGCCGACCGTGCACACCATGCTGCGCACGCTGGAGCGGCACGGGCTGGTGGTGCAGGAGGTTGACGGCGGCAAGTACGCGCTGGGGCCGGCGGTCCTGCAGTTGGGCAACGCATACCTGGACGGCTCGGAACTGCGCGCCCGCTCCGCGACCTGGGCCGACCGGCTGGCCCGGCAGACCGGCGAGGCGGTCTGGGTCGGCGTGCTGTCCGGGTACCGCGTGGTCGTGGTGCACCACGCGCTGCGCCCGGACGACCTGGTGCAGATCCTCGAAGTGGGCGCCGCCGTGCCGTGGCACGCCTGCGCGCTCGGCCATGCGATCGCCGCCAACATGTCCAACCTGGCGGTCAACGCGCTGCTGCACGGTCCGCTGCCGCGGCTGACCGGGCGCACCCTCACCGACCCGTCGGCGTTGCTGAAGACGGTCGCCACGGTGCGCGGGCGCGGGTACGCCGTCGAGGACCAGGAGGCGACGCTCGGCGACGCGGGCATCGCCGCGCCGGTGTTCGACTGGTCCGGCCGCACGGTCGGCGCGCTCGGCATCGTCGGCCCGGTCCAGCGGCTGCTCGCCGACGGGCAGGAGCGCCGGCTCGCCGACGCGGTCCGGTCCACCGCCCGGGCACTGTCGCGCGATCTGGGTGCGGCCCGCTGAGTCACGGCAACGCCTCCTGGATCCGTTGCCGCACAAGGGCTTCCACCGACTCGACGTCGGGTAGCTCCAGCGCCTGCGCGGTCAGGTCGGCACATGTCGTGATGTCGAGCCGCCGCAGCCGGTACCGTGCCTCGTCCAGCCGCGCGCACGCCACGCTGAACCGTCGTACCCCGGCGCCGAGCAGCAGCGGCAGCGTGGTCGGATGCGCACCAGCATCGCCGCACACGCTCACCGGCCGGTCGGTGCCGGCCACCACCCGCGCGACCAGTCGCAGCACCCGTGGGTCGGCGGCAAGCTGCGGGCGGGCCCGGGGATCGGTCCGGTCCAGGCCGAGTACCTCGGCCGTCAAATCGTTGGTACCGATGGAGAAGAAGTCCGCGACAGCGGACAGTTCGCCGATCGCGTCGACCGCAGCGACCGTCTCCACCATCGCGCCGACCGGGATCCCTTGCACCGCATCCCGAACCGCGCGCAGCTGCCCCGGCTCGGTGACCATCGGCACCATGATGCGCAGCGTCACCTCGCTTCCGAGGTCGACGATCGCGCGTAGCTGCGCGACCAACGCGTCCGGATTGCGCAGCAGCGCCGGCAGTCCGGCCGCGGCCGGGTCGAGGAACGGCGGCACCTTGTCGCCCGCGAAGTCCAGCAGCCGTACCGTGACCGGCCAGCCGGCCGCCTCCGTAAGGATCGGCCGAAGTACCCGCCGGTGCTCCGCCCCGTCCGGCCACTGTCCACTGTGGAGGAACGACAGTTCGGTGCGGAGCAGCCCGATGCCCTCCGCGCCGCTGTCGCGTCCCAGCCGTACCTCGGTGTCCGAGGCGACGTTGCACAGCAGCTCGAACCGGTACCCGTCGGCGGTGACGTGCGGCCGCTGGCGCTCCGCCGCGAGTGCCGCCTGCCGCCGTGCCCGGCGCAGCGCGGCCTGTTCCACGCGGTACAGCTCGTCGGGCGGCGGTGCCGCGACCACCGCGCCGGCGTCGGCGTCGACCAGCAGCGGGGTACCGTCCGGCAGGTCGAGGACTTCGGCGTCCACGCCGACGACGAGCGGCAGCCCGACCGAACGCGCGACGATCGCGGCGTGCGAGTTGGCGCCGCCGCGTACCGTCACCGCGGCCACCAGTCCCCGCGCGAGCTGCTCCAGCAGGTCGGCCGGACCGACGTCGCCGGCGACGAGGACGAACCGGCCGGACGCCGGCGGTTGCCCGGCTCCGGTGAGGTGTTCGACGACCCGCCGGCCGACCTGCCGCACGTCGGCGGCCCGCTCCCGTAGCGTCTCGTCGGCCAGCCCGTCGAACATCCGGGCGTAGCCCTCGACCGCATCCAGGATTGCCGACACGGGTTCGGCCGAGCCGGCCGCGGTTCGGGCGGCCGCCACGAGACCCGGGTCGGTGGCGATGAGCGCGCCGGTGGCCACGATGTCCGCGGCCGACCCGCGACCCTGCGCGCGCACCCGGTCGGCGAGCCCGGTCAGGTCGGCGGCCACCGCGTGGTACGCCGCCTCGACCCGGCCGGGATCCAGCGGGCCGGCGAGCGCCGGTACCGGCCGGTCGGCCCGCCAGACGGCCGCGACCGCGGTACCCGGTGCCACGCCGGTACCCGTCCAGCGGTTCGCCACCGTGGTCATACCCCGGTCACCGTCGCCAACGCCTGCAGGATGAGGACGGTGGAGGCGGCACCCGGGTCCTCGTGCCCGATCGTCCGCGGACCCAGGTAGCTCGCCCGCCCCTTGCGCGCCTGCAGCGGTACCGTGTCCGCCAGCCCCTGTACCGCGGCGTCGGCGGCGGCCCGCGTGGCCGCGGCCAGCTCGGACCCGCCGTCGACCGCGGCCTGGTAGGCGTGCACCGCCGGTTCGAGTGCGTCGACCATCGTTTTGTCGCCCGGCTCGGCGGCGCCGAGCTGGCGGATCCCGGCGAGCGCCGCGGCCAGCGCGGCGCCCAGTTGGACGGCGCTCACGTCGGGGTCCTCGCCGAGCGTCTTGGCGGCGGCGCGGAACGCCGTTCCGTACAGCGGCCCCGACGCCCCGCCGGTCTTGCTGATCAGCGCCCGCCCCACGGTCGCGAGCACCGCACCGGGCGTGGCCGGTGCGGTCTCGTCCAGCGTCGCGGCCGCCGCCCGCAGGCCCCGGCTGAGGTTGATACCGTGGTCGGCGTCGCCGATCGCGGCGTCCAGATGGGTCAGGTGGTCGGCATTGTCGACCACGAGCCGGGTGGCCTCGGCCACCCAGGCGCGGAACATCGTCGCGTCCATCGTCTTCTCCTGCCGGGGCTCGGTCATTCGGTCAGCGTCCCCAGCGCAGCGCCGGGGTCTCCACCGGAGCGTCCCAGAGTTCGGTGAGCTGTGGGGTCAGTCGACACACGGTGATCGAGCAGCCGGCCATCTCCAGGCTGGTGATGTAGTTGCCGACCAGGCTGCGGGCGATCGTCACGCCGTGGCCCTTCAGCCAGTCGGCGACGGCTGCGAAGACGACGTACAGCT
The DNA here is from genome assembly GCA_005885555.1 of Actinomycetota bacterium. GTDB lineage: Bacteria > Actinomycetota > Actinomycetes > Mycobacteriales > Micromonosporaceae > AC-43. The sequence continues at coordinate 115,576 of VAWN01000036.1, forward strand.
CGATGAGCGGGGTACCGCCGAGGCCGTTGACCATCACCAACACGTCGCCGGACAGCGGCAGGTCGGCGT
>VAWN01000037.1 GCA_005885555.1 Actinomycetota bacterium
ACGATCTCCAGGAGGCCGAGCGTCGCCAGGGTGTGCGGGTGCGAGCCGGCGATGCGGTACTCCTGCGGACCGGCTATGGCCGCGTCCGGCACGAGGCCGGTACGGCCAGCGGATTCACGCAGGCCGGCTGGCACGCGTCCTGCCTGCCGTGGCTACATGAACGCGACGTCGCGCTGATCGGCGCGGACACCCCCCAGGACGTTGCGCCGTCGGGGTACCAAGACGTGTTGATGCCGGTTCACGCCGTGAGCCTGGTCGCGATGGGTCTGTGGCTGCTCGACAACTGCGACCTGGAGGCGTGCGCGACGACGGCTGCCGAGCTCGGCCAGTGGGACTTCCACCTCGCCGTCGCGCCGGTCCGCTTCGCCGGTACGTCCGGCAGCCCGGTCAACCCGATCGCCACATTCTGACCGCGGTTCACGAAGCCGCCAGCCGCTGCCGCGCGACAGTCTTCAACAGCTCCGGGTAGATCCAGAAAGCGCGGCCGCCGAGGCGCATGAATGGGAGTTCAATAACGTCAATGTCTACCGGTACCGTGGCTTCCGCTCATTCATCTCTCAGTCACGCCGCGGGTGCTGGCGGTGCCCGCTTCCGCGGAGGCACCATGGGTTATGGAGACCAGGGGGCCTAAACGACTGAGCACGGTCCTGAAGTGGGTTGCCATATCATCCGCCTCCGTCGCCGTGGTACTCGTGACCGGTCTGGGTCTCGTCGCGCTGGTCGCGCAGGGCGGCAGCACCGACACCTGGATCAGGTGGAGCAATGCCGGCCAGGCGTTCGGGGTACTCACCGCGGTCTTCTCCGGTTTCGCTCTCGCGGCGTTGGTCATCACGTTCGTGATGCAGCTTCAGGAACTGAAGGCCCAACGAATGGAGTTGTGCCAACAAAGGGAGTTACTGGGACGGGCGGGAACCGCGCTTCATCGCAGCGCGGAAGCACAGCTGCGGAATCTGCACCGCGACCTGATGCGACTGGCGATGGAGGACGAGGAACTGGCGGAGGTATGGCCGACGCTGGTTTCCGGCCTTGCCCCGGGCCGCAACCGCCAGTACCTGTACGCGAACCTCATCATCCAACACCACTGGCTGCGCTTCCGGATCAGCGACATCACGGAGGAGCAGTTGCGAAGTGAACTCGGCTATCTGTTCAGCAGCCCGCTCGTTCGCCAGTACTGGAGGGACACCGAACGGGCCCGCGCGAGTCACATCGTGCCCGGGACCGAGGAGTTCCACTTCAACCAGGTCGTGGCCCAGGTGGCGAGCGAGAACCCGGGGCCGGCGGCCCTCGACGGCCCGCCGAATGACGTGGGCTCGCCGGAACGGCGACAGCAGGCCGCGTGACTAGCGTTCGGGGATGTCCTGCTTCGCGCGCAGCAGGGTCTCCCGCGTAATCACGACGATCCGTTCGTAGTCCGCCCGGCTGGCGTCGGCCGGAAGCGCGCCGTCAAGGTCGGTGGTCATGTCTGTGCCGATGACCGCGAACCTTCCATCGGAAAGCTCGAAGATGTCCGGGCAACTGCAGTTGGTGGCACTGCCGCGCGCTCGCGGCGAGGCCCCCAGCCTTCGGACGATCTCTGCGACCAACGGGTGCTCCTAGATAGGAAAGTTTCCGGATACCGACCCGGTCGATCTTCCTGAAGACCGACGGACCGACGCGGTAGGCGCGCCACCGTTATCGAACTGTGTCCACGCGGGAACGCCGACCCCGCTACGGCAGGATGGACGCCGTGATTGAACCTCTCCTGGATGCGGACGGGATCGCGCGGCTGCGCGCCGCGCTGCAGGCCGCCGGGTACACCAGCAACGGGATCGCCGACCGGATCGGCCCGCAGGCGACCGTCGCCCTGCGCCGCAACGACTTCCGCGCGGCGCTGCGGGCCACCACCGACCGCGACCCCCTCGCCGTCCTGATCCGGTTGTTCGTCTGCGCCCAGGCCGAGCCGCGCGCGGCGGTCGCGGCTGCGCTGCCGGCCGAGGCTTTCCCGCTGCTCGCCGAGGACGGTGACGCCGTCCGGTCCATCGTCGACCTGGAGCCGTACGGCGAGGAATCCTGGGTGATCTCCGACCTCACCGGCGGTACCCCGGCGCCCGATCATGTCCTCGGCGTCGGCGGCGCCTCGACGATGCTGGCCGGCGCGACGATCCGCCGACCGGTAGCGACCGCGCTGGATCTGGGTACCGGCTGCGGAATCCAGGCCCTGCACCTGTCCACGCACGCGGGGCGGGTCACCGCGACCGACGTCTGCGCCCGGGCGCTGCGCTTCGCGGCCACCACCGCCGCGCTCAACGGGCTGGACTGGGACCTGCGGCTGGGCGACCTGGCCGAGCCGGTACGCGGTGAACGGTTCGACCTCGTGGTGAGCAACCCGCCGTTCGTGGCCGGTCCGGGTACCGCCACGCACGCCTACCGCGACTCGGGCCGGCCGGGCGACGCCGTCTGCGCGGAACTGGCCGCCGCCGCACCCGACCTGCTGACCGAGGGCGGCACGATGCAGTACCTCGCCAACTGGCTGCACGTCGCCGGCGAGGACTGGACGCAGCGGGTGGCCGGATGGGTCGCCGGTACCGGGCTGGATGCCTGGATCATCCAGCGGGAGGCCACCGACCCGGTCTCCTACGTCCAGCTCTGGCTCGCCGACGCCGCGCAGGCCGGCGACGTCCGGCGCACCGTCGAATGGCTGGACTGGTTCGACGCGCAGAAGGTGGAGGCGGTCGGCTTCGGCCTGGTCACGCTGCGCCGCGCGGGGCACGCCGATCCGGTGGTCCGGGTCGAGGACCTGCGCCAGGCCGTGGACCAGCCGCTCGGAGACCAGGTCGCGGCCTGGTTCGACCGCCAGGATGCGGTCCGCGCGGGTGGCCTGCTCAGCCGGCGGTACCGGACGGCAGCCGGCCTGCGCCTGCACCAGGAGGCGACGATCGGGACGCAGGGCTGGGCGGTGGACCGGCAACGGCTCGCGCTGCCGCACGGGCTGCGCTGGACCGAGGAGGTCGATCCGCTGGTCCTCGCGCTGGTCAGCGGCTGCGACGGCGGTGTTGCTCTCAAAGACCAGCTCACCGTGCTGGCCGCGGCGCACGAGGTCGACGAGGAGGTACTCGCCGAGGTCGCCGAGCCGATCGTGGCCCACCTCGTCGAGCGCGGCTTCCTGGAGATCGTGCGGTGAGAGCGCTCGTGCAGACGGTCAGCCGGGCGAGCGTGACCGTCGACGGTACCGTGGTCGGCGCGATCGGCGACGGCCTGCTGATCCTGCTCGGGGCCACCCACACCGACACCGACGCGACCGCGAAGGAGCTTGCCCGCAAGGCGTACGAGCTGCGGATCTTCGACGAGGAACGGTCCGCCGCCGACCGCGCGGCGCCGGTACTGGTGGTCAGCCAGTTCACCCTGTACGGCGACGCGCGCAAGGGGCGCCGCCCGAGCTGGACCGCCGCGGCCCCGGCCGAGGTCGCCGAGCCGCTGGTCGACGCGTTCGTCCGGGCACTGCGGGAACGCGGCGCCGACGTGGCCACCGGGCGGTTCCGGGCGCGGATGCTGGTCGAGTCGGTCAATGTCGGACCGCGGACAGTTCTGCTGGAGTTGTGATCCGCGTTGCGGATCTACCTGGACAAATAAGGAGAACCCAGCTCCCGAATTAGTGCCACGCATCGAACGCCTCACCCCGACTTCACGTGTCTAGGTAGACGCTCTATTTCCGTACAGCATTTCCGTACAGCGTGGAACCTCGAGCACATGGGGGAGGCGAGTGACCGTGGCCCAGCCGCTCACCGCGACCAACAGCGACGACGAAGAGCAGATCGAGACCATCGACCTCAACGACGAGCCGATCGACCTCGACACTGACGACCGGGGGGCGTCCGCCGACCTGGTACGCGCATATCTGAACGGCATCGGGCGGACGAAGTTGCTGACCGCGGCGCAGGAGGTCGAGCTGGCGCGGCGGATCGAGGCCGGGCTCTACGCCGAAGAGATCCTGCCCGAGGTACGCGACGCCGAGCTCGCCGGCGACCTGATGACGGTGGCGCGGGAGGGGCGCGCCGCCAAGGACCACCTGCTGGAGGCGAACCTGCGGCTGGTGGTCAGCATTGCGAAGCGGTACACCGGGCGGGGGCTGGCGTTCCTCGACCTGATCCAGGAGGGCAACCTAGGCCTGATCCGCGCGGTGGAGAAGTTCGACTACACCAAGGGGTACAAGTTCTCCACCTACGCCACCTGGTGGATCCGCCAGGCGATCACCCGCGCGATGGCCGACCAGGCCCGCACCATCCGCATCCCGGTACACATGGTCGAGCAGGTCAACCGGATGGTACGCAGCCGGCGCGACCTGTCCCTGCGACTGGGCCGCGAACCCAGCATCACCGAGATCGCGCAGGAGCTCGGGGTACCCGAGTTCGCCGTCATCGAGCTCATCTCCTACGACCGCGAGCCGGTCAGCCTCGACCAGGCCGTCGGCGAAGACGGCGAGAGCGCGCTGGGCGACTTCGTGGCGCGGGTCGACCCGCGTGAGGAGCCGGCCGACACCGTGTCCAACGGCATGCTGCGCCAGGAGGTGGAGATCGTCCTGGCCAGCCTGTCCCAGCGGGAGCGCGCGGTGATCCGGCTGCGCTTCGGTCTCGACGACGGTCGCCAGCGCACCCTCGACGAGGTCGGCCGCGAGTTCGGGCTGTCCCGCGAACGGATCCGCCAGATCGAGAAGATCACCCTGCTGAAGCTGCGCCACCCGTCCCGCGCCCAGCGACTCGAAGCGTACGCCTGCTGAACCAGGCTGAACCGGTCCCCGCCGTCAGGTCAGGCGGCGGGGACCGCTGTCTGCGCGGGTACCCGGCTCGCCGCGCTGGATCGTGACGTCCAGCACCGAGATGCCGTCCGGCCGGGCCAGCACCGGCCGGAGCAGCAGCCGCTGTACCTCCGGATGCGCGTCGATCAGCAGCCCGACCCGCAGCAGCAGGTCGCGCAGCGCGTCGGCGGCCACCGGCGGCGCACCCCGGTACCCGAACAGCAGCGGCGCCAGCTTCGGCTCGCGGATCAGCGCGTCGGCGTCCAGGTCGGTCAGCGGCGCCGCCCGCCAGGCCTGGTCGCCGAGCAGGTCGGCGGTGACCCCGCCGAGCCCGAAGCCGACCAGCGGTCCGAACGACGGGTCCTCCACCGCCTCGATCCGGCAGGACACGCCCGGCGCCACCATCGGCTGTACCACGACGTGCGCCTGGTCGCCGAAGCGGTCGAGCAGTTCGGCCGCGGCCCGCTCGACGGCAGCCGCTTCAGTCAGGTCCAGCCGTACCTCGCCGAGATCCGCCCGGCCACCGGCGAGCTTGACGACGACCGGGAAGCCGAACCGGTACCCGGCGGCCATGGCCTCCTCCGGGTCGGCGACGCGTACCGACGGGACGACCTCGATGCCGTACTCCACAAGGGGATCCGGAGAGTCCACTGTGGACAGTTCGGGTACCCGGCCGGTCGGCGACCGCCGCCACGCCGAGTAGGCGGCCACCCGGCCGAGCGCGCGGACGCCCTCCTCGACGGTCGGGTACCACGGCACGCCGGCGGGTGGCTCGTCCGCCAGTACCGTGGCCACCATCGGCTTGCCCAGCGGCTCGGCCAGTACCGCGGCGAAGCCCGACGACAGTCCGGACAGCGGCGCGCACGCCACCACCAGCGCATCCACCTCCGGATCCTCGGCGGTGGCCTGCAGCGCCTCGCCGAACTCGGCGGGTGAGGCCTGCGGACCCACGTCGGCGCGGGCGGTGACGGTCAGTCCCGCGGGCCCGCAGTCGCCCGCGGCGAGCGCGGCCAGCGCCGAGGAGTTCGTGACGATGCCGACGCGGGTACCGCCGGGCAGCGGCTGCTGCGCCAGTAGCACCGCCACGTCGAACATCTCGGTCACCGTGTCCACCCGGATCACCCCGCCGAACGGCGGCACCGGTGCGGCCGGCGCGACCGCGACGATCGGCTTGTCCCGGCCCAGCCGCCGGGCCAGCCGGGCGAACTTGCGCGGGTTGCCGAACGTCTCCAGGTACAGCAGGACCACATCGGTGGCCGGATCGCCCTGCCAGTACTGGAGCAGGTCGTTGCCGGACACGTCGGCGCGGTTGCCGGCCGAGACGAACGTGGACAGGCCCAGGCCACGCCGGCGCGCGGTGTCCAGCAGCGCCACGCCGAGGGCACCGGACTGGCTGAAGAACCCGACCCGACCGTGCGGCGGCAGGGCCGGCGCGAGGGTGGCGTTGAGCCGCACCGCCGGATCGGTGTTCGCGATGCCCAGGCAGTTCGGCCCGACCAGCCGGATGCCCGCCGCCCGTACCGCATGCAGCAGCTCCCGCTGCGCCTCCTCGCCGGCCGGCCCGGTCTCCGCGAAGCCGGACGAGACCACGACCACCCCGGCCACGCCCGCGGCGGCCGCCGCGGTGACGGCGTCGAGGACGGCTGGCGCGGGTACCGCGATCACCGCGAGGTCGGCCGGCTCCAGCAGGCGGGAGCCGAAGTGCACCGGGTACACCGGCCCGGTGAACGTGGACAGGTTGCCCAGCAGCGCCGCCCCGATACCGGCCCCGCCGCGCCGCGCGCCGTAGACGGCCACCGCGCGCGGGCCCAGCAGCCGGGCGATCGAGCGGGCCTCCGTCGACTGCTCGCGGCGGTACTGGACGGCCAGCGAGTCCTCGGTCGGCGCGATCGGGAAGGTCAGGTGCACCACGCCCTCGGCGTAGCGCCGCTGCACCTGGTACCCGGCGTCGGTGAACACGCGGAGCATGTTGGCGTTCTCGGCGAGCACCTCGGCGACGAACCGCTGGATGCCGACCGCGCGCGCCGCCGCCGCGAGGTGTTCCAGCAGCATCGACCCGATCCCGCGCCGCTGGTAGGCGTCTTCGACGACGAACGCCACCTCCGCGTCCTCCGCGTCCGGACCCAGGCGGTCGTAGCGGCCGACCGCGATCAGCTCACCGCCGCAGATAACGACCAGGGCCTCCCGGTCGCGGTGGTCGACGTTGGCGAACCGGTGCAGGTCGCGGTCGGGAATCCGGTGGTACGGCGTGAAGTAGCGCAGGTACCGCGTGCGCACCGACAGCCGCGAATGCAGCTCCTGCAGGTCGTCGGCGTCGTCGGGCCGGATCGGCCGGACCCGGACGGTGGACCCGTCCGAGAGCAGCACATCGACCGGGTCAATCACGTGGGTCATGCGGATCCAGGCCCAGCAGCGGGAAGACCGCGTTGCGGGTGGCGAGGATCGCGCGGTCGACCGCGTCGGCGGTCTCGCCGGGCTGCCACGCCGTCCAGGTGGCGGAGCCGCGGTCGGTCATCCAGGCCGGCACGTCACGGCTCGGCCGGCGCCGGTGGGCAAGGTTCTGCCAGCTGTCCGGGGTCGGGGTGGCCGGGTCCAGCGGCTCCCCGGTCACCACCGCGAGCAGGTGCGTCCACGCCCGCGGTACCACTTCCACCAGCGCGTACCCGCCGCCGCCGGTGACCACCCACCGGCCCTCGCACAGCTCCTCGGCCAGGTCGCGCATGGCCAGGTAGCTGGCCCGCTGCGCGTCGACGGTCAGCCGCAGGTCGGCCAGCGGGTCCAGCCGGTGCGTGTCGGCACCGCACTGGCTGAACAGGATGTGCGGCCGGAACGCGCGCAGCACCGAGGGCACCACCGCGTGGAACGCCCGCAGCCAGCCCGCATCGCCGGTACCGGGAGGCAGCGCCACGTTCACCGCGCTGCCCGCAGCACCCGGGCCACCGGTCTCGTCGGGGAAGCCGGTGCCGGGGAACAGGGCGAGCGGCGTCTCGTGCAGGCTCACCGTCAGCACCCGCGGATCGCGGTAGAAGATCTCCTGCACCCCGTCGCCGTGATGCACGTCGACGTCCACGTAGGCGATCCGCTCGACGCCCCGGTCGAGCAGCCGGGCGATCGCGATGGCCGGGTCGTTGTAGACGCAGAACCCGCTGGCCCGGTCCGGCATGGCATGGTGCAGTCCGCCGGCGACGTTGACCGCCCGGCGCGTCCGGCCGGCCCAGACCTCCTCGGCGGCGGCCAGGGTCGCACCGGCGACGAGCGCGGACGCCTCGTGCATCCGAGGGAACACCGGGTTGTCCGGCGTGTCCAGGCCGTACCCCGGACCGCCGGCCCGGACCGCCTCGATGTACTCCGGCCGGTGTACCCGGGACAGGGCCAGCTCGTCGGCCGGTTGCGGGGAGATCATCGTGACGTCCGGCCGGTTGAGGATGCCGAGGTCGCGAGCCAGCGCCATGGTCAACTCGATGCGTACCGGATCGAGCGGATGGTCGCCGAGGTCGTACCGCAGCAGCTCGTCGGTCCAGACGACGGCGGCGCCCTTGGCGGACGGGCTCATGAGCGGGCCACCGGCCGGGTCGGGTCGGTGATCCAGTGGCTCCACGAGCCGACGTAGAGGGCCGGTTCGGATACCCCGGCCTCGGTCAGCGCGAGGATCGTGTTGGCCGCGGTGACCCCGGAGCCGCAGTACGCGCCGACCGGCCGGTCCGGCACCAGGCCGGCCGCCGCGAACCGTTCGCGCAGCTGCGGCGCGGGCAGCAGGTGCCCGTCGGGGCCCATCAGCTCACCGGCCGGCAGGTTCACCGCGCCCGGGATGTGGCCGGCGACCGGGTCGATCGGCTCGGCCTCGCCCCGGTACCGGGGCGGGATCCGCACGTCGAACAGCACACCGGTGCCGGCGACCCGGGCGGCGTCGGCCGCGTCGAGCACCGGCAGCTGACCGGGCCGGACGGTGAAGTCACCGCGGGGCGGCACGACGGTACCCGGTTCGACCGGCCGCTTACCGGCCCGCCAGGCGGCGAAGCCGCCGTCCAGCACCAGTACCCGTGGATGTCCGGCCCAGCGCAGCGTCCACCAGAGGCGGGCCGCGGCCTGGCTCTCCCCGCCGTCGTAGGCGACCACGGCCCGGTCCTGGCGTACCCCCGCCGCCCGCAGCGCCTCCTCCAGCGCATCCGGATCGGGCAGCGGATGCCGGCCGCCCGCGCCCGGTTTACCGCACACGTCCGTATCGAGATCGACGAACGCCGCCCCCGGGATGTGCCCGGCCTCGTACTCCGCCCGGGTCGGCGGGCCGGTCAACCGCCAGCGCACGTCCAGCACGGTCGGCGGTTGCGCCGACGCCAGCGCCTGCGCAAGTCCGGGCACGCTGATCAGCGAATCGGTCACGCGTCCAGTGTGTCCTACCCGCCGGGTAGCATCGACGCTCGGGAGGCAGCAACCCGTGAACGATCTGGTCGACACCACCGAGATGTACCTGCGCACCATCCTCGAACTCGAGGAGGAGGGGGTCATCCCGCTGCGCGCCCGGATCGCCGAGCGGCTGCACCAGAGCGGTCCCACGGTCAGCCAGACGGTGAACCGGATGGAGCGCGACGGCCTGCTCACCGTCGAGGGCGACCGGCACCTGCAGCTCACCGCGGCCGGGCGCAGCTACGCGATCTCCGTGATGCGCAAGCACCGGCTGGCCGAGCTGTTGCTGGTCAACGTCATCGGGCTGGCGTACGAGGCGGCGCACGAAGAGGCCTGCCGCTGGGAACACGTGATGAGCGAAGCGGTCGAGGCCAAGGTCTACGAGCTGCTCGGCCGGCCGACCCGCTCGCCGTACGGGAACCCGATCCCGGGGCTGGACAAGTTCGACGCCGACGCGCCCGCCCACGCCGACTGGGAGACCGAGCGCAACCTGGCGTTCCCCGGCCTGTCCGGCGACGTCGTGGTCCGGCGGATCTGCGAGAGCGTGCAGACCGACGCCGAGGTGCTGCGGCAACTGCACGCGGCCGGCGTCGATCCGGGTGCCACGGTCAACGTCGCCCAGGACCGTGACGAGGTGATCGTCGACCAGGCCGGCGAACAGGTCCGGCTCCCCCGCGAGATCGCCTCCCGAGTCTTCGTCGCCGCCCACTGACGGCGCCGCGTCGCCGCCGCGCCCCGCCTTCTCCGCCGATCTTGGAGTTGTGGTGCCCGACTCGCGGAGCCGCGCGGCTTTTGTCGCCGACACAAGTCCAAGATCGCGGGGGTCAGGCGGTGGCCGGCGGCGGGGGTCAGGCGCTGGCCTGGTCGACCTTCCTCGCGAGCGCGACCAGCTTCGGGATCATCGCGGTCGCGTCGCCCGCCGGGGTACCGGGCGGGGTCCGGTACCGCAGCGTCATCAGCCGCTGGTTGCCGGACAGCCAGCAGACCTCCGCGCCCGGCCCGGCACCGGTCAGCGAGGCGGCCAGCGACCGGCTGTACCCGGCCTTGCCGAGGTCGGCGACGGTCGCCGCGCCCTTGGGTACCACGCTGGTGGTGAACACGCCGGTGTCGGCCAGCGTCGGGCTGACCGACAGCGCGAGGTCGGGCAGCACCGCGTCGACCCGGCGCAGTACGCAGGTGTAGGTGTCGCCGCTGTTGCTCGACCCGGACGCGCCGAAGTCGACCCCGGTCGTCGCGGCCACCAGTTCGAAGCTCAGCAGCAGACAGGCGCCGCCGGCGTCCTCGGCCGGCTCGCGGGTCGGCGAGGGCACCGGGTGGGCGCTGCGCGGCACGCGCGGCGCTCCCGCGGCCGGGCCGGTGCAGGCGGTACCGGCGAGCAGCAGCGCCAGTCCCATGACGATCCCGGACACCCGACGCAGCACCGCCACACCCTACGGCTCAGGTGGGCAACCCGTCGACGATCCACCGGGCGATCTCCAGCGAACTGGTCGCCGCCGGTGACGGTGCGTTGAGCACGTGTACCTGACCGGGTCGCCGGACCAGCAGGAAGTCGTCGAGCAGCGCGCCGTCGCGCCCGATCGCCTGTGCCCGTACCCCGGCCGGGGCACGGACCAGGTCGGCCGGCTGGATCGCTGGTACCAGCCGGGCGAGGTCGGCCGCGAACCGGCGCCGGGACAGCGAGCGGCGCACCTCGGCGATGCCGGTGCGCAGGTGCTTGCGGGCCAGCCGCCACATGCCCGGGTACCCGGCGACCGCGGCGAGGTCCCGGGCGCTGAACCGGCGCCACGTGTACCCCTCGCGGGCCAGTGCCAGCACCGCGTTCGGCCCGGCATGCAGCGACCCGTCGATCCCCCGCGTCAGGTGCACCCCGAGGAACGGCAGTGCCGGATCCGGTACCGGGTAGACGAGGGTGCGGACAAGCGGCCGGCGCACATGGAAGTACTCGCCACGGAACGGTACGATCCGGACCTCCCGCGGCTTGCCGGCGAGCCGGTCGGAGAACAGGCCGGCACAGTTGATCACGAGGTCGGCGGGTACCTGCTCGCCGTCGGCGGTGCGGATCCCGCCGTTGAGCGCGGTCACCCGGGTGCCGAGCCGGACCTCGCCGCCGTGCTCGCGTACCAGGCCGGCGAGCACCTCGCAGACCGCGCCGAAGTCGGTGATCCCGGTCGACTCGACGTGCAGCGCGGCCAGGCATGACACCTCCGGCTCGCGTTCGCGCGCCGCGGCGGCCGACAGCATCTGCGCCGGTACCCCGTTGGCCTGCGCCCGTTCGGCCAGTACCCGCAGCCGCGGCAGCTCCGCCTCCGACGTGGCGACGATGAGCTTGCCGCACACCTCGACGGGTACCCCGTGCTTCTGGCAGAACTCGACCATCGAGCGCGCCCCGGCGACGCACAGCCGGGCCCGGTCGCTACCCGGGCGGTAGTAGATGCCCGAGTGGATCACGCCCGAGTTGTGCCCGGTCTGGTGCGTGCCGACCCGGTTCTCCTTCTCCAGGACGGTGACCGACGCGCCTGGACGGTCGAGCAGCAGCCGGTGGGCGACCGCCAGCCCGACGATGCCACCCCCCACGACGACGTACCGGTTCATTCCTCGAAAGCTACCCGCCACCGGATCCCGGGCCGGCGGATACCCACCGAAAGCGCGGCCGCGCCCAGCGCCAGCAGGCCGGCGATGTAGAAGGCGGTGTCGTAGGCGCCCAGCCGGTCATGGATCAGCCCGGCCCCGGTGGCGGCGAGCGCGGCACCGAACTGGTGCGCCGCGAACACCCAGCCGAACACGACCGGCCCGGCGTCGCCGAAGCGCTCACGGCACAGCGCGATCGTCGGGGGTACCGTCGCGATCCAGTCCAGCCCGTAGAACAGCACGAACACGAGCATGCTCGGGTGCAGGCTGGCGGCCAGCAGGCTGGGCAGCACCAGCAGGGACAGCCCGCGCAGGCCGTAGTACATGCCGAGCAGCAGCCGCGAGTCGTACCGGTCGGTGAGCCAGCCGGACGCGACGGTGCCGGCGATGTCGAACGCGCCCACCAGCGCGAGCAGGTTGGCGGCCGTGGTCTGCGGCAGTCCGTGATCGTGTGCGGCCGGGATGAAGTGGGTGCCGATCAGCCCGTTGGTGGTCGCGCCGCAGATCGCGAACGCGCCGGCCAGCAGCCAGAAGGTGCCCGTGCGAGAGGCGTCGCGCAAGGCCGACAGCGCCCGCCGGGCGGCGCCCGTGCTGTGCACGCGAGGCGGGTCGGGGTCGACCGCGCCGTATGCGGTCGTGCCCACGTCGGCCGGATGGTCACGCAGTAACCAGTACACGAGGGGTATGACAGCGAGGGCCGCCAAGCACACCGTCAGCGCGGCGGCCCGCCAGCCGTGGTTCGCGGTGAGCGTGGCCAGTAGCGGCAGGAAGGCGAGCTGTCCGGTCGCCCCGCCCGCGGTCAGTACCCCGGTCACCATGCCCCGGTGCCGGACGAACCACCGGCCGGTCACGGTCGCCACGAACGACAGCGCCATCGCACCGGTACCGAGCCCGACCAGTACTCCCCAGCACAGCACGAGCTGCCAGCTCGACCGCATGAACACGGTCAGCCCGCTGCCGGCGGCGACCAGCACCAGCGCGACGGGTACCACGCGGCGCATGCCGAAGCGCTCCATCAGCGCGGCGGCGAACGGGGCGGTCAGCCCGTAGAGGATCAGGTTCACCGAGACGGCCAGCGAGATCTCCCCGACCGACCAGCCGAACTCCTGGCGCAACGGGTTGATGAGCACGCCGGGGGTGGCCCGGAACCCGGCCGCGCCGACGGTCGCCACGAACGCCACACCGGCCACGAACCAGGCCCGGTGCAGCCGCCTACGCCCGGTGCCGTCCCGCTCCCTGATCATCGTCACGCGAACCATCCTGAGATGCCGGCGGCCGGCCGGCGAGTGGCCTGAACGCCAACATGTGTAAGAATCCGGCCATGACCCATCGGCACCGGATCGCGGTACTGGCACTGCCCGGCGCGGTCGCGCTCGATCTCGGGGTACCGGCGACGGTCTTCTGGGCCGCCCGGAACGCGGCCGGGCACCGGTTCTACGAGACCCGCCTGTGCACGCCCGACGGCGGCCCGGTGCGGACCGCGGCCGGGTTCTCCGCCGTACCCGAACACGGGCTGGACCTGCTCGACACCGCGGACACGGTCATCGTGCCGGGGGTCAGTGGACGGTCGGCGGCACTGACCGGTACCCCCGAAGTGTGCGCGGCATTGCGCGCGGCGCACGCGCGCGGCGCCCGGGTGATGTCCATCTGCACCGGCGCGTTCGTGCTCGCCGCCGCCGGCCTGCTCGACGACCGGCCGGCGACCACGCACTGGGCGCACGTGGAGCGCTTCCGGACCCGGTACCCCCGGGTGAAGCTGGACCCCGACGTGCTGTTCGTGGACGACGGCGACATCCTGACCTCGGCCGGCGTCGCCGCGGGCATCGACCTGTGCCTGCACGTGATCCGCCGCGACCACGGCAGCGAGGTGGCCAACCGCGCGGCCCGGCGCTGCGTCGTCCCGCCCTGGCGGGACGGCGGGCAGTCGCAGTTCATCGAGCGGCCGGTGCCGGCGGCCGGCGACGCGACCACCGGCCCGACCCGCGCCTGGGCGCTGGACCGGCTGGACCAGCCGCTCGACCTGGACACACTGGCCGGGCACGCGCGGATGAGCCTGCGCACGTTCACCCGGCGGTTCCGCGAGGAGACCGGGCTGAGCCCGGGACGGTGGCTGCTGCGCCAGCGGGTGGAGCTGGCCCGGCGGCTGCTGGAGGGCACCGACCTGCCGATCGAGCGGGTCGCCGCGCAGGCCGGCTTCGGCACCGCGGCCTCGCTGCGCCAGCACCTGCACGCGGCCGTCGGGGTGGCACCGGCCGCATACCGGCGCACGTTCCGGACCGCGGCGTGAGCGGCGTGCGGCGCGGCGGCGCCTGGCCTGACGAGGGAAGGCGGCTCGGCGCGCGCGGCGGGCGACGGTGGGACACCGTGCTGGAGGTCCGGCTCGATCCGCCGCTGACCGAGCGGTTGCGGGAGGAGATCGTGACGCTGTGGGCCGACGTGTCCAACGCCGGCGGCGCGGTGGGTTTCGCCGGTCCGGTCTGCCCCGACGAGGTGTGGCCGCTGGCCGGGCGCGCGTTCGCCGGGGTCGACGAGGGGCACGACCACCTGCTCGTCGGGTACGCCGGTGACCGGCTCGCGGGGCTGCTGTTCCTGGTCAGCCAGCGGTTCGCGCTGGCCGAGCACTGGCGCACCGTCAAGCGGCTGATGGTGCACCCGTCGTTGCAGAGCAAGGGGTACGGCGCCGCGCTGGTCCGCGAGGCCGAAGCCGTCGCGCGCCGGCTCGGGTGGGAGGCGCTGCACCTGACGGTCCGGGACGGTACCGGGCTGGAGCGCTTCTACGCCGCCCACGGGTACCGCATCGTGGGCCGGCTGCCCGGGGCGCTGCGGGTGGCACCCGGCGACGACCGCGACGAGACCCACCTGTGGTTGGCTCTGTCCTGATGGATCCCTACCGATGGCTGGAAGACATCGACGGCGCACCGGCGGTCGAGTGGGTCACGGCCCGCAACGCCGAGACGCTCGCCGGGCTCGGTAGCGGGCCGCGCTTCGAGCGGCTGCGCGCCGACCTGCTCGCCGTGCTCGACAGCGCCGGCCGGATCCCGTACCCGACGTGGCACGGCGACCACCTGTACAACCTCTGGCGTGACGAGGAGCACCCGCGCGGAGTGTGGCGGCGCACCACGCTCGACGAGTACCGCAAGGTCGAGCCGGACTGGCAGGTGCTCATCGACATCGACGCGCTCGCCGAGCGGGAGGGCGAGAACTGGGTCTGGCAGGACGTCGAGTTCCTCCGCCCGGGTGGGGCGCGCTGCCTGGTCGCGCTGTCCCGGGGCGGCTCGGACGCGGCGGTGGTGCGCGAGTTCGACCTGGCCAGCGGGCTGTTCGTCGCCGACGGGTTCACCCTGCCGGAGGCCAAGAGCGGGGTGGCGTGGATCGACCGGGACCGCATCTTCGTGGGTACCGACACCGGACCCGGCTCGCTGACCCGGTCCGGGTACCCGCGCGTCGTGCACGAGTGGCGGCGCGGCACCCCGCTGTCCGCCGCGCCGGTCGTGTACGCCGGCAAGCCCGACGACGTCATCGTGCGCGCCTTCCACGATCCGGTACCGGACTTCGGCCGCGACGTCGTGGTACGGCGGATCGACTTCTTCAACGCCGAGTGGTACGTGCGGGCCGGTGGCGCGCTGGTCCGGGTACCGGCGCCGGTGGACGCCGAGCTCGACTCGCACGGCGAGTGGTTGCTCGTCGCGCTGCGGTCACCGTGGACGGTCGGCGGGGTCGCGCACGCCGCCGGTACCGTTCTGGTCGGCCGCTTCGACGCGGTCCTCGCCAGCGGCGACGCGGTCCCGGCGGGCGGCGACGCAGGCCTCGCCGGCGGCACGGACCTGGCCCCGGTCTTCGTCCCGGACCAGCACACGTCGCTGAACGGGTACCGGTGGACCCGCGACCGCCTGATCCTCGACACGCTCGTCGACGTGCGCAGCCGGCCGCTGGTCGTGACACCCGGGCAGCCGGGGCAGCCGCTCGTTGACGTCGCCGAGTCCGACCGCGTCGAGGTGGTCGCCACCGACCCGGACCGCAGCGACGAGTACCTGTTCACGTCGAGCGGCTTCACCCGGCCGACGACGCTGTGGTACGGGCGCGGCGACGGCGGGGGCGAGCTGCTCAAGCGGGAACCGGAGTTCTTCGACGCCACCGGCATGTCGGTGCGGCAGCTGTTCGCGACGTCGGCCGACGGTACCGCGGTGCCGTACTTCGTCGTCGGGCGCGAACTGGACAGACCCGGGCCGGCGCTGCTGACCGGGTACGGCGGCTTCGAGGTGTCGCTGACGCCGCACTACGACGGGCTGATCGGGCGCGGCTGGCTCACCGACGGCGGTACCTATGCGGTGGCGAACATCCGCGGCGGCGGCGAGTACGGGCCGCGCTGGCACCGGGCCGCGCTACGGGAGAACCGGCCGCGGGCGTACGAGGACTTCGCCGCCGTCGCGGCCGACCTGGTCGCGCAAGGTTTCACCACCCGGGCACAGCTCGGCGCGCTGGGCGGCAGCAACGGCGGGCTGCTGATGGGCGTGATGCTGACCAGGTACCCGCAGCGGTTCGGCGCGATCGCGAGCCAGGTGCCGCTGCTGGACATGCGGCGGTACCACGAGCTGCTCGCCGGCCGGTCCTGGATGGCCGAGTACGGCGACCCCGACGATCCGGCGGACTGGGCGTTCCTGAGTGGGTACTCGCCGTACCACAACGTCCACAGTGGACAGTCGTACCCGCCGGTCCTGCTGGTCACGTCGACGCGCGACGACCGGGTACACCCGGGGCATGCGCGCAAGATGGCGGCGTTGCTGCGCGAGCACGGGTACGACGTGAGCTACTACGAGAACGTCGAAGGCGGGCACGGTGCGGCGGCCGACAACCGCCAGGCCGCGATGAAGTGGGCACTGATCCTGGAGTTCTTCCGCCGGCGACTGCGGTCGTGACCCGCTCGGGGACCGGGCCGGCCCCAAGTCGGATATGTCCAATGTGGACCGTCCGCATGAACGGTCCACATTGGACAATCCTGCCCGGGTCGCCCAGGAATCAGCAGGGTCGCGACCAGGTGGGCGGTACCGCGCCCTTGAAAACCGACGGTCCGAGCGGACCTGTCGAGTCCGAGCCTTCGCCGACCTCGCCCCACGCGCCGCCGTAGCCAAACCAGCCCTGGGTGCGGGCGTTGGCCAGGTGCCGGTACGTGGGCCAGCCGGCACCCCGGCCGGTGGTGTCGGTGGCGAGCCGGTGCGCGATCGGGAAGGTACCGGCCCACGGGTACGTGGCGTGCGTGCCCCGCGCGCTGTAGGCGAGCGGGTGCCCGTTGTGCTTGCCCGCCTCCCGCCACGGGCGGGTGCAGTACCCGTCGTGCTCGAAGTACGCCACGGTCACCGCGTGATCATGCGCATCCAGCCGGACGCTGATGCGCTCCCAGTCGCCCTCGTGGTCGAACATGTTGGTCGGCCGGGGGGCGTCGTTGAAAGCGTAGAAGAACCAGTAGGTGACGTAGTTCCGCGGCGAGTACTCGTAGTAGACCGGGACGCCGGTACCCTGCCCGCCGCGCAGCGTGTTGGGCAGGTTGAGGAAGAAGCCCTCGCCCTCGGGTACCCCGTGCTTGCCGCCCTGCCGCGGCCGGGTCAGCTCGTCGCTGCGGTGCTGGACGCCGTGCCGGATGCAGACCGCGTTGGAGATCTGGTGCCGGTAACCACCGCTGCCCAGCCTCCCGGCGTCGATGGTGCCGCGGGCGGCGACCACATCGTCCGGGCAGCCCTGGTCGCGGGCCCACGACAGCGAGGACTGCGTGACGAACGAGCCTGGGTCCATCGGCGTGAACCGCTCACCCGGGGCAAGGTACACGAATGGCGCATACATCGACACCGGCGAGGGGACGCCGGCGGCCGCCGGTTCGCCGCCCACCGTGGCGCCGCCGATGGCGAGCGTGGTGATCAGCACGGCACCCGCGACCGCACTGCGGATTCTGCGCAACTTGCCATTCGTCGTCTTCCGCAGACTTGACGAGCACTCTGACGTCACAGACATTCCTCCGGTTTGGTTGGCTGTTGCCGGTTTGGTTGGCTGTTGCCGGTCGTACGACCAAGTCCAGCGCCCAGACCTGCGCGCGGTCCACCCGGTCGGCGCGGAGTCGGACCGGCGCGCCCGGAGTCGGGTCGGATCCGGCCCGGCACCGACGGAAGGCCCGGCGTGTCGGCCCGGCCCGCCGGGTCCCCGTGACGGCACAATCGGCCCTCGTGTCCACCGCCGACTCTGAATCGATCCCCGCCGCGGTGACCGCGATGTGGGACGCCGTGCTGCAGGCCCTGCGCGAAGCCGGTGAACCCAGCGCGCGGGACATCGAGCGACTGGCCGCCGAACTGAAGCTGCCGACACTCCCGGCCAGTACCACCGCCGACTGGCTTCGGGACCGCACGACGGTACCCGGCCGGGAGAAGTTCCATGCTTTGATCGAATGCCTCGGCGCCGAGAAGGACCCTGGTGTCGACTGGGAGGCTCTGCGCCTGGCCGCCGAGCGGGCCCGGAGGAAGCATCTGCGGGATACCCGGGACCGGACCGTGCCCCAGCCCGCTGAACCTCCCGCAGCCGACCCCGACGCACGGTCACGGCCCCCGGTGGTCCGGTCGCGCCGAACGACGGCGACGATCGTCGGCCTGGCGATCGCGCTGCTCGCCGGCATTGGGATCGGCTGGGAACTGGGCCGCCACGGCCACCCGGCCACCGCCGGGGAGTCCCCGGGCCTGGCGGCGGTCCCGGCGACCGGCCGAACCTGTGCCCATGTGGTGGCGTCCGTCGCACGCGTGCTGGCGGCACCGGAACCGACCGCGTCCTTTATCAAGAACAAGAAGGAGACCGACCAGGTCGAGATCGTAGCCCGGCCTGCGCCCCGACCCAGCGCCCCGCCCGGCTGGGTACCCGTCCTTCTCCCCCGGGACGCCGCCGGCACGGGGTGGATGAGCCAGTCCGACCTCTCCGACCCGGAACCCTGTACCGCCCCGCCCGGCGGACGCTGAATCCATCCGCCCAGACCCGGATCCGTACCGGATCCGGGACGGCCAGCCGGCGGGAGGTTGCCGGAACCTGTGCCCACCGACGAATATCACCGACCGTCCGACACACCGATTGTGAGGTATCACGTGCGCCTGTCTCCGCTCCGCACCGCCGCCACCACGTTCACCCTCGGCATGCTCGCGACCGTCGTGGCGTGCGGTGCAGCTGCCACCATGGACCAGGCCGTCCAAGGGAAGTGGAACTGCGTGGCGACCGATCCCGGCGAGGACGCAAAGGCGGCGACCGTCGTCGTCGGCGATGGGACCTTTCAGTACACCGCCGGCTACCGAACCGGATCGGGCACATGGACGCGATCCGGCAACACGATCACCGTGACCGCGGACGGCGAGAAGGGCGAACTGCAGTTGCTCAACATCCCGGTCAACACGGACAGGTCATTCACGTTCACGATGCAACCGAGCAGCGGCGAGCCGACCGACCACGCCGCGACCTTCGACGGACACACGCTGCGGTTCACCATCAAGAACACCCAGATCGACTGCGCCAGACAGTGACGCGGCCGATCTCACAACCACCCCCAGGAGGGGCGGGGTCGGGGCTGGCCGGCCCCGGGCGCCGGCCAGCCCTGCAGGAACCCTTGTGCCTGATCGCAGTGCCTGATCACAGCCCAGCTTGCGAAGCACGGTGAGCTGAGCGGTCCTTGACGCCGTTGGCGACGCCGGTCAGCCGAACGCCTCGCCCAGCCCGACGCCGGCGGTGCGGGTCTCACCGCCGGCACGGTCCTTGACGAGCCCGGGCCATGAAACGAGCGATCTCGTATCAGCTGCAGCCGCTGGTCGAGCCGCAGCCCTCACAGACATAGCAGCTACCGGCCGGCCGCATCTTGGTTCCGCAGGTGAAGCACAACGGCGCGTCGGCCGCCTTGCCGTGTACCAGCTCCAGCAGCTCGGTCGACGATCCCGCCCGGCCCGGCGCCGGCTTCCGCGGTGCGTTCTCCGTCGCGGCCTTCTCCTTGGCGCTGCTCTCGACCGGCGCCTTGCTCCCCGCCTGCGGCTTGCTCTCGACGGGCGCCGTGCCCGCCGGTGCCTTGCCCGCCGCGGCCTTGCTCTCGACGGGTGCCTTGCTCTCCACGGGTGCCGAGGCCGCCATCGCGGTCAGGTCGACCGACGCCTCCTCCGCCGCCGCAGCGGCCTCGGTCTCCGCGCGCAACTGGGCGGCCCGCTCCGCGGCGGTGAAGATGCCGAGTTCGGCGCGGCGCTCGTACGGCAGGAAGTCCAGCGCCAGCCGGCGGAAGATGTAGTCCATCACCGAGGCCGCCATGCGGATGTCGGAGTCGTCGGTCATCCCGGCCGGCTCGAACCGCATGTTGGTGAACTTCGCGACGAACGTCTCCAGCGGTACCCCGTACTGCAGCCCGATCGAGATGGCGATGGAGAACGCGTCCATCACGCCGGCCAGCGTCGAACCCTGCTTGGACATCTTGAGGAAGACCTCGCCGAGGCCGTCGTCGGGGTACGAGGAGGCGGTCAGGTATCCCTCGGCGCCGCCGACCGAGAACGACACGGTCTCCGACGGCCGCTTCTTCGGCAGCCGCTTGCGCACCGGCCGGTACTCGACGACCTTCTCGACCGGCTTGTCCGCCACGGACTTCTTGGCCGCCGACAGCGGTTGCCCGACCTTGCAGTTGTCGCGGTAGATGGCCAGCGCCTTGAGGCCGAGCTTCCAGCCCTCGAAGTAGATCTTCTCGACGTCTTCGATGCTCGCCGACTCCGGCATGTTGACCGTCTTCGAGATGGCACCGGAGATGAACGGCTGCACCGCGGCCATCATCCGCACGTGGCCCATCGGCGCGATCGACCGCTCCCCCATCGCGCAGTCGAAGACCGGGTAGTGCTCGGGCTTCAGGCCGGGCGCGTCAACCACGTGGCCGTGGTCGGCGATGTGCTCGACGATCGCCTCGACCTGCTCCTCCGGGTATCCGAGCGAGCGCAGCGCCCGCGGTACCGTCTGGTTGACGATCTGCATCGATCCGCCGCCGACCAGCTTCTTGAACTTGACCAGCGCCAGGTCGGGTTCGATGCCGGTGGTGTCGCAGTCCATCATCAGGCCGATCGTGCCGGTGGGCGCGAGCACCGACGCCTGGGCGTTGCGCCAGCCGTGCCGCTCGCCGAGCTGGTTGCCCAGCCGCCACTGGTTCGCCGCCTCGGCCAGCAACGCCTTGGCGTTAGCGCCGTGGGCGCTGACCACGTCACTCGCGGCCGCGTGCTTGCGCATGACCCGCTGGTGGGCGGCGGCGTTGCGGCTGTACCCGTCATAGGCCCCCACGGCGCCGGCCAGCTCGGCCGACCGGCGGTAGGCGGTGCCGGTCATCAGCGACGTGATGCCGGCCGCGACCGAGCGCCCCTCGGCCGAGTCGTACGGCAGGCCGGACGCCATCAGCAGCGCGCCCAGGTTGGCGTACCCGATGCCGAGTTGCCGGTAGGCCCGCGTGGTGGCGGCGATCTTCTGGGTCGGGAAGTCGGCGAAGCAGATGGAGATGTCCATCGCGGTGATCACCAGCTCGACCGACCGGGCGAACTTCGCGACCTCGAACCCGCCGTCGGACCGCAGGAACTTCAGCAGGTTGAGCGAGGCCAGGTTGCACGAGGAGTTGTCCAGGTGCATGTACTCCGAGCACGGGTTCGACGCGGTGATCCGACCGGTCTCCGGGCAGGTGTGCCAGTCGTTGATCGTGTCGTCGTACTGGATGCCCGGGTCGGCGCACTCCCACGCGGCCCGCGCCATCTTGCGGAACAGCTCGCGCGCGTCGATGGTCTCGACGACCGAGCCGTCCAGCCGGCCGCGCAGGTCGAAGCTCTTGCCGTCGTCGACCGCCCGCATGAACTCGCCGGACACCCGTACCGAGTTGTTCGCGTTCTGGTACTGCACGCTGACGATGTCGGCGCCGCCCAGGTCCATGTCGAAGCCGGCGTCGCGCAGCGCCCGGATCTTGTGTTCCTCGCGCGCCTTGGTCTCGATGAACTCGACCACGTCGGGGTGGTCCACGTCGAGGATGACCATCTTGGCCGCGCGCCGGGTGGCGCCGCCGGACTTGATGGTGCCGGCGCTGGCGTCCGCGCCGCGCATGAAGCTGACCGGGCCGGAGGCGGTGCCGCCGCTGGACAGCAGCTCCCGGGACGAGCGGATGCGCGACAGGTTCACCCCGGAACCCGAGCCGCCCTTGAAGATCAGACCCTCTTCCTTGTACCAGTCGAGGATCGAGTCCATCGAGTCGTCGACGGCCAGGATGAAGCAGGCCGACACCTGCTGCGGCGACGCGGTGCCGACGTTGAACCAGACCGGCGAGTTGAAGCTGAACACCTGGTGCAGCAGCATCCACGTCAGCTCGTGGGCGAACACCTCGGCGTCGGCCGGGCTGGCGAAGTAGCCGTGCTCCTCGCCGGCGCGGCGGTAGCTGGTCACCACCCGGTCGATGAGCTGGCGCAGGCTCCATTCCCGCTCCGGGGTACCCACCGCGCCGCGGAAGTACTTCGTGGTCACGATGTTTGCCGCGTTGACGCTCCAGAAGTCCGGGAACTCCACGCCGCGCTGCTCGAAGTTGACCGAGCCGTCCCGCCAGTTCGTCATCACGACATCGCGGCGTTCCCAGGTCGCCTCGTCGTACGGGTGCACGCCCTCGGTCGTCCACACCCGCGCGATGCGCAGACCGCCACTGGTCGTCGCCTGACCGGTGTCCCTGGCGGTACCGTCCTTGGCGCGGCTGCCCTTGGCCTCGCCCGCTCCCGACGACGCGCCCACGGCCCTGGTCATCCCATCCCCCTTTTGCGACGCTTGCGCCGCCCCATTTCCAACGATGAACTCCGGCCACCCGTCGGCCGGTTACCCGACCTTTACCGGGGCCGCCGGTGGAACCTGCCCGATGTCCCGGCCGGCGCGCAGGGCGGCGATCTCCTGTTCGAAGTCGGCCAGCGACTCGAACGAGCGGTACACGCTGGCGAAACGCAGGTAGGCCACCTCGTCCAGATCACGCAGCGGCCCGAGGATCGCCAGGCCGACGTCGTGACTGGGTACCTCCGCCGCGCCCTTGGCCCGGACGGTCTCCTCGACCCGCTGGGCCAGCAACGCGACGGCGTCGTCGGCGACCGGCCGGCCCTGGCAGGCCTTGCGCACGCCGGCGATGATCTTCGCGCGGCTGAACGGTTCGGTCACCCCGCTGCGCTTGACGACGGCGAGTACCGCCTCCTCGACGGTGGTGAACCGCTTGCCGCACTCCGGGCACGACCGCCGCCGACGGATCAACTGGCCGTCCTCGGCTTCCCGGGAGTCGACCACACGGGAGTCGGGATGACGGCAGTACGGACACCGCATCGCATTACCTCCCTCGGGTCGCAGGAGCCGCCGCCTTCGGGCACGCCAACCGGAGCCGACGAGGACATCGGCAAGGTGGCTGTGTATGAGGCTGTGGAGAAGTCATCCCCAACCTGTGGATGACTTACACCCCTGTAACTACTAGATGTTGTGGTCGACGTTAGCTCTTGAACCAGAGCCACGCAAGCCGAACGAGCGAACCGGGCGGTGTGTCGTGGGTGCCAACCCGAACGGTGTCGAGGCGATCACCGACGTCGGGGCAGCGTGAGCCGGACACCGACCGGAACCGTGTATCCGCTGATCCCGTTCAGTCGACGGATCTCGTCGATTGTGGCGAACGGGTCGCCGCCCGGCGCGTACCTCGTGGCGATCGACCAGAGCGTGTCGCCGGATCTGGTCACCACGGTCGGCACCGGGCCGGCCGGGTCGGCCGCCTGGCTGGCCGGCGCGGCGAGGACCACCGCGAGGCCGGCCAGCGCCAGCGCCAACAGCAGCAGCACGGCACGCCCGCGCCGGGTGAGCCGGACCCGGCCGGGCCGGCGCCGGGTGTCCACCGCGATCCGGCCGACCCTCGAGACCCGGCCGAGCCTCGCGATCCCGCTGCCCATCGCCGCCCCGGCACTCATCGCGACCCCACTGCTCATCGCGACCCCTCCTCCTCGAACGGAAGTTCGATAGAACGCCCGTACGAAGAGGGTGTACCAGACCGGTACGACAGTTTCCAGCGACACGACGCGCCGGGTCGTACAGATGTTTGAAGTTGTCGGAGGGTCGGGATACGGTCACTGGCACGAACCTCTGGGGAGCTTCCCGGCGAACCAGGAACCATCCGGGTAACCAGGAACGAGCCGAGAGCACCGAGACACCGTCCGAGAACACCGACACCGCGGCGCGGCAGCGCGCCGGCCGACAAGGGGAGATGCCGACGTGTCGACCGAGGACCGCACGAGCACGCGGCGCGCCGACGACAGCGGCGGGCGCGGCAGCGGCGCACGCGAACAGCCGCGGCGCCGGGACGCCGACCCGGGCAGCGCGCGCCTTGAGCAGCCGACCGGCACCAGACGATCCGACCAGAGCGCCGGTCCGGCACCGGAGGACGCGGTCGGCGGGCGGCGGCAGGGCAGCCCGGCCGGCGGCCGGGGCACCGCGGCCCGGTCCGCTCCAGCACGTTCCGGGCAGGTGACACGCCCGGGGTCGGCGACCCGAACGGCCGCTGCGACCCGCTCCGCCCCGGCGACCCGCTCCGCCCCGGCAACGCGCTCCGCACAGCCGGCACGGTCGGAGCAGGCGACACGTGCCGGTTCGGCGTCCCGACCCGGCACGCCAGCGCGCACGGGTCCGACACCGCTGCGCCCGGTCTCGTCGGTGGCGTCCGGCCCGACCGAACTGCCCGACGATGAGCTGACCGGCCGGCAGCGACGCATCCTCGGCTTCATCCGCGACTGGGTGGCCGAGCACGGGTACCCGCCGAGCGTGCGCGAGATCGGTGAGGCGGTCGGCCTGGTATCCCCGTCGAGCGTCGCCTACCAGCTCAAGGAGTTGGAGAAGAAGGGCTACCTGCGCCGCGACCCCAACCGCCCGCGCGCGGTGGATGTCCGCCCGCCGAGCGACCTGACGGCGGACGAGGACGAGGCGCTGCACGCCACGCGGCCGACCCCGGCCTATGTTCCGTTGCTCGGTCGCATCGCCGCCGGTGGTCCGATCCTCGCCGAGCAGTCCGTCGAAGACGTCTTCCCGCTGCCGCGCGAACTGGTCGGCGAGGGCAACCTGTTCACCCTGCAGGTCAAGGGCGATTCGATGCTGGAAGCGGCGATCTGTGACGGTGACTGGGTGGTGGTGCGGCAGCAGCCGACCGCTGACAACGGCGACATCGTGGCCGCGATGATCGAGGGCGAGGCGACCGTCAAGACATACCGGCGCCGCGACGGTCACCTGTGGCTGATGCCGCAGAACCCGGCATTCGATCCGATCCCCGGCGACGACGCCACGATCCTGGGCCGGGTGGTCGCGGTACTGCGCCGGATCTGACCGCCGGCACGCCGGCGAAGGCCCGGCCGCTACTCGAGGATGTCGCCGAAGCCCTCGTGCTGGTCGGAGTACCCGCGCCGGCCCGGGTCGCCGTTGTCCCGCGGTCCTCGACGGTTGGCCGGGCGGTGGGAACGGGCGACCCCCCGGTCGCCGCGCCGGCCGGGGTTCGAGGGCGGAGCCGATCGCGACGCTCCCGGCGGCAGGCCACCCGGGCCACCCAGGCCACCCGGGCCGGACGGGAAAGGCCCCGGCGCCGGTCCGGCGGGCGGCATCCCGGCGCCCGGCGGCATCCCACCACCCGGCGGTACCCCGGCGCCCGGCGGGCCGGGATACCGGTCGTCGGGATCGGGGTAGCGGTCGGCGGGCGGTTCGTAGGGCGAGCCGTTGCCGTACCCGCGGCTGCGGTACGCGGAACCGGGCGGCTCGGCGGGCGGCGGGTACCCGGAAACCTGGGCCATCGCGGACGTCGGCGAGTTCATCGTCTCCGGGTCGTTGTCCGACGACGAGCGGCGCCGGGCCGCCGCGGTCGCGCCCTTGCGGCGGGCCCGTCTGATCCCCACCACGCCACCGATCACCATGAGCAGACCGAGTACGCCGACGCCGCCGATGACGCGCAGGAAGTCCTGCAGGTTCCACTTGTCCAGCCAACTGCGGGTGTCGCCCTTGCTGGCGATCGCGGGAGCCGCCTGGGCCGGGTTGGCGGCGGGCGGGCTGGGCCGGTACCTGAGGATCTGGGTGACGGCGCCCTGCTGCTTGTCGACGTCGGACACGGTGAGGAAGTTGGCGTTGTCGCGGCTGTACGCGATCGCGGAGCCCTGCGGTTCGTTGGGCAGCGGGGTGATCTTCGGGGTACCCGTCGTGATCGCGCCCAGGACGTCGCCGCTGGTGACGCCCCACTCGTACGCGTCGGAGTACGTGCGGATCGCGACGTGCTTGCCGTCGTGCGAGTTGGCCGCACCGGTCACCCGGGTCATTCCGATCTTGGACAGCTTGTTCTCGGTGCCGGTCTGCTGCGGGGTGAAGTCTCCGGCGTGCTTGAGCGCGGTGGCGTGCCCGGTCGGGTCGAGCGGACCGCCCGGGACGTAGATGCCGGCCGGCCCCCGTGGATTGTCGGTGATGATGACCGGGTTGCCGTCGCCGTTGATCAGCAGTGCCTGGGCGGCCTGCGGGCGGTCGGGGTAGGTGAACCGGTACAGCGTGGCGCGGCCGTCCGGGAGGATCTTCCAGACGCCGACGTTCGGACGGGCCGGATTGGCCGGGTCGTCGCCGGTGTCCGCGACCCAGAACGTACCGTCGGCCGCGACCTGGATGTCCTGCGGATCGCGGGCGCCCCGGTCGGCGTTGTACGCAAGGCTCTTGCCGCTACGCCGGCACTCGGCGTCGAGCAGGTAGACACGCAGGGCAAGGCCGGAGGTCGCCTTGACGGTGACGGCGTACCCGTTGGCGGTGGCGGTGAGTCCGGTGATCCCGCCGAGCTCCTTGTCGACGGTGCACTGTACGGTACCGGGGCTGGGCGACGGCACCGGTAACGGAGCCGGCGACGGTGCGGCCGACGCGACCGTCGCGCACAACGTCGCGGGTGACGTCACGAGAACGGTACCCAACGCGGCGGTGACCGCCCACGCCCATCGTCGCATGCCGCACAGTCTCGCAGAGGATTCTCAAAGTCGGGTGGCCGGCCGGCGCCGACGTGCCGGTATCAGTGCCCGGCCGGCGTCTGCGCGACCGCGTAGGGCGCCAGTTCGGCGGCCAGCGCCGCGTCGACGCGTACCCGGATCAGGGTGCCCTGCTCCCGATGCTCCGTGGCGAGCACCTCGCCCCGTTCGTGTACCCGGGCGACCAGGTCACCCCGGTCGTACGGCACCAGCGCGGCGACGTCGACCGCCGGCCGGGGCAGCCGCGCCTCGATCGCCTCGGTCAGCGCGGCGATGCCCGCGCCGGTCCGGGCCGAGCACGGCACGGCATCCGGCCAGGCGCGCTTCAGCCGCAGTACGGTCTCCTCGTCCGCCGCGTCGATCTTGTTGATGACCAGCAGCTCGGGTACCTTGTCCGCGCCCACCTCGGCGAGTACCTCGCGGACCGCGCGCACCTGCTCCTCCGGGTCGGCGTGCGCCCCGTCGACCACGTGCACCACCAGATCGGCCTGCGCGACCTCCTCCAGCGTGGAGCGGAACGCCTCGACCAACTGGTGCGGCAGGTGCCGGACGAACCCGACGGTGTCGGACAGCGTGTAGATGCGGCCGTCGGCGGTACGCGCCCGGCGGGTGGTCGGGTCGAGGGTGGCGAAAAGCGCGTTCTCCACCAGTACCCCGGCACCGGTCAGCCGGTTGAGCAGGCTGGACTTGCCGGCGTTGGTGTACCCGGCGATCGCCACCGCGGGTACCGCGTTGCGCCGCCGCCCGGCCCGCTTGGTCGCGCGGATGACCCGCATGGCCTCGATCTCGCGCTTGAGCTTCGAGATCCGGGTGCGGATGCGGCGCCGGTCGGTCTCCAGCTTGGTCTCACCGGGACCACGCAGGCCCACGCCGCCGCCCGCACCGCCGCCCCGGCCGCTACCACCGGCCTGCCGGGACAGCGCCTCGCCCCAACCGCGCAGCCGGGGCAGGAAGTACTGCAGCTGAGCCAGCTCGACCTGGGCCTTGCCCTCTTTGCTCTTGGCGTGCTGGGCGAAGATGTCCAGAATCAGCGCGGTCCGGTCGATCACCTTGACCTTGGTCTGCTGCTCCAGGGTGCGCAGCTGGCCCGGGGACAGCTCGCCGTCGCAGATCACCGTGTCGGCACCGGTGTCGATCACCACGTCGCGCAGCTCGGCCACCTTGCCGCGACCGATGAACGTGGCGGCGTCCGGCCGCCTGCGCCGCTGGATCAGCCCTTCGAGCACCTGCGAGCCGGCGGTCTCGGCGAGCGCGGCGAGCTCGACCAGGGAGTTCTCCGCGTCCGTGGCGCTGCCCTCGGTCCACACCCCGACCAGGATCACCCGTTCGAGGCGCAGCTGGCGGTATTCGACCTCGGTGACGTCGGCGAGTTCGGTGGACAGGCCGGCGACGCGCCGCAGGGCGTACCGCTCTTCCAGTTCAAGATCAATATCGTCGGACCGTTCCGACGGCGAGAATGCGTCAGTCATGTTGCTTCGATCGTGACACGGCGCCGCGCCGGACGCACCACCATTCCACTGGCCATTCCGCTCGCGTCGCGGCGCTCAGACGCCCTGTCTTCCCTCCTCGCTACGCTCGTCAGTCCAGAAAGGGCCGCGCCGCTCCCTGCTCGCTCCCGGAAGGGCGGACAATGGCCAGGCCCACACCGAAAGGGACAACCGTGGCCAACAGAGCACTGCCCAGCGCCGGGTTCTCGATGACCATCCGGGTCGCGGTACCCGCCGACGCCTCCGCCATCGGCCGCCTGACCACCTGCGTCGGCGAGGCCGGCGCGATCGTGACCGCGCTGGACGTGGTCGACTCCGACCATCTGAGCGTGGTCGTCGACGTCACCTGCGACACCGCCGACTCCGACCACGCCAACCAGGTGGTCGAGGGGCTGCGGGCACTGCCCGGGGTGACGGTCCGCAAGGTCTCCGACCGCACGTTCCTGCTCCACCTCGGCGGCAAGATCGAGGTCACCCCGAAGATCGCGCTGCGCACCCGCGACGAACTGTCCCGCGCGTACACCCCGGGAGTGGCCCGGGTGTGCCTGGCGATCGCGGAGAACCCGGACGACGCCCGCCGGTTGACCATCAAACGCAACACGGTCGCGGTGGTGACCGACAGGTCGGCGGTACTCGGGCTGGGCAACCTCGGCCCGGCCGCGGCGCTGCCGGTGATGGAGGGCAAGGCCGCGCTGTTCAAGCGGTTCGGCGGGGTGGACGCCTGGCCGGTGGTACTGGACACGCAGGACACCGAGGAGATCATCAAGATCGTGACGGCGATCGCGCCGGGGTACGGCGGGATCAACCTGGAGGACATCGCCGCGCCGCGGTGCTTCGAGATCGAGGCGCGGCTGCGGGAACGGCTGGACATCCCGGTGTTCCACGACGACCAGCACGGCACGGCCATCGTGGTGCTGGCCGCGTTGACCAACGCGCTGCGCGTGGTGGGCAAGGACCTCGCCGCGGTGCGGGTGGTCGTCTCCGGGGCGGGCGCCGCCGGTACCGCGATCATCAAGCTGCTGCTGCGCCGGGGGGTCGCGGACGTGATCGCGTACGACCGGTACGGGGCGATCCACCGCGGCATGGCCGACCTCACGCCGTCCTGGCGGTGGCTGGCCGACCACACCAACAAGGACAACTACGCCGGCGACCTGCCCGGGGCGATCCGCGGCGCGGACGTGTTCATCGGCGTGAGCGCGCCCAACCTGCTCACCGGCGACGACATCGCCGGGATGGCCAAGGACGCGGTGGTCTTCGCGCTGGCCAACCCGGATCCGGAGGTCGACCCGCGGGAGGCCCGCAAGCACGCCGCGGTCGTCGCGACCGGACGGTCCGACCAGCCGAACCAGATCAACAACGTGCTGGCGTTCCCCGGCGTGTTCCGCGGCATGCTCGACGCGCAGGCGCGGACCTTCACCGAGGAGATGGCGCTGGCCGCGGCGCATGCGATCGCCGACGTGGTGGGTACCGAAAAGATCAACCCGTCGGTGATCGTACCGAGCGTGTTCGACGCCCGCGTCGCACCCGCCGTCGCCGCGGCGGTGAAGGGCGCCTAAATCCGCACGTCGCCGGTTGCCACGATCTGCGCCGGGCCGCTCAGGATGCACCGGTCGAGCGCGATGACCACGGTGAGCCGGCCGCCGGGCAGGTCGACGGCGACGGTACCCACGTCGAGCCCCATCCCGCGGACCGCGACCGCGGCGACCGCGCAGGCCCCGGAGCCGCACGACATCGTCTCGCCGACCCCGCGCTCGAACACCCGCATCCGCACGTGCCGGTCGAGATCGGCGTGGTCGAGCGGCGCCGCCTCGGCGACGAACTCGACGTTGGCGCCGTCCGGGAACAGCACCGGATCGACCCCGAACGCGACGGACAGGTCCAGGTCCGTCACGTCGTCCACCGGGCAGACCAGGTGCGGGTTGCCGACCGTCACGGCGGTACCCGGAAAGTCCCGGCCGGAGCGCAGCTGCCGGGCGCGCGACGGCGGCCCGATCACCGCGTTCGGCATGTCGACCGTGATCGAGTCCTCGCCGACCAGCGCCAGTACCGGGCCGGTGCGCGTCGCGACCGGAAACGCGGCCGCGTCGACCAGGCCGGTCTCGGTGAGGTACCGCGCGAAGACCCGGATCCCGTTGCCGCACATCTCCGACAGGGACCCGTCGGCGTTGTGGTAGTCCATGAACCACGCGGCTTCGCCCGCCTGGTCCGCCGCGTCCGGGTGCTTCGCCGACCGCACCACCCGGATGACGCCGTCTGCGCCGATCCCGAAGCGGCGGTCGCACAGCCTGCGAACCAGTTCCGGGGTCAGGTCGAGGGTGCCGTCCGGGTCGGGCAGCAGGACGAAGTCGTTGCCGGTGCCGTGGCCCTTCGCGAAGCGCATGGCGACTATTGTGCCCGCGCCTGTTGGGCCCGCGACCGTGGTGCCCGCGCCGCTGCGAGGGCGGTGCGCAGCAGGTCCGGCGCGGCACCGTCCAGCCAGTGGATCCGCTCGTCGCGCCGGAACCAGGAACGCTGCCGCCGCACGAACCGCCGCGTCGCCCGTACCGTGTCCGCCGCCGCCTGCTCCTGCGGGCACTGCCCGGCGAGGTACCGCAGCACCTGGCGGTAGCCGAGCGCCCGGCTGGCGGTCCGCCCGTCGCGCAGCCCGCGGTCGGCGAGGTGACGCACCTCGTCGACGAGCCCGCGCCGCCACATCTGCGCGACGCGTGCCGCGATCCGCTCGTCCAGTACCCCTGTGTCCAGGTCGACGCCGAGCTGCACGGACGGGTAGTACGGCGCGGGGTCGGGCAGCGTCGCGGTGAACCCGCGGCCGGTCAGCTCCACCACCTCCAGCGCGCGGACGATGCGCCGGCCGTTGGACGGCAGGATACCCGCCGCCGCACCGGGATCGACGCGCGCCAGCCGGGCGTGCAGCGGCCCGGGGCCGACGTCGGCGAGCTCGGCTTCGAGGGCGGCCCGCAGGCCGGCATCGGTACCGGGGAACTCGAAGCGCTCCAGTACCGCCCGCACGTACAGTCCCGAGCCGCCGACCAGCAGCGGTACCCGGCCGCGCGCGCGGATGTCGTCGATCGCCGCGCGGGCCAGCCGCTGGTACTCCGCCACGCTGGCCGGTTCGGTGACGTCCCAGATGGAAAGGACGTGGTGCGCGACGCCCTCCCGCTCGGCGACGGTGAGCTTGGCGGTGCCGATGTCCATGCCCCGGTACAGCTGCATGGAGTCGGCGTTGACGACCTCGCCGCCGAGCGCGTGGGCCAGCGCCAGGCTCAGTGCCGACTTGCCCGTCGCCGTCGGCCCGACCACGGCGACAACGCCGACGGTCATACGGGCTCCCAGTAGGCGACGGTGTACTGCACGCCGTAGGGCGCCGCGTCGTACAGCACCTCGCCGCGCGCCGACGGGCAGGCGCCGGCGAGCACCTGCCAGGGTGCCCGGCCGGCGACCATCAGCTCGTCGGCGATCACCTGATTGGTCCCCAGCAGCGCGGCGGCGTCCCCTTCGGCCAGCGCCTTGGTGATCCGGGCGTCGAACGGCTCGGCGCGCGGGTCGAGGTACCCCGGCGCCTTGACGTCGCGGCACGCGGACCCGTCACCCATCACGAGCAGCGCCACCCGACCGGCCTGGACCAGTTTTTCCCCCAGCGCGACGCACTCGGCGGTCGGTGTCGAACCGGCGACCGTGAGTACCCGCGCCGCGCCAGCCGAGCGCAGCAGCCAGACCCCGACCGCGACGCTGAGCGGCAGTCCCGGCGGCCCGTCCGCCAGACCCCACGGCGAAAACGACACCTGGTACGGCGGGACGTACTCGGCGCTCCGCTCGGCCCCGCCGACCACGCAGACGCTGTCCGGCCCGGTCGCCAGCAGCCGGGACACGACGGTGGCGCAGGCCTCGCGCAGGTCGTCGAGTTCCGCGGCCGCACCGGCGGCGAGCCTCGGGACGATGAGCGGGGGGTGCGGGCAGACCGCGGCGGCGAGGAGCGGCACGGACCCACCGTAACCGGATGCCGGTATCCGCGTCCCCCACGGCCCGCCAGGACACCGTATGGTCACGGTCGGCCCTGGGCGCTCGACGCGGAGGGGGGCCGACCTGTGAGAATGCCGGAAGCACCACACACTGTGCTTTGGCGGAGACGCCCGGGGACGCCCGGATGGCTCCGGAGACCGAGGATGGGCGCGAAATGACCAGCGACTGGACGGCCTTTGGTCGGGTGGATGAGGATGGCACGGTTTACGTGAAGACCGCCGCGGGTGAGCGGGCGGTCGGATCGTGGCAGGCCGGTACCCCCGAAGAAGGCCTTGCCCATTTTGCGCGCCGGTTCGACGGTGTGGTGACCGAGGTGAATCTCATCGAGACCCGCCTGTCCACCGGGGCCGGCGACGCCGCGCACGCGTTGGCCCGGGTCAAGGAGCTGCGGACCGAGCTCGACGAGCCGCATTTCGTCGGCGACATCGACGGGCTCGCCGAGCGGCTGGACAAGCTGGCCCTGGCCGCGGAGGCGAAGGTCGGCGAGGTGCACGCGGCGCGCACCGCCGCCCGCGCCGAGGCGGTGGCCCACAAGACCGCGCTGGTCGAGGAGGCCGAGGGCATCGCCGCCGAGTCGACGAGCTGGAAGGCGGCCGGCGACCGGTTCAAGGAGATCCTCGAGGAGTGGAAGACGATCCGCGGGGTCGACCGGAAGACCGACGGCGAACTGTGGAAGCGCTACGCCACCGCGCGGGACATGTTCGCCCGGCGGCGCGGCGCGCACTTCGCCACCCTCGACGCGGCGCGCAAGCAGGCCCAGTCGCAGAAGGAGGCGCTGGTATCGGCCGCCGAGGAGCTGTCCGGGTCCAGCGAGTGGGCCGCCACGGCGGCGCGCCTCAAGGAACTGATGGCGGAGTGGAAGGCGGCGCCGCGCGCGTCCAAGGAGGTCGAGCAGCGGCTGTGGGAACGGTTCCGCGCCGCGCAGGACGCCTTCTTCGCGCGCCGTAGCGAGGTGTTCTCCGCGCGTGACACCGAGCAGCGGGCCGCCCTGGACAAGCGCCAGGAACTGCTGGTCCAGGCCGAGGCGCTGGACGTCGACAGCGATCCCCGGGCGGCACAGGCCCGGCTGCGCGAGATCCAGGCACGGTGGCACGACGCCGGGCGGGTCGGGCGCGACGCGGCCGGCGGCCTCGACCGGCGGTTGCGCGCGGTCGAGGAGCGGGTACGCGCGGCAATGGACACCGCGTGGCGGCGCACCACGCCGTCAGACAACCCGCTGCTGGCGCAGATGCGCGAGCAGGTGGCGGAGGCGGAGGCGCGGCTGGCCCGGGCGCGGGCGGCCGGTGACGCCAAGCGGATCCGGGAGGCCGAGCAGGCGCTGGCCTCGAAGCGACAGTTCCTCCAACTGGCCGAGCAGACCGGATGAAACACCACATAGAGATCTGGGCGTCCCGCCTCGGTGGGGCGCCCTGATCATTCTGGTCACCGGACGGTCGGCATGCCCAGCATGACGCCCGGCGGCTTCGCCGTGCAGGCGGCGGCGCCGGCCGCGGTACGGCGGTGGGCCACCAGCGGACCGTCGGCGTTGAGGTGGTGCGGCGCGGCATAGGTGACCGTGGCGTGCACGACGTCGCCCGGTCGGACGCTGTCGCCGGCCGGCCCCGCCGCGCCGCCGGTGGCGAAGTGCACCAGGCGGCCGTCGCGCGCGCGGCCGGACATCCGGCCGGTGGCGCCGTCCTTGCGGCCCTCGCCGACGGCGACGAGTACCTCCAGGGTCTGCCCGACCAGCTTGCGGTTCTCCGCCCAGGTGATCTCCTCCAGGAGCGCGACCAGCCGGTCGTACCGGTCCTGCACGACCTCCTTCGGTACCTGGTCCGGTAGCGCCGCCGCGGGGGTACCCGGCCGCTTGGAGTACTGGAACGTGAACGCGCCGGCGAACCGGGCCTGGCGCACCACGTCGAGGGTCTGCTGGAAGTCCGCCTCGGTCTCCCCGGGGAACCCGACGATGATGTCCGTGGTGATCGCCGCGTCCGGCATCGCCTCTCTGACCCGGTCGATGATGCCGAGGTAGCGCTCCTGCCGGTAGCTGCGCCGCATGGCCCGCAGTACCGCATCCGAGCCGGACTGCAGCGGCATGTGCAACTGGTGGCAGACGTTGGCCGTCTGCGCCATCGCGGCGATCACGTCGTCGGTGAAGTCCTTGGGATGCGGGCTGGTGAACCGGACCCGCTCCAGCCCCTCGATCGTGCCGCAGGACCGCAGCAGCTTGCCGAACGCGTACCGGTCGCCGAACTCCGCGCCGTAGGAGTTGACGTTCTGCCCGAGCAGGGTCACCTCGATCACCCCGTCGGCGACCAGCGCCTCGACCTCGGCCAGGATGTCACCCGGCCGGCGGTCCTTCTCCCGGCCACGCAGCGCCGGCACGATGCAGAACGTGCACGTGTTGTTGCAGCCGACCGAGATCGACACCCAGCCGGCGTAGCTGGACTCGCGGTGCGTGGGCAGCGTGGACGGGAAGACCTCCAGCGCCTCCAGGATCTCGACCTGGGCCTCCTCGTTGTGCCGGGCCCGGTCCAGCAGTACCGGCAGGGAGCCGATGTTGTGGGTACCGAAGACGACGTCGACCCACGGCGCCCGGCGCACGATCTCGCCGCGGTCCTTCTGCGCCAGGCACCCGCCGACCGCGATCTGCATGCCGGGGTTGGCCTGCTTGGTGGGGCGCAGGTGACCGAGGTTGCCGTAGAGCCGGTTGTCGGCGTTCTCCCGTACCGCGCAGGTGTTGAACACCACCACGTCCGGGGTACCGTCGTCGGCCGCGGCGCGCACGTAACCGGCATGCTCCAGCAGCCCGGCGATCCGTTCGGAGTCGTGGGCGTTCATCTGGCAGCCGTACGTGACGACCTTGAAGCTCTTCGGCACCCCATCAGCGTAGCCGCGGCGCCGGTCAGTCCTCCGCGGAGACTTCCGCGCGGCCGCGACCGCCGTGCTTGGCGCGGTACATGGCCAGGTCGGCGCGGCGCATGAGCGGGCCGGGTTCGGTCTCCCCCACGTTCGCGTACGCGATGCCGATGCTCGCCGTCACCCGTACCGCCCGCTCGCCCAGCGGTACCGGCGCCTCGATCGCGGCGAGCAGCCGGTCCGCGACCGCGGCCGCGAAACCGTCGCCCGGCGCACCGACATCCCACAGCATCGCGGCGAACTCGTCGCCACCGAAGCGCGCCGCCACGTCGCTGCCGCGCAACTGCTCCTTGACCCGGTGCGCGATCGTCATCAGCAGCTGGTCGCCGGCGGCGTGCCCGAGGGTGTCGTTGACCTCCTTGAAGTGGTCGAGGTCGAAGAACAGCAGCGCGAGGCCGACGCCCTCCCGCGCGGCCAGGGACAGCTGCTGGGTCAGCCGCTCCAGGAACAGGCCACGGGTGGCCAGGCCGGTCAGCGAGTCGTGGTACGCCTGGCGCATCTGGTCGACCGTCTTCGCATCCGTCAGCGCCAGGCTGACGTGCTCGGCGAACGCGCGCAGCGTCTGCGTGTCCGCGTCGCCGAACTGGCGTTGCGGCTCGCACGACGCGACAAGCAGGGCGCCGGTGACCACTCCGCTCTCCCGGACCGGTGCGGCCATCGCAATCGTCTGCCGGCCCGGAACAAGATCCACCGTCAGCGTCGATGGCTGGCCCTGGTTGGTGACCAGGCCGTCGGCCAGGATCGCTTCGCCGGCCACGCCGGCTTCAGTCAGCGGTACCGGTGCCAGCCGCCTCGCCACCTCCTCGCGCATCCCCCGCCAGGCGGCCAGCCGGACCCGGTCCGGATCGCCCGGCTCGCGCAGCCACAGCGCCACGATCTCGTCGCCGAGCAGGTCCTGGGTGGCGTCGGTGACGCTCTCCAGGATCTCCGGCAGCGACTGGCGCAACGAGATCGCCCGCTGGATGCCGGACAGGTGCTCCAGCAGGCGCTGCCGCTGCTGGAGCGAGGCGAGCAGCTCGGCGTTCTCGGCCGCCTGCCGCTCGCTGCGCTGGCGCATCTCGTGCTCGGCGGCCAGCGTGCGGTGCATGGTCAGGGTCAGTTCGAGCAGCCGGGCCATGCCGCGGATGAGGTTGGTCTCCTCGACCGAGAACCCTTCGTCGTACCGGGCGAGGACCAGGTGGCCGGGGTGCGCTCCGGCCCAGCCGGCGGCGATGGCGTAGCAGTCGCCGACATCGGGTACCGACAGCTTGTCCAGCTGGCGGTCCGCGATGGCGAACAGTTCCTCCTCGGGTACCTCCTCGGCGGGAAAGCCCACCGCGGCGGCGATGTGGCGGTCGATGATGACCACCGCGACCTCGGCCTCCAACGCCTGCGCTGCCCGCTCGGCCGCACCGACCACGGCGGCCGCCTCGTCCGGCAGCGACGACACCACCGCCAGCAGCTCGACGAGCTGCTGGATCTGCAGTGCCGCGACCGCCTCGACCATCTCAGGTGAGGGCCAGGACAACCAGGGTCTGGTTGTGGAACCCGTCGATACCGCGCACCCGGGCGATCTCGCCGTAGGTGTAGAAGCCGGCGAACGGTACCCCGGCCGCGGCCTCCTCCAGGTGCGCCCCCTCCTTGCGGATGCCCTCGTCGCCGAGGACCGCCCGCAGCGCGGCGCAGCTGAACGTGAGCATGCCGATCGGCTCCCGGCCGTCCAGCGCCTCGCGCACGTCCCGGCACGCGGCGTCGGTGGCCGCCAGGATCGACTCCTCGTCGCCCTCCATGACCCAGGTCAGCCCGCCGAGGTCGATCGAGCTGCCACCGCCGATGGTGCGGCCCGCCAGGTCGATCTCGGTGCTGACGTTGCGCGCCTCGACACCGCTGCGCCGCTGCACGCCGATCGGGCGGGGCAGGGCGAAGTCGACGAACGCGTTGACGTCGGTGTACGCGTCGGCCGGGGCGCCGAGGCGCTCCAGGTACACGTCGAGGGCGGGACGGTCGTCGAGGGTCAGCACCCGGCCGTTCTCGCTGCCGGTCACGATCATTGGCGTACCCAACCGGCGCCAGCCGTGCCGCACCGCGACCGCGAGCGGCGCGTCCGACTCGATCATCACGGCGGCGACCGCGTCGGTGAGGACCTTGCCGTCGGCCATGACGTAGGTACCCGTCATCCGCCAGCCGTCGGCGGCCGCGCCGCCGAAGAGCGGGACGCTGGCACCGAGTACCGAGTAGCAGCCGCGCAGGATGGTCTCCTGGTCGCGGATCATGCCGTCGGTGAGCATGAGCAGGGCACGGTACGGGCGACGGTCGGCGCGGTTCACCGCACGGGCCAGCTCGACGCCGGCCTCCCGCTGGCGGCCGGACACCTGCTGCGCGATCGCGCTGGTGACGGTGAAGCCGGTACCGCCGATGACCGCGACCGTGACCGAACCGTCGAGCGGACCGCCCGGCCCGATCTCGCCGTGCGTGGTGCAGCCGAGTACCGGTACCTCGCCGACAACCTCGCGGATACCCTCCTGCACCGCGGCCGGGTCGTGGGTGATGGCCGCGAAGACGAGTACCAGCTTGGGGTCGGCGCCGACGACGGCGGCCCGGGCGGCGGCCGCCGCGGCGGCGTGGGAGTCCTGCTCGGCAGATCGCCCGACGCCCATCCAGCGGGGCCGGTCTGCGGTGTTGAGTTCGTGGCTCATGGTCGCTCCAGATCGGCGGGCAGGCCGCCGACCTGACGAGTTGGGTACCGTGGCGACATGTGCCGCAGCATCAAGACACTCCGCCCGCCATACCAGGAAGTGGTCACCGAGGACGACATGCACGCCGCGGCGCTGCAGTACGTCCGGAAGGTCTCTGGTTTCCGGGCGCCGGCCCCGCACAACGCGGAGGCGTTCGACGCGGCGGTGGCGGCGGTGACGGCCGCCACCCGGGACCTGCTGGACACCCTGGTCGTCGGCGCCCGCCGCGCACGCTAGCGCCGGCGCCCCCGCTCTGCCCGTCGATCTTGGACTTGTGGTGCCCGACTCGCGGGGCAGCGCGGCTTTTGTCGCGGACACAACTCCAAGATCGCGGAGAGGGGCCGGGTTATCGCGCGATCTCGGTGACCCGCGACTCCCGGACGACGGTGACCCGGATCTGGCCGGGGTAGGTCAGCTCCTCTTCGATCTGCTTGGCCACATCCCGGGCGAGTACCGCGGCGCCGATGTCGTCGACGTCGTCCGGCTTGACCATGACCCGGATCTCCCGGCCGGCCTGCATCGCGAAGACCTTCTCCACGCCCGCCTTGCCGCCGGCGATCTCCTCGATCCGCTCCAGCCGCTTGACGTAGACCTCCAGGCTCTCCCGGCGGGCTCCCGGCCGGCCGCCGGAGCACGCGTCCGACGCCTGGGTGAGTACCGCCTCGATGGTCTGCGGCGGTACCTCGTTGTGGTGCGCCTCGATCGCGTGCACCACCTCGTCCGCCTCGCCGTACTTGCGCGCCAGGTCGGCGCCGATCAGCGCGTGGCTGCCCTCGACCTCGTGGGTCAACGCCTTGCCGATGTCGTGCAGGAACGCACACCGCTTGATCAACGTGGTGTCGAGGCCCAGCTCGGCCGCCATCACGCCGGCGATGTGCGCGGTTTCGACGAGGTGCTTGAGGACGTTCTGGCCGTAGCTCGTGCGGTACCGCAGCCGACCGAGCAGGGCCACCAGCTCCGGGTGCAGGTCGGTGATCCCGACCTCGACGAGGGCGTCCTCGGCGGCCCGCAGGCACAGTCGCTCGACCTCCTGCTTCGCCAGGTCGAAGACCTCCTCGATGCGGTGCGGATGGATCCGCCCGTCGAGGATCAGCTTCTCCAGGGTCAGCCGCCCGATCTCCCGGCGTACCGGATCGAAGCAGGACAGCAGCACCGCCTCGGGCGTGTCGTCGATGATCAGGTTCACCCCGGTCACCGACTCGAACGCCCGGATGTTGCGCCCCTCCCGGCCGATGATCCGGCCCTTCATCTCGTCGCTGGGCAGGTGCAGCACGCTGACCACGCTCTCCGCGGTCTGCTCGCTGGCAACGCGCTGGATCGCGTCCACCACGATGTGCCGGGCGCGCTGGTCAGCCGTTGCCCGCGCTTCCGCCTCGATGTCGCGTACCAGCAGCGCGGCCTCCCGCTTGGCCTGGTTCTCGATCATCTCGACCAGTTCCAGGCGGGCCGCGTCGCCGGTCAGCCCGGCGATGCGCTCCAACTCGCGCCGCCGGTCCTCCTCCAGCTCGGCCAGGATCTGCTCACGACCAGCCAGCGACGTCTCCCGTCCGGTCAGGTCCACCTGGGCGGCGCTGATCCGGCGGTCCCGCTCGGCCAGCCGCTCCGCCTCCTCGACGAGCAGCCGCTCCCGCTCGTCGAGGCGATGCTGGCGGCGCTCGGCGTCGGCGGACTGCTCGCGCGCCGTGGCGGTGAGCATCGCGATCTCGCGCTCGCCGGTACGCCGGGCGGTCAGCCGGGCCTGCTCCGCGTCCTGCTCGGCCTGCCGGTGCGCGCGTTCCAGGATGGTGTCCGCCTCGGTGTGGGCGGCGGCCAGTACCCGCTGCGCCTCGGCCCGGGCCGCGGTCGCCTCGGCCTTCGCGGCGGCCGCCTCGGTACGGGCGGTGGTCGCCTGGGCGCGGGCGGCATCGACGGCGGAGGTCGCCTCGTCGGCGGCGTCCCGCAGGGCGGCCAGCGACTGTTCCTGGCGATCCTTCTCGGCGAGGAAGGCCGGGTCGGCGACGTCAGCGGCCTGTCGCACTCCGCCGCGGCGCAGCGGCCGGACGGTCCTCAGGACGATGACGAGGCCGACGGCGACAAGTCCGGCCAGGATCACGACCACGCCCACCAGGAGCATGACCACGACTGTCACGGTCGCCTCCCTTCCCCGTCCGGTCCGGCTGTTTCGGCCGGTTGCGTCCGGCCTGCCGGCCGGTCTCACTCGACGGAGGAGAGGTCCGCTCCTGGGGTACGGCTACGCGCACCCGACGCCCATCCCGGCGTCGAGGTACACCCCCTGTTGTCAACGCCGTAACACTGCGTCGACGCTTCGCGTATATAGCGAGCGAATGTTGCCGTACTGTTATGCGTTCTATGTTGTGCGCGTAGCCGCGATGGTCGGACGTTCTCCTCTGGTACCCGAGGCTAGGTCGCCGACAGCGGTTCGGTCAAGAACTCATGATCGGGCGGAAGCCGGTACACTGCGCCATCCTGCAACTACCTGCGGAAACGGGCGGGAACCGGGTTCGGCCGATACCGCCTGTTGTGACTGCCTTCGAGATCTTGGACGCCTGTGCCCCGCCCACGGGGTACCAGCGTCCAAGATCTCCGAGCCGGGCGGCGCGCGGCCATCGTCCCCGCCGCCGCTGGCCGCGGTCACACCTCGCCGGCCGGTTCCCCGGTCTCGCCGATCAGGTCGGTCAATGCGTCCGGGTCGATGATCTCCGCGAACGCGGCCAACTCGGCATCCCGCTCCGCAAGCACGTCCTTGACCACGCTGACGGCCAGCCCGGCGGGGTACCCCTTCCGGGCGAGCATGCCGACCAGGCGCCGGAACACGACCTCGGGCGCTGCGCGGCCCATCCCGCGCAGCTTCCGTTCGGCCAGTGCACGGGCGGTAGTCGCCTCGGTTGCGGGATCCAGCTCCTCCAGCGCCGCGCCGACCACCTGACCATCGACGCCGCGCTGGCGCAGTTCGCCGGCCAGTGCGCGGCGGGCCAGCCCGCGGCCGTGGTGCCGGCTGGTCACCCAGGCGCGCGCGAAGGCAGCGTCGTCGATGAGCCCGACCTCGTCGTACCGGTCGAGCACCTCGGCGGCGACGTCTTCGGCGATCCGGCGGCGGCGCAGGGCGGTTGCGAGTTCGGCCCGGGTACGGGGACGGACGGCGAGCAGCCGCAGGCAGATCTCCCGCGCCACCTCGGTCGGATCGGCGGGTGCCGCACCGCCGGCCCCGGCCGCAGCGCCGCCGCTCGAATCGCGGGATGCCGCACCGCCGCCCCCGGCCGCAACGTTGCCGGCTGGGTCGCCGAGTGCCGGACCGCCGGCCCCGGCCGCAGCGTCGCCGGTCGGCTTGTCGGCCCGCCGGTAGCGCTCCTCTTCGCCGGTCCACAGCGGCGCGTCGACATCGAGCTCGCCCGACCCGGTCGGGTCGGCACGGACAGGCGCCTTGCGGGCGCGGGGCGGGGCGGCGTCCCAGCCCCGCCCCGTCCGCGCGCGTCTCCTACCGGCCACCGTTGCCGCCTACGGTCAGAAGTCCACCGTGACGATGTCGGGGTTACCGGCGGCGTCGTTCGCCATCCCGACGCCGAGCTTCTCCAGGATCTTCTTCTCGATCTCCACGGCCACGTCGGGGTTCTCCTTGAGGAACTTGCGGGCGTTCTCCTTGCCCTGCCCCAACTGGTCGCCGTCGTAGGTGTACCAGGCGCCGGACTTGCGGATGATGCTCTGCTCGACGCCGACATCGATGAGCGAACCCTCCCGCGAGATGCCCTGCCCATAGATGATGTCGAATTCTGCCTGCTTGAAGGGCGCGGCAACTTTGTTCTTCACCACTTTGACGCGGGTGCGGTTGCCGACCGCGTCGGTGCCGTCCTTGAGGCTCTCGATGCGCCTGACGTCGAGCCGTACCGAGGCGTAGAACTTCAACGCCCGCCCACCGGTCGTCGTCTCCGGGCTGTTGTGCACCATCACCCCGTCGACGAAGTAGTTGTGGTTGCCCTCGACCTCGATGTCGAACCGGTTCATCGAGCGGGTCTTCGGCTTGACGCGGACGTCGAGCACCCGGGCCGGTACCGGACGCAGTTCGGCCGCGGCGAAGACCGGCTCGACAGTGCACCGGCCCTGGTAGCGGGGCAGCAGCTTGTCGGCCATGGCTTCGGGCACGTATGGCGCGACGAGCTCCTGGAACCTGCTCGACGAGGCGGTGCTGAACAGAAGGAACGCCTTGCGCAGCGCGCCCTTGGCGATC
The DNA here is from genome assembly GCA_005885555.1 of Actinomycetota bacterium. Lineage (GTDB taxonomy): Bacteria > Actinomycetota > Actinomycetes > Mycobacteriales > Micromonosporaceae > AC-43. The sequence continues at coordinate 42,183 of VAWN01000037.1, forward strand.
AGCTGCACGTCCAGCCCGTACCCGTCGCGCAGGTGCTCGACCAGCCGGCCCCGGGAGCCTTCGCTCATCGCCTCGACACAGATCTCGATCCGCCCCGAGCCGGTCTGCGTACGGCCGTCGTCGAGGTACCAGACGGCCAGCGCGAGCGGTGTCAGCGCCTTGAGGTAGTCCCAGCTCAGGTGCTTCTTCCCGGCGCCCAGATAGACCGCCCGGCGCAGCTCCTCCAGCTCCGGAAGCGGGGTGAAGTCGGCGAAGACCGCGCCCCGCCCGTCGACCCGCCGGCTGCACTCGATGTTGCCGAGCAGCGAGACCTTCCAGTCGAGGTAAGCGGCCTGCCGGGCGCCGTGGCCCAACCGGAACCGCACGCCGGAGCCGCCACGCAGGTTGGGCGAGACGTTGCCGTCGCCCATCAGCGAGCCGAGAACCACCTGCCACTGCTGCTCGCTCAGGCGCCGTTCCTCGGCGACCATCACCCGGTCGCCCGCAATCAGCTCGCCCGCCTCGCGCCAGCCGCCCGGTGTGCGGACCAGATGGTTTTCCGTCGCGGCGAACTGCGCCCGACCGTTGCCGCTCGACCTGGCCACGGTGAACTGGAGGAACCGCTCAGCCGGCCCGTTGTTGAACCAGTTGACGATCTTCTTCGGCTCGATCCGGTCGGTCACCGGGTCGTATGACAGCACCTCGACCGGCAGCTTCTGGTTGACGATCTTGCCGATCTTCTCCTGGGTGCCGTCGGCGAGCGTGATCCGGGTGCCGTAGCTGAAGCACCCGAACATCACACCGATCTTCTCGCGGAGCTGGTTGATGAAAATCGCCGTGGTGCCCGAGTTGTTGAGCGCACCGGTGATCTTCCGCAGCGCCTGGCTCATCAGCCGCGCCTGCAGACCCACATGGCTGTCGCCCATCTCGCCCTCGATCTCGGCGCGCGGCACCAGCGCGGCCACCGAGTCGATCACGATGACGTCCAGCGCGCCGGACCGGACCAGCATGTCCGCGATCTCCAGCGCCTGCTCGCCGGTGTCGGGCTGGGAGACCAGCAGCGCGTCGGTGTCGACGCCCAGCGCGCGGGCATAGTCGGCGTCCAGCGCGTGCTCGGCGTCGATGAACGCGGCGATGCCCCCGCTCGCCTGCGCGTTGGCCACCGCGTGCAGCGCCACGGTCGTCTTCCCGCTCGACTCGGGTCCGTAGATCTCCACCACGCGACCGCGGGGCAGGCCGCCGACCCCCAGCGCGACGTCGAGGGCGATCGAGCCGGTCGGGATCACCGCCATCGGGACGACCGGGCGCTCGCCCAGGCGCATGACGGAACCCTTGCCGAACTGCTTGTCTATCTGCGCGAGGGCGAGGTTGAGTGCCTTCTCGCGGTCAGGCCCTGCTGCCATTGCCACCCCTACGTTTGCCGTCTTCGCGGTTGCCTTCGCGGAGGAACTCTTGGTCACGCCGACACGCTAGGCGCTGGGTCCGACAGAAAACAGCCGACGGGCCGTCGCCTGTGGACAGCGCCCAGCCCTGTGGACGATACCCGTACAGGTGTACGACGCAAGAACGACACGCGGGTCAGCGCAGCGACTTCGGTACCCGGTCGGGATAGGCCGCCACGACCGCCCGCCAGACCGTGACGGTCTCCTCACCGGCAGCGAGCGCCTGCTGGATCGTCCGGCCGCCCAGTTGCGGAATCACCTGGTCGGCGGCCACGCTCGCCGCGTAATGAGGCCCGAACACCCGCTCCAGCCGCGCCCAGAAGTCGGTCAGCCGCACCGCGTCACCTCTCCGTGTCACCTCTCCGTCCGCCGCGCCGTCCGCCGCGCCGCCGTAACCCGGCACCGGGGCGGCGGACCCCACAACGGTACGATCCGTTCGTGCCTCACGTGCCACTGGACGACTGGCTGGAACGGTTGGGTTCGGCCGCGCCGACCCCCGGTGGCGGGGCCGCCGCCGCGCTCGCCGCGGCGACCGGCGCGGCGCTGATCGAGATGGTGGTCAACCTGACCATCGGCAAGTCGGCCTACGCGGAGCACGAGTCGCACGTCCAGCCGATCGGCGCGCAGGCCCGCGCGCTGCGGCAGCGGGCGCTGGAGCTGATCGACGCCGACGCCGCCGCGTTCGACACCGTGATGGCGGCCTACGGCCTTCCCCGGGACAGCGACGCGGAGAAGGCGGCGCGGACGGCCGCGATCCAGGTGGCGACCGCCGACGCGGCCCGGCCGCCGATGGAGATCGCGGAGGTCGCCGCGCGGATCATCGAGCTGGCCGCGGCGCTGCCCGGGCGGTCCAACCGCAACGTGCTGTCCGACGTGGGCGTGGCCGCCGCACTCGCCGGGTCCGCGCTGGAGGCCGCCGCGATCAACGTCGAGGTCAACGTCGGGGCGCTCAAGGATCCGGGGGTACGGGAAGAGCTGCGCAAGGAGCTGTCCGCCCACCTTATCGCCCAGCAGCTCGGTCGTGAGGTGGTCGGCAACGTGCTGCACGGGGTTGCCGGCTGATGCTGATCGACGGAAGGAAGCTCGCCGCCGAGCTGGGCGCCGAGCTGACCGGCCGGATCGCCGCCCTCGGTACCGCGCCGGGGCTCGCGATCGTCGTGGCGACCGACGATGCCAGTACCGCGTGGTATGTGCGGTCGCTGCTGCGTACCGCGGAGAAGCTCGGCATCGCGGCGCGCCGGATCGACCTGCCGACCGACGCCGACGCGGCCACCATCCGCGCGGCGCTCGCCGAGGCGGCGGCGACACCCGGTACCCACGGAGTGATCTGCCAGACCCCGCTGCCCGGCGGGTTGACGCTGACCGACGTCGGATCGGCGATCCCGCCGGAGGCGGACGTCGACGGGGCGAACCCCGTCTCGCTGGGCCTGCTGGCCGCCGGGGCGCCGGACGCGTTCCCGCCCGCGACCGCGGCCGCGGTCCTGCGCATCCTCGACCACGAAGGCGTCGACCTCGTCGGCCGGCGGGCGGTGGTGATCGGCCGGTCGAACGTGGTCGGCAAGCCGGCCGCGCTGATGCTGCTGGCCCGGCACGCGACGGTGACGGTCTGCCATTCCCGTACCCCCGACCTGCCGGCCGTCGCCCGCGAGGCGGACGTGCTCGTGGCGGCGGTGGGCCGGCCCGAGCTGGTCACCGCGGAGTACGTCAAGCCGGGTGCGGTCGTGATCGACGTGGGCACCAACGCCACCGCCGACGGTGGCCTCGTGGGCGACGTGGCGACCGGCGCGGTCGAGCAGGTCGCGGCCGCGGTCACCCCGGTACCCGGCGGGGTCGGCGCGGTCACCACGATGGTGCTGATGAGCCACGTGGTGGCCGCCGCGGAGCGGCGGGGATCAGAGCGCTGACGCCGCCACGCGCAGGTCGTCGACCAGGCCGGCGTAGGCGGTGTCCCGGTCGTCGGCGCGCAGGATGGCCGACGGGTGCAGGGTCGCCATCACCTTCGCCGAGCCGCCCGCCTGGGCGAAGTCTTCGGCGTGGTACGCCGACTCCGGCCAGGGCAGCAGCACCCCGCGCTGTTTGGTGACCCGGAACGACGGCCCGAGCAGCGCCTGGGCCGCGGTCGCCCCGAGCGCCACCACCACCCGCGGGGACACCTGCGCGAACTCGGCGAGCAGCCACGGCCGGCAGGCGATGATCTCGGTGCGGTCCGGGGTCTGGTGGATCCGCCGCTTGCCCTGGCGGCGGAACTTGAAGTGCTTGACCGCGTTGGTGATGTAGATGTCGTCCGCGGACAGGCCGGCGTCGCCGACCGCGCGGCGCAGCAGGACCCCGGCGGGTCCGACGAACGGCTCGCCGCGTTGGTCCTCGACGTCACCCGGCTGCTCGCCCACCATGACCACCCGGGCGCCGGCGCTGCCCCGGCTGAACACCGTCTGGGTGGCGTTCTCCCACAGGTGGCAGCCCTTGCAGGCGGCCGCCGCCGCGCGCAGCTGGTCGAGGTCGGCGCCGTCGGGTACGAAAGGCGCTGCGGACTCGCTCATGCCGCCTTTCTACCCCATCGCCTACGGGTCTACGCGGACAGGCCGGCGGTTGCGCGCACGGCGCCGGCCACCGCGTCGGCCAGGGGCGCGATGTCCGACCGGCCCAGCGGCGCGACCGTGATGCGCACCGCCGGCGGGCTGCCGATGCGGTACAGCGCGCCGGGTGACACCGCGTACCCGCGGTCGCGCAGGCGGGCGACGGCGAGGGTCTCGTCGGGCACGGGTACCCACACGTTGATGCCGGTGCGGCAGGACACCGCGAGGCCCCGCTCAGCGAGCGCGGCGACGAGCGCGCCGCGCCGGAAACTGTAGGCGTCGCGCGCCCGGGACACCTTGCGCGCCACGGTTTCGTCAGCCCACATCGCGAGTACCAGCCGTTGCAGGATCGTGGAAACCCAGCCGGTGCCGGCGCGCAGCCGGCCCTCGACGCGCGCCACGGTCGCCTCGTCGCCGGCGAGGACGGCCAGGCGAAGGTCCGGGCCGTAGGGCTTGGACACCGACCGCACGAACGCCCACCGGTCGGTCGCGCCGGCGAGGGCGTGCAAGGACACCGAGGACAACTCCGCGGCGTGGTCGTCCTCGATGACGAGCAGGTCACGGTACCCCCTGAGCAGGCTCCGGAGGGCCGACGCGCGAGTCGCGGTCACGGCCGCGCCGGTCGGGTTGTGCGCGCGGGCGGTGACCACGACGGCGCTGGCGCCGGCGGCGAGCGCCGCGCGCAGCCCGGCGGCGGTCGGCCCGTCGTCGTCGACCGGGACCGGCACCGGCGTGAGCCCTTGTGCCGCAACGAGATCGAGCAGGTTGGCCCAGCCCGGGTCCTCGACGGCGACCCGGTCGCCGGGCCGCAGGTGCGCGGCGAGCAGGCGGTCGATGCCGTCCAGCGCGCCGCCGGTCACGGTCAGCGCCGGCACGCGCAGGCCGTCCGCGCGCAGCCGCGCGGACGCCGCCTCCGCCAGCTCGGCAAGCACGCCCGCATCGCGGTAAGGGATCGGCGCCCGGTGGGTGAGGCCCGGCAGGTGGGGCAGCAGCCGCGGGTCCGGCTCACCCGCCGACAGGTCCAGCACCCCAGGGGGTACCGGCGGCCGCCGGCCCATCCGCGTCGGCGCGACCGGTGGCCGGGGCCGGATCCGGGTGCCGTTGCGGCCGGCGGTGTCGATGATGCCGCGCTGCCGCAGTTCCCTGTACGCGGCGGCGACCGTGGCCGGACTGACGCCCAGGCTGCCGGCCAGCTCGCGGACCGGCGGCAACGGATGCCCGGCCGGCAGCGCACCCCGGCGCACCCCCTGCTCGACGGAGGCGGAGATGGCGGCAGCGGTGCTTCCGGTGACCTGATAATGTACTGGCACAGTCTGCAGATTGTACTAGAACAAAGGAGGCGCCGTGTACCTGGCAACCGAGCGGACAACTCCGCACCGCCTCGCCGAACGGGTCTCCTACGACCGCGCGGCCGCGCACGCGATCCTCGACGAGGCGTATGTGTGCCATCTCGGCTTCACCGCGCCGGACGGGCCGCGGGTCCTGCCGACGCTGTTCGCCCGGATCGGCGACGTGCTGTACGTGCACGGTTCCACCGGCAGCGGGCCGATGCTGGCGCTGCGCGGCGGCGGTCCGGTGTGCCTGACCGTGACGCTGCTGGACGGTCTGGTACTGGCCCGGTCGCAGTTCCACCACAGCGCCAACTACCGGTCGGTGGTGGTGTACGCGACCGCGACCGTGGTGACCGACGAAGCCGAGCGGCGGCAGGCGATGGATGCGTTGGTGGACAAGGTGGTGCCCGGCCGGTCGACGGAAACCCGGCCGCCGTCCGGACGGGAACTGGCCGCCACCGCGATCCTCGCGGTCCCGCTGTCCGAGGTGTCGGTGAAGGCGCGCGCCGGCGGGGTGGCCGACGAACCCGAGGACTACGCGCTGCCGCACTGGGCGGGAGTCGTGCCGCTGGGACTCGTGCGCGGCGTGCCTTCGCCGGACGCGGGCGTCGCGGTCGCGGTGCCGGAGCCGCTGCGGCCGGCGGGCTCGCCGTGGCTGTCCCCGGCGGTGCTGCGCGGTCACCACGTGGTTCTGGAACCGCTGGACGTCTGCCATGCGGCGGACCTGTTCGCGGCGCTCGACGACGCCGAGGTGCACCGGTACCTGCCGCGGGGCCGGCCGGGTTCGGTCGACGACGTGGCGGCCACGATCGCGGACATGCTGCGCGAGCACGCGGCCGGGGTACGGGTGCCGTGGGTCCAGCGATCCGCCGCCACCGGCGAGGTCGTGGGTACCACGTCGTACTGCCCGCCGGACGAGGCGAACCGCTCGGTGCACATCGGTTCCACGGTGCTCGGCCCGCACCGCGATCAACACCGAGGCCAAGCTGCTGCTGATGACGCGGGCGTTCGAGCACCTCGACGCGGTACGGGTCGAGTGGCAGACCGACGTGCTCAACCTGCGCTCGCAGGCGGCGATCGAGCGGCTGGGCGCCACCCGGGAAGGGGTGCTGCGGCGGCACAAGCGGCGCGCCGACGGTACCTGGCGCGACTCGGTCTTCTACGGCATGACCGACGCGGAGTGGCCGGCGGCGAAGGCGCGGCTCACCTCCCGGCTAGCCCGTGGCGGTACGCGTAGTTGACCGCCTGCGCCCGGTCGCGCACCCCGGTCTTGGCGAACAGCCGGTTGATGTGCGACTTCACGGTCGCCTCGCTGACGTAGAGCCGCCTGGCGATCTCGCGGTTGGACAGGCCCTCGGCGATCAGGGCCAGCACCTCGCCCTCGCGCGCGGTCAGCCCGTCGGGCAGTTCCCCTTCGGCCGGGGCCTTGGCCTGGGCCTGAGCCTCGGCCGGGGCCTTGGCCTGGGCCTGAGCCTCGGCCGGGGCCTTGGCCTGGGCCTGAGCCTCGGCCGGGGCCGGTGGCGGTGCCGAGGTCGCCGCCGCCAGCAGCCGTTGCTGCACCTGCGGATCCAGCACCGACTGGCCGGCGGCCGCACCGCGCACCGCCTGCGCGATCTGGTTGCGGTCGGCGTCCTTGGTCAGGTACCCGAGCGCACCGGCCCGCAACGCGGCCAGGATGTCGGCGTCCTCGGCGTAGGTGGTCAGCACCACGACCCGGGTACCCGGATGGTCCGCGCGGATCCGCTCCGTCGCCCGTACCCCGTCGCAGCCGGGCATCCGCAGGTCCATCAGCACCACGTCGGGCGCGTGCGCGGCGACCAGCGCGACCGCTTCGTCACCGTCGCGCGCCGCACCGACCACGGTCACGTCGTCGAGCAGGTCGAGCAGGAGGGCGAGCCCTTCCCGTACCGCCGTCTGGTCGTCGGCCACCACGACCCGGATCATGTGGGGATCCTGACACCGACCCGCCAGCCGCCGTCGCGCGGGCCGGCGGTGCACTCGCCGCCGGCCAGCTGCGCCCGTTCGCGCAGCCCGGTCAGCCCGTACCCGCCGCCGGTGGGCGCGCGCCCGCCGTCCCCGCCGGGGCCGTTGACGACGGCGAGCTCCACGTCGCCGGGGCGGTAGGTGAGGTGCACCTCGACCGGGGCACCCGGGGCGTGCTTGCGCACGTTGGTCAGCGCCTCCTGGGCCGCCCGGTACAGCGCGAGGCCGGTGTCGGCGTCCAGGTCGCGGGGCTCGCCGGTGACGGTCAGCGTGGCGGTCGGGTACCCACTGGACAGGACGGCGAGCAGGTCGGGCAGTGGGAGCGCCTCGCCGCGCAACGCCCCGATGGCCCGTCGCGTCTCCGCCATCCCCTCGCGGGCCAGCTGCCCCGCCTGTACCACCAGCACCCGCCCCTGCTCCCCGCGCCCACCTTCGAGCAGCGCGTCGGCGGTCTCCAGCTGGACGGTGAGCGCGGCGAGCGTGTGCGCGAGGACGTCGTGGATCTCCCGGGCGATCCGCGCCCGCTCGGCCAGCGCCGCCTGTTCGGCGCGGGCCGCGTCGGCTTCGTGCTGCAGTCGTACCGTGGCCCGCCGCACCATCCCCGCAGCCACGCAGGCGGCGAGGATGGCCGGCCCGAAGAGGAGCCATTTCCGGTCGCCCCCGGTCAGCACCAGGCCGGCGTCGAAGGCCGCGGCGAGTGCCACGGTGAACGGGACCGACCGGCGCGGCGGCAGGTAGGTGCCGGCCCGGATGCAGGCCACGGCCACGAACGTCAACGCCACGCCGCGCGGGTTCGTGTAGCACAGCACGATGCCGCCGGCGCCGGCGAGAAGCAGGCCGGTGAGCACCCGACGGTCGGGCCGGACCGGCTCTCGCCGGACCGGTTCTCGCCGGACCGGTTCTTGCCGGACCGGCAGCGTCCAGGTCAGCCAGCCGGCCGCGACCGCGGCGAGAGCCAGCACGGTCCCGGCGGGGTTGCGCGACGGGGTGACCGCGACGGCGATCCCCACGACAGCGAGCAGGGCCAGACTGCGGATCGTCATCCACCAGTCCGGCCACTGTCGCTGCACGACCACCACGTTACGGACGACCACGTTACGCAGGCACCCGGTCCCGGCTCGCGGCCAGCGGTACCCCGGTGCGGGCGGCCCGCCAGGCCACCAGCGCGCTCTCGGCGACGAAGCTGACCCCGAGCACGAGCACGAGGCTCTGGTTCACCACGTGCACGCCCATCAGGTGACCGCCGACGACGAGCCCGATCCGCACGACGATGGCGGCGAGCCAGACGCCGAGCGTGGTCCACCGGTACCGCTGCCAGAGCTGGCCGGCGCGGTGGTACAGCTGGATGGTCGCGCCGCGGGCGAGACCGACGCCGACGGCGACGAGTACCTCGACGGCGAGGAACGCCACGTCGGCGGCGCCGAAGTGGCTGCCGCGCAACTGGACGAGGCCCCAGACGGTGAGGACCAGCGGCACGGTGGCCGACTTCGCCTGTACCGGCTGGCCGGCGAAGCGGCGGACGATGACGAGTACGACGAGACCGGCGATCAGCAGGATCTGCACGATGTTCATGGCTGATGACGCTACGGAGCGGCGCCCCGTCGGAGAGCCACCCACGGGTTGAGCCCGGGTGGAACCTGCGCTCAACCCGGCCGCAGCTCCGCGCGCGGCCCGGCGCGCGGCCCGGCGGTTGCGAGATCTTGGACGCTTACGCCCCCTGCAGGGGAGACTGGCGTCCAAGATCTCGTCGTGCATGACCGTCACTGCAGCCCTGCCCGTCGTCCCGGCGGGCCACGCCGGTGCGCCGTGCCGTCAGGCGGGTTCGTGCGTGCGGTACACGATCAGGTCGGCGCGGCCGAGCCGGCGCAGGATGTCGTTGACGACGCGGATGTCCTCGGAGAGCGGCCGGTGGGCGCGGCGGCGGACCACGTAGTGCACGGCGGCGCGCACCTGGGCGCGGTCGGCGGCGCTCGCGACGGCGGTCTCGTCGATCAGGCGGCGGAGCGCGGCGACCAGCTTGTCGGCCAGTTCGGCGTCGGCGGGTACCCGCGCGCGGCGGGGATCGGCGACGTGCCGGTCCAGCTGGCGGAGGAGTACCTCTGACTCCCGCCCCTCGGTCATCAGCTGCGCACCTCCCGCATCGTGACTGTCACGTCACCCGATGTGTTCCGGCGAACTTACTCGATACCTCGCAACAAGGGCAAGTTCTGCGCCGAGGTTCCGTTACCCGGCCGCGGAGCCGGCGCCAGCGTTTCCTGTCGTACCCGCGCGGCAGTATGGACACGTGCTCGACGAGTTCGGATCCGCGACCCGCGCCTGGTTCCAGGCGGCGTTCGCCGCGCCCACCGCCGCGCAGGCCGGTGCGTGGGCCGCGATCGGGGCGGGCCGGCATGCGCTCGTGGTCGCGCCGACCGGTTCCGGTAAGACGCTGGCCGCCTTCCTCTGGTCGCTGGACCGGCTCGCGACCACGCCCGCACCCCCCGACCCGACCCGGCGCTGCCGGGTGCTCTACGTCAGCCCGCTCAAGGCGCTGGCCGTCGACGTGGAGCGCAACCTGCGCGCCCCGCTGACCGGCATCCGGCAGGCCGCACACCGGCTGGGCCTGCCGCCGCCGGAGATCAGCGTCGGGATGCGCACCGGGGACACCCCGGCCGACGAGCGGCGCGCGTTCCAGAAGCACCCGCCGGACATCCTGATCACCACGCCGGAGTCGCTGTTCCTGCTGCTCACCTCGGCGTCGCGGGAGTCGCTGCGGGGCATCGAGACGGTGATCGTCGACGAGGTACACGCGATGTGCGCCACCAAGCGGGGCGCGCACCTGGCGCTGTCGCTGGAGCGGCTCGACACCCTGTTGCCGAGGCCGGCGCAGCGGATCGGGTTGTCGGCGACGGTACGGCCGATCGACGAGACCGCGCGGTTCCTCGGCGGGGCCGCCCCGGTGGCGGTGGTCCAGCCGCCGAGCGCCAAGACGATCGAGATCAGCGTGGTTGTGCCGGTACCGGACATGACCGAGCTGCACGACCAGGAGGACGTCAACAACACGGCGTCGATCTGGCCGGCGGTCGAGGAACGGGTACTGGACCTGATCCAGGCGCACCGGTCGACGATCGTGTTCGTCAACGCGCGCCGGGGTGCCGAGCGGCTGTGCGCCCGGCTCAACGAGCTGGCCTACGAGCGCGGCGGCGGGGTCCTCGATCCGGGTTCGGCGCCACCGGCGCAGATCATGGCGGAGTCCGGGGCGGCCGGCGGTGCGCCGCCGGTCGTCGCTCGCGCGCACCACGGCTCGGTGTCCAAGGAGGAGCGCAAGCAGACCGAGGAGCTGCTCAAGTCCGGCCGGCTGCCGGCCGTCGTGGCGACCAGCAGCCTGGAGCTGGGCATCGACATGGGCGCGGTCGACCTCGTGGTACAGGTCGAGGCGCCGCCCAGCGTGGCCGCCGGGCTGCAGCGGGTCGGCCGGGCCGGTCACCAGGTCGGTGCGGTGTCGCGTGGCGTGGTCTTCCCCAAGCACCGCGGCGATCTGGTGTCCTGCGCGGTCGTCGCGGAACGGATGGTCGACGGCGCGATCGAGGAGCTGCGCTACCCGCGCAACCCGCTCGACGTCCTCGCCCAGCAGATCGTCGCGATGGTGGCGATGGACCCGTGGCCGGTACCGGAGCTGGCCGCCCTCGTCCGGCGGGCCGCGCCGTTCGCCGGCCTGCCGTCGTCCGCGCTGGACGCGACGCTGGACATGCTCGCCGGCCGGTACCCGTCGACCGCATTCGCCGAACTGCGCCCGCGGCTGACCTGGGACCGCGACCGCGACCTGCTCAGCGCCCGGCCGGGCGCGCAGCGGCTGGCCGTCACCAGCGGCGGCACGATCCCCGACCGCGGCCTGTTCGGCGTGTTCCTCGCGGGAGCCTCGCGGGCGGCCCGGGTCGGCGAGCTGGACGAGGAGATGGTCTACGAGTCCCGGGTCGGCGACGTGTTCCTGCTCGGCTCGACCTCGTGGCGCATCGAGGACATCACCCCTGACCGGGTCCTGGTCTCCCCCGCGCCCGGTGCCCCGGCCCGGATGCCGTTCTGGAAGGGCGACGCGCTGGGCCGGCCGGTCGAGCTGGGCCGGGCGATCGGCGCACGGCTGCGCGCTCTGGTCAAGGCACCGCCGGACGCCGCCCGGAGCAGCCTGACCGGGGCCGGGCTGGACGAGTGGGCGGCCGACAACCTGCTCGCCTACCTGTACGAGCAGCGGGAGGCGACCCGGGCGCTGCCGGACGACCGCACGGTACTGGTCGAGCGGTTCCGCGACGAGCTGGGCGACTGGCGGCTGGCGGTGCACTCGGTGCTCGGCGCGAAGGTCAACGGGCCGTGGGCGCTGGCGATCGGGCGGCGCATCGCGGAGCGGTACGGGGTGGACGCGCAGGTGATGCCGTCCGACGACGGGATCGTGGTCCGGCTGCCCGACATGCTCAGCGACAGCGATGCCGGTGATCCGCCGGGTGCCGACCTGGTCAGCTTCGAACCGGAGGAGATCTCCGCGCTGGTCGAGGAGACCGTGGGCACCTCGGCGCTGTTCGCCGCGCGGTTCCGCGAGTGCGCCGCCCGGGCGCTGCTGCTGCCCCGGCGCAACCCGGGCAGGCGCAGTCCCCTGTGGCAGCAACGGCAGCGCTCGGCGCAGCTGCTCGACGTGGCCCGGGAGTACGCCGACTTCCCGATCACGCTGGAGGCGGCCCGGGAGTGCCTGCAGGACGTGTTCGACGTGCCCGGTCTCGTCGGGCTGATGCGCGACCTGGCCGGGCGCAAGGTACGGCTGGTCGAGGTGGAGACGCCGCGGCCGTCGCCGTTCGCCCGCTCGCTGCTGTTCGGCTACGTCGGCGCGTTCCTCTACGAGGGCGACGCGCCGCTGGCCGAGCGGCGGGCTGCCGCGCTGGCCCTGGACACGACCCTGCTCGGCGAGCTGCTCGGCCGGGCCGACCTGCGGGAGCTGCTCGATCCGGCGGTGGTGTCGGAGACCGGGCGGCGGCTGCAGTGGCTGACCGGGGACAAGCGGCCGCGCGACGCCGAAGACGCGGCCGAGGTTCTGCGCATCCTCGGCGATCTGTCCACTGTGGAGGCTGCGGAGCGGGGCGTCCCGGTCGACTGGCTGGAGACGCTGGAGGTGACCAAGCGGGCGATCCGGGTACGGGTGGCGGGGCAGGAGCGCTGGCTCGGCATCGAGGACGCCGGGCGGTACCGCGACGCGCTGGGGGTCGCGTTGCCGGTCGGGCTCGCCGCCGCCTTCGTCGAACCCGGGCCGGATCCGCTGGCTGACCTCATCGGCCGGTACGCCCGGACGCACGGGCCGTTCGCCGCGGCGACCTGCGCCGCCCGGTTCGGCCTCGGGGTGGCGGTGGTGGAGCAGGCACTGCGCCGGCTCGCCGCGACCGGCCGGGTCACCGCTGGCGAGTTCACCCCGGCCGGCGCGGGCACCGAGTGGTGCGACGCGGAGATCCTGCGGCTGCTACGCCGCCGGTCGCTCGCCGCGCTGCGCAAGGAGATCGAGCCGGTACCCGCGACCGCGCTGGCCCGGTTCCTGCCGGCCTGGCACCACGTCGGCTCGTCCGCCCGGGGCGTGGAGGCGGTGGCTGCCGCGGTCGAGCAGTTGCAGGGCCTCGCCGTACCGGCATCCGCGCTGGAGCGGCTCATGCTGCCCGGCCGGGTGGCCGACTACTCCCCCGCCCACCTCGACGAGCTGTGCGCGTCCGGCGAGGTGCTGTGGGCCGGCAGCGGCACCATCACCGGCGGGGACGGCTGGGTGACGCTGGCGTTCGCCGACAACGCGCCGCTGCTGCTGCCATCACCGGCGGACACGCTCGCCCTGACGCCGCTGCACGAGGCGATCCTCGACGCGCTCGACGGCGGGCACGCGCTGTTCTTCCGCGGCCTGGCGGAGCGGACGGGCGCGGCCGAGAGCGACACGCTGGAAGCGTTGTGGGATCTGGTCTGGGCCGGCCACGTGGCCGGTGACACGCTTGCTCCGCTGCGCGCCCGGCTGGCCGGCACCGGCGCGCACCGGGGCCGGCCGACCGCGAGCCGCACCCGGTACCGGCGACCCGGCCGGCCCAGTCCGACCCTGGCACCGCGCACCGGACCGCCGACCGGTGTCGGCCGGTGGTACCGGCTGCCCGAGCGCGACGCCGACCCCACCCGCCGGGCCGCCGCGCTGACCGACGCACTGCTCGACCGGCACGGCGTGCTGACCCGGGGCGCGGTGCTGGCGGAGGGCGCGGCGGGCGGCTTCGCCGGCGTCTACCCGGTGCTGTCCGCGCTGGAGGAACGCGGGGCGGTCCGGCGCGGGTACTTCGTGGAGGGGCTCGGTGCGGCGCAGTTCGCCGTCCCGGGGGCGGTCGACCGGCTGCGCAGCCCGAAGGAGAGCACGGGCGCGACCGTGCTGGCCGCGACCGACCCGGCCAACCCGTACGGCGCGGCGCTGCCCTGGCCGGACCGGATCGTCGACAGCGGCGGCGAGGAGGGCGACAAGACGGCCGGGCACCGAGCCGGCAGGAAGGCGGGTGCGCTGGTGGTACTCGTCGACGGCGAGCTGGTCCTGTACGTCGAGCGCGGCGGCCGCACCCTGCTGTCCTATGTGGACGGTCAGGAGCACTTGGGCATGGCGGCCAAGGCGCTGGCGGATGCGGTACATGCGGGGGCGCTGGGTGCGCTGTCGGTCGAGCGGGCCGACGGGGCGCCGGTACACCAGTCGCCGCTGGGCGATGCCCTGGCCGCGGCCGGCTTCCGGGCCACCCCGCGGGGCCTGCGCCTACGAGGATGAGACAGGAGAGACATGTTCGCCAAGCTGCACAACGTCGTCCTTGACTGTCCGGAGCCGGCCAAGCTGGCCGAGTTCTACCGGGAGCTGACCGGCTGGTCGGTGACCGCACACGACGCCGACTGGGTCACGCTGTCCGATGAGGGATACATCCGGCTGGCCTTCCAGGAGGCGCCCGGCCACCGCCCGCCGGCCTGGCCGGACGAGTCCTCCTCGATGCAGTTCCACCTCGACTTCATGGTCGAGGATCTGGCCGAGGCCGGGAAACGGGCGCTGGCGCTGGGCGCCACGAAGTTCGCCCACCAGCCGGGCGGCGCCGACTTCGAGGTGTACGCCGACCCCGCCGGGCACCCTTTCTGCCTCTGCGTCAGCTGAAATCGCCGGACCGGGGCGCGCTAGTCTGCGGGGCATGCCTGACGAGGAGCCGAAGAAGGAGCAGCCGCAGAAGCCGGATCCGGTCGACGACCTGGTGACCACCGCGCACACGCTGCGCATCGGCGACCGGGAACTGGCCTACACGGCGACGGCCGGGCGGATCGTGCTGCGCCAGGAGGTTACCACCGACGACGCCTTCGAGGGGCACAAGCCGAAGGCCGAGGTCTTCCTGACGGCGTACACGCTCAACGGTGCCGACCCGGCCCGCCGGCCGGTGACGTTCGCGTTCAACGGCGGCCCCGGCTCGTCGAGTGTGTGGCTGCATCTGGGACTGCTCGGCCCGCGACGGGTACTCAGCGGCGACGTCGACGCACCACAGCCGCCGCCGTACCGGTTGGTGGACAACGCGGAGACCCTGCTGGCGCATTCGGACCTGGTGTTCATCGACCCGGTCTCGACGGGGTACTCGCGTGCCGTCACCGGCGAGAAACCCAAGGATTACCACGGCTTCCAGGGCGACCTCGACTCGGTCGCCGAGGTGATCCGGCTGTGGACGTCGCGGCACGGCCGCTGGCTGTCGCCGAAGTACCTGTGCGGCGAGTCCTACGGCACGTTGCGCGCGGCGGCGCTCAGCGACCATCTCCAGCAGCGCCACGGCATGTACCTCAACGGCCTCATCCTCATCTCCGCCGTCCTCGACCTCGGCACGCTGGAGTTCGTCCCCGGCAACGACGTACCGCACCCGCTGTTCCTGCCGACCTACGCGGCCATCGCGAACTACCACGGAAAGCATGGCGACCGTCCGCTCGACGCCGTGCTCGCCGAGGCGGAAGCCTTTGCCGGCAAGGAGTACCCGTGGGCGCTGGCACAGGGTTCCCGACTGTCCACAGTGGACCGTGCGGAGACGGTGGCGCGGCTGGCTCGGCTGGCCGGCGTCAGCGAGGATTACGTCGACCGGGTCGACCTGCGCATCGAGCACATCCGGTTCTTCACCGAACTGCTGCGCGACCGGCGCCGTACCGTCGGCCGGCTGGACGGCCGCTTCCTCGGCTGGGACGTCGACTACGGCCAGGAGCGCATGTCAGCCGACCCGTCGTACCTGGCGATCCTCGGCCCGTACACCGCCGCGGTCAACCACTACCTGCGGGTGGACCTGAAGTACGCCAACGACCTGCCGTACGAGGTGCTGTCCGAGCGGGTACAGCCGTGGTCGTTCAAGGAGTTCGAGGGGCAGCACGTCAACGTGGCCGGGCGGTTGGCGACGGTGCTGCGGGCGAATCCGAGCCTGCGGGTACACATCGCGGCCGGCTGGTACGACGGCGCCTGCCCGTACTTCGCCGTCGCGCACACCGTCGCCCACCTCGGCCTGCCGGAGGAACTGCGCGGCAACATCGGGTTCCGCTACTTCCCCGCCGGCCACATGATGTACGTCCACGAACCCAGCCGGCTGGAGCACTCGGCCCAGCTGGCCGAGTTCGTCACCGCCTAGGGCCGGCGCACCTCCACCCGGTCGTCGACGATGCGTACCTTCAGCACCGGCTGCGGCATCGTCGCCGGACCGCGCCGCACCGCACCGTCGCGCAGCCGGTAGGTGCTGCCGTGCCACGGGCACACCACGCACGGCTCGTCGTCGATCACGGCCACCGCGCCTTCCGACAGCGGCCCGGCCATGTGTGCGCACTGCTCAACCGTGACGTGCACGCTGCGCGGCCCGCGGTACACCAGTACGGGTACGTCCGCGACGAGCCGGCGCACCAGCCTTCCCGGCGGCAGCGCGGTCAGCTCGTCGACCGGCTGCCAGCTGGTCGGCAGCCGGCGCCACGCCGGCTCGGCGTGGTTGAACCCGGTGCCCGACCGGTAGGCCAGGTGCCCACCGAGGTAGGCGCCGGCCATCGCCGCCGCGAGGCCCAGGCCGCCCAGCGTGCGGCCCGCGGCGTGCCGCCCGCGCAGCCGCGCCACCAGCGAGGCCGCGTAGGCCACCGCGGCCGTGCCGTTGGCCAGGCCGTGCCACAGGCCCAGCCGCTCCTGTTCGCGGCCTGCCGCGGCCCAGTCGTTGTAACCGGTGACCGCCGACGGTACCGCGGCCGCGAGCCCGAGCCCGACCAGCGCGGTGGCCGCGGCCTCCTGATCCGGTACCGCGTCCAGCACCGCCGCGCCGACCCAGGCGCCCACCGGAACGTCGGTCAGGGCAGGGTGCAGCGGATGCCCGAGCCAGGTGCCGTGCAGCGCGTCGGCGACCGGGCCGGGTGGGATGACCCGGCGGACCGCCCGGCGCACCAGATCGATCACCCCGTCCAGCCGGGACGACCGCTCGACCCGGTCCAGTTGCCGCGCACCGGCCTCCAGCAGATCCATGACCGCCTCCCGGGGTACGTTCTCCTGAACGGGTACCCGCACGTCGTCGAACCAACCGCGAAGGGTCGGGCAGATGCAGGCAATCCAGGTACAGCGGCTCGGTGGCCCGGAGGTGCTCGAACTGGTCGAGGTCGAGCAGCCGCAGCCGGGGCCGGGCCAGGTGCGGGTCGAGGTGGCCGCGGCCGGGGTCAACTTCATCGACGTGTACCACCGCACCGGGCTGTACCCGAAGCCGCTGCCGTTCATCCCCGGCGACGAGGGTGCCGGCAAGGTGGTCGCGGTCGGCCCCGGGGTGGAGACGGTCAAGGTCGGTGACCGGGTCGCCTCCACCAACCTCGCCGGCGCCTACGCGCAGTACTCGGTCACCGAGGCCGACCGCGTGGTACCGGTACCCGAGGGCGTGTCCGACGAACAGGCCGCCGCCCTGCTGTTGCAGGGGTTGACCGCGCACTACCTGGTGAACGACAGCTACCCGGTCAAGCAGGGCGACACGGTCGTCGTGCACGCCGCGGCCGGCGGGGTCGGCCTGCTGCTGACCCAGTTGGCGACGAAACGGGGCGCGCGGGTCATCGGTACCGTCTCGGCGCTGGAGAAGGAGAAGCTCGCGCGCGACGCCGGCGCCGCCGAGGTGATCGGCTACGACAACGTCGCCGAGGACGTGCGCCGGCTGACCGACGGCAAGGGTGTCGCGGCGGTGTACGACGGCGTCGGGCGTAGCACGTTCGACGCGAGCCTGGCGAGCCTGCGGCCGCACGGGGTACTGGTGCTGTACGGCCAGTCCAGCGGCCCGGTGCCGCCGTTCGACCTGCAGCGGCTGGCGCGCGGCGGCTCGCTGTACATCACCCGGCCCACCCTGGCGCACTTCATCGCCACGCCGGAGGAGCTGGAACGGCGTGCCACCGACATCTTCGGCCGGGTCGCCGACGGCACCCTGTCGGTGCACATCGGCGGCCGGTACCCGCTGGCGGAGACCGCGAAGGCGCACACCGACCTGCAGTCCCGCCGCACCACCGGCAAGCTGCTGCTGCTCCCCTAGCTGCCCCGTCCGCTCGCTTCGCTCCCTCAGCTAAGCCAGTTGCGGCAACGCCTCCGACGCGATGACGTCGAGGTGGTCCAGGTCGGACAGGTCGATGATCTGCAGGAAGACCCGGGTGGCGCCCAGTTCGGCGAACCGGCCGAGCTGGTCGACCACCTGGTCCGGGGTACCGGACAGCGGTGTCGGCTGACCGACCGCCTCGGCCCGCTTGCGCGCCTCGGCGTCGGTCCGTCCACATGCGACAGTCTGCGCGATGGACAGCACCGGGCCGGTCTCCCGGCCGGCGACCGCGCAGGCACGCGCCACCCGCTCGTACATCACGCGGGTCTGGTCGAGCGTGCCGAACGGTACGTTGAACTCGTCGGCGAACCGCGCGGCGAGCTGCGGCGTGCGCCTGGGTCCCTTGCCGCCGACGATGACCGGCGGGCCGGGTACCTGGGCCGGCTTCGGCAGCGCGGGCGAGTCGACGATCTCGTAGTGCCGCCCGGCGAAGGAGTACCGGTCGCCGGCCGGGGTACGCCACAGTCCGGTGATGATCTCCAGCTGCTCGGCGAGCCGGTCGAAGCGCTCCCCGAGGGGCGGGAACGGGATCGCGTACGCGCGGTGCTCCGCCTCGAACCAGCCGGCGCCCAGGCCCAGTTCCACCCGGCCGCCGCTCATCTGGTCGACCTGGGCCACGCTGATCGCCAGCGGCCCCGGGTACCGGAATGTTGCGGAGGTGACCAGCGTGCCCAGCCGGATCCGGGTGGTCTGCACCGCCAGCGCGCCCAGCGTCACCCACGAGTCGGTCGGGCCGGGCAGCCCGGCCCGGTCGCCCATGGTCAGGTAGTGGTCGGACCGGAAGTACGCGTCGAAGCCGAGCTCCTCCGCGTGCTGCGCGATCCGGAGCTGGTCGAGGTAGGACGCCCCGAGTTGGGGCTCGGTGAAGACGGCGAGACGCATGGAATACACCCTGTCAGACCCGCGGCGCTGTCGCCCGACCGGTCGGTTCTCCCGGATTGCCGGGTATTTTCTGGGCCGCGTCGCCCGACAGTCGCGCAGTGTGGTCGCCGGCAGACTGGTCACAGCCCCGGACGGGGGATTGGCGAGGCAACGATCCGCCGAGCGTGTTGGTCGCTCTCGGCACGGCGGGGAGCCAGTAGCGAAACCGGCGCCTATGACGTTTCACTACGAAGGGCTCACTTCATGCGTAAGTTCCTGCAGCGGACGGTCGTCATCGGTACCACGGTCGCCGTCACCGCCCTCGGCGCCGGCGCCGCCTACGCGTTCGTCGCCGCCTCCGGGACCGGCTCGTCCAGCCAGAGCGCCACCTCGGCCGCGAACTACCGGCTGGACGTGACGGTCAGCCAGCCGGCCACCCTGGTCCCGGGCACCACCCAGACGGTCACCGTGACGGTCACGAACAGGGGCCCGGCCAAGGTGCGGATCAGCACCGCGACCCTGTCGCTGGGGACCCTGCCGTCCGGCGTCGACCAGGCGGCCTACGACACCATCAAGCTGAACCAGCCCGCGGTCCTGGCGCAGGTACTGGACAAGGACGAGACCACCACGTTCACCGGTTCCATCCAGATCCAGGACTCGGCCACGGTGGACCAGACCTCGCTGCTGGACAAGACGTTCACCCTCAACGCGAACGTCAGCTGACGCAAGTCAACGGGGGCCTGCCGGGCGGTTCGCCCGGCAGGCCCGCCCCGACCGAGGAGAAGCACGTGCGCAGGACGATCCCCGTAGCACTGGCCGCCAGCGTCGCCGTCGCGCTGCTCTCGACCCAGCCGGCGTTCGCCTACGCCCGCACCAGCGGTACCGCCGCCATGAGCCAGCACGTTGTCGCCGGGCGACCGCTGACCGCGCCGAACTCCCCGGTCACCGTCGGCAGCAAGGGCGATCCCACGGGGGCGCCCGCGACGGCCACGGTGACCAATCCCGACGGCTTCCACCGCTGGGTGCACAGCCTCACCGCCGCGTTCGTCTCATCGTCCAAGAGCAACTGCACGGCGGCCGACTACCAGATCTCCTCGCCGACGTCGCCGCTGCACCTCACCGTCGCCGGAAACGGCACCCTGTCGGTCCCCGGCGTCACCGTGGCGGTCACCTCCACGAACTGCAACAAGTCAACGGTCACCCTGTCCTACACGGTGGGCTGACCGACCATCGCGTCGATCGCGGCCCGGATCGGGCCGCTGATCCCGATCTCCCCGGCGATCGCGGCGGCCTGCTCAGCCAGCCGCCGCGCCTGCGCGAACTCCCCCTCCGCCTGCCGGATCTGCGCCAGGAACTGCAGCTGCGCCGCCGCCTCGGGCAGCGCGCCGCAAGCCAGTCGCAGGGTCAGGCTCTGCCAGGTCAGGTCCCACGCCAGCGTCCGGTTGCCGGTGCCGTAGAACTCGTAGAACGCAAGGTGGCGTAGGCAGTACGAGAGCAGGAACGGCTCGGCACCCGCGCGCACCTCGGCCCATTCCGCCCGGGCGGCCTCGTGGTCTTCGAACAGCACGTCCAGGCTCGTCGCGTGGAAGAACCGCGCCCAGGCCCGCAGCGCCGGGTCGGGCAGCGACCGGGCCAGCTCGGCGAACCGGTCCACCACCGCGCGGCAGCGCGCCTCGTCGCGGTCGTCGCCGAACAGCAGCACGCCGTACCGGTACCGCGCCTGCGCCAGCGTCCACTCCGGCGTCTCGCCGACCGCCTCCCGCGCACGGTCGAGCAGTTCGGCGACCCCGTCCCGCCCGGTGAACAGGTAGCTGTCCACGGCGATGAGCGCGGCGACCAGCCGCCCCTCGGCAGCCGGTACCGATTCGGCGAGCCGGATCGCGGCATCCCACCGCCCGGCCCGCCCGAGCAACCGGGCGGCGCGCAGCGTGTCGTCCATTCGCGCGAGCGTACCGGCAACGCGGTCAGCCGCCCCGGCGCGGCAACAGCACGGTCAGCCGCCGCGGCGCGGCAGTCGAGCCGCTAGCCTCTGGTCATGGCGGCCTATGACTGGATCACCTTGACGACCGACTACGGGCTGTCCGACGGCTACGCCGGGATGCTGCGCGGCGTCATCGCGCAGCACGCGCCGTGGGCACGGGTCATCGACGTCACCCACCTGGTACCGCCGGGCGACGTCGCGCGCGGCGCCACGGTACTGGCACAGGCGGTCGGGCACTTCCCGCCGGCGGTACACGTCGGTGTCGTCGATCCCGGCGTCGGTACCGGCCGGCGCGCGGTCGCCATCCGGACGCCGCGCGGTCTCCTGGTCGGACCGGACAACGGGCTGCTGACCGCCGCCGCAGATGCGTTGGGCGGGGTACAGGCGGCGGTCCGGCTGACCGAGACGACCTGGTTCCTGCCCGAGGTGTCGATGACGTTCCACGGCCGGGACATCTTCGCGCCGGTCGCCGCGCGCCTGGCCGCCGGGGTACCGCTGGCCGACGCGGGACCGGCGATCGAGCCGGAGTCGTTGGTACGCCTGCCGGAGCCGATCGTGGTCATCGGCGACGGGTACCTGGAGGCCGAGGTACTGACCGTGGACCGCTTCGGCAACGTCCAGCTCGCCGCCCCCGGTCCGGCCATCGACGGGCTCGGCGAGCAGCTGATGGTCGGCGGTGTCCGGGCCACCCGCGCGAAGACCTTCGCCGACGGCCAGCCGGGCCGGCTCATCGTGTACGTCGACTCGGCCGGCAAGGTGGCGCTCGCGGTCAACGGCGGCCGGGCGGTCGTCGCGCTCGCGGTCAGTCCCGGCGACGTCCTGCGGATTGCGAGCCGGGCATGACCCACATCCGTCCCTACCGTCCGGAGGACCGCACCGCGGCGCTCGCGCTGGCCGCCCGCCTGCAGATCGGCGTCGCACCGTGGCGGGACCCGGCCGCCGTACGGGCCGCGGTCACCGAGTGGGTCCGCGGCTCGCTGGAGTCGGCCGGCGAGCCCGAGCGGACCGTCCTGGTCGCGGTGGACGGCGACACCGTGGTCGGCCTGGTCACCGTGGCGCAGCGCCGGCACTTCACCGGCGACGTCGACGCCTACATCGGCGAGCTGGCCGTGGCCGAAGCCGCGCAGCGCCGCGGGATCGGGCGCGAGCTGGTGCGCGCCGCCGAGCGGTGGGCGCACAGCCGGGGGTACCGCCGGATCACGCTCGACACCGGCGCCGCGAACCACGGCGCCCGGGCGTTCTACGCCGCGCTCGGGTACGCCGAGGAGGACGTCCGGCTGACCAGGCCGGTTTCCTGACCTACCGGTACGGCACGATGGGGAGGTGCCCGAGGGTGACACGGTCTGGAACACCGCGCAGGCGCTGCACCGGGCGCTGGCCGGCGGCCGGTTGCTGGGCAGCGACTTCCGGGTACCCCGGCTGGCCACCACAGACCTGACCGGCGCGACGGTGCTGGAGTCCGCCTGCCGCGGCAAGCACCTGCTGCTGCGCCTCGCCGCCCCGGACCGGCGCCTGACGCTGCACTCCCATCTGCGGATGGACGGTTCCTGGCGGACGTACCGGCCGGGCGCCCGCTGGACCGGCGGCCCGGCCCACCTGATCCGGGTCGTCCTGCGCACCGCCGATGCGGTCGCCGTCGGGTACCACCTGCACGACCTCGTGCTGGTACCGACCGACGAGGAGGACACCCTGGTCGGGCACCTCGGTCCGGATCTGCTCGGCCCCGACTGGGACCCCGACGAGGCCGTCCGGCGGCTGGCCGCCGACCCGGACGCCACGATCGCCGAAGCGGTACTCGACCAGCGCAACCTGGCCGGCATCGGCAACCTGTACAAGTGCGAGCTGCTGTACCTGCGCGGCCTGTGGCCGTGGACCCCGGTCCGCGACGTACCCGACCTGCCCGGCCTGGTCGCCTTGGCACACAAGCTGTTGGCCGCCAACCGCGGCCGGTGGACGCAGAGCACCACCGGATCGCTCCACAATGGACAGACGACGTACGTGTACGGCCGCCGCGGCCGGCCCTGCCGCCGGTGCGGCACCCTCATCGACAAGGCCGAACAGGCCGACCGGGTCACCTACTGGTGCCCGACCTGCCAACCGGAGGCCGGTCGGCTTCGTCAGACGCGTTCCGCATCCTCGGCGTAGCGCCGAACTCGACTACCGTATCGAGCTGTCCTGACCGCTCGACGGCAAGATGGCTTGCCCTAGCCGGCGGCTCCGCGCCAACTGCCGGAGATCTTGGACCTTAGCACCCCTTCCAGGGGGCATTCGACTTTCGGATTCTCTGCGGCTGGCGGGTGGGTCCCGTCCCCGGCGGCGGCGAGGGGTGAGCGGGCGGCCCGGTTTGGCCGGTTTGCGCTGTGGTGGCGGGTGTGGCGGGACTCCCGTGGTGAGATCTTGGACGCTTGCACCCCCTGCAAGGGGTGCAAGCGTCCAAGATCGCGCGTGCCGGCGTGCCGCGCCCCGGCGCGACTAGCGTTCCCGGAAGCCGCCCAGGAACCGGCGGAAGAACCCGCCCTCCGGCGGCAACGGCGCTGCGGGCGGCGGCGCGGTACGCCGCTGTACGGCGACCGGCTGGTCGTAGTCGGTGCGCGCGATCGCGTCGATCACCTGGGCCTCGTCGAAGTCTTCGGACCCCTCGATCTTCGGCACGTACCCGACGAGCACCCCGTTGCGCATGACCTGCGCTTCGAGTCCGGCGGTACCGTCGGTGTCCCAGATCGCCTGCCGCCCGTCCCGCAGCATGACCCGCACGCCGAACTGCGCCACGCCGGCCCGTTCCCGATGTGCCGGTACCCCTCGCGCGCGCAACGCATCGACGACCCGCTGCGCCTCGTTCTCGTCCATGATCTCCAAAATAGCTGGGCCGGACCGGGCCGGACCGCTCCGCGGCGGGCCCGGTGCGGACTACGCGGCTTCTCCGGTGGCCCGCAGGGTGACCGTGGTCAGCTCGGCGAGTCCGTCGGTGGTCGCCCGCAGCAGCACGGTCGCGTCGGTCAGCCGGGACACCGCACCCTGGTCGGCGACCCGCCCGTCCTGCGCCACGTACCCGGCCGCCGCGGCGACCAGCCCCTCGTACGCCGTCACGCCGTCGGTGAAGTGGCCGAGCAGTTCGCCGTGCGCGGCGCGCAGCTGGTCGTCCGCCCCGGGCATGGACAGCGCCCGCTCGACGGCGGCGGTCCGCTCGCCGATCTCCCGCAGCGTCACCTCCGCGGTAGCCGCCTCCAGCACCGTCGACTCGGCCGGCCCGCCCAGCCGCGCGGTCAGGCCGCCCAGCGTCTGCGCAGCCCGGTCGAGCCGGGTCCACGCGGGCAGCACCGAGGAACCGCGGATGCGCGAGCGGGCCTCCATCCGGCGCAGTTCGGCAAGCGCGTTGCGGCCGGCGGGCAGCCGCGCGACCAGCGCCTCGAACCGGGTCTTGACCAGTGCCGGGCCGGTGGGCAGGGCCGGTGGTGCCGGCTGGGCGGCCAGCTCCCGCAGGTCGTGCCAGCGCCAGAAGGTCAACGCCACGGTGCCCCCGGACAGCGCCGCCCAGACCGCATCCGGCCAGCCCAGCCCGCCGTACGGCACCAGAACCGCGGTGGCGCCGGCGAAGGTACCCGCGAACACGCTCCACCGCCGCGCCGAGCGGCGCAGCTTGCGGAGCTTACGGAAGTACCGTGCCCGCTCGTCCATCGCCAGTGCTCCGGTGGCTCAGCCGGCCGCCTGGTCGCCCGACTTGTCGCGCGACATGCTGGCCCGGATCTCGTCGAGCCGGGACACGCTCGCGTCCGGCTGGGTCGGCGTGTCGACCGGCGCGGCGGCCGCCGCCTCCACGGCGGGCTTGGCCGGGGCGGCGGCGAGCTGCTCGCCGGCCATGCTCGCCCGGATCTGCTCCAGTCGCGACGCGCCGGCCATGTCCAGCGTCGACTTCTGCACCTCAAGCATCCGGCCCTCGACCGAGTTCGACGCCAGTTCCGCCCGGCCCATCGCGGTGGCGTACCGGTGCTCGATCTTCTCCCGTACCTCGTCCAGCGACGGCGTGTTGCCCGGCGCGGCGAGCGACGACATCGACTCCAGCGACCTGGCCACCGTCTCCTGCATCTTCGCCTGCTCCAGCTGGCTGAGCAGCCGGGTCCGCTCGGCGAGCTTCTGCTGCAGAATGCTGGCGTTGTTCTCCACCGCCTTGCGTGCCTGCATGGCGGCCGACAGGGCCTGGTCGTGCAGGGTCTTGAGGTCTTCCATCGACTGTTCGCTGGCGACCAGCTGGGTGGCGAACTGCTGCGCGGTCGTCTCGTACCGCTGCGCCTCGTCCTCCTTGCCGGCCGCGCGCGACTTGTCGGCGAGCAGCACCGCCTGCCGCGCCGAGGCCTGCAACTTCTGCACCTCGTCCATCGTGCGCGACAGCTTCATCTCCAGCTGACGCTGGTTACCGATGACCGCCGCGGCCTGCTGGACGAGCGCCTGGTGCTGCCGCTGGGCGTCCTCGACCGCCTGCTGGATCTGCACCTTCGGGTCGGCGTACTCATCGATCTTGGCGCCGAACAGCGCCATCAGGTAACGCCAGCCCTTGACGAACGGGTTCGCCATATCTGCCTCGGTCCTCTCTGCGGCCATCGTCGGTTGAGGTCGTCCGTCCATCGTGGCAGGCCCATGCGAGCCTCACCACGTACGCCCATCGGGGGTCAGATCGGATCCCCCGCCGGCCCTGGTCGGTCCCTTAGTGGATCCCCTCAGGCGGCGGACAGCACGTCGCGCTCCCGACCGGCCGCGCGGACCGTACGGGTGGCTCGCAGCGTCGCCTTGAGCGGCGTGTCCTGGCGTACCGTCACCGAAACCTCGCCGTCCACCATCGTGGAAACGGTCAGCTGGCCGTCCTCGGCCGGCGCCGCGGGTACCGGGGCCAGAATGCCGTCGACCTGCTCGGCGCTGGCCACCGTGGTGCTCACGTCGCGCAGCAGCTCGGACAGGCGCGCGCCGAGGGCTTCGCAGATCGCCGCCAGCAGCTCGCTGGAGGCCTCCTTCTGCCCACGCTCGATCTCGGACAGGTAACCGAGGCTGACGTTCGCCGCCGTGGACACCTCACGCAAGGTGCGGTGCTGAGACTGCCGGCGGGACCGCAGTGCGTCGCCGATCACCCGACGGAGCAGGACCATCGCGCACCCCCCTCGCATGCTTCGGTTATCCCGTCACGGTACCCGGTCCGGACGAGCCCGCACACCGAGGTCCGGCGTGCGCTTGCCAGGAGAACCCCCGTCGGGGGTGGCGCATTCCCGACTATCCGGCCTCCCGGAGCACGCCGATGAGCAGATCCAGCGCCCCGGCCACCGCCTGCCGGCGGATCGCCGCCCGGTCGCCGTTCAGCTCCAGGCCGCGGACCAGGCCCAACCCGTCCGGGCCGGCCAGGCCGAGGTACACGGTGCCGACCGGCCGGCCGCCCTGCGGCTCCGGGCCGGCCACGCCGGTGGTGGCCAGGCCCCAGTCCGCCGTGCACCGCCGCCGTGCCCCGCCGGCCAGCGCCGCCGCCACGTCCGGGTGAACCGGTCCGTGCGCCGCCAGCAGTTCCGGGGGTACCCCGGCCAGCGTCGCCTTGAGATCGGTGGCGTACACGACCAGGCCGCCCCGGAACGCCTTGCTGGCTCCGGGTACGTCGACGATCGTCGCGGACAGCAGCCCGCCGGTCAGCGACTCCGCCACGGCCAGTGTCTGCCCCCGCCCCCGGAGCAGCGCCAGCACAGCCTCGGCCGGGTTCATCGGCTCGGCCGCACCGTGCGGCGCCTGCGCAGCGCCCGGACAACGTAGTCCACGCCGGTGACCACCGTCACCCCGACGGCGAGCGCCATCAGTACCGCGCCGACCGGCTGCAGCCGCGGCGGAAACGGCCACAGGTACCAGGAGATCGCCAGGATCTGCAGGGCGGTCTTCACCTTGCCGCCCCAGCTCGCCACGATGACCTCGCGGTGGATCACGCCGAACCGCAGTACCGTGATGCCGATCTCGCGCACCAGGATCACCACGGTCACCCACCAGGGCAGGTGCCCGTACCAGGACAGCAGCACCAGCGCGGTACCGGTCAGCGCCTTGTCGGCGATCGGGTCGGCGACCTTGCCGAAGGTGGTGACCAGATCCAGCGTGCGGGCGATCCAGCCGTCGACGAAGTCGGTCAGCGAGGCGACCACGAACACGGTCGTGGCGGCCATCCGCAGCTCGGCGTGCACCAGCCGGGACGCCACGGTGAGCGCGAAGAACACCGGTACCAGCACCAGGCGCAGCACGGTCAACGCGTTCGCGACGTTGAGCACCGGTGCCGCCGGTCGGGCCGCTCCCACCGCCGGATCCGGCTGCGCGCTCACACCGGATCCTCGCTGCGCTGCGGTCCGGCGTGAGGGTCCACACCACTGCGCCCATCGATCGCTCGCTGGCGCTCGCTCATGTCGGTACCGGCTCGGCGATCAGATCGACGCCCTCGGTACCGGTGACCACCGCGCGGACCAGCTCCCCCGGCCGCAGCCCGGACACCGCGCCGACCAGCGTGGTGGAACCGTCGACCTCGGGTGCCTGGTGCGCGGCGCGGCCCTCGACCCCGTCGGTGCCGGCGGTCTCGACGAGCACCTCGACCGTCGCGCCCAGCCGCTCCTCGGCCCGCTGCGCGCACAGCTCCTCGGCCAGCGCGCTGATCCGCTCGTACCGGCGCCGCACGGTGGCCGCACCGACCTTGCCGGGCAGCGTCGCCGCCTCGGTGCCGTCCTCGTCGCTGTAGTCGAACACGCCGATCGCGTCCAGCCGCGCCGCGGTGAGGAAGCGCTCCAGTTCGGTCACGTCGGCGCGGGTCTCGCCGGGGAACCCGACGATCACGTTGCTGCGCGCCCCGGCCTGCGGATCCAGCTCCCGTACCGACGCCAGCAACGCCAGGAACCGCTCGGTGGAGCCGAACCGGCGCATCCGGCGCAGTACCGGCTCGGCGGCATGCTGGAAGGACAGGTCGAAGTAGGGCGCCACCCCGGGCGTGGTCGCGATCGCGTCGACGAGTCCCGGCCGCACCTCGGCCGGCTGCAGGTACGACACCCGTACCCGGACGATGCCCTCGATCCCGGCCAGTTGCGGCAGCAGCTTCTCCAGCAGCCGCGGGTCGCCCAGGTCCTTGCCGTACGAGGTGGAGTTCTCGCTGACGAGTACCAGCTCGCGAACTCCGTCACCGGCCAGCCATTCGGCCTCGGCGAGCAGTTCGTCCGGGGTACGGGAGACGAAAGCGCCGCGGAACGACGGGATCGCGCAGAACGCGCACCGCCGGTCGCAGCCGCTGGCCAGCTTCAGCGGCGCCACCGGCCCCTTGGTGAGCCGCTGCCGCAGGACCGGCCGCAGGTGCGCCGGGGTGGCCGCGTCGACGACGGCGTGGCCCGGCACGAAGGCCGCCCGCGCAGGACGGGCCACCGGGGTCAGCGGCAGCAGCGTGCGCCGGTCACGCGGCACGTGCGGCTCGATCCGCTCACCGGCGGCGATCGCGGCCAGCCGCGCCGAGATATCGGGATAGTGGTCGAAACCCAGCACCGCGGCCGCCTCGGGCAGGCTGTCGGCCAGCTCCTTGCCGTACCGCTCGGCCAGGCACCCGGTCGCCACCACCGTCGCGCCGGTGTCCGCGGCCGCCATCAGCGTCTCGATCGAGTCGGCCTTGGCCTTCTCCACGAACCCGCACGTGTTGACCAGTACCAGGTCGGCGGCGGACCCGTCGGTCGTCACCTGCCAGCCGTCCGCCGACAGGCGCGCGGCCAACTCCTCGGAGTCGACCTCGTTGCGGGCACAGCCCAGGGTCAGCAGGGCCACCCGGCGGGCGGCGGGTTGGGGACCGGACACCCCACGAGGTTACCGGGCCTCGACGACCCGCAATCGACGCGTGGCGGGCGTGGAGGATTGACCCCGGTCGGCCAGGGGTAGTCCGAGCGCATGAGGACCGCTGCCGGTGCACGCATCTGCACGATCGTCGGCTTCGTCTGCGCGGTCGTCGCGGTGCTGTTGCAACCCGCCGCCTTCGGGCTGGCGGGTGTGGTCATGGGTACCGTCGGCGGTGCGCTCGGTGACCGGCCGCTCGGCTGGTACAGCGCCGCGTCGGGCGTCGTCGGCGCGCTGATCGGGCTGGTGCTGGCGTTCGCCGTGGTACACCTGGCGCGCTAGTCGCCGGAGCCGCGCAGCCCCGCCAGTACCTGCTCCAGCTCGTCCGGCTTGACGAGCACGTCGCGTGCCTTCGAGCCTTCGCTGGGCCCGACGACGCCGCGGGTCTCCATGAGGTCCATCAGCCGGCCGGCCTTGGCGAAGCCGACGCGCAGCTTGCGTTGCAGCATCGAGGTCGACCCGAACTGGCTGGTGACCACCAGCTCGACCGCCTGCAGCAGCAGGTCGAGGTCGTCGCCGATGTCCTCGTCGACCTTCTTCCTCGAATCCTGCGCCGGGGTGAGCACGTCCGGGCGGAACTCCGGTTCGCGCTGGTCCTTGCAGAACTTGACGACGTCGATGATCTCCGGTTCGGTGACCCAGGCACCCTGGATGCGGATCGGCTTGGACGCGCCCATCGGCAGGAACAGCCCGTCGCCGCGGCCGATCAGCTTCTCCGCGCCGGGCTGGTCGAGGATGACCCGGGAGTCGGCCAGCGAACTGGTCGCGAAGGCGAGCCGGGACGGTACGTTGGCCTTGATCAGGCCGGTGACCACGTCGACCGAGGGGCGCTGGGTCGCCAGTACCAGATGAATGCCGGCGGCCCGGGCTAGCTGGGTGATCCGGACGACCGCGTCCTCCACGTCGCGCGGGGCGACCATCATCAGATCGGCCAGCTCGTCGACGATGACCACCAGGTACGGGTACGGGCGGATGACCCGCTCGCTGCCCGGCGGCGCCTTGATCTGCCCGGCGCGCACCTTGCGGTTGAAGTCGTCGATGTGCCGTACCCCGGCCGCGGCCAGGTCGTCGTAGCGCATGTCCATCTCGCGGACGACCCAGTCCAGCGCGTCGGCCGCCTTCTTCGGGTTCGTCACGATGGGGGTAACGAGGTGCGGGATCCCCTCGTACCCGGTCAGCTCCACCCGCTTCGGATCGACCAGCAGCAGCCGCACCTCGTCCGGCGTGGCCCGGGTCAGCAGCGAGATCAACAAAGTGTTGAGGCAGCTCGATTTACCGGCGCCGGTGGCCCCCGCGATCAGGATGTGCGGCATCCTGGCCAGGTTGGCCACCACGTAGCCGCCCTCGATGTCCTTGCCCAGCGCGACCAGCAGCGGATGGTGGTCGCTGGTCGCCGCGCGCGAGCGCAGCACGTCGCCGAGCGCCACGTTCTCCCGGTCGGCGTTCGGGATCTCCACGCCGACCGCGCTCTTGCCCGGGATCGGGGAGATGATGCGCACGTCCGGCGACTTCACCGCGTATGCGATGTTGCGGGACAGCTGGGTGATCCGCTCCACCTTCACGCCCGGCCCGATCTCGATCTCGTACCGGGTGACCGTCGGCCCGCGGGTGAACCCGGCCACCACCGCGTCCACGTCGAACTGCTCGAAGACGCCCTGCAACGCCGCGATCACCTCGTCGTTGGCGCGGCTGCGGATCCGTGGCGCGTCGCCGACCGCGAGCAGGTGCGGGGGCGGCAGCTTGTAGTCGGCGTCGGTGAGGGCCAACTGCTCGGCCCGGGTCGGCAGGGGCGAATGCTCCGGTGGCGCGGGCGGCTTCCTCCGCTTCTTCGGAATCGGTACCGTGTCGTGCACGACCTCGACCTCGGCCGGCTCCTCCTCCACCGGCTCGGGTTCGGCCATCGCGGCCTGGCGGCGACGCGCCGGCCCACGCCGGACCCTGACCGGCGCCTCCTCTTCCTCGACCTCCTCGGCGTCGTCCACTGTGGACTCCGCGCCGACCCGGCCGAGCGCCATGTCGCGTACCTGCGCCAGCCGCTGCGGTATCCGGTTGATCGGCGTCGCGGTCACCACCAGTACCCCGAACAGCGCCACCAGTACCAGCAGCGGCACCGCCACCCACGGCGTCACCGCCTGCGCCAGCAGCCCGCCGCCGATCCGGCCGAGCAGCCCGCCCGCATGCTCCATCGCCACCGGCCCGACCGGGTTGGCGATCACGTGCAGCAGCCCGGCGACGCCGGTGAACAGCGCCGTCCAGCCGACCACGCCGCGCCCGCGGTGCTCGGTCTCGACCGGCGTGCGCATCAGCCGGATCGCGGCCACCACGAGCAGTACCGGCAGCACGACGGAGAGCCAGCCGATGAACAGCCGCAGTACCAGCGCCACGTACCCGCCGAAGGCGCCGCCGGCATGGAACCAGACGCCGGCCGCGAGCAGCACCGCGATGCCGAGAACCAGCAGGCCGGCACCGTCGCGCCGGTGCTCGGGATCCAGCTCCCGGGCGTCCGCGGCACGCCGGCCGACCGCGCGGACCAGCCAGCCGACCCCGTGCGCGAGGCCCATCCAGAGCAGCGTGAGAACCCGCCCGAGCAGGTCGAGCGGGCCGCCACCGCGCGCGGCCGGCCGGCGGCCCCGACGCCGGCTCACGGAAGACGTGCGGCCCGCCACCGGGACACCGTAACGGCGAAAGCTGTTCATCTGCGGCAGGCTCGCCGCGGCGGCGCGTCCACTACGGTCAAGGGGATCGGTAACCATCCCCTCGGAGGTAGCGGTGAGTCCCGGAATCCACTTACCCCGCCGGTCGGCGGTGATCGGTGCGGTCCTGACCCTCGGCGTCGCCCTCGGCGCCGGGCCGGCCGCCGCGCACCACGGCGACGATCTGGACGGCATCAAGCACATCGTGGTCATCTACGAGGAGAACCACAGCTTCGACAACCTCTTCGGCGGCTGGGAGAAGGTCGACGGGATCCGCGACGCGTTGCGTTCCGGCCACGTCACCCAGCGGGCCACCGACGGTACCGCCCTGCCGTGCCTGCCGCAGAACGACGTGAACCTCGCCTCGCCGACGCCGCTACCGGCGACCTGCCACGGCACCGCCACCGGCGTCACGGTCGACTCGGCGTTCACCAACCGGCCGTTCCTCATCGACAACTACATCAAGCCGGACGACAAGACCTGCCCGAAGCCGGGCGTCTTCGCGGCGCACGGCGTGCTGAAGGACTCCCCCGGCGCGCTGCCCGGCGGTTGCACCGAGGACCTGGTGCACCGGTACTACCAGGAGCAGTACCAGATCGACGGCGGCCGGCAGGACCGGTACGTGGCCGGCAGCGACGCCGTCGGGCTGAGCATGGGCCGGTACGACACCCGCGCCCTGCCGATCTACACGTACCTGCACAGCCGCGGGGCACCGCACTACGTGATCGCCGACCACTTCTTCCAGGGCGCGTTCGGCGGCTCGTTCCTCAACCACCAGTGGCTGATCGCGGCCGCGACGCCGACCTGGCCGAACGCGGTCGCCGACGGTGGCGCGACCGACCTGCACTCGATCGTCGGCGCCGACGGCAGCCCGGCCAACTACCCGCTGCACCCGAGCACCGGCCTGAAGGACGCCGCACTCACCCAGGCCGCGAACGCGGACGGCTCCTGTAAGGTACCGGCCGGCGCGCCGACCCCACCGCCGGGTACCGTCTGCGGCGACTTCGCGGTCAACACGATCCAGCCGGCGTTCCAGCCGTTCGCCCCCGGTACCCCGGCCGCCCGGCAGCTGCCGCCGCAGGCCGCGCCGACCATCGGCGACCGGTTGACCGCCAAGGGCGTCGACTGGGCCTGGTACGCCGGCGGCTGGGACAACGCGGCCGGCGACGTCGGCGCCGCCGGCTGGACGAACGGCACCACCCCGGGTACCTGCACCGACCCGAGCCACCTGGCCACGGCGGTGTACCCGAACTGCCCGGACGCGCTGTTCCAGTTCCACCACCAGCCGTTCAACTACTTCGCCAACTACGCACCGGGTACCCCCGGCCGGGCGCACCTGCAGGACGAGGTGAACTTCATCGACGCGGCGAAGACCGGGCACCTCAAGGCGGTCAGCTTCGTCAAGCCGGTCGGTGAGGAGAACGAGCACCCCGGGTACGCCAGCGAGCACAACGGCAGCGACCACCTGGTCGACCTGATCAAGGCGATCGAGTCCGGGCCGCAGGCGAAGAGCACCGCGATCGTCGTCACCTACGACGAGTTCGGCGGTCAGTGGGACCACGTCTCGCCGCCGACCCGGCCCGGGATCTCCGACCGCTTCGGCCCCGGTACCCGCGTCCCGGCGCTGATCATCTCGCCGGAGCTGCGGCAGCGGTTCACAGTCGACGGCACCTCCCACGACACCACGTCGATCCTCGCCACCATCGAGCACGTGTACCACCTGAAGCCGCTGGGTACCCGCGACGCCGCGGTACGGGACCTGACCCGCGCCATCACCGGCGACTTCGACTAGCCCACCGTGCTGCGGCCCGCGTCCGACCGGGACGCGGGCCGCTCGCGAACCGCGGTTGTCCACAGCCCCTGAACGCCTAGTGGATTGCCACCACACCGCCCCCGTAGCGTCGGCGGCGTCATACTGGGCGACGAGGAGGTGGGCGATGGTGGCCGCAACCGTCGAGACCGGGATCGAGGAGTCGGGAGACTCCATCTGGCGTCCGCCGTACACCGTGGACACGCTCTTCGAGCTGCCCGAAACCAACCTGCGTTTCGAGGTGCTGGAGGGAAAGCTCATCGTGTCACCGCCACCGACGACGGCGCACAACAGCATCTACGCCGAGCTCTTCCGGGTGTTCCTCAGCACGCTGCCGAAGGAGGTCCGGATACTGACGAACAATGCCATCCGCCTACCGAACGGCGACGGCCCGATCCCCGACCTTCTGGTCTGCACTGCCGCCAGGCCCGCCGCCTACCCGAAGGGCTTGCCGGCTGCCCACGTCCACACCGTTGTCGAGGTGGTCTCGCCCTCCAACGCCCGGACAGACCGGGTGACGAAGACCCGGGTATACGCGGAAGCCGGGATCCCTTGTTACTGGCGGATCGAGCAGCGGCCGTGGAAGGAGCACCTCGGCCCGCGAATGGCGCCAGACGATCGCTCCGGCCGGCACGGAAACCGAACTTCCCGTCGTCGTCGATACCGACGGCACCATCGTCAACGTGACGCTCGATCCTGCCCGGC
This sequence comes from Actinomycetota bacterium, assembly GCA_005885555.1. Classification (GTDB taxonomy): domain Bacteria; phylum Actinomycetota; class Actinomycetes; order Mycobacteriales; family Micromonosporaceae; genus AC-43. Next base: position 76,020 of record VAWN01000037.1, read on the forward strand.
TGGCCGCCTGATCAGACCTCGACGACGTTCGGGACGATCATCGGGCGGCGGCGGTACGTGTCGTTGACCCAGCGGCCGACGATCCGGCGCACGATCTGCTGAAGCTGATGCGGGTCGGTGATCCCCTCCAGGGCGGCCCGGTCCAGCGCCTCGGTCACCAGCGGAATGACCGGGTCGAACACCGCCGGGTCCTCGGAGAAACCCTTGGCCGACACGGTCGGCCCGCCCACCACCTTGCCGGTCACCGAATCGACCACGACCGTGGCCGCGATGAACCCGCCGTCGCCGAGGATCCGCCGCTCGGTGAGCAGGGACTCGCCGACGTCGCCGACGGCGAGCCCGTCGACGTAGACATACCGGCTCTTGAGGTGGCCGGTCAGCCGCGCCCGGCCGTCGACGAGGTCGACCACGTCACCGTCCTCGCACAGCACGACCCGGTCGGCCGCCACCCCGGACTCCACCGCCAGCCGCGCATGTGCCCGCAGGTGCCGCCACTCCCCGTGTACCGGGATGAAGTTGCTCGGCCGCACCACGTTGAGCAGGTACAGCAGCTCACCGGCCGGCGAGTGACCGGACACGTGTACCTTCGCGACGTCCTTGTGCACGACGAACGCACCGGCCCGGGAGAGCTGGTTGATCACGCGGTATACCGCGGTCTCGTTGCCGGGTACCAGCGAGGACGCCAGTACCACCGTGTCGCCCGGCTCGACCACGACGTGCCGGTGGTCGCCGGTGGCCATGCGCCCCAGCGCGCTCATCGGCTCGCCCTGCGAGCCGGTCGACATCAGCACGATGCGGTCCGGCGGCAGCGTCATCGCCTCGTCGATCGGCACGACCAGGCCGCCGGGGATGCGCAGCAACCCCAGGTCGCGGGCGATGCCCATGTTGCGCACCATGGACCGGCCGATGAAGGCCACCTTGCGGCCGTGCTCGCTGGCCGAGTCGAGCACCTGCTGTACCCGGTGCACGTGCGACGCGAACGAAGCCACGATGATGCGCCCGCGGGCGGCCCGGAAGATGCTGTCCAGCACCGGCCCGATCTCCCGCTCCGGCGAGACGAAGCCGGGAATCTCGGCGTTGGTCGAGTCCGACAGCAGCAGGTCGACGCCCTCCGCGCCGAGCCGGGCGAAGCCGGCCAGGTCGGTCAGCCGGCCGTCCAGCGGCAGCTGGTCCATCTTGAAGTCGCCGGTGTGCAGCACGATGCCGGCGCCGGTGCGGATAGCGACCGCGAGCGCGTCGGGGATCGAGTGATTGACCGCGAAGAACTCGCACTGGAACGGGCCCAGCCGTTCGGTCTGCCCCTCCCGCACCGTCAGGCTGTACGGTTCGATCCGCCGCTCGGCCAGCTTCGCCTCGACGAGTGCGAGGGTGAACTGCGAGCCGACGATCGGGATGTCGTTCTTGTGGGCCAGCAGGTACGGCACCGCGCCGATGTGGTCCTCGTGTCCGTGGGTGAGCACGATCGCCTGGACGTCGCCGAGCCGCTCCAGGATCGGCGAGAAGTCCGGCAGGATCAGGTCGACGCCGGGCTGGTCGACGTCGGGGAACAGCACGCCGCAGTCGACGACGAGCAGCTTTCCGCGGTACTCGAAGACGGTCATGTTGCGGCCGATGGCGCCCAGGCCGCCGAGCGGCATGACGCGCAACGCGCCGTCGCCCAGCGGGCCGGGCTCGTTGAGCTCGGCGTGCGCCAGCGCGCGGGTATCGACCTCGACCGCGACTGTCGCCGGCGCCCCCTCGGTCACCGGCTCGGCTCCGGCAGGTCGATACCGGCGGCGGCGGCATCGGTGCGCAGCTGGGCGATCTCGGCCGGGGTCGCGTCGACCTGCGGCGACCGTACCGGTCCGGACGGCAGGCCGAGCAGGCCGAGCGCCGCCTTGACCAGGATCACGCCCTGGGTACGGAAGATGCCGGTGAACAGCGGCAGCAGCCGGCGGTGCAGGGCCAACGCGGTACCGACGTCGCCGGCCTCGTACGCCTCGATCATCTGCTTGGTCGGGGTACCGATGAGGTGCGTCGAGGTGGGGTAGCGTGAGCGCATCTTCGCCGCAGTAGAACGCCAGGTCGGTGCGGGCGGTGACGGCCGACGTCTCGGCCAGCGCGCCCTTGGCGTCCTTCACGCCGACGATCCGGTCGTGCCCCGCGAGCCGGCACAGCGTCTCGGTCGCGATCGGGGTACCGGCGCGGTGCGGGATGTCGTACAGCAGCATCGGCAGGCCGGTGGCGTCGGCGACCGCGGTGAAGTGGGCGTACAGCCCGGCCTGGGGCGGCTTGTTGTAGTACGGCGTGACGACCAGGGTGCCGTGTACCCCCGCCTTCTCCGCCGACCGCGCGAGCTCGATGGTGTGCCGCGTGTCGTTGGTACCCACGCCGGCGACCACGTAGGCCCGGTCGCCCACGGCCTCGACGACCACGCGCAGCAGGGCCTCCTTCTCCGCGTCGGAGGTGGTGGGGGCCTCGCCGGTGGTGCCGTTGATGACCAGCCCGTCGTTGCTCTGCTCGTCGACGAGGTAGGTGGCCAGTCGGGCGGCACCGTCGAGGTCGAGCGAACCGTCCGGGCGCATCGGGGTGACCATCGCGGTGAGGAGGCGGCCGAACGGCCGGCGCGGGTCGGGAGCCCTGCTTGTCATGTGCATAACCTAACCGTTCCGGCAAGGCGTGCGGTCAGGACTCCCAGGCGTACGGACTGGCCGCGATCTCGGTGCCGTCGGCCAGCGTGGAGATGGTGAAGTCGGCGAACACGTTCGGCGCCACCTCCTGCAGCCGCCGCAGGCAGGTGACGGCCAGCTCGCGGATCTCCACGTCGGCGTGCTCGGTGGCGCGCATGGCGATGAAGTGCCGCCAGGCGCGGTAGTTTCCGGTGACCACGATCCGGGTCTCGGTGGCGTTGGGCAGTACCGCCCGGGCCGCCTGCCGGGCCTGCTTGCGGCGCAGCGTCGCGTTGGGCAGGTCGGCGAACCGGCGCTCCAGACCTTCGAGCAGCTCGGTGTAGGCGCGCACGCTCGCCTCGGCCGCCTCGACGAACTTCTTGTGCAGCTCCGGGTCCTCGGCGATCACGTCCGGCTCCACCATGGCGGCGTTGCGCTCGGGGACGTAGCGCTGGGACAGCTGCGAGTACGAGAAGTGGCGGTGCCGGATCAGCTCGTGGGTGAACGACCGGGACACCCCGGTGAAGTACATCGTCACCGTGCCGTGTTCGAGGACGGACAGGTGGCCGACCTCAAGGATGTGCGCGAGGTAGCCGGCGTTGGTGGCGGTCGCCGGGTTGGGCTTGTTCCACGACTGGTAGCAGGCCCGGCCGGCGAACTCGGCGAGCGCCTGGCCGCCCTGCGCATCGGTGGACCACGGTACGTCTTCGGGCGTTTCGAAGTGGGTCCAGGCGATGACCCGTACCTGCGGCGCGACGATGTCGGGCACGGCGGCGCTCCTTCCCGGGGTAGGTTCCCCCGACCTTAGACCGCAGCGCCGACAATTCCGTGTCGGGCTCACCGTGCCACCAAGACGACACTTGCATGACGTCACCTCTGATGTCATAGTGACGTCATGGAGCTGTCACCGTACCTCGACACCCTTCAGCGTGAACTGCACGCCGCCGCTGCTCCGGGCGGGCCGGAGGTCACCCGTACCGCCGAACAGTTGAGCGGCGCACTCGACGCCGCGGCCCGGCTCTGCCTGCTGGAGGCGCTGTCGGATGCCGCAGCGGAGATCACCAGCAGGCTCGGCACGGCGAGCGTGGAGGTCCGCCTGCGCGGTCGCGACGCGGACTTCTCGGTCACGCACCTGGCCGAGCAGGCCGGACCAGCGGGCCCCTTCGGACCGCAGGGCCCATTTGGACCGCACGGACCTTTCGGTGCGCAAGGTCCTTTCGGTGCCGGCGGACCACCCGGACCGCCTCCCCCGCCCGGATCCTTCCCCCCGCCCGCACCGCCGCCCCCGCCGGACACCGGTGACGTCACCCGGCTCACCCTGCGCCTGCCCGAACCGCTCAAGGCCCAGGTCGAGCGCGCCGCCGCCGCCGACGGCATCTCGGTCAACGCCTGGCTCGTCCGGGCGATCGCCAACGCGGTCGCCGGTGGCGGGCCGGTGCCGCCCACCGGCGGCCGGGGCAGTCTCGGTCGCCGCTTCACCGGCTTCGCACAGGCCTAGCACTCCCGCTTCGAACACCTGTCACCCTCGTCGAACACAAGGAGCTTCACCATGCGCGAGTTCAGCTACCAGGACCGCATCACCCTGGCCGCCAAGCTGTCCGCCGGCGCGATGTCGGTCGCGGCCGAGCCGCGGGACACCGCCGTCGTCGACGTCCAGCCGTACGACAACTCGTCCGCCTCCCGGGAGGCCGCGGAGAACACACTCGTCGAGATGCGCGGTTCGGCGCTGCACGTCGAGGCGCCGGACAAGGGCTGGCGGATGGGCCGGACCGGGCGGGTACGCGTCGAAGTCCGGCTACCCGAGGACAGCCGGCTCAGCATCCGGCTGGCCAGTGCCGACGGGCGGTTCGACGGCCGGTACGGGGACAGCACGTTCCACACCGCGTCCGGCGAGATCAGCGTCGAGCACATCGCCGGCGACCTGACGATCCGCACCGCCAGCGCGGACGTGCGCGTCGGGCGGGCCGACGGGTCGGCCTCCGTGGACACCGCCTCCGGCGATGTGGTCATCGGGTACTCCGGCGCCGGGCTCAGCGTCGACACCGCGAGCGGAGACCTGACCGTCGACCAGGCGCAGGGTTGGCTCCGGGCCCGAACCGCGTCCGGCGACATCCGGGTCGGCACCATCGGGCGGGGCGACGTCGAGCTGACCACCGTGTCCGGCGACGTGCGGCTGGGCGTCCCCACCGGTACCAGCGTCTGGCTGGACCTGGCCACGGCGTCCGGCCGTACCCGCAGCGACCTCGACCACACCGTCGGCCAGCCGGCCGGCGACGGGGTACCCGACGTCAACCTCCGGGTGCGCACCGCCAGTGGCGACATCGACCTGCGCCGCGTGCCGACCCCGGTCGACGCCTGAGCCGCCCCAGCCTCAGCCGCCCCGGCCTCAGACGAAGAACCAGGTGAACGGTGCCCAGGGCAGGTTGCGCAGGATCGAGAACACGCCCCAGGCAGCCAGGAAGATCGAGATGGCCAGCGGGGACAGCCGCAGCATCGGTACCCGTTTGGTCCTGAACACCAGACCGGCCGTCCACGCGATGTACATGTACACCAGGAACGGCGCGGCGAACACGGCCATCAGATGAGACCGGGCAGCGGCGGGGAGGTTGCCGTGCATGAGGTACCAGAAGGCACGCGTGCCGCCGCACCCCGGGCAGTCGAAGCCGGTGGTGAGCTTCACCAGGCAGGTCGGGCTCTCGAAGGCGTCGGTGCCGGTCGGCTGCGCGGCGACCGTGTAGGCCACCCCGCCGAAGAAGCAGACCAGCACCAGCGCCGGTGCCGTCCAGCGCGGGCTGCGCGTCCACAGCCGGTACACGAACCGGTTGAACCGGTTGGTCGGCTCCTGTACCAGCACCGTCACGACCATCGCGCTACACGGCCAGCGCCCGCAGCTGATTCCCCAGATCAGTGCCGAGGTCGCCGCGTTCGGGGGCGGCGACCTCGGCCAGCCCCAGCCAGCCGGCGAGCCGGCGCAGTTCGGCGGCGAGGGCGGCGGGCGTCTCGGCCGGAGCGTCCCGTTCCGCCCACGCCGCCGGGATCCGTAGCGTCCCGGTGGCCCGGTCGGCCTTGAGATCGACCCGGGCGACCAGCCGGTCGCCGAGCAGGAACGGCAGCACGTAGTACCCGTAGATGCGCTGCCTGGCCGGCGTGTAGATCTCGATCCGGTAGGTGAAGTCGAACAGCCGCTCCACCCGCTCCCGCCGCCACACCAGCGGGTCGAACGGGCTGACCAGCGTGGCGGCCCGGATCCAGCGGGGCAGCCGGGCCGCGTGGTGCAGGTATGCCGGTTGACGCCAGCCGGCCACCTCGACCGCGAGCAGCTCGCCCGCGTCGGTCAGCTCGCGGACGGCGGTGCGGGCGCCGGCCACCGGGAGCCGGAAGTAGTCGCGCAGGTCCGACTCGGTGGCCACGCCGAGGGCCGCCGCGGAGATCCGGACCAGCTCGCGGAAGGCGTCCGCCGGTTGCGGGGTCGGCGCGTCGAGGACCTCCGCCGGCAGTACCCGTTCGGGCACGTCGTAGACCCGGGCGAACCCGCTGTTGCGGTGCGGCACGAGCACCTCACCCCGCCAGAACAGCCACTCCAGGGCGGTCTTGGCGGCCGTCCAGTTCCAGCCCCAGTCGCCGGTCCGGCGGGGGACGTCGGTCTCCAACTCGGCCGCGGTCAGCGGACCGTTGTCCCGGACCTCCCGGCGGATCCAGGCGATGAGCTGCGGATGGTCCCTGGCCAGCCGGGCGACTCCGCCCCACGCGTGCCCGTCGGCCATCCGCCAGCGCAGCAACCGGTGCAGCGACAGCGGCAGCAGCGACGCCTCGTGGCCCCAGTATTCGAACAGCTCGCGCGGACGGCGGTAGGCGGCGGCGTCGAGCAGCGCCGTCGGGTACGGGCCGAGGCGGCTGTACAGCGGCAGGTAGTGGGCGCGCTGCAGGACGTTGACCGAGTCCATCTGGAGCAGCCCGGTCCGGCCCAGCACCCGGCGCAGGTGCCGGCGGTCGGGCGCACCGCCGGGCGGCGGATCGGCGAAGCCCTGGGCGGCCAGCGCGATCCGGCGCGCCTGGGCCGGGGTGAGCGTGTCCATCGCCCGCGAATGTAGCGCCGACCTCTGACAGTTACGCTCGCCGCGTGCTGACGGTACGGGCAGCGACGATCGGGGACGCGGGCGAGATCGTGCGGATCAACGTACACGCCTGGCAGCGGGCGTACGCCGGGATCGTACCGGCCGACGTGCTCGACTCGATGGAGATCGAGGGGCGGGTCGAGCGGTACCGGTACCGCATGCGCCACTCCCCCGGCTTCGAGCACCTGGTGGCGGCCGACGGTGACAAGACCGTCGGGTACGCCTGCCTCGGCAACTACCGGCTCGGGCAGCGGCAGGACGGCGGCCTGCACCGGCAGATCGGCGAGGTCACCGCGATCTACGTCGACCCGCCCCACTGGGGTACCGGGGCCGGCCGCGCGCTCATGGACGCCGCTTGCAGGCGGCTGGTCGAGCGCGGCTTCACCACCGTCCGGCTATGGGTGCTCGCCGCGAACCACCAGGCTCGCCGGTTCTACGAGCGGGCCGGCTTCGTTCCCGACGGAGCCACCGCCGGGTACCCGGTCGGCCGGCCCGACGGTTCGGTCATCGAGCTGCCGGAGGTCCGGTACACCCGGGAACTGCCGTGACACCGGCAGCGCCAGCAACAGCAGCACCGTCGCATACAGATATGCGTTGCTGAACAGCAGCCCGGTGTCGGTGAAGTGGTCGGCGTACGACCAGATGATCCGGCTGGCCAGCAGGGTGACCAGGCCGGTGACCAGGACCAGCCGGGACCAGCGCAGCCGGCCGCGCGCCGCCAGCCCACGGTCGAGGAGCAGCAGCAGCGCCGGCAGCGTCCACACCAGGTGGTGTACCCACGTCACCGGGCTGACCAGGCAGCCGGCCACCCCGGTCAGCGCGACCCCGCTGAGCAGGTCGGCCCGCCGGACCCGCACCACCCACACCGCGAGCGCCGCCACGACCAGCAGCGCCCACAGCGCCGTGCTCGGGTCGGTCGGGTGCAGCCGGGCGACGAAGCCCTCCAGCGACTGGTTGGAGATGAACGACAGGGTGCCGACCCGGTCGGTGTCCCACAGCGCGCTGGTCCAGAACTCCCGGGAGGCGTCCGGCGCGACCAGCATCGCCAGTACCGTGGCCGCCGCGGTGGTCACCATCGCCACCAGGGCCGGCCGGTACCGGCGGGTGACCAGCAGGTACAGGATGAAGATGCCGGGCGTGAGCTTGATGGCGGTGGCCAGCCCGACGGCCACCCCGCCGTACCGGGAGCCACGCCCGATGAACCACCGGAAGTCCAGCAGCACCAGGAACAGCAGCAGCATGTTCACCTGGCCGAAGCTGACCGTCTCGTGCAGCGGCTCGAAGACCGCCACGACAGCCGCGGCGACCGCCACGGTGAACCACCGCGACCAGCCGTACCGGTCGGCCACCGGCCGCAGGAACCAGTCCAGGATCACCACGGTGACCAACACGGTACCGGCGATGGTCAGCGCGTTCGCCGCCCACCACGGCAGCACCGCCATCGGCAGCATGACCAGCCCCGCGAACGGCGGATACGTGAAGCCGTACCGGCTGAACGGCTTGACGTAGTCGTAGATCTCCCCGTTGCCGTGCGCCCAGTACCGGACCGCGCCGTAGTACACCTTGAGGTCGAACGAGCCGTGCCGGACCGCGAAGTTGGCCAGGTACCACCAGGCGCCCGCGGCCAGGACGAGCACGACGAGGAGCTGGGCGACCGTGCGTCGGCTCACCAAACTCCCCCTGTCCGTCGCCCGCCTGTCGGGCTCACGTAGTTTCTAACACCATGGCGCTCGGGTATGTCCGCACGGCCCGTCCGGACGAGGCCGGCGAGATCGCCCGGATCCAGCTTGCCACCTGGCGCACCGCGTACCGCCGGCTGCTGCCCAGGCACGTCCTCGACGAGCTCGACGAGGATTTCCTGGCGCAGCGCTGGCGCGCCGCGATCGAGACGCCGCCGTCCGCGCGGCACCGCGTGCTCGTGGCCGTCGAGCAGGGCGAATCGGCGTACCTGGTGGGGTTCGCGGCGACCGGGCCGGCGGACGACGATGCGCTGGCGCCGGGCGAGGACGCCCTCGGGCCGGACGTCGCGGCGGTCACCGAACTGCTCGTCGAACCCCGGTGGGGCCGCCGGGGGCACGGCAGCCGGCTGCTGGCCGCATCGGTCGACCTGTGGCGGGAGGACGGGTTCAGCACCGCGGTCGCCTGGGCGTACGACGAGGACGCCGCGACGCGCAAGTTCCTGACCGGCGCCGGGTGGGCGCCGGACGGTGCGCGCCGCGCGCTGGACGTGGACGATCTGCTGGTACCGCAGCAGCGCCTGCACGTCTCAGTCGAGGAGCGCGGCTCAGTCGAGGAGCGCGGCCCAGTGGAGGAGCGCGGCTCAGTCGAGCAGAGCACCGAGCCCGAACGTGAGCCCCGGCCGGCGGACGACTGAGCGGACCGCCAGCAGTACCCCCGGCATGAACGCGGCCCGGTCATAGGAGTCATGCCGGACGGTCAGCGTCTCCCCGGTCGTGCCGAACAGCACCTCCTGGTGCGCCAGCAGCCCCGCCGCCCGTACCGAGTGCACCCGCACCCCATCGACCACCGCGCCCCGCGCGCCCGGCACCTCGTCCTTGGTCGCGTCCGGTGGCTCGCCGAGCCCGGCCTCGGCGCGGGCCGCCGCGATCCGCGCCGCGGTCAGCATCGCGGTGCCGCTCGGCGCGTCGACCTTGTTCGGGTGGTGCTGCTCGATGATCTCGACGGAGGGGAAGAACCGGGCGACCCGTTCGGCGAACTCCATCATGAGCACCGCGCCGATCGCGAAGTTCGGCGCGATGATCACACCGACGTCGGGCTTGCGGGACAGCCAGGTGCGTACCCGCTCCAGCCGGTGCTCGGTGAACCCCGTGGTACCCACGACGATGTTGATCCCCTGGTCGATGCACCAGTGCAGGTTGTCCATCACCACGTCCGGCGTGGTGAAGTCGACGACTACCTCGGCGCCCGNACGCCCTGAACAGCCCGTCGCCCTGGTCGATCATCGCGACCAGTACCATGTCGTCGGCGGCATCGACGGCGTTGCATACCGCCGCACCCATCCGCCCCTGGGCACCCAGCACGCCGACCCGGATCGGATCGTGTTCGTCAGTCACCCCGCTACAATATCGGCGCTCGCCTCCGCTCGCGCAGGCCCCGCCGCTCCTCAGGCGCCGCAGTCGGTGGTACGAGCGGTCGGCCAGTCAGACCGTGAAGTCGTGGTCGGCGAACGGGCCGATGACGGCGAGCGACATCGGCCCGGTGAGCAGCTCGGCGGCCACCGCCCGGACCTGCTCGGTGGTCACCGCGTCGACCTTCGCCAGCAGCTCGTCGACGGTGAGCAGCTCGCCGTAGACCAGCTCGCCCTTGCCCAGCCGGGTCATCCGGGAACCGGTGTCCTCCAGGCCGAGTACCAGCGCGCCCTTGGTCATCCCGCGGCCGCGGGCGACCTCGGCGTCGGTCAGCCCTTCGGCCGCGACCAGGTCGAGCACCTCGTCGACCTTGCCCGGCGCGCAGCCCGCGTACACCGCGACCATGCCGGTACCGGCGTACTGCGACGTGTACGAGTACACCGAGTAGGCCAGCCCGCGCCGCTCCCGGATCTCCTGGAACAGCCGGCTGGACATGCCGCCGCCGAGGCAGTTGTTGAGTACCCCGAGCACGAACCGCCGCTCGTCGAGCCGGCCGATGCCCGGTCCGCCGAGTACCAGGTGCGCCTGCTCGGTCTCCTTGTCCCGGACGATCACCTGCCCGCGCCGGGTGGCCACCCGACCGGACCGGCGCAGCGGTGCCGGGTCGGCCGCCGGCCCGTCCGCGAGCGGCGTGGCCCGGACCAGTTCGACCAGCTTGTCGTGGTCGAGGTTGCCGGCCGCGGTCACGATCATGTTCGGCGGCGTGTACCGGCGCCGGTAGAACCCGTGGATCTGCTGCCGCCGCAGCGCCCCCACCGTCTGCGTGGTACCCGACACCAGCCGGCCCAGCGGGTGATCGCCGTAGATCGCGTGGGCCAGCAGGTCGTGTACCTCGTCGTCCGGCTCGTCGTCGTGCATGGCGATCTCTTCGAGGATCACCGCGCGCTCGGTCTCCACGTCCGCCTCGGCGAGTACCGACGACGTGATCAGGTCACCGAGGACGTCCACGACCAGCGGCAGGTCGGCGTCGAGTACCCGCGCGTAGTAGCACGTGTACTCCTTGCTGGTGAACGCGTTGGTCTCGCCGCCGACCGCCTCGATCTCCGCGGAGATGTCCAGCGCGCTGCGCCGCCGGGTGCCCTTGAACAGCAGGTGTTCCAGGAAGTGCGAGGCACCGCACAGGGCCGGTGTCTCGTCCCGCGAGCCGACCCCGACCCAGACGCCGACCGACACGCTGCGCATCGCCGGTACCGGCTCGGTCAGGATGCGCAGGCCGTTGGGCAGGACGGTACGCCGTACCGCCCCGCCCAGCGTGTCCCCGTGAATGCTGGTGCTCAGCGCTGGCGCCGGCGACGCCGGCGTTGCTCGTCGCCCTCGCCGCCCTCGCCGCCGTCGCCGCCGTCGTCCTCGGCCGGCGTGTCACCCGCCGGGCCGCGGTCGGCGCCGCGCGCCGGTCCCCGGTCGCCGTGGCCGCGCTCGCCGCGGTCGCGCGGTCCCCGGTCGCTGCGGTCCCGGCCGGCGGGCCGGTCACTGCCGCTCTCCGGGGCCTCCTCGCCTTCCGGCCGTACCTTGTCCAGGTAGATCTTGCCGCGCTGGTCGATGTCGGCGATCTGCACCTCGACCTTGTCGCCGACGTTGAGGAAGTCCTCGACCTTCTCGACCCGCTTGCCGTTGCCCACCTTGGAGATGTGCAGCAGGCCGTCGCGGCCGGGCAGCAGCGAGATGAAGGCGCCGAACGCGGCGGTCTTCACGACGGTACCCAGGAACTTGTCGCCCACCTTCGGCATGGTCGGGTTGGCGATCGCGTTGATCCGCTCCACCGCGGCCTCGGCGGACGGCCCGTCGGTCGCGCCGACGTAGATCGTGCCGTCGTCCTCGATGGTGATCTCCGCGCCGGTCTCGTCCTGGATGGCGTTGATGGTCTGGCCCTTCGGCCCGATCACCATGCCGATCTTGTCGACCGGGATGCGGATCGTGGTGACCCGCGGCGCGTACTGCGACATGCCGGCCGGCGAGGCGATCGCCTCGGCCATCACGCCGAGGATCGTCTGCCGGGCGTCGTGGGCCTGCTGCAACGCGCCGGCCAGGACGTCGGACGGGATGCCGTCCAGCTTCGTGTCCAGCTGCAGGGCCGTGACGAAGTCCTTGGTACCGGCGACCTTGAAGTCCATGTCGCCGTACGCGTCCTCGGCGCCGAGGATGTCGGTGAGCGTGACGTAGCTGGTCTTGCCGTCGACCTCGTCGGAGATCAGGCCCATCGCGATACCGGCGACCGGCGCCTTCAGCGGTACCCCGGCGGACAGCAGCGACATGGTGGACGCGCAGACCGAGCCCATCGACGTCGAACCGTTGGAGCCGAGCGCCTCGGACACCTGCCGGATCGCGTACGGGAACTCCTCCCGGCCGGGCAGCACCGGCAGCAGCGCCCGCTCGGCGAGCGCACCGTGGCCGATCTCGCGGCGCTTGGGCGCGCCGACCCGGCCGGTCTCCCCGGTCGAGTACGGCGGGAAGTTGTAGTTGTGCATGTACCGCTTGGTCTTCTGCGGCGACAGCGTGTCCAGCGCCTGCTCCATGCGCAGCATGTTCAGCGTGGTGACCCCGAGGATCTGGGTCTCCCCGCGCTCGAACAGCGCCGACCCGTGTACCCGCGGCAGCACCAGTACCTCGGCGGTCAGCGGCCGGATGTCGCGCAGCCCGCGCCCGTCGATGCGGACCTGGTCACGCAGCACCCGCGCGCGTACCTCCTTCTTGGTCACCGACCGGAACGCCGCGCTGAGCTCCTTCTCGCGGCCCTCGAAGTCGGCGGCCAGCCGCTCCTTGACGGCGTCCTTGATCCGGTCGAGCGCCTCTTCCCGCTCGGCCTTGCCAGCGATCCGCAGCGCCTCGCCGATGTCCTCGCGGGCGGCCGACTCGACGGCCTGGTACGCGTCGTCCTGGTAGTCCAGGAAGACCGGGTACTCCTCGACCGGCTTCGCGGCGATCGCGGCCAGCTCGGACTGGGCCCGGCACAGCTCGCGGATGGCCGGCTTGGCCGCCTCCAGGCCGCTGGCGACGACCTCCTCGGTCGGCGCGGTCGCCCCGCCGGCGATCAGTGCGATGGTCTGCTCGGTGGCCTCGGCCTCGACCATCATGATCGCGACCTCGCCGTCGGGCAGGGTACGCCCGGCGATGACCATGTCGAAGGTGGCCCGCTCCAGTTCCTCGTGGGTCGGGAAGGCCACCCACTGGTCGTCGATGTAGGCCACCCGGGTGGCCCCGACCGGGCCGTTGAACGGCAGGCCGGACAGCTGGGTGGACAGCGACGCGGCGTTGATCGCGACCACGTCGTACGGATGTTGCGGATCCAGCGCCAGTACCGTCTCGACGACCTGGACCTCGTTGCGCAGCCCCTTGACGAAGGTGGGACGCAGCGGCCGGTCGATCAGGCGGCAGGTGAGGACCGCGTCCTCGGTGGGCCGGCCTTCGCGGCGGAAGAACGAGCCGGGGATCCGGCCGGCGGAGTACATCCGCTCCTCGACGTCGACGGTCAACGGGAAGAAGTCGAACTGGTCCTTGGGCGTCTTGCTCGCCGTCGTGGCCGACAGCACGACGGTGTCGCCGAGTTGGGCGATCACGGAGCCCGCGGCCTGGCGGGCGAGCCGGCCGGTCGAGAACGTCACCAGGCGGGTGCCGAACCGGCCGTTGTCGATGGTCGCGGTGCTGTGCTGGGTGCCGAGAGTCTGCTCGGTCATGGGTAAGTTGTGCTCCTTCGGTCGTGGGTACGACCTCGGGGAGCTTCCAGGCGGCCGGTCTTCGATCGAAGCCTGCGGGACCCGCGAAGGTTCCGAAGGCCACTACCGAGGACCGGTGCGCTCACGGCGGTGCCGGGCTCCCCTGTCGATGAGGTGCGGTACCCGTATGGGTTGTTGCGCGGAAGGGCGGCTCTTCGGCCGCCCTTCCGGGTCGTGCTACCGGCGCAAGCCGAGTCGCTCGATGAGCGAACGGTAGCGCTGGATGTCGTTGGTGCGCAGGTAGTTGAGCAGGCGACGGCGACGGCCGTTCATCACCAGCAGACCGCGCCGACTGTGGTGGTCGTGGCTGTGGGTCTTGAGGTGCTCGGTCAGGTCGGCGATCCGCCTGGTCAGGACCGCGACCTGGACCTCCGGGGAACCGGTGTCGCCTTCGTGGGTCGCGTACTCCTGCATGATCTTGGTCTTGAGCTCTGCTTCGAGCGCCATGCTCTCCCTATCTCGGGTGGTGTAGGAGCCCCGCACCCGCGGCGTCGGGCAGGCACGCGGAGCCTGTACCCGTAACCCGGGTACGACGCAAGGCTACCAGCCGATGCCGGCCGACCCGGCACGGGGCACGCGAACACCGCGGACCGTGCTCAGCTGAGCACCGCCCGCGTGTCGATCACGTCCTGGGCGATCTGCGCGACCAGCGGCGCCAACCCCTGGTAGGTGCGCATCTCGCGGAGCCGCGCGCCGAAGTCCAGCGCCAGCCGCTCGCCGTACAGGTCGCCGTCGAAGTCGAGCACGTACGCCTCGACCCGGCGCTCGCGTCCGGAGAACGTCGGGTTGGTACCGATCGACACCGCCGCCATGTGCCGCTGCGAGCGGCGTACCAGCCAGGCGGCGTACACCCCGTCGGCGGGGATCGCGGTGTACCGGCCGCACAGCAGGTTGGCGGTGGGGTACCCCAGCTCGCGGCCGCGCCCGTCGCCGCGGATCACCACGCCCTCGACCCGGTGCGCCCGGCCCAGCGCGGCGGCCGCCGCGGCGACGTCACCGGCGTCGACGCAGGCCCGGATGTAGGTCGAGGAGAAGACCGTGCCGTCGGCCGCGATCAGCGGGGTGTCCTCGACGCCGAAGCCGAACGTGCGGCCGAGCCGGGTCAGCAGCGCCTCGTCACCGGCGGCCTTGTGCCCGAACCGGAAGTTCTCCCCGACCACGACCAGCGCGGCGTGCAGGTGCTCGACGAGCACGTCGTGCACGAACTGCTCCGCGGACAGCCGGGAGAACTCCGGCGTGAACGGGATCACGCACAGCACGTCGGCACCCAGCGCCTCGATCAGCTCGGCCTTGCGGGCCGGCTCGGTGAGTACCGCCGGGTGCGAACCGGGCCGCACGACCTCGGCCGGGTGCGGGTCGAAGGTCACCACGACCGACTGCACGCCGAGGTCGCGGGCGCGCTTGACGGTATGCCCGATGATCTCCTGGTGCCCGCGGTGCACCCCGTCGAAGACGCCGATCGTGATCGCGGAGCGCCCCCAGCCGCTCGGTGCCGCGTCGTACCCCCGCCAGCGCTGCATGCCGCCTCAGCCCTCGGTGGCCAGGAACGCGGCCAGGCCGCCGGCGAGTCCTTCGGCGACCTTCTGCCGGCCGGTGGTGCTGCTCATGAACGCGGCGTCGCCGGCGTTGCGCATGTTGCCGCACTCGACGAGGACCTTGGGTACGACGGAGAGGTTCAGGCCGGCCATGTCGGCGCGCGGGTTGATCCCGTCGGTGCCGATGTAGGTCGAGGTCGGGATGCCGGTGCGGGTCCGGTAGCTGTCCCGTACCTTCAACGCGAGCTGGTGCGACAGCCCGATGATCGCGTCCGACGGCGCGCCCACCTTCTTCGGCTCCATCACGTGGAAGCCGTGGCCGCCGGCCGGGGCGCCGTCGCCGTGGATCGAGACGGCGACGTCGGCGTGGGCGTCGTTGCCGATGGCGGCCCGCTTGTCGACGCACGGCCCGACGCCGGTGTTGTCGGTGCGGGTCATGACGACCTTGGCACCGGCCGCCTTGAGCAGGGCCTGCAGGCGCAGCGCGACGTCGAAGGTGAACGCGGCCTCCTGGTACCCGCTGTTCGTCTCGGTACCGGTCGTGTCGCAGGCCTTCATGCCGGTGCCCATCGGCACCAGCTTGTTGATGATCTCCGGATGGGCGCCGTTGCCGCCGTCGTGGCCGGGATCGATGACGATCGTCTTGCCGGACACCGCGTGCAGGTCCAGCGGGCCGGTCACCGGCACCGCAGGGGCGGCGCTGGCCGGGCCGCCCGACGGGGACGCCGCGGAGGGCGCTGCGCTGCCCGGGCCGGCAGCCGCCGGGGTACCGGGATCCGCCCAGTGCGCCGCGACCGCGGTTCCCGGACCGCAGCCCGCGAGCAGAGCCAGGCCGGCGATGGCGAGGAACATACGGCGCAGGCGGGCAGGCACGCGGCTCATGCTACTAACTGGCCGGTGCGAGCACGACCTGTGCCCGCGCGCGGCCGTCGCGTTCGGCCACGATCGCCAGTACCCGTCCGGCCGGGTCGAACACCGCGTACGGTGCGGCGATACCCACCGGAGGCAGCGGTCCGCCGTGGGCGAGTACCCGCGCCTCGTCGGCGGTCGCCTCACGCCGGGCGAAGAACCGGGCGGCCGCCTCGTTCAACGGCAGCGTCACCGGGTCGTCGCGGGTGGCCAGCTCGTCCAGCGTCACGGCCTCGTCCAGCCCGAAGCCTACGGGCATTCCGGCCCGCGCAGCTTCGCCCGGCGGCCCGGAACACCCGCCCACGAAGGTCCGGCGCAGCGCGGTCAGGTGCCCGCCGACGCCCAGGGCCGCGCCGAGATCCCGGGCCAGCGCCCGCACATAGGTACCCGACGAGCAGTCCACCGCCACGTCAAGGTCCACCAGGTCCGCCGAGCGGCGCACCGCCAGCAGGTCGAGGCGGGACACGGTGACCTGACGGGCGGCGAGGGCCACGTCCTGCCCGGCGCGTACCCGGGCGTAGGCGCGCTGCCCGCCGACCTTGATCGCGCTCACCGCACTCGGTACCTGGGTGATGTCGCCGGTCAGGTCGACCAACCCGGCCCGGATCGCCGCGTCGGTCACGTGCCCGGCCGGCACCGCGGCAACCACGGAACCCTCGGCGTCGTCGGTCACCGTCGACTGCCCGAGCCGGATCGTCGCCCGGTACCCCTTCTCCGCGCCGATCACATACGTCAGCAGTCGGGTCGCCCGGCCGACGCCGACCACGAGTACCCCGGTCGCCATCGGGTCGAGCGTGCCACCGTGCCCGACCCGCCGGGTCTTCGCCAGTCGCCGTACCCGCGCCACCACGTCGTGCGAGGTGATCCCGGCAGGCTTGTCGACGACGATCAGTCCGGTCGGCTCCACGCCCCAACACTAGATGCCTTGGCGGCTCAGCCGCCTGCCCGTGGTCGGGCGCCACGGCGCGGAAGCTGAGCCGCTAGGGCGCGCCGACGACGGCCCACCGTCCGGTACCGGTCCGGGCCAGCATCGCGACGAGCCGGATTAGCACGAACAGCGCCAGCCCGGCCCAGATCCCGCCCAGGCCCAGACGCAGTCCGTAGGCGAGCCAGATGGCCGGCAGAAACCCGCCGAGCGCCGCCCCGATCGTCAGGTCGCGCAGGAACCGCAGGTCGCCGGCGCCGATCAGCACACCGTCGAGCGCGAACACGACACCGGCGGCCGGTTGCATGCCGGCGAACCAGGGCCAGGCGCGCATCGCCTGCCGGTACACTTCGGGGTCGCCGGTGAACAGCCGCGGCAGTACCCCCGCTCCGGCCAGAATGACCACCGCGAACGCCGCGCCGCACAGCAGGCCGACCCGCGCGATGCGCCGGGCCAGCGCCCGCGCGGCGGTCGCGTCGGCAGCGCCGAGCGCCGCGCCGACCAGCGACTGCGCCGCGATCGCCACCGCGTCCAGCACCAGCGCGCAGAAACTCCACAGCTGGAAGGCGATCTGGTGGGCGCCCAGCGCCGCCCCGCCGAACCGGCCGGCTACCGCGGTCGCGGACAGGAAGCACGCCTGGAACGCCGCGCCGCGCAACACCAGGTCGCGGCCCACGACGAGCTGCGCGCGGAGCAGCCGCGGGTGCGGGCGCAGCGGTACCCGCTCGGCGACGAGCGCCCGCACGAACAGCGCGCCGGACAAGGTCTGCGCGATCGCGTTGGCGACCGCGGAACCCGACAGGCCCAGGCCCGCGCCGTAGACCAGCAGCGGGCAGAGTCCCGCGGACAGGAGGTTGGCGCCGAGGATGTAGCGCGGCGGGCGGCGGGTGTCCTGCACGCCGCGCAGCCAGCCGTTGCCGGCCGTGGCGAGCAGGAGGCCGGGGATGCCCAGGGCCGCGATCCGCAGCCAGGCCGCCGCCGGTCCGGCAACTTCCGAAGACCCGGCGAGGGTACCGGCGATGGGCCCCGCCAGCACCTCGATGCTCATCAGCATCAGAGCGGCCAGGGCGAGCGCCAGCCAGGACGCCTGTACCCCTTCGGCGACCGCGTCAGCACGCGACCCGGCTCCGTAGTGCCGGGCGGCCCGGCCGGTCGTGCCGTACGCGATGACGATGCCGAACCAGGCGGCCAGCCCGAGTACCACACCGCCGACGGCGAGGGCGGCGAGCGGTACCCGCCCGAGGTGCCCGACGACGGCCGTGTCGACGAGCACGTACAGCGGCTCGGCGGCGAGCACCACCAGAGCCGGTAGCGCCAGCCGGGCGACCTGGCGCAGTCCTGCCCCGTCCGCTCGCTCTCTCAGCGGTGCCGAGCTTGCGGTATCTACTGGCGGGTGTCCATCGAGGTCTGCAGTGCCCGGCGGGCCTGCTCGCGCTCGTCGTCAGCTGGTTCCGGCTTGGGCTTGGAGGTCGGCATTTCCGCGTCCTTCCAGGATCGGTTGCTACTACTCGGGAACGGTGTCGCAGGCCGTCCGGGGTGGCCGGAAACGGTGGCCGGCGACAGCGTCGGTCCGGGTCGGTAGACCCTGGCGATGGCTGCGCTGGGTGGTGCCGTGGTGGTTTGCACGATCACGCACTCCCTGCTCGGTCCTCGGCGACCGCCCGATCGGGCGACAAGCCTGGCCAGCGGCGCTCCCCGCGGCGGGGAGCTGGCCTAGGAGCAGATCCCGCCGCGGCGGCGAAGGATGAGTACGGCGCGCATGACACGCCTAATCTATCGTTCAGGTCTCACATGATGTGCGGACTTCCCGCATCCTGGAACGGTCGTTAAGGCTGGTCGAGCGCGCCGCGGATGACCGACATGACCTCGTCGAGCGTGCCGTCCGCGGTGAACCCGGCAGCCAGCCGGTGCCCGCCGCCGCCCAGCCCGACGGCGACCGCGGCGACGTCGACGCCGCCCTTGGACCGCAGCGAGACCGTCCACTCCTCCGCGCCGGCCTGCTTGAGGACGCAGGCGACGTCCGCCTCCTCGGCGACCCGTACCGCGTCGATGAGCCCTTCCAGGACGTGCCGCGGCTGGCCGTGTCGCTCCAGGTCGGCCAGGGTCGCGAAGGACCAGACCAGCCCCCGGCCGGCGGCCGCGTCGGCCTCGAAGGTGGCGCGGGCGAGCACGTCGCCGTACAGCTTCATGGCGCCGAACGGCCGGCTGTCGAAAAGCCGACGGGAGATCTCCGCGGGGCGCAGGCCGGTGGCGAGCAGCCGGGCGGCCAGCTCGTGTACCGCCGGCGTGGTCAGGTCGAACTTGAACGACCCGGTGTCGGTGGACAGCGCCACGTAGAGGCACTCGGCGATCTGCTGGTCCAGCGGTACCCCGAGCCGGCGCAGCAGCTCCTCGACCACCACCGAGGTCGCCGCCGCCCGCGGGTCGACCAGATGGATCGTGCCGAAGCGGGTGTTCGAGGCGTGGTGGTCCACCACGATGCTGGTACCGGCGGTGTCCAGCCGGTCGGCGAGCTCGCCGAGCCGCGCCGCGCTCGCCGCGTCGAAGCAGACGAGCAGGTCCGGCGCAGCCGGTGCGGTGGCCGGATCGACCAGCAGCTCCGACCCGGGCAGCTGGTCGAACGGCGGGGTCAGCTCGAACGGGGCCGGAAACGTCGCCCGTACCGGCAGCCCCGCGCGCACCAACCCCAGGCCGCAGCCGAGCATGCTGCCCAGCGCGTCGCCGTCGGGGTTGACGTGGCAGACGAGCAGGATGTCCGGATCGGCGGGCAGGTCGCGGACGGCCGAGAGGGCGGCGGTCCAGTCCTCCTCGGCGATCGGTCCGGCCGGTGCGGTCGGTCCGATCGCACCGACCGCACCGGCCGATAACGCCGCGACCTGCGCCGCCCGGGTCACCGTTCCTCGCCCGCGGGTACCTCGTCGGGCTCCTCCAGCTTGTACGGCTGGGGATCACCGGCGTAGTGCGCCCCGGCGGCCCGCCGGTGGATCTCGGCGTCGGACTCCCGGGCGGTGGCCAGCAGCTCGTCGATGTGCTTGGCGTGGTCCTGCACGTCGTCGAGGACGAAGCTGAGCGTCGGGGTGTACCGCAGCCCGAGCGCCTTGCCGACGGTGCTGCGCAGCAGGCCCTTGGCGCTCTCCAGGGCGGCGGCGGTGCCGGTCTTGGCGGCGGCGTCACCCAGGACCGTGTAGAAGACCGTGGCGTCGCGCAGGTCGGCGGTGATCCGCGCGTCGGTGATCGTGATCATGCCCAGTCGGGGGTCCTTGATCTGGGTACGCACGACGGTAGCGACCAGCTCCCGTATGCGCTCGGCATGCCGACGTACCCGGGCCGGATCCGTCATCTCGCACCTCCGACGACAAGTGACCAACTGTGCTGACACTACCCGGGTACCCACTAATCGTCGTCGCCGTGCACCTGGCGGTGGACCCCCAGGACCTCCACCTCCGGGCGCCCCGCGACCAGCCGCTCGCAGGCGTCGAGTACCCGGCTGACCTGCGCATGTTCGGCCGCGATCGTGGCCACCCCGATCTCGGTACGGCCGTGCAGGTCGAGCGCGCCGACCTCGGCGGCGGCCACCTCGAAGCGGCGGAGCGCCGCGACGATCGGCCGTACGTACGAGCGCTTGATCTTCAGCGACCGCGAGTCGCCCGGCAGCAACAGGTCGAAAACGGCCGTCCCGGTGTACACGAGAGCACGGTAGCGGGCTCAGCTTCCGCGCCGCGGGCAGGCGGCCGACGGCGGCCCCCGGACCGCGGCGAAGGCCACGAGCGACGAGATCTTGGACACTTGTACCCCGTGGTTGGGGTGTAAGCGTCCAAGATCTAGTCCGAAGTGCACAGGCGGCCCCGGGCTCAGCCCAGGTGGGCGACGATCACCGGTTCGGGTTCGCGGGGGATCTCCGCCGCGCCGGCTCCGGCGCGGGGCAGCGGCCGGCGCGGGTCGCTGGAGGCCGAGCTGCCGCCGCGACCCTGGTAGATCATCAGGCCGTTGACCGGATCCGGTACCGCGTCCAGCGCCGCGGTCACGGCCGGCAGCCGGCGGAAGGCGTGCCACGCGTCGGCGTCGCGGAAGGCGATCTCGAAGATCACGCCCCAGGAGTGCCGCTGCCAGTCCCAGTCGCAGCCGCCGTTGGTGATCGACGCCTCGATGAGCGCAGCCCCGTGGGCGGCGCGCCACTGCTCGGCGGAGAACGCGCCGTCCAGTACCTCGATGGACCACCAGTACTTCGACACGGTGCCCCGACGGTAGCGCGCGCTACTTTCGGGCGACCAGAACGTCACGCAGGATTGCCTGATCCACCCGATGGGACAAGTCCGGGTACTCCACGACAGAAAGTCCGTTATCGGCCAGTACCGCCGCGGCGTCGCCGCGGCTGACCACGTGGGTGTTCCACGAGATGCCCAGCGCGCCGCCGTCGGCGAGCAGCTCGACCCAGACCGGTACCGCGGCGCGCAGCAGGTCGAGCGGCCCCCGGCTACGGGTACCGGCCGCGTGGCTGCCGTGCGCAACACCGTACGGCGCGTCGGCGACGATCACGTCGGCGCACCGGGCCTTGAGGAACTGCCGAGCGTCGAGGGTGTCGGCGTGGAACATGGTCACCGTCTGGCGAGCCGCGACGGTCGCCTCGAACCGGCGGGCGACCAGGCGCCGCTCCCGCCGTACCGGATGCAGCTCGGCCCGGTGCTTGAGCCGCTTGCGTCGCAGGTACGTCTTCAGGAAGGCGGCATAGGCGTCGACCTCCTTGCCGTCGCGCTCGATGCCCACCGCGTGGTACCCGTACCGCAGCGCCTGGTTCAGCGTGGTACCCCGGCCGCACAACGGATCCAGCACGGTCAGCTGCCGGTCCAGCATGCCGTGGGCCGCCTTGCCGGCCAGTACCGTCACGTTCAACAGCAGCCGGGTGAACTGCTCGTTGGTCTTGCCGGCGTACTTCGGGATCGTGATCAGGTCGTCGTCGAACCACGCCAGCGGGCTGAGCTCCACCGGCCGCAACAGGTCACCGACGATCTCGAACAGCGCATAGGCCGACGAGAGGTTGCTCAGGTAGGCGACGTCCTCCCGGGTCAGCGACGCCTCGAAGAGCACGTACGGTACCCCGCCCAGCCGCTCCTCGACGATCCCGGACAGCGGGGCGGACAGCACGGTACCGCCGAAGATCTCCAGCTCCGCGCAGGTCAACCGGATCGCGGAGTCGGCGTACACCCGGTTCGTCGACGGAGCGATGAGCAGCGCGTACCGGGACATCCGAGAATAATAAGGGGCGCCTTCCGGCGCCCCTTATCCTCACGCGCGCGGCTTCTCCTTCATCTCGTATGTCTCGATGAGGTCGCCGACCCTGATGTCGTTGTAGTTGCCGAGCGTCAGACCGCACTCGAAGCCCTCGCGGACCTCGGTCGCATCGTCCTTGAACCGCTTGAGCGAGGAGATGGTGACGCTCTCCGCCACCACCGCGCCGTCGCGCAGCAACCGGGCCCGGGCATTGCGCCGGATGAGCCCGGACCGGACGATGCAGCCGGCGATGTTGCCGATCTTGGACGAGCGGAACACTTCGCGGATCTCCGCGCTGCCCTGCTCGACCTCCTCGTACTCCGGCTTGAGCAGACCCTTGAGCGCCGCCTCGACCTCTTCGATGGCCTGGTAGATGACCGTGTAGTAACGGATCTCCACGCCCTCGCGGTCGGCGTACTCGCGGACCTTGCCCTCGGCCCGCACGTTGAACCCGATGATGATCGCGTCCGACGCGCTGGCCAGGTTGACGTCGTCCTGGGTGACCCCACCGACGCCCCGGTGAATGATCTTGAGCTGGACCTCGTCGGCAACCTCGATCTTGACGAGGGCATCCTCCAGGGCCTCCACCGAACCGGAGACGTCGCCCTTGAGGATGAGGTTGAGCGTGGTCTTCTCGCCCTCCTTGATCCGGTCGAGCAGGTTCTCCAGGGTGACGCGACCGCCGCGGTTGGCGATCTGCGCGGCGCGGTCGCGGGCCTGCCGCTGCTCGGCGATCTGCCGGGCGGTGCGGTCCTCGCGCACGGCGAGGAACGTGTCGCCGGCACCGGGTACCGCGGTCAGCCCGAGCACCTGTACCGGACGCGCCGGGCCTGCCTCGGGTACCGGCTGGCCGTTCTCGTCGAGCATGGCCCGGACGCGACCGTGCGCGTCGCCGGCCACGATCGCGTCGCCGACCCGCAGGGTGCCCTGGTTGACCAGCACCGTCGCCACCGGACCCCGGCCGCGGTCGAGGTGCGCCTCGATCGCGATGCCCTGGGCCTGCCCGTCGACCGGAGCCCGCAGGTCCAGTGCCGCGTCGGCGGTCAGCAGTACCGCTTCGAGCAGCGCGTCGATGTTGATCCGGCTCTTGGCGGAGATGTTCACGAACATCGTCTCGCCGCCGTACTCCTCGGCGACCAGCCCGTACTCGGTCAACTGCTGGCGTACCTTGTCGGGGTTCGCCTCCGGCTTGTCGATCTTGTTGACCGCCACGACGATCGGTACCTCGGCCGCCTTGGCGTGGTTGAGCGCCTCGATGGTCTGCGGCATCACGCCGTCGTCGGCCGCGACGACCAGGACCACGATGTCGGTGGCCTGGGCACCGCGGGCACGCATGGCGGTGAACGCCTCGTGGCCCGGGGTGTCGATGAACGTGATCGCCCGGTCGTGGCCGTCGTGCCCGACGTGCACCTGGTAGGCACCGATGTGCTGGGTGATGCCACCGGCCTCGCCGGCCACCAGGTTGCTGGACCGGATCGCGTCGAGCAGCTTGGTCTTGCCGTGGTCGACGTGACCCATGACCGTGACCACCGGCGGCCGGGTGACCAGCCGGTCCTCGGCGACGTCGGCGTCGAGGTCGATGTCGAACCGGGCGAGCAGCTCCCGGTCCTCCTCCTCGCGGGTGACGATCTGCACCTCGAAGCCCAGGTGCTCGCCGAGGAGCAGCAGGGTGTCGTCGGTGCAGGACTGGGTCGCGGTCACCATCTCGCCCAGGTTGAACATCTCCTGGACCAGCGAGCCGGGGTTGGCGTTGATCCGCTCGGCGAAGTCGGACAGCGACGCGCCACGCGGCAGCCGGACCACCTGGCCCTGACCACGCGGAGCGCCCGAGCTCATCGTCGGGGCGGACAGGTTGTCGAACTCCTGGCGCCGCTGCTTCTTCGACTTGCGGCCGCGGGTCGGCTTGCCGCCCGGACGGCCGAACGCGCCGGCCGCACCGCCGCCGCGGCCACGCCCGCCGCCACCCGGCCGGCCCGCGCCCGCGGTGCCCGCGCCGGGACCGCCGCCACCGCCGGGACCGCCGCGGAAGCCACCGCCTCCGCCGCCGCCCGCACCACCGGGACCGCCGCGGTAACCGCCGCCACCGCCGCCACCGCCACCGGGGCCGCCGCTGCGGTAACCGCCGCCACCGCCACCGCCACCGGGACCACCGCCACCGGGACCGCCGCGGAAGCCACCGCCACCACCGGGACGTCCGGCGCCGCCGGGACCGCCCGGACGCGCCGGCCGGTCGGGACGGTCACCCGGGCGGCCGGGACGCTGGGTCGGCATCTGCGACGGGGTCGGCCGCGGGCCGCCCATCGACGCGGGGTTCGGCCGGGGCGGCATGGACGCCGGGTTGGGCCGGGGCATCCCGGCCGGGCTCGGCCGGCTGCCGCCGCCGACGCCGAAGGGGTTGTTGCCGGCACGCGGCGGCCGCGCGCCACCGGGCCGGGGAGCCGCCGGGGTACCCGGACCACCCGGCCGGCCGGCTCCCGGTGTCGCGGCCGGCCGCGGCGGTGCCGGTCCGGGCCGCGGCGGCGCCGCCGGGGTACCGGCCGCGGGCGGCTCGGGCAGCGGCCGCTGCCGTGCCTGCTGGGCAGCCTTGACGGTTGCCTCCTGCTCAGCCTTGAGGGCCGCCGCGCGTGCCTCGGCCGCAGCGACCTCGATGTCATGGGCGCTCGCCGGCTTGACGACCGGCGGCGTGGTTGGAACGGGTGCCTTCTTCGCCGGCGCCCTCTTCGGCGGGGCGGGTCGGGCGGATACCCGGGGTTCGCCTGCGGGTGCCGCCGGCGCCGATGCCACGGGTGCCGGCGCCGGAGCCGGTGCGGTACCGGCCTCTAGCGCGGCCCGGAGCCGACGCGCGACGGGAGCCTCGACGGTACTCGACGCGGACTTGACGAACTCACCCATCTCCTTGAGCTTGGCGAGCACGGTCTTGCTCTCGACGCCGAGCTCCTTCGCCAGCTCGTGTACGCGGGCCTTGCCTGCCACTGCACTCCTCACTCCGAGGCCGCGCGGGCAGGTACCCGCGGCGACCTCACTCCTGCACTTGAAGCCTGATCATTGCGGCGACTTCATCGTGTGCTCATGTCGGTCGTCCTACCTTGCGGTCGTGCGGGGTTCGCGGCCCCGCCGGGTTTCCCGGGCTTTGCGAGCAACGCGGCCAGCGGTCCGGTGTCGACGACACCGGAGACACGCAGCGCGCGCCCGAAGGCGCGCTTGCGCTCCGCCAGTGCGAGGCAAACCGGGTCGGGATGCAGATGCGCTCCCCTGCCCGGCCGGATGCGCGCCGGGTCAGGTTCGAGGACGATCGTCTCGTCCTCTCGCGCAACCGCGACGACTCGCAGCAACTCGGAGGCTTGGGCACGCTTCCGGCAACCCACGCAGGTGCGTACCGGAGACGCGCCGCGTACCACTGAGAAAGTCTACCCCGCCGCCTCGGCGTGAGCCGAGCCGTGGTGCCCTGCTCCGCCGGCCGCCGGTGTGCCGTCCGCGGATGCCGCGTCCGAACGGATGTCGATCCGCCATCCGGTCAACCTGGCCGCCAACCGGGCATTCTGTCCCTCACGACCGATGGCCAGCGAAAGCTGATAGTCCGGTACCGTGACCCGCGCCGCACGGGTCGCCGCATCGACGACCTCGACGCGCAGCGCCTTGGCCGGCGACAACGCGTTGCCGACGAACGTCGCGGGGTCGTCGGACCAGTCGATGATGTCGATTTTTTCGCCATGCAGTTCGCTCATCACCGCGCGGACCCGCTGCCCCATCGGCCCGATGCAGGCACCCTTGGCGTTCACCCCGGGTTGGGTCGACCGTACCGCGATCTTCGTCCGGTGGCCGGCTTCCCGCGCGATGGCGGCGATCTCGACGGTGCCGTCGGCGATCTCCGGTACCTCCAGCGCGAACAGCTTCTTCACCAGCCCCGGATGCGAGCGGGACAGGGTGATCTGCGGCCCGCGGAAGCCCTTGGCCACGTGCACCACCACGGCCTTCAGGCGCATGCCGTGCTCGTAGACCTCGCCGGGTACCTGTTCCGGGGCGGGCAGCACCGCCTCCAGCTTGCCCAGGTCGACGGTGACGATGCCCTTCTCGGCGCGCGCCTCGTGTGCCTGTACCACGCCGGTGACCAGGTCGCCGTCGCGGCCGGCGTACTCCCCGAAGTGCACCTCGTCGGTCGCCTCGCGCAGCCGTTGCAGGATCACCTGCTTGGCGGTCATCGCGGCGATCCGGCCGAAGTCGTGCGGGGTGTCGTCGTACTCCCGCGCCACGTGGCCCTCGCCGTCGAGCTCCTGGGCGTAGACCGTGGCCACGCCGGTCTTGCGGTCGATCTCCACCCGCGCGTGCGGGTTAGCGCCTTCGGTGTGCCGGTACGCGGTGAGCAGCGCCGTCTCGATCGCGGCGAGGATCGTCTCGTACGGGATCTCCCGCTCGCGCTCCAGCGCGCGGAGGGCCGCGAGGTCGATGTTCACTCCTCGTCCTCCTCATCGTCGTCGGGCTCGTCGAGCTCCCCCGGCTCGTCGATGCGCCCGAACTCGATCTGCACCCGGCCCGGTCCCAGGTCCGGATAGCGCCATCCGTGCCGGACGCCGTCGATCTCCAGGACGATCCCCGTCTCGTCCGCCTCGACCAGCCGTCCGGTGAGCTGGCGCTCCCCCGCCGTCACCGCGATCAGGCGCCCGATGTTACGGCGCCAGTGGCGCGGCTGGGTCAACGGCCGGTCCACGCCCGGCGAGCTGACCTCCAGCACGTACTCCCGTTCGCTGAAGTCGCCGCCGGTCTCCTCCGCGGCGTCCAGCGCGGCGGAGATGTCGCGCGACAGGTCCGCCACCGCGTCGAGGCTGACCCCCTGGTCGCCGTCGACGGTGATGCGCAGCACGTGCCGGCGCCCGGCGCGGGAGACCGACAGCTCCTCGAGGTCGTACCCCGCCGCCTCGACGACCGGCCCGATCACCTCGCGCAGCCGGGCGCGTTGCGCGGCGAGGTCGCCGGAGGCACCGAACCCGGACACGCGGGCCGGACGCGTCGATACCCGACGCCCGGTGCCCGGCGCCCGTCCGGCGGCGTGATCCCGACGGACCATCGCGCACCTCCGATCTTCACGTGTCCGACCCGAGCGGGTCCGCCGAAGCGGACAGACCGACGCGCCGCCCGGGGTTGCCGCGGGCGGCGGCCTGGGCAGAGCGTAACTCGCCGTAACCCGCCATGGGGGCTGCGGCGCTCCGAGAGCCCGGTTCCGTCCGCCTGGGTACCGCCGGTTCGCGCCGATGGTGTTCACTGTTCCGGTGCGCAAGCGGGTGGCTGGGCCGGCTTCCCGGCGGGCCGTGCTCGGCGGGCTCGCCGGCGCCGCCGCGGCCGTCGCACTGGGCGGCTGCTGGCCGGCCAGGGACAAGCCCGCCGCCCGGGCGACGCCGCATCCGCTGGCGCCGGTGGTCGCCGGTACCCTCGCCATGATCGACCGGTACCAGGCCACCATGACGGCGTACCCGGACCTGAGCACCCGGTTGGCACCCCTGCTCGCCGACCATCGCGCCAACCTTGACGCGCTGCGCAGGGCCATGGGTACCCCCAGTCCTTCGGCCACGGCCAGCGCGAGCGCCTCGGCGAGCGTCGCCCCCGACCCGGCCGGCGCCGTCGCGGCGCTGCACGCGGCGGAGCAGGCCGGCCAGGCCGGGGCGGCCGCCGCCTGCCTGGCGGCGGTGGCCGACTACGCGCCGCTGCTCGGTTCGATCGCGGCCTGCCGGGCCACTCATGTGGAGGTGCTCTCGTGAGCGGAGCGGGGCGCGGCGCCGTCCGGACCCAGGCGCGAAGCGCCAGCGGAGGACGGCGCACCGAGGCGCCACGCGGAGCCAGAGGTAGCTCGTGAGCGCGGCCACGGATGCGCTCGGCTCGGCGCTGGCGGCGGAGCACGCGGCGATCTTCGGGTACGGGGTGGTCGGCGCCCGGCTGACGGGTGCCGCGCTGGCCCAGGCGCAGCAGGCCGATGCGGCGCACCGGGACCGGCGGGATCGGCTGATCGTGCGGCTGACCAAGGTCGGCATCGAGGCGCCGGCCGCGCTGCCCGCATACGCGCTGCCCTTCCCCGTCACCGACCCGGCCAGCGCGCAGCGGCTCGCGGTGCAGCTGGAGGAACGGGCCGCGGCGATCTGGCGGGTGGCGCTCGGCCCGACCACCGGCCACGACCGGAGGCTGGCCCTGGACGCGCTGACCGACTGCGCGCTGCGGGCGGCCCGCTGGCGGCGGGCGACCGGACAGCAGCCCGGGACGGTACCCCTCCCATAGGGCCGTCTCCCGGAACCGTGCCATTGGCGAACCGGGGTGCATTTTTCCCGGGCCGGCGCCCTCACTCTTATGTCGTCGGTGGCATGGGGGAGGTGGGGGAGCGGTGGAGAAGACGATGATCCGCTGGCTGGGCCCGGGTTGCGCCGGGGCCTGAGCTGGTCAAGGGGGCGCGGCGGTCGCAGGGGGTGCACGCCGCGCCCCCACCATGTCTGCCGTGATGTTCACCACGTACCGCTGTCCACAGCCGGCTCTGGGATGGGCACCCGCCGTGCGCAGCGGGTCGGAACCGTGCCGGCCACATCCGAGATTCCGAGCATGCCAAGTACTTGAGGCGCGACGCTCCCCGTGGTCGAATCGGTAGGCCGACCCAAGGAGCTGCCCCATGCCGCGGATGCCGGACTACCAAAGGATCGCGAACGACATCCGCAGCAAGATCGGCTCAGGCGAGTTGAAGCCGGGCGACCGGCTCCCGTCGATCAGCCAGCTCCAGAAGCAGTACGGGGTCTCCGCCCAGCCGGTCAAGAGCGCGCTGCTGGTCCTGCAGACCGAGGGCCTGGTCGAGGGACACCAGGGCCGGGGCGTCTTCGTCATCGACCGCTGACCGCCCTCGCGTGCCCGCCACTCCCCCGCCCGACAATCCGCGCTGGCAGCTCGCCGAGCGGGTGACCGATGCGGTCCGGCGCCGGTTCTCCGACCAGGTGCTCGCGATCGGGGCGCACGGCAGCCTGGCGCACGGCGACGACGCCGAGGACAGCGCGGTCGACCTGGTCGTGGTGACCTACGAACCGGGTACCGGTCCCCGGCCGGCCACCCGGCGCATCGACGGCGTGATCGTCGATCTCGGCGTGATCGGCGCGGAGGAGTACCTGGGCCATGCCCGTACCCTGTCGACCGGCTGGCCGCTGGCGGCCGACCAGTACCTGACGACGGCCGCCACGTTCGACCCGGACGGGTGGCACGAGCTGCTGCGCGACACGCACCTCGCCCGGCTGGCCGAGGCGGGTACCGGCGAGTTCACCGCGCTGGCCCGGGAGGCCTGGTACGTGGCGTCCTCGGCGGCGGCCCGCGCGCGCCGGCTGGCCGTCTGGCACGACACCGACACCGCCCTCGTCGCGCTCTCCGACGCCCGGGTCGCCGCGGCGGTCGTCGACGGGCTGCTCACCAGGACGTACTTCCGCGACGGGCCGGATGCCGTCCGGCGTACCGGTCTGGCCGGGGTACCGATGGGTGAGCTCACCGACCGGCTCACCGGCCAGGCGGCGGAGCTGGCCCGGCGCGGCCGGCCGGTGGACGGCGAGGTCGCCGACCTGTTCAGCTGAGCTGTTGGCGCTCGCTCCGCTCACGCTGAGCTGAGCTGTTGGCGCTCGCTCCGCTCGCGCGGCCCCGAGGCTCTTCAGGCGCCGTCTTCCCTCCTCGCTGCGCTCGTCAGTCCAGATGGCGCCCGCCTCGTGGCGTCAGCCGACCCCGCTGACGCCGATCAGCTTGCCGATCAGGAACGTCAGACCGGCCGCCGCCAGGCCCAGTGCCAGCTGACGCAGGCCGCTGACGTACCACCGTTTGTTGGTGAACCGTGCCGTCAGCGCGCCGGCGACGAACAGCCCCACCCCGCCGACGAGCAGCGCCAGCCAGAGGACGGTCGCGCCGAACAGGTACGGCACCAGCGGTACCAGCGCACCGGCGGAGAAGCACAGGAACGACGAGATGGCGGCGGTCCACGGGCTCGGCTGCTCGGCCGGGTTGACGCCCAGCTCCTCCTGCGCGTGTACCCGCAGCGCCTCGTCCACGTTCTTGGACAGCTCGGCGGCGACCTCGCGGGCCAGGTGCTCCGGCAGGCCGCGCGCGATCCACATGCCGGCCAGCTCCTCGGCCTCCACCTCCGGGTGCCGCTCCAGTTCCGCTCGCTCCTTGGCCACCTCGTGCGCCACCTGGTCGTTCTGGGTGCGCACGCTGGTGTACTCGCCCAGGCCCATCGACACCGCGCCGGCGACCAGGCCGGCGAAGCCGGTCAGGATCACGTTGTGCACGGAGACCCCGCCGCCGCCCACGCCGGCGATCAGCGCGATGTTGGTGACCAGGCCGTCCATGGCGCCGAACACGGCCGGCCGCAGCCAGCCGCCGGACACGTCGGCGTGGTGCCCCGAGTCGTAGGCCGCCGGCGTCTCGTCCTCCGAGGTCTCGGTCATGGGAGTGTCAGGATGTCGGCGCCGTCCTCGGTCACCACCAGGGTGTGCTCGAACTGCGCGGTCCGCCTGCGGTCCTTGGTGACCACCGTCCAGCCGTCCGGCCAGGTGTCGTAGTGGTGGGTACCGAGCGTGATCATCGGCTCGATCGTGAAGGTCATCCCGACCTCCATGACCGCGGTGAGCTGCGGGTTGTCGTAGTGCGGCACGTAGAGCCCGCTGTGGAACGTCTCGCCGATGCCGTGGCCGGTGAAGTCGCGCACCACGCCGTACCCGAACCGCTTCGCGTACGCCTCGATCACCCGGCCGATCACGTTGATCGGCCGGCCCGGCGCCACCGCCCGTACCCCGCGCATCATCGCCTCGCGGGTGCGCTCGACGAGCAGCCGCGCCTCCTCGCTCACGTTGCCGACGCAGAAGGTGGCGTCGGTGTCGCCGTGTACGCCGTCGAGGTATGCGGTCACGTCGACGTTGATGATGTCGCCGTCCTCGAGCACGGTGGAGTCCGGGATCCCGTGGCAGATCACCTCGTTGAGCGAGGTGCAGCAGGACTTCGGGAAGCCCTTGTAGCCCAGCGTGGACGGGTATGCGCCGTGGTCGACGAGGAACTCGTGCACCACCCGGTCGATCTCGTCGGTGGTCACCCCCGGCTTGCAGTGCTCGCCGGCCAGCTGGGTGGCCTGCGCGGCGAGCCGGCCGGCCACGCGCATCTTCTCGATCGTCTCGGGCGTCTGGACATGCGGCCCGTGGTACGGCCGCGGCCGCTTCTTCCCGACGTACTCCGGTCGGCGGATGTGCGGCGGCACCTGCCGCCACGGGCCGATCGTCCCCGGGGTGAGAGCGGCGCGCACGGTCATGTCACCCACCCTATCCAGTCGGTACCGCGGGGCCAGCTAGGCGGCGAGGGCCTTCTGCTTGGCGGCGGCCTCGATCAGGGCGGCGATCACCCGGAAGTCGTCGGTGTCCTCCGGATGCCACTGCACGCCGAGCGCGAACGGCAGGGCCGGATCCTCGACGACCTCGATCAGCTCGTCCTCCGGGCACCAGCCGGTCGCGGTGAGCCGGCCCGGGTCCTTGACGCCCTGGTGATGAAAGGAGTTCGCGACGATCCGGTCGCCGAGGATGTCGTGCACGCGCGAACCCGGGGTCAGCTCCACGGTGTGGTGCCCGAACTTCGGCCCGCTGGCCGGCCGGTGACCGTGGTGGCCGAGCACGTCGGGCAGGTGCTGGTGCAGCCGGCCGCCGTACGCGACGGACATGAGCTGCATGCCACGGCAGATGCCCAGCAGGGGTACCCCGCGCTCGGCTGCCGCCCGTAACAGCATCAGCTCGGCCCGGTCGCGGTTCGGCTTGACCCGGGTGGCGCCGTGCGGGGTGTCGCCGTAGAGCGCCGGGTCGACGTCGGAGCCTCCGGTGAACACGATGCCGTCGACGCCGTCGAGGATCTCCGGGTCCGGGTCGTCGGGCGTGATGAGCACCGCCCGGCCACCGGTCTCGTGCACGGCGTGCACGTATGACAGCGGCAGGACCGCGGAGAACGTGTCCTGCAGGCCGAAGCGGGCATCCTCGGCATAGGTGGTCAGACCGATGATGGGCCTCGGCATCGCGATCACACTCCCGGATCAGAGGTACCTTTCGACCCTAATCCGGTACGGCAACGCCGCTAAGACCGGCTCGGTTGTGGACTGGCCGCGCCGCTGCCGGCCTGGCTGTAGAACGGGCCGCCGCAGGTGGCCTGGACGAAGCCGGCCACCGGCTTGCGGTCGCCGCGCTGGGCGCCCTGGACCGCCGCGTCGACCAGCGCCCGGCCCTCCGGCCGCAGCCCGGCGGTGTACGCCGACATCGCCGTGTACCGGGGCAGCTGGGCGACGTCGCGCTGTACCCGGCCGGTGTCGCCCGGCGCGGCCGCGAGCCAGTCGCGCAGCCAGGCGCAGAGCCAGAAGTTCTGCGCCTGGTTCGACCCGGAACCGGGCACGTACCACTGCGCGGAGTTCGGCAGGTGATCCGGGAAGGCGTCCCCCGCCGGCAGGTCGAGCTGCTTCTTGGCCTGCTGGTACTCGCCGTCCACGCTCGAATACGGCGCGGACAGTTGCGGCGGCGTGTCCGGCGCCGCGCTGCCGCATCCGGCGAGCGCGAGGACGGCAACCACCGGGACGAGGGGACGCATCGACACTCCTTCCGGCCGTTACCGGAAGGAGTCTTTACTGTTCGGTGCCCGCGGTCAACAGCCGCGTCCCCGGTACCCGGGGCAGGTGCTCCGGCATCCCGGCCCGGGCCAGCCGCTCGTACACCATGCCGCCCTGGTGGGCCAGCGCACCGACGGTGGCCGGCACGATCGGCAGTACCCAGTTGGCGACGAACCCGCCGGGCGGCAGGTTCGCGATCAGTACCGCGGCGGCCGCGCCACCGCACCCCTCCACCATCGCCCGCCAGGCCGCCCGGCCGCTGTGTACCACGGCGGCCCGCCGCGCGGCCCGGCCGGACAACTCGGGAAAGCCGCTGGCCGCCCGGAAATCGCGCCGGCCGAAGTTCGCCCCGGCGACCGCCGCGGTGACCGACAGACCGATGGTCATCGAGATCAACGCGTCGCCGCTGAGCCAGATGAGCAGTCCGCCGATCGCCAGCCCGACCGCCGCCGCCAACCCGGCCCGTACCCATTCCCGCCGGTCGCCCGGATACCAGTAGTACCGTGTGGTGCCCTCGCCGACCTGCTTGACGATCTGCCCCATGCGGCCAACGTACCGAGCGACCCGCGAGTATGAGCCGGATTCAGAAAAGCACCGTGGCGAACGTGCCGACCCGCCGGAACCCGCACCGCGCGTACACCGACCGGGCCGGGTGGTTGTAGTCGTTGACGTACAGGCTCACGCTCGGCGCGGCCCGGGTGAGCGCGTCGCGGACCACGGCCGCCATGCCACGGGTACCGATGCCCCGCCCCCGCCATTCCGGCGCCACCCAGACGCCCTGTACCTGGGCGGTGTGCCGGGTCACCGCGGCGAGCTCGGCCTTGAACACGACCTTGCCGTCCACGAACCGGGCGTACATCCGCCGGCTGCGGACGAGGTCGGCGATCCGCTCCCGGTAGGCGAAGTCGCCGCCGTCGAGGGTCGGCGAGACGCCCACCTCCTCGGTGTACATCGCCACCGCGGCCGGGTACAGCGCGCCCAGTTCCCGTTCCCGGACCAGCCGGACGTGCGGGTCGGCCGGTACCGCCGGTACCGCGGTGGTGGCGAGCAGTGGCTGGCACGGCCGCACGTCCCGCGCGCGGCCCCAGGCCGGGGCGAGCCGGGTCCACAGGTCGAGCACCGCCTCCGCGCTGCCGACCAGCGACGAGCAGGTGCGGCCGTTGAGCCCGGCCAGCTCCGCGAACGCCGCCACCGCCGCCGGGGTGGCGTGCACCGGGATCAGGTTGTTGCCCAGCCAGCACACCGACTCCAGCGCCCGGGGCGGGCCGTAACCGAACACCCGGG
This sequence comes from Actinomycetota bacterium, assembly GCA_005885555.1. Lineage (GTDB taxonomy): Bacteria > Actinomycetota > Actinomycetes > Mycobacteriales > Micromonosporaceae > AC-43. The sequence goes on from VAWN01000037.1 coordinate 110,190, forward strand.
CGTCAGTGCGCCACCAGGCCAGCCCGTACGTGGAGATCTGCTCGGCCACCTGTACCCCGGCATACGGGTCGCGGTCGAGGAGGCGCTGTACGGAGCTGCGGTCGGAGTCGCCCAGCAGGCGGGCCGGCAGCGTGAGCACGTTTCTAGCCTGCCAGAAATCCGGGCGGCCGGGGATAGCTGACCGGTGAGGCTTGCGGGCGATACGTTAGCGATATATCGTCAAGCTATCAACGACAGAACGGGGGAAGTCATGAGGGACTTCCGGAACATGCACGAGGAACGGATGCGGGGCTTCGGCTTCGGATGGCGTGGACCCTTCCCGCCGCACGGCCACCCGCACGGTCGGGGTCGCGGGCGCGGCCGGGAACGCAGCCGGCGCGGCAACGTCCGTGCGGCGATCCTGGCGCTGCTCACCGAGCGTCCGATGCACGGGTACGAGATGATCAAGGAGATCGACACCCGTACCGGCGGCGTGTGGAGCCCGAGCCCCGGCTCGGTGTACCCCACGCTGCAACTGCTGGAGGACGAGGGCCTGATCACCAGCGAGGAGAGCAACGGCCGCAAGCGCTTCACGCTCACCGAGGCCGGTCAGCCCGAGGCCACCGCCGCCGCGGCCGACGCGCCGTGGAACGAGTTCAGCGAGGAGACCGTCACCAGCGGCCAGGACACCCGGGAAGCCATCTTCGGCATCATGAACGCGCTGCGTCAGATCGGCTTCGAAGGCTCACCTGAGCAGTGGCAGCAGGCCGTCGCGGTACTCCAGGAAACCAAGCGCAAGCTCTACGGCATCCTCGCCAGCGCCGACACCGACGACTGACGGAGCACCGGGGCCGGGCGGCGTCGCCGCCCGGCCCCGGTCGCTCAACTCACCGTCACGACCGGCCCGCCGGCAGCGTCCGGCACCTCGACCCCCATGTCGGAAGCCAGGCGCAGCGCCTGCTCGACCAGGGTCTCGACGATCTGCGACTCCGGTACCGTCGCGATGACCTCGCCCTTGACGAAGATCTGGCCCTTGCCGTTGCCGGACGCCACCCCCAGGTCGGCCTCGCGCGCCTCGCCCGGCCCGTTCACCACGCAGCCCATGACCGCGACCCGCAGCGGCGCCGGGAACCCCTCCAGCGCCGCGGTCACCCGGTCGGCCAGCGTGTACACGTCGACCTGCGCGCGCCCGCACGACGGGCAGGACACGATCTCCAGCCCGCGTTCCCGCAGGCCCAGCGACTCCAGGATCGCCGTGCCGACCTTGACCTCCTCGACCGGCGGCGCGGACACACCCGGATCGTGTCGCCGATCCCCTCGGCCAGCAGCGCGCCGAAGGCGACCGCCGACTTGATCGTGCCCTGGAACGCGGGACCGGCCTCGGTGACGCCGAGGTGCAGCGGGTAGTCGCAGCGGGCGGCGAGCTGGCGGTACGCCTGGATCATCACGACCGGGTCGTTGTGCTTGACCGAGATCTTGATATCGCGGAAGCCGTGCTCCTCGAACAGCGAACATTCCCACAGCGCCGACTCGACCAGCGCCTCCGGGGTCGCCCGGCCGTACTTGGCGAGCAGCCGCGGGTCCAGCGAGCCGGCATTCACGCCGATGCGGATCGGTACCCCGGCGTCGGCGGCGGCGCGGGCGATCTCGCCGACCTTGTCGTCGAACTTGCGGATGTTGCCCGGGTTGACCCGCACGCAGGCGCAACCGGCGTCGATCGCGGCGAACACGTACCGCGGCTGGAAGTGGATGTCGGCGATCACCGGGATCTGCGACTTGCGGGCGATCTGCGGCAGGGCGTCCGCGTCGTCCTGGGACGGTACCGCGACCCGCACGATCTGGCAGCCGGCCGCGGTCAGTTCGGCGATCTGCTGCAGGGTGGCGTTGACGTCCGAGGTCAGCGTCGTGGTCATCGACTGCACGGAGACCGGCGCGCCGCCGCCGACGGGTACGCTGCCCACCATCAGCTGGTGGGACACCCGGCGGGGGGCGAGCGGAGCGGCCGGTGCGGCGGGCATGCCGAGGTTAACGGTGGTCAATCGCGCACTCACTTACTGAAGAGGGTGATCGGGTTGACGATATCGGCAGCCACCGTGAGCACGGTGAACCCCCCGAATATCAGGATCACCGCATAGGTGAACGGCATGAGCTTCAGGTAGTTCACCCGGCCCGGGTCCGGCCGGTGCAGCCGGGCGTACAGCCACGAGCGGAACCGCTCGAACCAGGCGATCGCGATGTGCCCGCCGTCCAGCGGCAGCAGCGGCAGCAGGTTGAACACGCCGACGAAGAAGTTCAGCGTGATCAGGATGTTCAGGAACAGCCACCAGGCACCGTGCTCGACCGTCTCGCCGCCCAGCCGGCTCGCCCCGACCACGCTGATCGGCGTGTTGGGGTCGCGCGGCTTGCCGGACAGCGAGTTCCACAGCGCCGGGATCTTCTCCGGGATGCGGCCGATCGCGCCGCCCATCGCGGCGAAGACCCGCCCGGTGTACATGCCGGACTGCCTGAGCGAGTCGACCGGGCCGTAGGTCACGATCGTGGGTACCCCGGGCGGGATCCGGTAGACCACGCCGAGCGCGGGTACGTCGACCGGCTTGGCGTCGGGGTTGTCCTGCTGGTCCAGCGGCCGGCGGCTGGCCGGGACCAGGTACACGACGGTCTGCTCCGAAGCGCCGTCGCGCTGGTAGGTGACCATGGCCGGGCCGTACTTCGCCGAGCGGATCGCCTTCTGCAGGTCGTCGTAGCTGCGGATCGGCTTGTCGTCGAGCGCGGTGATCACGTCGTCGTCGTGCAGGCCGGCGAGCTTGGCCGGCGACGGCGCATCGGTCGGGCCGCAGCCGGCCGAGTCCTCGGTGGCGACCACGCACGGGGCGACCGAGATCGTGGCGGGTTGCCGGGTGATGTCCAGCGCCTCCGGGTTCGGCACCCCGACCAGGAACAGGGTGAGCCACAACACCACGAAACCCAGCACGAAGTGGGTGGCCGAGCCCGCGCTCATCACCACGGTGCGCTTCCAGAGGGGGTACCGCCACATCGCGCGCGGCTGGTCGGCCGGTGCCACGTCGTCGTCCTGCGGCGTCATCCCGACGATCTTCACGAAACCGCCCAGCGGTATCGCCTTGAGCCCGTACTCGGTCTCGCCGCGCCGGAACGACCACAGGGTCGGCCCGAACCCGGCGAAGTACCGGGTGACCTTCATCCCGAACGCCTTGGCGGTGCCCATGTGGCCGGCCTCGTGCAGGCAGACCGAGATGAAGATGGCCAGCGCGAACAGCACCACGCCGAGCAGGTACGCCATCAGGCTCCTTCCGTTGCCACCGGGACCAGCTCGCGCGCCCTCTTCCGGGCCCACGCCTCGGCGCCGAGCACGTCCTCGACGGTACCTGGTTCGGAAAAGTCGGGCGCCTGCGCGAGTACCCGTTCCACGGTATCCACGATCCCCAGGAACGGCAGCGCGCCGGCCGTGAAGGCGGCCACGCACTCCTCGTTGGCCGCGTTGTAGATCGCCGGACGGCACCGGCCGGCCCGCCCGGCCGCCTTCGCCAGCCGTACCGCCGGAAACGCCTCCTCGTCCAGCGGCCGCAGCTCCCAGGTGTGCGCGGCCGTCCAGTCGACCGCGGCGGCCGCGGCGGGGAACCGGTCCGGCCAGCCCAGCGCGAGCGCGATCGGCAGCCGCATGTCCGGCGGGCTGCACTGGGCGAGCGTCGACCCGTCGTGGAACTCCACCATCGAGTGGATGACCGACTGCGGGTGGATCATCACCTGGATCGCGTCGTACCCGATTCCGAACAGCTCGTGCGCCTCGATGACCTCCAGGCCCTTGTTGACCAGGGTGGCCGAGTTGATGGTCACCACCGGCCCCATGTCCCACGTCGGATGGGCCAGCGCCTGGTCGGGGGTGACGCCGGTCAGCTCGGCCCGGGTACGCCCGCGGAAAGCGCCACCACTCGCGGTCAGCACCAGCCGGCGGACCTCGCGCGCCGCGCCGCCGCGCAGGCACTGGGCGAGCGCGGAGTGCTCCGAGTCGACCGGGACGAGCTGTCCGGGGCTGGCGACGGCGCGCACCAGCGGGCCGCCGGCCACCAGTGACTCCTTGTTGGCCAGCGCGAGCTGGCGGCCGGCGCGCAGCGCGGCCAGCGTCGGCGCGAGGCCCAGCGAGCCGACGACCCCGTTGAGCACCGTGTCGCACGGCCAGGTCGCGAGCTCGGTCATCGCATCCGGGCCGGCCAGGATCTTCGGGATCCGGAACCCTCCCGTGGGGTACCCGCGCCGCTGCGCCTCGGCGTAGAACGCGAGCTGCAGATCCTGCACCACCGACGCCCGGGCCACCCCGACCACGTCGACGCCGAGTTCGAGCGCCTGCGCGGCGAGCCGCGCCACGTTGCCTCCACCGGCGCCGATGCCGACCACCCGGAACCGGTCCGGCCCGCGCCGCACGACGTCGATCGCCTGGGTGCCGATCGAACCGGTCGAGCCGAGCAGGACGATCTCGCGGGGGGTCACGTGCTCCATTGTCCCCGGGGTGACCGGGCGAGGACGGTTCGGGGACGGCGGTACCCACAATCGGGCCGTGCCCCTCCGTCCTGTCCGCGCGCTCGCCGGCGCCGCTGCCGTCACCGTCACCGTTGCCGGGCTCGTCGTCGCCGGTACCCATGACGGGTACCCGGTCGACCGGCCGCATCTGCTGTCCGGCTCGGCCTGGGTGGCGTCGTCGCAGGTGGGACAGCTGACCCTGCTGGACGGGGCGTCGGCGGAGGTGGCCGCCAGGGTACGGGTCGCGGACGCCCGGCACCGGCTCGACGTGGTGCAGCAGGATGCCGACGCGTACGTGGTGGACGGTACCGCCGGGACGATCCGCCGGGTGGACGGCGCGACGTCGGCCGTGACGCCGCCCGCGTCGCCGATCACCGACGCCGGTACCGGGTTGGCGGCGTATGCGAGCGCGCAGACCCTGTACACCCTGGATGGCCTGCGCGGGCTCGCGACCGAGACCGACCCGCGGGCGCTGACCCCCCGCGGTCCGGTGCAGACGCTGGCCGCGCAGGTCAGCCCGCAGGCCGCGGCGCTGGACCGGCACGGGCGGCTGTGGGTGCTGGACAACACCAGCGGCGAGCTGGTCTGGCTCTACCACGGCCGGCGCAGCAGCCGGCCGCTGCTCGCGCCGTCCAGCTCGGCGGTGCTGACGCTGGCCGGTGACACCCCGATCGTGGTCGATCCGGGGCGGCGCACCGCCAGCGTGCTCGATCCGGACTCCGGCACCGTCCGGCACACGCTCGAACTCGACCTGCGCCCGCAGGACCGGATCCAGGTCAGCGGCTCGCCGCACGACCCGCGGTTCTACGTGGTCATCGACCGTGGCGTGCTGGCCGTGTGCACGCTGACGGCCGGTGCCTGCGACCGGGTGGTGCCGCTGCACGCCGACGCCGAGCTCGGTCGCGCCGTCGAGAGCGGCGACCGGGTGTTCGTGCCCGACTACCGTTCCGGTCAAGTGTGGATCATCGACCTGGCCAGCGCGCGGGTGGTCGCACAGCCGCAGGTGCTCGCCCCGGGTACCCGGTTCGAGTTGCTGTCGCGCGACGGGCTGGTGTTCTTCAACGACCCGGAAAGCGCGCACGCCGGGGTGCTCACGCTGAACGGCTCGGTGCGGCCGATCCCGAAGTACGACCTCGGGGAGCCCGGCAAGGGGCTCAGCACGCCGAGCACTCCCCCACAGTCAGCGCCGGCGCCGGCTTCCCCGTCACCGGCGCCGGCGCCTCCACCGCCGTACGGCGCCGGCATCGACATCACCGTGTCGGACAACGTCGTGCACGTCGGGGACCGGGTCGGCCTGAAAGTCGTCGGTACCGGCGGCGCCCGCCCGCTCGACGCGACCTGGGCGCTCGGCGACGGGCAGACCGGGGCCGGCCTGGCCACCGAACACCGCTACACCACCGCGGGGACGTACCACGTCAGCGCCACCGCCACGCTGGCCGGCGGCGGGACCGCGGCCGCGTCGCGGAGCATCCAGGTGACCGACCGGCCGCGGTTGACCGTCCAGGTCACCGGCGGCGGCCGGGTCACCGGCGCCGGGTTGAACTGCTCGGATACCTGCTCGGTGGCCGTCGACGCCGGGCACCCGGTCAGGCTGACCGCCACGCAGGACGACGGGTCGGCGTTCACCGGCTGGGGCGGGCCGTGCGGCGGTACCGGCACCTGCGACCTGGTCGTCTCCGGCGACGTCACGGTCACGGCCGGGTTCCAGGCCGCGGTCGCCGCGTCGGTACGGGCGATCAAGGGCTCCTACACCGGCCCGTGCCCGCCGCCGTCGGACGCCACCACCTACGCGGCGACGATCTCGGTACCCGTCGGCCCGGTCACCGTCCAGTTCCACTGGACCGCCGGCGACCAGTCGGTCCAGACGGTCGTCTTCTCCGGTACCGGCGCGCAGAGCCGGACCGTGCAGCACAACGTGTCGACGTTCATGAGCGGGGGTACCGTCACCGACTCCGTCGCCGTGCAGGTGACCAGCCCGACCGGGCTGCGGTCGAACTCGGTCGGGTACAAGCTCACCTGCCAGGCACCGGCGCCGCCGCGGATCACCTCGGTCGCGCTGACCCTGTCGACGAGGTCCTACAACGGGGCCTGCCCACCACCGGACGGCACGTTCGTGGCCACCGCGACGGTGTCCGTGTCGGCCGGCCCGGTCACCGTGAACGTCACCTTCGACGACGGGCTGACCATCCTGTACACGCTGAAGTTCACGGGTACCGGCCCGGACACCAAGAGCGTCTCCCACAAGGTCTTCACCAACACGCCGGGCGACCCGGGTACCTTCGACCGCAGCATCACCGCCACCGCCTCCGGCCCCAACCTCGTGCAGTCCAACACGGTCACCTACCGGGTCACCTGCACCTGAGGCCGGGGTCTACCGTGGGGCGGTGCGCCTCGCGACCTGGAACGTCAACTCGGTGACGGCGCGGCTGCCCCGGCTGGTCGACTGGCTGGCCGCTACCAAGCCGGACATCGTCTGCCTGCAGGAGACCAAGACCGCGACGTTTCCGGCCGCGTCGGTCGAGGAGCTCGGGTACCAGGTCGCCGCGCACGGCGACGGCCGGTGGAACGGCGTCGCCGTGCTGTCCCGGGTCGGGCTCGACGAGGTGACCGCCGGGTTCCCGGACGAACCCGGGTTCCCCGGCGCGGAGACCCGGGCGCTGGGCGTGACGTGTGCCGGAGTCCGGATGTGGTCGGTGTACGTGCCGAACGGGCGGACGGTGGACTCCGACCACTACGGGTACAAGCTGGCGTGGCTGGCCGGGCTGCGCACGGCGCTGGAACACGAGCTGGCGACGCACCCGAAACTCGTGGTGTGCGGCGACTTCAACGTCGCGCCGGCCGACTCCGACGTCTGGGACCCGGCCGCCTTCGTCGGCGCGACCCACGTGACCGGACCCGAACGCGCCGCCCTGGCCGCCCTGCGCGACCTGGGGCTGGTCGACGTGGTACCGCGACCGCTCAAGGGCAGTAACCCGTTCACCTACTGGGACTACCGGGCCGGCATGTTCCACCAGGACATGGGCATGCGGATCGACCTGTTCTACGCCACCGCGTCCGTCGCCGGCGAGGTGACCGACGCGTACATCGACCGCGAGGCCCGCAAGGGCAAGGCCCCCTCCGACCACGCCCCGATCGTGGTGGACATCGGTTAGTCGTCGAGCAGCTCGGCCGGGTCGATCGGAGCTGGCCGCCTTCGTGCGGGAGCTAGGGTGACGGTCATGAGCCAGCTACCTCCGCGCGCCGACGTCGTGATCATCGGGTCCGGGCACAACGGCCTGGTCTCCGCGATCCTGCTCGCCCGGGCCGGCCTGTCCGTCGCGGTACTCGAAGCCGCCGACATGATCGGCGGGGCCACCCGGACCGAGCACCCGTTCGCCAAGGTGCCGGAGCTTGGCCAGTCCACCGGCTCGTACCTGCTCGGCCTCATGCCGCCGGAGCTGCTGCGCACGCTGGACCTGCAGATCCCGGTGCTGCGCCGGGACCCGCACTACTTCCTGCCCACGCCACACGGTCGCTACCTGCTGTTCGGGCGCGACCGGGCGGCCAGCCGCGAGCAGCTGACCCGGTTCTTCTCCGCGGCCGACGCCGCGGCGGACGACGCGATGCAGGCCGAGCTCGCCGCGCTGCGCGAGGACGTGGGGCCGGCGTGGCTGGCCGAGCCACTGCCCGTCGCGGAGACCGCCGAGCGCTACGTGCGGCCCGCGCTGCGCCAGGTCTTCATCGATCTGGTACGGGGTTCCGTCGCCGACTATCTCGCCCGCTTCGAGTTCCGGTCCGAGCTGCTGGTCGCGATGTACGCGGTCACCGACGGGCTGTCCGGACTGACGGCCGGGCCGGACGATCCCGGTACCGGCAACAACTTCCTCGCCCACAACATGTGCCGGCTGCCGGGCTCGGACGGCACCTGGATGATCGCGGCCGGCGGGATGGGTACCGTCTCCCGCACCTTCGCGGACGCGGCCCGCGCGGCCGGCGCGGTCATCGTCGCGGGCGCGCCGGTCGACGCGGTGCTCCTCGACGGCGGCGCGGTGTCCGGCGTCCGTACCGCCGACGGCCGCGAGGTTGCGGCGACCGTGGTCCTCGCCGCCTGCGACCCGTACCGGCTGATGTCGCTCGTCGACCTGCCCGCCGACCTGGTCGACCGGCTGGCGGCGCACCGGCGCACCGGTACCACGCTGAAGGTCAACATGGCGCTGTCCGACCTGCCGCGGTTCACCTGCCTGCCCGACGACGCGCCGAGCCCGTTCGGCTCCACGATCCACCTGCTGCCCGGCTCGGACTCCGGTGACGCGATGGCCCGGCTGCGCGCGATGTGGGCCGATGTGCGGGCCGGCCGGGTACCCGACGAGCCGACCATCGAGTGGTACCTGCACACGACCGTCGACCCGTCATTGCGCGACCCGGCCGGGCACCACTCGTCGGCGCTGTTCGTGCAGTCGGTACCGTACGACGCCGACTGGGACGCGCTCCTACCGTCCTATGTGGACAGACTGCTGGCGATCTGCGACCGGTACGCGCCAGGTTCCTCGGACCTGGTCGTCGACACGTTCCCGTTGACCCCGAAGGGGATCGAAGCGCACTTCGGGATCACCGGCGGGCACATCCACCACCTGGACAACACGATCTCGTTCACCGACCGGATGCCTTATGCGACCGGGGTACCGGGCCTGTACGCAGGCAGCGCGGGCTGCCACCCGGCCGGCAGCGTGATCGGCGCGGCCGGCCACAACGCCGCCCGGCGGATCCTGGCGGACCTCGGCCGGGCCTGACCGCCGGTATCGTTACCGGCCATGGATGCTGACGGGGGCTCCGTGTGCCGGCGTCGGCGCTGGCCGTGGTTCTGCCTGGCCGCCGGGCTGGCCATGTTCCACTACACGGTCCCGATCGGCGCGGCCTGCGTGACCGGGTATCTCATGTCCGCCCGCGCAGCATCGATCCGCAATACCGTCTACGCCGCGGACCCGGCCCGCGGCTGCGCACGGTGATGGCTATCCTTTCGCCGTGGTGCGTTTCCTCGTGGTGTACGAGACGCCGACCGACCCGGCCGCCTTCGACGAGCACTACCGGCAGGTACACATCCCACTGGCGAAGAAGCTGCCCGGGCTGCGCCGGTACACGGTGAGCCGCGACGTGGCCGCCTTGCGCGGCGAGCCGTTCTACCTGGTCGCCGAGCTGGACTGGGACGACATGGACGCGCTGCGGGCGGCGTTCGCCTCGCCGGAAGGGCAGGCCACCGCGCGCGACATCGCGGAACTGGTGCCGGACGGCGGGATCCGCAGCATGATCTTCGAGCTGAACGACGCCTGAGTCAGGGCTTCGACGCGCGGATCTCGTGGCCGACGCTGGTCAGGCAGCGGCCGCTGGCCAGGTCGAACTTCCAGCCGTGCAGCTGGCAGGTCAGCGTGTTTTCCTCGACGATGCCGAACCGGCTCAGGTCGGCCTTCAGGTGCGGGCAGCGCCGCTGCACCCGCCAGTCGCCGAGCGTGATGTCCTCGGCGTCGGTGTGCCGCTGGTGCTCGTCGTACCAGCCCTCGGCGTACTGGATCCGCTCCTCGGACAGGCACTTGAAGAACGCGTAGACGAACTCGTTGTACTGGCCGATCCGGGCCGCGGAGAACCGGCAGGACAGGAACAGCGAGTTGACCCAGTCGACCTCGCCGATGTGCAGCAGGTGCTCGACCAGGGCCCGGCCGGTGCGGAAGCGGTAGCGCACCTTCTCGTCGGCGTACGGGCGGACCTGCTTGCCGGGGAAGTCCACGACCAGCGACTCGACGACCTCGCCGCCGGGGCCGGTGTCGTCGGTCAGGTCCAGGCGCACCGGGCCGCCGACCCCGGTGGCCAGGTAGATGGACTCGTCGAGCAGCGGTTCGAGCTTCTTCTTCAGCTCGCCGAGCACGTCGATCTCCGGGTGCCGCCAGGTCGCCTTCTCCGCCTCGATGACCGGGCGCTTGCGGGCCTGCATCTCCCGCAGGTATGCCTCTTTGCTGGCGAAGAACTCGCCGAGGTCGGGCACCGGATGCCCGACGTGGGCGCGGTCCGCGGTCACCTCGGCCACCGAACCGGGCAGCAGCACGATGGCGTTGGTACCGCCGACGCGTTCGTACTCTTCGATGAAGCGCCACTGGTCGGGGAAGATGTTGCCCTCGTCGGTACCCAGGTCGTTGAACTGCCACAGCTCGTCGTCGAGGAAGCAGGGCGGCCCGGCGATCGGGAAGACGTGGCTCGCCCCCAGGTCGGCGATGTAGCGGAAGGTCCGGTCGAACTGCCGGTCCCGCTTCTGCTTGCCGAACGCGGTCTTCGCGGCGTGCGGCAGCTCGTAGACCATCGGGTACCAGATGGCGCCGGAGAACTGCAGCAGGTGTGCGTGCACGTGGCCGAGCTCGGCGAAGCGGGACAGGTCGGCGGGCCGGGCGTCGTTCTGGTTCAGCAGGCGTACCCCGTCGTACTCCACCCACAGCGACGAGTCGCCGATCGGGCCGTCGGTCGGCGAGGTCAGCGCCTGGATCATGACCTTCAGGCCGCCGTCGAGTTCGTGCACCTCGTCGGAGACGGTCTTGAGGAACGAGGTGAACCCGCACTCGCGCAGCTGGTCCTCCAGCTCGCTCGTCGGGTACTCGGGGAGCAGGACGGTGGCCCGCTTGTTGACGAAGCGCTTGAGATGGGCCGCGTCGAAGTGGTCCCGGTGCAGGTGGGAGACGTAGAGGTAGTCGGTGTCGCCCAGGCTCTCCCAGTCGAGCAGCGAGTTGTCGGGGAACGGGAACCAGGACGCGAAGTAGGCCGGGTTCACCCACGGGTCACACAGGATGCTGCCGGCCGGTGTGTCGATACGCAGGCTGGCATGGCCGGTACCGGTGATCCGCACGCCCCGACGGTACAGGACACGCTCGACGGCGACTTCGCCGGTTCGCGCGGCAAAAACGACTTTTGCTCATAAGATGGGCATACGGTGCCGGGGCGGGGAACCTCTGCACGGGGGAGCGGGTACCCGGTCCCGGTGCCGTACCAGCGGCTTGCGAGACTAGCGTTCGGGCCGACCGGACGAAGGGGAACCGAACGTGGCAGCCGAAGAGGAAGTCACCTCACCCGACCAGCACAAGCCAGGGGCGACCGGGCTCGCGCGGGTGGGCGCCGTCATCGTCATCGTCGGCCTGCTCGCCATGCTGTGCGGCAACCACAAGGGCCGGATCGAGGACATCTTCCTGATCGGGACGGCGGCACTGCTCGCCGGGATGCTCGTCGGCGACTGGCTGCTGCGCAAGAACGGGCTCAAGTAGCCCCGGCCGGGGCCGTCGTCACCGGCGGCGCAGGATGATGTCGCGCACCTCGCGCAGCGCCTGGTCGACCTCGGCCTCGAAGTAGCCGCCCGGCACCAGGTTGAACTGGCCCGGGTCGAGTTCGGCGTCGTTGACCGGCATGGCGCCGCCGCGGCCGGACATCGCCGCGATGATGCCCTCGAACAGCCGGTCCACCTGGTTCGGGTCGTATCCGCTGCCGAACCGCCGCGGGACGAAGGTGCGCCGCAACTGGTCGATCCGCTGGACCTCGCCACCGCCGCCGGCCGGCGCGGCCGGGTGCCCGACCTCCGAGGGCATCCGGATCTCCGTGGTCATGTCCATCTTGCCGTGCCGGCCGGGCTCGAAGCCGCCGAAGCCGCCACCAGTGCCGCCCCCGCCGTAGGTCGGCTCGTCGTAGCGGGGCTCGTCGTACCGCGTCGGCTCGTCGTACCGGCCGTACCCGCCACCGGTCGGCGCCGGCATCGGCGGCTGCGGCCGCATCTGCGGCGGCGTCGGCGGGGACATGGCCGGCGGACCCAGCGGCCGGTCGTCGCGCGCCGGCGGCATCATCCGGTCGTCGCGCGGCGGCCGGTCGTCACGCAGTTGCCGGTCATCGCGGACCGGTGGCATCGGGCCCATCCGGTCGTCGCGTGCCGGCGGCAGCGCCCGGTCGTCGCGCATCGGCCCGCCGCGCATCGGCACGAACCCGCCCCGCTCCTCCAGCTCGCCGAGCTGCCGCTCGACGCGGTCGAGGTGTAGGTCGACCTGCCACTCGTCGTATCCGCCGAACCGGACGCGGAAGACGACGTCGTGCACCTCCTGAGCGGTGACGGGCGCCGAGGTCTCCCCGTTGAGGGTCGCCTCGACCCGGTCGAGGAAGGTGTCCACCTCGTCGACCTTGTACCCGCGGCGCAGCGCCCGGCGCCGGAACCGCTGACCCTGACTCGCCACTATGCCGCCCTTCCTCTGCACCCCGTGGACGCCGCACCCATCACAGTGCCACCTCCGCCGCGGCGAGCTGCCCACACGCGCCGTCGATCTCCCGGCCACGGGTGTCCCGTACCGTCGTCGGTACGCCGCCCATCCGTAGCCGCCGGACGAACTCCCGCTCAACCGGTTTGGGACTGGCGTCCCATCGGCTACCGGGTGTCGGGTTGAGCGGGATCAGATTGACATGCGCGAGCCGTCCGGCCAATAGCCGACCGAGTAGATCCGCCCGCCACGGCTGGTCGTTCACATCTCTGATCATCGCGTACTCGATCGAGATGCGCCGGCCGGTACGCGCCGCGTATGTCCAGGCGGCGTCGAGTACCTCGGCGATCTTCCAGCGCTGGTTGACCGGTACGAGCTCGTCGCGCAGCTCGTCGTCGGGCGCGTGCAGGGACAGTGCGAGGGTGACCGCGAAGCCCTCGTCGGCGAGGCGGTGCACCGCCGGTACCAGACCGACCGTGGAGACGGTGACGTGCCGCTGGGACAGGCCGAGGCCGGCGGGGGCCGGGTCGGTCAGCCGCCGTAGCGCGTCGGTCACCCGGGCGTAGTTGGCCAGCGGCTCGCCCATGCCCATGAACACCACCCGGGACAGCCGGGGCGGGCAGCCGGGAAGCTCACCGCGGGCGGCCACGCCGGCCAGCCAGACCACCTGGTCGACAATCTCCGCGGTGGACAGGTTGCGGGTCAGCCCGGCCTGCCCGGTGGCGCAGAACGGGCAGGCCATGCCGCAGCCGGCCTGGCTGGACACGCACGCGGTCACCCGGTCGGGGTACCCCATCAGCACGCTCTCCACCAGCGCGCCGTCATGCAGCCGCCAGAGCACCTTGCGGGTCGCGCCACTGTCGCAGCTCTGCTCCCGTACCCCCGTCAGAAGCTGGGGCAGCAGCGCAGCCGCCAGCCGCCCGCGGGCGGCGACCGGGACATCGGTCATCACGGCCGGATCACGGACCAGCCGGCCGAAGTAGTGGGTGGACAGCTGCCCGGCCCGGAACTCGCGCTCTCCGAGCGCGCCGACCGCGGCGCGGCGACCGGCCGGGTCGAGATCGGCCAGATGGCGCGGCGGCAGCACGGCGTGGCGCCGGCCCGGTGGCGGCGTCTCAACTACGGGCAGTGTCGTCATGGCGCTCCCAGTGTCCCACGTCAACCCCCTTGTCCCGCGGGTACCAGAACGGAGAAGAGGACGAACGCGGTCGGCGCGGCGAAGAGGATCGAGTCGAGCCGGTCCATCAGGCCGCCGTGGCCGGGCAGCAGGTTGCTCATATCCTTGATCTTGAGATCGCGCTTGAGGAGCGACTCGGCCAGATCGCCGAGTACCGCGGCCGCGGCGACCCCGAGGCCGAAGAGCGCGCCGTGCCACCACGGCACGTGGAACACGAAGTACAGCATCAGCGCGCCGCCGATGGCGGCGACCAGCAGCGAGCCGGCGGTACCCTCCCAGGACTTCTTCGGGCTGACCGTGGGCGCCATGGGGTGCCGGCCGAAGAAGACGCCGAACACGTACCCGCCGGTGTCGGAGAGCACGACCGCGGCGATCCACACGATCACCCGCCAGTCGCCGTGCACCGGCCGGTCCAGCAGTACCGCGAAGCCGGCGAGGAACGGCACGTACACCGCGACGAGGACGGTGGCCAGCAGGTCGCGCTGGTACCCGGCGGGCCCGTCGGCCAGCCGCCACACCATCGCGGCGAGCACGGTGAAGACCAGTCCGACGACCAGCGCCTCGGCACCCGCGTACCAGGCCAGCGCGACCATCACCAGCGAACCGCCGAAAAGCGGTACCAGCGGCGCCCGCGGCCCCCCGTCGTGCCCGATGGCCCGCGCCATCTCCCAGATCCCGACCACCGCCGCGACCCCGACGAGGAACACGAAGGCCGGCCGCCAGAACAGCAGCGAGGCGAGTATCAGGGCGCCCAGGCTCGCACCGACCGTGATGGCGGCGGGCAGGTTGCGTCCGGCCCGGCCGTTCGCCGGCGGCGGTGCCGGCGCCGTCTCCACGCCCAGGGCGGCCGGCTCGGTCGGCTCCGCGCTGTGTCGCGGCCGGCCCAGGTCGTGCTCGGTCGGTTCGAGGTAGGCCATCAGACCTCGAGGAGCTCAGCTTCCTTGTGTTTGACGAGCTCGTCGATGTGCGCGGTGAACCGGTGGGTCAGGTCGTCGAGCTCCTTCTCCGCCCGGCGTACCTCGTCCTCGCCGGCCTCGCCGTCCTTGACGATCCGGTGCAGTTCCTCATTGGCCTTGCGCCGCACGTTGCGCACCGCGACCTTGGCCTCCTCGCCCTTGTGCCGGGCCACCTTGGTCATCTCGCGCCGCCGCTCCTCGGTCATCTGCGGGAGCACGATGCGGATCTGGGTACCCTCGTTGCCCGGGTTCACGCCGAGGTCGGAGTCCCGGATCGCCTTCTCCATCGCGCGCAGTTGAGCGACGTCGTACGGCTTGATGATCGCCATCCGCGGCTCCGGCACGGCGATGGAGGCCATCTGCGTCAGCGGGGTCGGCGTGCCGTAGTAGTCGATGACGATCTTGGAGAACATCGCCGGCGTGGCACGGCCGGTACGGATCACGGCGAACTCTTCCTTAGCGAACTCGATCGCCCGCTCCATCTTCTCCTCGGCCTCGAAGAGCGTCTCGTCGATCACGTGCTCCGTCGCCTCCTTCAGGCGGTCGTCCAGCGGTACAACTCAGGCTGCGGTGATCAAGGTGCCGATCTTCTCGCCGCTCACCGCTTTGATGATCGTGTCTTCCCCTTCGGCGCCGAAGACGAGCATCGGCAGCTGGTTGTCCATGCACAGGCTGAACGCGGCCGCGTCGACCACCCGCAGGCCCTCGCGCAGCGCCTCCTCGAAGGTGACCCGGTCCAGCTTCACCGCCGTCGGGTCGGTGCGCGGGTCGGCGGTGTACACGCCGTCCACCCCGTTCTTGCTCATCAGTACCACGTCGGCGTGGATCTCCAGTGCCCGCTGGGCGGCGACGGTGTCGGTGGAGAAGTAGGGCATGCCGGCGCCGGCGCCGAAGATGACCACCCGGCCCTTCTCCAGGTGGCGGATCGCCCGCCGGGGGATGTACGGCTCGGCGACCTGGGCCATGGTGATCGCCGACTGCACCCGGGTGTCGATGCCCTGCTTCTCCAGGAAGTCCTGCAGCGCCAGGCAGTTCATCACGGTGGCGATCATGCCCATGTAGTCGGCGCGGGACCGGTCCATGCCGCGCTTGGCCAGCTCGGCGCCGCGGAAGAAGTTGCCGCCGCCGACCACCACGGCCACCTGGGTGCCCAGCTGTACCACGTGCGCGATCTGCCGGGCCAGCTCCTGCACGACATCGGGGTCGACGCCGACCTCGCCGCCGCCGAACACCTCGCCGGACAGCTTGAGCACGACCCGGCGCGCCCGCGGCCCACCGGCGGTGCCGCCCGGCCGGGCGACCGGGGCGGCCCGGGTTTTCTCCTCGGCCACCGTCTGGGTCATGTAGCCACTCCGCTCCGCGGTGTGGCCTCACGACCGATGAGCCGGCTGAGCCAACTGATGACCTCGCGCTGCGCGGTCATGGGCGCCTCCCGGGTATGTCGCTACACCAATCTGTCATGTTCGCGCCCGCGACGGGAGCCGGCGCGGCTCCGGGTACGCGAGCGGGGAGGCCCGGACGGTACCGTCCGGTCACCTCCCCGTCGCCAGACCCGCTCAGGCCTGGCCGACCTCGAACCGGACGAACCGGCTCACGGTGATCCCCGCCTCGCCCAGAATCTGCCGTACCGACTTCTTCTGGTCCTGCACCGAAGCCTGCTCCAGCAGCACGAAGTCCTTGAAGAAGGCGTTGACCCGGCCCTCGACGATCTTCGCCAGCGCGGCCTCCGGCTTGCCCTCCTCGCGCGCGGTCTCCTCGGCGATGCGGCGCTCGGTGGCGACCACGTCGGCGGGTACCTCGTCACGGTTGAGGTACTTCGGGCGCATCGCCGCGATCTGCATCGCCACGCCGCGCGCGTCGGCCTCGCCGGCCTCGTCCGCCTTACCCGAGTACTCCACGAGCACCCCGACCGCGGGCGGCAGATCGGGCGCCTTGCGGTGCAGGTACACCGCGACCGGAGTGGCACCGTCGAGGACGGCGACCCGGTTGACGACGAGCTTCTCCCCGATCTTGGCGGACAGCTCCTCGACGGTCGCCGCGACGGTCCGGCCCGGGGTCAGCTCCGCGGCCAGCAGCGCCTCGGCGTTGGCCGGCCGGGTCGCGTCGGCGTGCTCGACCAGGCTCTGCGCCAGGGCGATGAAGTCGGCGTTCTTGGCGACGAAGTCGGTCTCGCAGTTCAGCTCCAGCAACGCGCGGCCGGAGTGCGCGACCAGCCCGTTGGCGGCGGTGCGACCGGCCCGCTTGCCGACGTCCTTCGCGCCCTTGATGCGCAGGATCTCGACGGCCTTCTCGAAGTCGCCGCCCGCCTCCTCCAGCGCCTTCTTACAGTCCAGCATCCCGGAGCCGGTCAGATCGCGGAGCTTCTTGACGTCCGCGGCAGTGAAGTTCGACATACTTCTCTCTCTAGCGACTGTGATCGGTCGGGTCAGGCTTCCACGGCCGGCGGCTTGGCCTCGTCGGACTTGCTGCCTTCGAGCAGCTCGCGCTCCCACTCGGCCAGCGGCTCGTTGGCCGCCACGACGCCGGGCTCGGGCTTCTCGTCGGTGGCTCGTCCGGTACCCCGGCCGGAGCGCGCGATCAGGCCGTCGGCCACCGCCGCGGCGACCACCTCGGTCAGCATCGTCGCGGAGCGGATCGCGTCGTCGTTGCCCGGGATCGGGTAGTCCACCTCGTCCGGGTCGCAGTTGGTGTCGAGTACCGCGATCACGGGGATACCCAGCTTGCGCGCCTCGTCGACCGCGATGTGCTCCTTCTTGGTGTCCACCACCCAGATCGCGGCCGGTACCTTCTGCATGTCCCGCAGCCCGCCCAGGGTCCGGGTCAGCTTGTCCTTCTCCCGCTGCAGGTGCAGGGTCTCCTTCTTGGTGTACCCCTGCGAGATGCCGGTCTGCTCGATCGACTCCAGCTCCTTCATCCGCTGCAGTCGCTTGTACACGGTCTGGAAGTTGGTGAGCATGCCGCCGAGCCAGCGGTGGTTCACGTACGGCATGCCGACCCGCGACGCCGAGTCCGCGATCGCTTCCTGGGCCTGCTTCTTGGTGCCGACGAAGAGGATGGTGCCGCCCTCGGCGACGGTGTTCTTGATGAAGTCGTACGCCTTCTCGATGTAGTCGAGCGTCTGGCGCAGGTCGATGATGTAGATACCGTTACGCTCGGTGAAGATGAAGCGCTTCATCTTCGGGTTCCACCGCCGGGTCTGGTGCCCGAAGTGGACACCGCTCTCCAGCAGTTTGCGCATGGTTACCACGGCCACTGCGAGTTCTCCCCTGTCTCCTGGTTGTCCGGCGGTCCGGTCGGGCCGCCGCCTGGCGCCCGGTCGCCGGCCGTGGGAGCCCGGCGTGCTGACCGGGACCAGGGCGGCCGACGCCTCACCGTGGAAGTGGGGAAAGGGCGCGCGAGGTCGACCACACGAGGTGGTCGCCGGAGACGAGTGTACCCCTGGTACCGTGCCCGCCCGGCGGGGGCGGTGGCTCAGCCGGCGGGGGCGGTGGCTCAGCCGGCGGCGAGGCCGGCGGCGATGAGCAGGGCCAGGCCGATCGGGAGGAAGGCGAGGGGGGTGCGCAGCCAGGCGCGCTCCGGGCTCGGGCCGGCCGCGGCGACACCTGTCATCAGGCCGTACAGCCCCATGGCGACCAGCGGGATGCCGCTCATGGCGAACAATCCGGCGAGTACCGCACCGGGCGCGACAAGGTGGCCGAACTCGCCGGCCAGCAGTACCCGGAGCAGGAACAGCTCGGCGACCACCGCCACGGCACCGAGCGCGCCGAGGATGCCGGCGCGGCGGGCACGGTACACGGTCGGGGTGGGCGGGCGGCGGAGGGCGGCGCGGTCGAGGGACTCGGTGTGGAATCCGCCGGTCGGCTGCTCGCCGACGCCCGGCGCGGGACTGGTGGCGGGGCCGGTGGCGGCCTCCGGCACGAACGGCGGCACCGGGCCGGGCGCCACCGTCTCGTTCGGCAGGGTACCCAGCGACTGCGCGGAGAACGCCGATTCCCGGGCCGGTGGCACATCCGAGGCGTACGGCTCCGGAACGTAGGGCGGCGGCTCAGGCGGCGGGTACGGCAGCGGGGGCAGATCGACGCCGGACCGTGGGCCGACGGCGTTGCGGTCACGGTCACCGCGGTTAGGGTCGCCGCGGTACCGCTCCTCCTCGTACCTCTCCCCGTACCCTCGGCCACCGGGAAACCAGCGACCCTCCTGCTCGTCCCGGTGTCCGCCACGTATTCCATCCACGACGTCGAAAGTAGGGGAACCGGTAGCAACCCCGCCAGTCCCCTAGGCTGCCGGGTATGGATCCACTTGTGGCCCGGATGCGACCGTTCGGCACCACCATCTTCGCGGAGATGTCGGCGCTTGCTGTGCGTACCGGTTCGGTCAACCTCGGTCAGGGCTTCCCGGACACCGACGGACCGGCGTCCATGCTCGACGCCGCCGCCGAGGCGCTCCACAGTGGACACAACCAGTACCCGCCCGGGCCGGGCATCCCCGCCCTGCGCGCCGCCGTCGCCGCGCACCAGCGGGAGTACTGGCGGCTGGAGTACGACCCGGACGGCGAGGTGCTCGTCACCGCCGGAGCGACCGAGGCGATCGCGGCGTCGATCCTCGCCCTGTGCGAACCGGGCGACGAGGTGGTCTGCTTCGAGCCGTACTACGACTCCTACGCGGCGTCGATCGCGCTGGCCCACGCGGTGCGCCGGCCGGTGACGCTGCGTCCGGGCGCGGATGGGCGGTACCACTTCGATCCGGACCAGTTGCGGGCGGCGTTCGGTGCCGGTACCCGTCTGGTGTTGTTGAACTCGCCCCACAACCCGACGGGGAAGGTCTTCACCCGCGACGAGCTGGCGCTGATCGCGGCCCTGTGCGTCGAATACGACGCATACGCGGTGACCGACGAGGTGTACGAGCACCTGGTGTTCGACGGCGGCCACGAGCCGCTGGCCGGCTTCCCCGGGATGCGCGAGCGGACCATCCAGATCTCCTCCGCCGGCAAGACCTTCTCCTGTACCGGCTGGAAGGTCGGCTGGGCCTGCGGCCCGGCGCCGCTGGTCTCGGCGGTGCTGCGGGTCAAGCAGTTCCTCACGTTTGTCAACGCCGGGCCCCTGCAGCCGGCGGTCGCCCACGCGCTGGGGCTGCCGCGGTCGTACTTCCAGCAGTTCCGCGACGACCTGCTCGCCAAGCGCGACCTGCTGGTGTCCGGACTGGGCGAGGCGGGCCTGCGGGTGTTCGTACCGGAGGGCACGTACTTCGTCACCGCCGACATCAGCCCGCTGGGCGGCACCGACGGGGTGGAGTTCTGCCGGTCGCTGCCGGAACGGT
>VAWN01000194.1 GCA_005885555.1 Actinomycetota bacterium
CGTGGCCCTCGCGGACGTGGACGGGCTGCGCGCGGTCAACAACGGACTCGGCCACCCGGCCGGCGACCAACTCCTGCACGCGATCGCCGACCGCCTGACCCACGCCGTGCCGCCGGGCGGGCTCCTCGCGCGCCTGGGCGGCGACGAGTTCATCCTGCTCGCCCCGGACACCGACCCAGCCACCCTGGCCACCGCGATCGGGACCGGCCAGCATCGCCGGACACCGGTTGCAGCCCCGCGCCAGCGTCGGTATCGCCACCACCGACGCGCTCGCCGATGCCCACTACGCCCTCGCCCGCGCCGACGCGGCCATGTACACGGCGAAGGACGCCGCCGGCAACCAGATCCTGGTGTTCGACCCGGACCGCGATGGTGAACCCGAACGGGACGGGACCCGACCCCTCGTGCGTCGCCGCGACCAGCGGCCCACGTGCACCGACGCCATCAACTGGGCCACACCACGGCCGGCCGAGCACCTGGTTCCGGTGCTGTGGACCGCCGCCGACCTCGCCACCATCCACGCCGCGGTGGCCGCCGCGCGGGACCGGTTCACCGAGTCCGCCGCCCAAGCCGCCGCGGGCGCCGCCAAGCCCGACCGGCCGACCGAGCCGGCCGGCGACGGGGTGATCAACGTCGAACCGACCGTACGTGGGTACGCCAGCATGGCCGCGATGTTCGACGCCGAAGCGACCAAGTACGGCCGACTCGCGCAGCGGCTGCGTGGCCTCGCCACCACCGTCCCGAACACCGACGAGCTGTAGCACTCGCCCCTTCCGCGGGCACCTCCGGGTTTGCCGGGTTCGTCGCTGGTACTCCACCAGCCCCGCACCCGGTGCGCGGGCTGGTGGAGTCGCCACCGCCGAATCAGGCGGAGAAAAGGAGACCACCGATGGTGGACAACCAACCCCAACAACACGACCAGGTGGCGGCAGTCACCGGGATCACCCGAGTCCAGCTGCTCGTCGGCCACGTCGACGCAGACACCGCCTACGTGGTGGAGGACTACCCGTACGGCAGTGCGCTGCGGTGCCGGATCCGGTACTGGATCGCCACGCCGGCTGGCAGCGGTTCGTCTCGCAGACCACCAACCCGCGCCGGGCCGGGCAGCCGTGGAACCACCCGAAACAGTCCACGTACGCGCCGCGCACCTGGATGTACCTCGACGAGGCCGGGCACGTGCAGCACACCGGGATCAGCGGCTACGGCATCGAACCGCACATCGACGCCCGGCTCCGGCTGGTCGGTATCTACGACCAGCTGCCCGACCCGGACCGCGAGGTCTACAACGAACTGCTCGCCCTGTCGCGGGCGTTCCCGGACCGCTGGGACCGGTGGGAGGACAACCTCGCGTTCATCACCGACCACCTGCGCCAGCACAGCAACACCCCACCCGAGGTCAGCAACGGGGTCATCACCCGCGACGACCGGCCGGTGTACCTCGGCGACGAGGCATACCGGATCGCCGTCGCAGTGGCCCGGCTCCACCTGGCCGGCCTGACCCTCCCCGGCACCACACCGAAGGCAGGTGGCGGCGATGGCCGATGACATCGACTGGGAACTGTTCAACACGGCCGAACACCAGCAAGCACAACGCAACTGCTGGTGCCTCATCCACTGCGCGGTCGACGGACCCACCCGAAAGGCCGTCGTCGAACGCCTCGACTACGCCCGCAAGGTCGGCGACAGCAACGACACCATCCTGCGCATTGCGCAGCTGACCGGCCCGTGCTGCCTGCCACCCGCCAACCCAACGACGACGGAGGACCAGCTATGACCGAGCGGCGTGAACCCGTCGAGGTGACCATCACGGTCACGCCACTCGGCTCGGGCAAGAACAAGACCCTGAGCGGCACCCCGGACACGATCTACCTCACCGCGACCCGCGGCGCCGATTGGCTGCAACGGGTCATCGTGGAGATCCGCCCCGACCGGGTCATCGTCGCGGTCGCCCCGACCGACCCGCACACCCCGATCAACAAGGTGACGGTACGGCCGGACGGCTCAGCGGGTCACCGGCACGGCCCACGACCGGGCCGCCGGGCGAAACGCCTTGCACCACCGGTAGTCCGCCGACGGCGGGCACCGTACGACCGACCGCCCCGGACGTACCCGGGTGACCGGCCGGCCACACCAACCCACGCGAGCGTGGTGTGGCCCGCCGGGTCACACCACGCTCGCCCCCTTGAAGGGACATCGATCGTGGACACACCCGAAGACACCACCACCATCACCAACCCGGTCGACGGCGCCACCACCGCCGACACCCCCGACACCGCAGAGCCGTGGATGCAGCTGCCGCTGCGCGCGTTCCTGACCGGGGAGCCGGGCCTGCCGGTCGCGGTGACC
>VAWN01000111.1 GCA_005885555.1 Actinomycetota bacterium
CCCGCCGCCAACGGGCGTCCGATCGCGGTACGGTGCCCCGACGACCTGGTCGCCCACCTCGACCCGGCCCAGCTGCGACGCGCCATAGACAACCTCATCGACAACGCTCTAGGCCACGGCGCCGGCCCCATCGACATCACCGCCCGCGCCGACCGCGGTCAGGTCGTCCTGTCCGTCCGCGACCACGGACCGGCTTCCCGACCGACTTCCTGCCCCACGCCTTCGACCGGTTCACCCGCGCGGACACCGCCCGCACCGGTCCCGGCACCGGCCTGGGCCTGGCCATCGTGGCCGCGATCAGCCGCCGACACGGCGGCACCGCCCACGCCGGCAACCATCCCCACGCGGGCGCCGAGGTCTTCCTGCAACTGCCCACAGGATCCGCCGGTACCCGACCAGCGCCCGACCCGTAGCCTGGGAGCCCGCACCATGCGGCAGTCGGGCAGCACGACTTTCAGCGACGAAACCACGACTAGAGTCAACGGGCCGAGGCACGCGCACCGGCCCAGTGAGGGACCACGATGACGTTCACGACGCTGCATATCGTCCTGACCGCGGCGACCGTCGCCGTGCTCACCTTCGCCGTCGGGCTGTGGCGGCTGCCTCGCCCGGCCTGGCGGCAGGCGTTGGTGGTGGCGCTGCTGGCTGGCGCCGCGGTGTTCCTGTGGCGCCTGTCGGCGAACAAGCCCGACCTCAACGACGACGGGCTGCCCGGGTTTTCCGCCAACGACTGGGCCGCCCCGATCCTGACCTACCTCATCCTGAGCGTCTACGCCGACCTGCGCCCCCCGGCGGACCCGGCCCGCTACCGGCAGGTCCGCGCCCTGGCCTTCGGCATTGCTGTGGCTGTCAATGTCATCACCATCTGACCCGCCGGCCGCCGTGTCGAGCCCGCCCCAGTCCTGGGCCCGCGCACACCTACGGCTCGTGCTCGCCTGCGGGCTGATCCTGGTGATCGCGGTAGTCGTCACGACCGTCCTCATCCTCACCCGCCGCGGACACCAGCCGGCGCCGGTACCGCTGGGCCTGTACCCCGCGGCGACGATCCCGCTGCCCGGCGACAGTTCCCGCTTCGACTACGCCAGCCTGGACGCGGGCCGGGGACTGCTGTTCATCGCCCACCTCGGCGCCAGCCAGGTCATCGAGGTCGACATCCACACCCAACGCGTGGTTCGCACCATCACCGGCCTGCCCGGCGTGCACGGCGTGCTGGTCCTACCCGACAGGCACCGGGTGTACGCCACCGCCACCGACGCCAACCAGATGGCCATCATCGACGAGGACACCGGCACGGTCCTGGGCCGCGGCCCCACCGGCGCCTACCCCGACGGCCTGGCCTACGACCCCCAACACACCACCGTGTGGACCACCAACGAGACCGGCGGATCCGAGACCATCCTCGACGCCACAACAGCGGCACCGCGCGGCACCATCGACGTCGGCGGGGAGGCCGGCAACGTCGCCTACGACCCCACCACCCGGCAGATGCTCGTCGCCGTCCAAGGCCGCAACGTCCTGGCCGTCATCGACCCCGCCACCGCCACCGCCACCATCACCCGCCGCGTCGACCTGCCCGGCTGCGACCACGACCACGGCCTGACCATCGACAACACCGACCGGCTGGCGTTCGTGGCCTGCGACGGCAACGCGGTCCTGCTCACCGTCGACCTGAACACCTGGCAGGTCATCGACCACCACCCGGTCGGGCAGGACCCCGACGTATTGGCGTACGACCCCGGCGCGCACCGGCTCTACGTCGCCGCGGAAAGCGGCTGGCTGACCATCCTCGACGTCCACGACCGGCGGGCGAACGTGACGGGCAGCGGCCACCTCGCCGACGGCGCCCACGTTGTCGCCGTTGACCCCGGCACCCACCGCAGCTACTACCCCATCCCGCACGGTCCAGACGGCCACCCCGCGTTGTTGTCCTTCGACCCCGCATCCTGACGGTTGCGTCTCGTCCTCTTGCGCGATGTCGCCGGCCGGGTCAGCGACCTCACTCCACCTGAAAGGGCCGCTACCCCGGGGCTCGCGAACTCCCGTGCCGGCTCGTGCAACGGTCAGCCGTCTGGTCAATCTTCGGGACTGGCCGGGCCAGGACGGTTGTCTGGCCGTGTCGTGCGTTCCCGCCGGTGTCGCCGGATGCTCCACACCAGGATTGCGATCACGACGAGCGCGGCGGCGATCAGCGCGGTGGCGCGGCCGAAGGTGTGTTCGACGGCGGTGTAGGAGTTGCCGGCCAGGTAGCCCAGGAGCACGGAGCCGATGCCCCAGGCGAGGCCGCCGGCGGCGTTGTAGGCGAGGAATCGCGGGTAGCGCATGTGGGAGGTGCCGGCCAGGAACGGCATGACCGCGCGCAGGAGCGCCACGAACCGGCCGCCGAACACAGCGGGTCCGCCGCGGCGGGCCAGGGTTGCGCGGGCGGCGTCGATGCGGTCTTTGCGGCGCCGCAACACCTTCAACGACAGCAGTCGGGTGCCGTAGCGGGCGCCGATCTCGTAGCCGAGGCTGTCTCCGCCAGAGACACGTTGTGGCGGCTGGCGGCGACGACGCCGAGGATGGCGGCAGTCTCCCCAGGTAGCACGAACCCGACGAACAGGGCGTCTTCGGCGAAGACGAGGAGGCCGACGATGAGGTACACGACCGGACCGTGCAGGCCGAGTACCTGGTCCAGAATCTTGCTCATGGTGCGCCCGGTGTGGGCGTTGGCGGCGCGGCGAGTAGGAGCCGCAGCCGGGTGCCGCCCGCCGCGGTGACCAGCCGGGTCAGCAAGGTGCGCGTCAGGGCGTAGAGCGCGACGGCGACCAGGCCGCCGAGCAGGAGACCCGCGAGGACGTCGCTGGGGTAGTGGGCGGCGATGTAGACCCGGGCACCGGCCATCGCAACGGCGGCGAGGGCGGCGATCGCGCCGAGGCGCCAGGAAACGAGCAGCAGCCCGACCGCGGCGGCGCCGGCCATTGTCGCGTGGTCGGAGGGGAAGGACGGGTCGCTGCTGCGGTGGGCGAGCACCAGCAGGCCGGGGTGGGTGGCATACGGTCGGGGTCGGGCCACTGCGGCCACGATCGGCTGGTTCAGCGCGACGGCGAGCAGGGTGGCCGCGCCGGCGCACAGGGCGGCGGCCATCGTACGGGGGTCGCCGGAGCGGCGGGCGGTCCACCAGCCGGCGAGCAGGAGCAGGCCGAACAGGGCGATCCCGTAGCTGGCGTAGCCGTTGGCGATGGGGTGCAGCCAGCCGGTGGCCCGCGCGAACCGGTTGATCTCCCGCAGCAGTGTCTCGTCCACGCCCGACCCTTCCCCAACCACCACTCGGTTACTACACTTCGATGTCGTAACAGCGTACAACGACAGCACAATGTAGTAGATGTGGTGGGTGGATGGTGGCGGACACGGAGCAGCGGCGCGGCTACGGGGACCTTGCCCAGGCGATCCTGGACCTGGTCGGGCAGGCCGGCGCCCCGGTGACCCCGGCGCAGGTACGCGACGCGTTGGGCCGGGAGCTGGCCTACACCACGGTGATGACGGTGATGGCCCGGCTGTACGACCGGGGGCTGCTGGCCCGAAAGCGTTCCGGGCGGGCGTTCGCCTACACGGTCGTGGGTGACCCGGCGCAGGTCACCGCCCGGCGCATGCACCGCATCCTCGATGTGGATGCCGACCGGGCCGGGGTGCTGGCCCGCTTCGTCGACGGCCTGACCGGTGACCTGCTCGACCAGATCGCCACCGAACAGGGCAACCGTGCCGGCGGGCAGCGGCCGTGAACATCGCCGTCATTGCCGCGTTGGTGGCCTGCCTCGCGTTCGTCGCCGCCGGCCCGCACCTGGCCCGGGTGCTGCCGCCACCGGCGACGGTCCGGCTATTGGTGCCCGCTGCGCTGCTGGCCGCTGCGGGCGGAGTGTTCGCACTCGGCACGGTCGCGTTCACCTGGCTGGGACAGGCCCCCGAGGTCGCCCGGTTCGTGACCTGGTCACCGCAGCGGCTGCACGCGTTGAACCCGATCCCACCCGCGGTGGGCATCGCCGCCGCTGCGCTGCTGATGGCGGCAGCCGGGTGGACGCTGCGCAGCCTGGGCCGCACCATCCGCGCGCTGTGGGTCGCCCACCGCACCGGCCGGCACCTCGACGACCACAGGGGCTCACCGGTCGTGGTGGTGGACAGCCCCGATCTGCAGGCGTTCACTCTGCCGGGCATCTCCGGGCGGATCGTGGTCACCACAGGCATGCTCGCCGCCCTCGACCCGGACGGGCGGCGGGTGCTGCTGGCCCACGAGCAGTCCCACCGCACCCATCGCCACACCTGGTGGACCCTGGCCGCCGACCTGGCCGCCGCGGTCAACCCGCTGCTGCGCCCGACCGCGGCGGCGGTCCGGCACGCCACCGAACGGTGGGCGGACGAGGACGCGGCCACGACCGCCGACCGGCGGCGGGTCGCCGCCACCATCGCCCAGGTCGCCCTGCTGCGCACCCACCCACCCGCGTCGGCCGCGGTGGCCGCGGCCACCGGCGGCCAGGTTCCCCAACGTGTCCAAGCGCTGCTGCGCCCACAGCCACGGATCCAGGCCCGCCATGTCGGT
Organism: Actinomycetota bacterium; assembly: GCA_005885555.1. Lineage (GTDB taxonomy): Bacteria > Actinomycetota > Actinomycetes > Mycobacteriales > Micromonosporaceae > AC-43. The sequence goes on from VAWN01000111.1 coordinate 4,571, forward strand.
GTCCTCGCCGCACTGGTCCTCGCGGTACTGCTCGGCGCGTTCGCCGTGCAACGCACCGGGGAGAGCCTCTTCGAGCACGCCAAGCAGCCCGCCGCGACCTGGCACGTCGCCTCGGCACCCACGCGGTAACCCGATCGCAAGCCCGCCATCCAGGCCACCCGGCACCGTACCCGCGCTCATCGGCGTGCCAGAAAGCGAACCACCCATGCTCATCCCCACCGTGCCCGGGCACCCGCCCACCGCCAGCAAACGCGTGGCCGGCCCACAGCCGGCCAGACACCTGGCACGGCCGTACTTGCCCTCGGGGCCACGCTGCTCACCCTTGCCGTCCTGGTCGCGTGAAGGTGGGCGCCCACCCGGACTTCGCCCCGCTTGCGACACCTGGTTGTGCACCTACGCTGAGCATGTGAGCGACCACGGTCGATGGCATGCCCGCCTTCGCGTCGCGGTGTGCGCGATCGTGCTGCTGCTCCTACCCGCGGCGGGCGGCTGCGGCCGGTCCCCGCAGCACCTGAAGTCCGGGCAGTGCAAGCCCGGCGACCCACTGGCCGGGGTCTACCTCCCGTCCCGGCTCGCGGTACACAACCCCTGCACCACCGTCGCCGGCACCGTCGACTGCGTCCAGGCCGAACCCGACGGCGACATCCACATCCGGCTACGCCCCGACCCCGCCTACCGGCGACTACTCACCGCCGCGAACGCGTTCCAGCAATGCCCCCAGCAGAAGGATCCCCACCTCGTCGTGGAGATCATTCCGCAGGTCGGGCACGGCGCTTTCGAGGACAACAGCGCGACCAAGGCCGGCTTCGCGACCCCGACCGCGCCCGCGGCCGGCGAGCACGTCACGGTCACCGGCCCGTACGTGTGGGACAGCAACCTGCTCCACGACCTGGTCTACCCCGGCCGGGACGTGAAGGACTGGGCCGAGATCCACCCCGCCTGGAACATCACCATCGACCAGCCCGCCCACAAGCCGGTGGCCTGACATCACGAACGCGCCATGCCCAAGGCGCGTCGACGTGCGACGGCCTGCGCCACCGCCGCCCCGACTGGTCCCTGCCGTGGTGGAGCTGACCACGACGCGCGGGGTCAGCGGCGTCAACCGCAACCACCACCATCGCCGCCGTCATGGCATGCCCGGATGAACGCGTGTCCGTTCATGCCTGGGAGGCACCCTCCAGTGACATCCGGATCCGTGCGTGGGACAGCAGCAACTCCGCTGTTGCCCGGACGGCGGCGTGGCCGGTCTGCCGGAACACGGTGACGCAGGTGTCGGCGGTGGTTACCGCGCTGGAGTGGCCCATGTCGTGCTGGATGACCTTCAGATCCACACCCGCGGCGGCGGCGCTCGCCGCGGCGTGCCGCAGGTCGTGCAGCCGTACCGGCGGCAAGCCGAGCTCGGTGACGAGTGTGGCGAAGCGGCGGGTCAGCCAGTCCGGCCGCACCGCCCGGCCATTCCGGTGAACGAACACCCGGGCCTTCGGGTCCACCGTGCCGTAACGGCGTAGCTGCTCGCGCCACAACGCCCACAGGATCCGCACGGAGACCTCGTCCAAAGCCAGGACCCGTACCCCGGCCGCCGACTTCGGCGGCCCGAGATACTCGACACCGTCGATCACGATGACCTGCTCCCGGATCGTCAGCTCCCCGGCGAACAGGTCGATGTCCTCCCACCGCACGCCGGCGATCTCCCCACGGCGGGGGCCGCGCAGCGCGACCAGCCACCACAACGCGAACAGCGGATCGTCCTGGACCGCTTCCAGGAACCGGGCCACATGAGGGACGTCCCACACCGCCACCCGAGGACGGATCCCGGTGTTACGCCACGCCTTCTCCCGTTCCCCGTCCCACACCACGGCGTGGGGTCGGGCACCGCTCGGCAGCCGCAGCCGCCACGCCGGGTTGTGCCCGATCATGCCCTGCCGCCGCGCCTCCGACAGCGCGCTGCGCAGCACCGCCCGGATCCGGTGCACCGACCCCGGCGAGATCAGTCGGCCGCTGCGGACCCGCTGCCGGCAGATCACGTCCATCGCCCGCTGCACCTGCTTGGTGCGCAGCTTGCCCAACCGCTGCCCGCCCAGCAGCGGGATCAGGTAGCGGTGCGCGATCCAGCGGTAGTTGGCCACCGTCGTGGGCCGCAGCTGGCCGTCGATCTCCGACAGCCAGAACTCCAACCACCGCCGCAGCGTCCACGTCCGCGCCACCGCCTGCGCACCCGGCAACTGCAGCAGGTCCCAGCCCGCCCGTTCCGCGTCCGCGCGCGTGGCGAAGCCGCCGCGGCGCACCCGGACCCGCCGGCCGTCCACCCCCGCCACCATCACCGCGAAATACCACCGGCCATGCCCAGGCTCGGCCCGGCGGGGGCAACGGGCCCCCAACTGCCGGCCCGTCTCCTCACTGCGGCAGGCGCAGCGCCGGTACACCCGACCGGCCCCATCCACGGCGGACATCAGCACCACCGCCGGCCAACGCCACGGCCACCCGCCAGGCGGGAAACCCGTCCCGGCGCTGAGCGATCGCCGCCCAGCAACTCCGGGGGCATCGCAGTCGTTCTCAGATCAACCATGATCAAACCTCCCGTCTCAGAGGGGAGAGCCTGACCACGAATCAGAAGGCCGGATACGAGCCCCTCGAGACGTGCAGGTCGCGAATCCCACTACCTGACTCACAAACGGATCAGACAGGGGCGCCGTACCGGCCGGGAATGTGGGTCACCACCATGACCCACACCTGACCCACACAGCCGAAGGGCACATAGCCAGCCAGCTACATGCCCTGCTCACGACCTGCGCGCCCGAAGGGACTCGAACCCCCAACCTTCTGATCCGTAGGTACTAAGGCGATCATTGAACATGCTGTTCCGCAAGCCCTCCGTCCAGCCGGAGGGCTTTCCGTATCCGCTGGTCCACGCGATGTGCCCGGTCCTGAGCGGTCGCTGGGTACGCGATGACGGCCGAGGCCAGCGGCGGCGTGCTGGAATGTCGCTTGGCGTGCCGGTTCGGTACGCGACATCCGAGCACCCACGGAGCACCACGGAGATCAACACTGGTCTGACCTCCCGACGCGGGCGACGCCCGGTGGCTTGATCGAGCCATGCGAGGATCCTGCGGTGGGCTCCGTGGACGTGGTGGACAGCGAGCTCGTGCGGCTGCGTGCCGAGCTCGAGCGGTTGCGGGCGGAGAACGTCCGCCTGTCGCGCCTATTGGAGCTGCGTGGCCTGGACACCGCTCCGGCGCCGGAGCAGCTGTCCGCGGCTGTCGCGCCGCCGGGGCTGGTGGTGATGTCCTCGCCGGTGGCCGACAAGCTGGCCCTGTACACCGATCGGTTCCGGGCACGGACCGACATGTACGCGCTGCGGTGGGATAACGCCCGCACGGGGGTGAGCGGATGGATGCCCGCGGTGGCCGGCGGTTGGCGTAAGGGAATGGACCGAAAGGGAGCTACCTACCTGCCTTTGACGGCCAAGGTGGTCTCCGCGCATCTGGTCGGTGACGTCTTCATCGGGTTGTACCCGCTGCTGGCCGACAACTCGTGTCACTTCCTGGTGGCGGACTTCGACGGCCCCGCGGCGATGCTCGATGCGCTCGCGTACGCGAAGGCGGCCCGTGCCAGCGGCGTACCGGCGGCGTTGGAGATCTCCCAGTCGGGGCGCGGCGCGCACGTGTGGGTGTTGTTCACCGAGGCCGTCCCTGCCGCCGTGGCACGCGGTGTCGGCACCGCGCTGGTGCACGAGGCCATGGTGCTACGCGGATCGATGGACCTGCGCTCCTATGACCGCCTGTTCCCCAACCAGGACGTGCTGCCCGAGGGTGGTTTCGGCAATCTCATCGCCGCACCTTTGCAGGGCCGGCGCCGCAGGGACGGGCTGACGGTGTTCCTCGACCTGGCGACGCTGGAGCCGCACGAGGACCAGTGGGCGTTCCTGTCGACCCTGGACCGGCTCAGCCCAGGTGACGCGGCGCGGGTTGCCCGACGGGCGAAGCGGGCGGTCGTGGGCCTCGAGGTTTCGACCATGAGCAGGTCAGAGGCGACCCGGGTGCATCCGCCGCTGCCCGCGATAGTGCACGCGGAACTTGGCGCCGGGCTGAGCCTGAACTGCGCGCAGCTCACGCCCGCGGCGCTGTCGACACTCAAGCACGCGGCATCCATGGCCAACCCGAAGTTCTACGAACTGCAGCGGCTATGCAAGTCGACGTGGGACACCCCGCGGTTCGTCCGCGGCTACGACATCACCATCGACGACCGCCTGGTCCTGCCGCGCGGGTTGCGCCACGCGGTCGCCGGAATCGTTGAGCATGCCGGATCGCGCCTGGCCGTCACGGACCTGCGCAACCCCGGTCGTGAGATCGATGTCGCGTTCACCGCGAACCTCGACACCAAGCAGGCCGTAGCGGTCAGCGCGCTGCTCGCGCACGACGACGGCGTGCTCGTCGCCCCGCCCGGATCGGGCAAGACGATCATGGCCTGCGCGCTGATCGCCGAACGCGGCGCATCCACCCTCGTACTGGTCGACCGGAAAGCCTTAGCCGAACAGTGGCGCAACCGGATCGAACAGTTCCTCGGTATCCGACCCGGGCAGGTCGGCGGCGGCAGGCGCAAGCTGAGCGGAGTCGTGGACATCGCGATGCTGCCCTCCCTGGCCAGGCGCGACGACGTCGCCGACCTCACCAAGGGATACGGGCACGTCGTCGTGGACGAGTGTCACCATCTCGCGGCAGCCGCCTACGACCACTCGGTCAAACGGATCGGTGCCCAGTTCTGGCTCGGGCTCACGGCCACACCCGTACGGCGTGACGGGCTCGACGAGCTCGTCACGTGGCAGCTCGGACCCGCCCGGCACACCATCACGAACGACACGACCCCCGACCCGACCCGCGGAATGATCCGTGACGGTCAGGACACCCTCGTCGACCTCTGGGCGACCGAGGCGGGACCCCGACGTCTGCTCTACGTCCACGAGACCGAATTCCGCTGCGACGATGTCGACCTGTCCTCTCCCGGTGCGCTCGCCGAAGTGCACCGCGCTCTGGTCGCAGACGAGACACGCAACAGCCAGATCGTCGCCGACGTCACGGCCTCGCTGGGCTGCGGGCGCAACTGCCTCGTGCTCACCCGACGGGTCGCGCACGTAGAAGTCCTCACCTCCCTGCTGGCCACACGCGGACACCAGGCGCTCGTGCTGCAGGGCGGCATGTCCGTCACCGATCGGCGCGCCGCGGTGAACGGTCTCACCGACGCCAAGGCCGGCGACGGCGTACTCGTCATCGGCACCACGCCTTTCATCGGCGAGGGCTTCGACGCCCCCGCACTCGACACGCTGTTTCTCGCCGCCCCGGTCTCCTTCGACGGCCTGCTCGTCCAGTGCGCCGGACGGATCATCCGCGCGGCGCCCGGCAAGGAGGTCGCCGAGGTCCACGACTACCACGACCGGGCAACCCCTATCCTCGCCGCCTCACTACCACGCCGCATGCCCGGCTACCGCACGCTCGGCTTCACCAAGGCGTAGCGACGGCCGTGAGACGGCCAGTCAGCCGAGGCCGGCGCGGTCGAGGCGGTCCAGCAGGCTCGGCTTGCGCGCATGCTCCTCGCGCAGGAGCCGGACGCGCCGGACGAACGCCGGGGCCTGGCGGTCGCGCTCGCTGAGCGCCTTGAGGTCGGCGAGCAGTTCGACCGCGGCGTCGTACTCCTTGGGCTTCTTGGTTTCGATCATGGTGGCCACTCGCTGCCATGTCTGTTCCTGCTGCGCCGCCAGTACATCCAGCCGCTGCTCACGCGCGACTGCAGCAGCCTGCTCCCGCCGGGCACGTTCGGCCGCCTCGCGCTCCTCGGCCAGCCGTTGTCGTGCCGCCCAGCGCGTCTCGCCGCCCGCGAGCAACTCGCCCACCGTACGGCCGCCGGTGGCCGGTTCGCCGACAGACCGACCGTGGTAGCGGCGCAGCAGTTCGGTGCGCAGGTGCGCGTCGTCGCCGCACAACAGCCGCACGATGACCGCGTCCTTATCCGGCTCCGGCAGACTCTTCACCCATCTGGTCAGCGCCGCCGCCGACGGCGCCTTCGCTGTCAGTGCCGCGCTGGCCTCAACGGCCGCGGCGAGCAGGTCCTGGTCCAGCCGCAGGAAATCGGCCAGGCTGCGCAGCGGCCCAGACAGCTCCCCCAAGCCGGGTGGGACGGGCGGCTCCACCTCGTCCTCACCTAGCTGCCTGCCCTGCACACACAGCAGCCACGCCAGATACAGCAACCGCATATCACCGGCGGCCAACTCGGCCCGGACGGGGACGATCGAGGCCAACCGGCCCTCACCGTCCCACCACTCGTCGCCGTCCTCGTCCTCGCTGGACAGGTCGAGGATCACGTAGTCGCGTGTCGTCCACGAGTGGGCGGACTCGCCCACGCAGTACGCCGCCGCTCTGACCGGATCCAACAGGTTCCTCGGCAGGCGCAGCATGATCCGGTGCGTGCCCCAGTTCGCCAGGTACAGATGAGCGTCGAAGTACCGCTCCATCCACGCCCGCGGGTCGCCCTTCAGATCGCCCCACTGATAGTCGTTGACGAAGCTCGACGAGGTGATCCGCGCCCGCGTCGACAACGCCCGCAGCTCGCCCTGCTGCGTCGTAGTCAACGGCCGGTCCACCGCCACGAACTCGTAGTACTGGTACTCACTCACCGACGCGAATCTCCACAGTGAACGGTCATCCCAACGCCCAGTGACGGTACGCCTCGATCCATTCCACACCATCCGGCGGCGGGTCCGGCAACGGCAGGTCCAGGATCCCGATCGCCTGTCTCATCCGCTCCCGATGGCAGATAGCCACGATCCCACTGCCGGTCAGGTCGACCCGACGCACCGTGACCTCGACCCCGAGTACCTGCGTC
>VAWN01000112.1 GCA_005885555.1 Actinomycetota bacterium
ACGCACGGAGATCGTTTCCCGGCTGCACCATCTGCTGCTCGAGCTCGTGCCCGGCGGCGCGAAGAAAGACTTGTCTGCCCAGCAGGCCCGTGCCTTGCTGGCGACGGTGCGCCCGCGTGGCGTGGTCGGCAAGACCCGCCGCCGGCTGGCTTCCGAGCTGATCCACGAACTGGTCGTGATCGATAAGAAGATCAAAGTGGCGAAGCAGGAACTGACCGAGCTGGTCAACAGCACCGGTAGCCGGTGCACATCGGCCCCTCCGGCGCCGCCCGGCTGCTCGGTGATATCGGTGACATCCGCCGATTCGCCAGCCGCGCCCACTTCGCGTCCTGGAACGGCACCGCCCCGATCGACGCGTCCTCGGGTGACAACAACCGGCACCGGCTGTCTCGCGCCGGGAACCGGCGCATCAACCGGGCGCTGCACATCATGGCCATCGTCCAGCTCCGCCATGACACCGAGGGGCGCCGCTGCTACCGTCGCAGACTCGCCGCCGGCAAGACCCCGATGGAAGCGCTACGCGCCCTGAAACGGCGCCTGTCCGACGTCGTCTACCGGCAGATGCTCGCCGACGCCAAACAACTCGAGACGGGCCCGGGAGGACACGCGGGGGCGACTCTGACATCCAGCGCGGCCGACCCAACCCCCATGATCGACACTTCGGACAAGTCACTTCCCGGACCCGCCGAACGACAGCCTAAAGCAACCCTCATGATCACCACTTGATGCGATGAAGGAGCGGGGCCTCCGCTCCTCGTGACCGCCGGCGGATGCTGGGGTTGCTCACGTCTACGACGAAGGAGGCCCCTTGTGGAGGAGTAGGGACTATCGCCTTAACGGTGTAACGATTCTCCGTTAGATCGATGTTGGTTGAGTTGTTAGCGGCGGCCGGCAGTGACGCGGCCGTCGAAGGCGATGTCGAAGGCGCCCAGGGCGGCCTTCCAGCGGTTGGACCAGCGAACCCTTCCCTTGCCGGTGGGGTCGAGGCTGCAGACGGTCAGGTACAACACCTTCAACGCCGATTGCTCGGTGGGGAAATGGCCTCGGGCGTTGACCGCGCGGCGGAACCGGGCGTTGAGCGACTCGATGGCGTTGGTGCTGCAGACGATGCGGCGGATCTCCACGTCGAAGCCGAGGAAGGGCACCATCTCCGCCCACGCGTTGGTCCACAACCGGACGATGGCCGGGTACTTGGCCTCCCACTTCGTGGAGAACTCGGCGAACGCGTCGAGGGCGGCGGACTCGGTCGGGGCGGTGTAGATCGGCTTGAGCTGCGCGGCGACCTGACCCCAGTCGGCCTTCGACGCGTAGCGCAGGCTGGCCCTGATCAGGTGGATGATGCAGGTCTGCACCACCGCCTGGGGCCAGACCTCGCCGATCGCGTCAGGAAGGCCCTTGAGGCCGTCGCAGACCACCATGCACACATCCCCGACACCGCGATTCTTGATCTCGGTGAGCACCCGCAGCCACCACTTGGCGCCCTCACCACCGTCGCCGGCCCACAGACCCAGCACGTCCCGACCGCCGTCCACGGTGACCGCCAGGGCCACGTAGATGGGCCGGTTGGCCACCTGACCATCCCTGATCTTGACGTGGATACAGTCGATGAACACCACCGGATACACCGCGTCCAGGGGCCGGTTCTGCCACTCGGCCATGCCGTCCATGACCCGGTCGGTGATCGCGGTGATCCGGTCCTTGGACACCTCCGCCCCGTACACCTCGGCCAGGTGCGCACAGATCTCCCCATGCGTGAGTCCCTTGGCCGACAAGGAGATCACCAGGTCCTCCACCCCACCCAGCCGACGCGACCGCTTGGGCACGATCGCCGGCGCGAACGTGCCCTCCCGATCGCGGGGCACCGCGACATCGACCGGGCCGACCTCGGTCAGCAACATCTTGGCCCGCTTGCCGTTGCGGGAGTTACCGCCATTACGCCCCGCCGGATCGTGCTTGTCGTAGCCGAGTCGTTGGTGTCCGCCACGGACGCCTGTTCAGGCGTGAAAATGGAGGTGGTCGCCCGTCGACGTCGAAGCATCTTGGTGTTGTAGAACCCGTAGCCGAGTCTGACGTTGGGAGCCTGCTGAGGGTCGTTCATTGTCGCTTCGAGCACGCGGGCCAGATTCCCGTTTCCCCACCGGCTTCCCGGGCGGCCACCTTGCCGTCTCGGCCTGCCAGGAGGTGGTGTTGTGGAAGAGATGCCCGAGCGGGAACTGTTCGTGGAACGGATCGCCGCACTGGACATCGGCAAGCGGGAGCTTGAGGTGTGCGTGCGCCTGCCGAGCGACCGCCCGGGCCGGCGCCGCCAAGAGATCCGCACCTACGGCGCGACGACTCGGTCGCTGCTGACGCTGGCCGGATGGCTTGCCGAGCACGGCGTGACGCTGGTCGTGATGGAGGCGACGTCGGACTACTGGAAGCCCCCGTTCTACCTGCTGGAAGCCGAAGGGTTCGAGTGCTGGCTGCTCAACGCGGCGCAGGTCAAGAACACCCCCGGACGTCCGAAGACCGACCGGCAGGACGCGATCTGGCTGGCCAAGGTCGCCGAGCGGGGCATGGCCCGGCCCTCGTTCATTCCCCCGAAACCGATCAGACGGCTCCGGGATCTGACCCGGTACCGACGGGCGTTGACCCACGACCGGACCCGGGAGAAGCAGCGTCTGGAGAAGATCCTCGAAGACGCTCAGATCAAACTGTCCGCAGTGGCCAGAGACATCTTGGGCGTGTCAAGCCGGGCGATGATCGAAGCCTTGATCGCCGGGCAGCGCGACCCGAAAGTCCTTGCTCAACTGGCCAAGGGACGGATGCGCATCAAAATCAGCGCTCTGCAGGAGGCGCTGACGGGCCACTTCGACGACCATCACGCCTTCGTGTGCCAGATCATGCTGGACAACATCGACCGGCTCTGCGCCCAGATCGACAACCTCACTACCAGAATCGAAGAGCTGATCGCCCCGTTTCAACACCAGGTAGACCAGCTCGACGAAATCCCTGGCGTGGGCCGGATCGGTGCACAAGACATCCTCGCCGAGATCGGCGTCGACATGACCGTGTTCCCCACCGACGCGCATCTGGTGTCGTGGGCGAAGTTCGCCCCACAGATCAAGGAGTCCGCCGGCAAACGCAAGGGCAGCTCCACCACGGGTCAGGGCAATCCGTGGCTGGGTGGCGCCCTGGGCGAGGCCGCCACCGGCGCCGCCCGCTCTCCCACCTTCCTGGCAGCCCGCTACAAGCGGATCGCTAAACGTCGCGGCACCCGACGAGCTCTTGTCGCAGTCGGGCACTCCATCCTGACCATCGCCTGGCACTTACTATCCGATCACGACGCTCACTTCGTCGACCTCGGCGCCGACTGGCACACCAGCCGGATCAACCCCGAACAGCAGACCCGAAACCTCGTCCGCCAGCTTCAACGCCTCGGCCACACCGTCACCCTCGAACCCGCCGCATAACCGGTCACCTCTGCACGACACGAGTGGCTAAACCCCGCCCGCCAAAGCACCATTTTCGGGCCAGATGCTCGTCCATCTCGGCCTCCAACGCGGCCTCCAGGAACCGCTTCGTCAGCTCCTGCAACACCCCACCGCGGCCGAGCAGCTGCACCCCCTGGGCGCGGGCCTGCACCGCCAGACGCGACACCAACGCCGGATCCAGAACGGCGGCGATCACCTCCGCCGTCGCCGCCTGCTCGCCGACCGGCCCGGCCTGCACCGGCACCACCGGCTCGTCCACGACCGCCCCCGCGGTCTTGCTCTTCTCAGTCGTCACGGCACTCATAACGATGTCCTCCTTGTCGGAGTTACACCGTTTTCAAGACAGTCCCTTCGGCAGTTCGTCCGCGCCGGGTACGGAGCTTTGGTCAGTTCCAGGTGAGGCGTTGTCGAAGCAGGGACTGTTCGGCCGGGTTGGCGGTGAGGGTCAGGGCGCGTCGATCGGCGTCGGCTGCCTGGTCGGTTCGGTCGAGTTCGCGGAGCAGTTGCGCGCGGGTGGCGTGGTATAGGTGCTAGTCGTTCAGCTCGGCGCTAAGACTGTCCACTTCGGACAGTGCGGCGGCTGGTCCCTGGACGTAGCGGGTGGCGATGGCCCGGTGCAGTCTGGTTACGGGTGAGGGTGCCAGGTGCAGGAGCATGTCGTAGAGCACGAGGATCTGGGTCCAGTCGGTGTCCTCCCACCGTCCGGCTTCGGCGTGGCAGGCGACGATCGCGGCCTGGAGTTGGTACGGGCCGAGTCTCTTGAGGGAGGCGGCGCGCGCGATCAACCGGCCGGCGTCGGCGATGGCCTCGTGGTCCCAGCGGGTCCGGTCCTGGTACGGGAGTTGGATGATGCCGCCGTCGGGGTCGAAGCGGGCCGGGGTACGGGCGCGGTGTAGGCGGATGAGGGCAAGCAGTCCGATCACTTCGGGCTCGGTGGGCATGAGCTGGTGTAGCAGGGCGGCGAGGAACTCTGCGTCGTCCACCAGATCGCGGGATTGGCCCCGGTCGCCGTCGCTGGACAGGTACCCCTCGTTGCACAGCAGGTAGATCACGGCGAGGACCTCGGCCAGGCGGGTGTTGAGCTCGTCAGGGGAGGGGATCCGGTACGGGATGCCGGCTTGGCTGATCTTGCGTTTGGCGCGGGTGATGCGTTGTCCGACGGTGGACTCGGGTACCAGGAAGGCTTTGGCGATCTGTGCGGTGGTCAAGCCGCACACGACTCGCAAGGTGAGGGCGACCTGTGCGGTGCGGGGCAGGGCCGGGTGGCAGCAGGTGAAGATCAGCCGTAGCCGGTCGTCAGGCTGCGGCTCGGCCGGCCAGGGGACCAGCGTGAGCTTGGCGCGGTGG
>VAWN01000195.1:0-1158 GCA_005885555.1 Actinomycetota bacterium
CGACTTCGCAGCCTATGACCAGTACGAGATTCCGAGCGGGAACGTCGTCGCCAGCAGGCACTACACCCTGCCCGCGTTCCGCGTCGGCCCACACGCCAGGCTGCCGTTCACCACCCGCGAGCAAGACGACGGCATCGCCGACATCCCCGCCAACGCCGTGGCGATGTTCCGCACCGCGAACAAGACCGCCGCGCTCGCGGCAACACTTCCCGCCGTCACGGCGGACTGACACACGGATCCGCGCCGGCCGCTGCCCAAAGCACGGACACCACAGCGGCTGGGCCGCACGCCCGAACCGCTCGACCAGGCCGCTCGCGCGGCGCCCCCTCGTGGGCGGTCCACGTCGCGGCGGCACGCGCCACCGCACACCCTGACCGCGCGGCCCCGGGGCATCGACGACCCGACCGGCGGCGCGTGCCGGCGTGGCCGCCGATGCGGGAGCTCTGGCCGATGGCTTGACTGCCCGCGCACGGCACGGGTCGATCGTGGTACGCCCCGCCGGCCGTTACGCAAAGCCCTTGCACCGCAACGCCTCCGGGTCACTGCCAGGACGTGCACCGCAGCCGCCGCACGGGCCGCCGAACCCAGCGCCCGGGGCGTTGGCCTGACCGGCCCCGGTCCCCGCGATCCCCACGGACGCCAACCGGGGCCGGCCCCGCCCTGCGCCCCCCACATGGCCCTGACCGGCCCCGCCCGTGCCCACACCACATCGCCACCCCGAAGGAGTCCACTATGGACACCCACGATCGCGCCGATACGAATGCCAGCACCGCGGCGCAGGATCCGACCGCCGTCGACACCCTGGCCTATCCCATCTCACCCGACTACGTGAAGTCGTGGACACCGGTGCGGGCGCTGTGCGAGCTGATCGCCAACGCCCTGGACGAGGACCGCGACGCCACCGTCGCGTGGGCCGACGGCGCACTGACCATCGCCGATGACGGTCCCGGCATTCCCGAGGAGGGACTCATCCTCGGCTACTCCACCAAAACCGGCCAGCAGATCGGCCAGTTCGGCGAGGGCAAGAAACTCGCCTGCCTCGTGCTGGCCCGCAGCCCAGAAATCGGCGCCGTGCAGTGCGAAACGGTCGGCTACGGCTTCACCCCCGCCGTGCAGCGACGCCGGCTGCTCGGCGGGCAGATCCCGTCGCGCTCCGCG
>VAWN01000195.1:1197-2029 GCA_005885555.1 Actinomycetota bacterium
CCTGCCCGCGAGACCTCGCCGACGAGGCCATCGCACGGTTCCGCGCGTTGACCGAACCCGGCTACACCCCGCCGGCCGCGCCCGGGACCTGCGTGCTGGCCGGCGATCCCGGACGGGTGTGGATCGGTGGGGTGCTGGTCAGCACGGTGCCCGGCCTGCGCGCCTGCTACGACCTGCCACTGACCGACAAGGCACTGCAAAACCGCGACCGCACCGTCATCGAGGCCGGCGCCCTGCGCGACGCCGTCCGCGCCATCCTCGCCGACAGCGAAGACCAGCAGGTGATCGACCGGTTCGCCACCCACGTACTGGCCGGCGGCAGCCTACGCGAGCCGGAACAGTTCTTCACCCAGGTCATTCGGCCCCGCGCCCGGGCCGCCTGGCGCACGTGGGCACGCGCGCACCTGCCCGCCCGCACGTTCTACACCACCTCCGGCAACGAAGAGGCCGCCCTCGACCTGGCAGACCAGGGTTTCACCGAGGTGGCCGCCCGCGGGTTGTCCAGCCACCACCAGTCGGCGGTCATGGACCTGCTCGGCGTGGAGGTGGCCCGGGCGCGCCAGCAACACCACCACGAGAAAACCCGCAACAAGACCACCTGGGTGCCCGACCGGGCCCTCACCCCGGCGCAGCGCAGCGGATTGGCCGACGCGCGGCGGCTGGTGTGCCGCGCCGTCGGCGCGTTCGCCCTGGACCGGGTCCGGGTGTACTCCCACAGCGAAGAGATGTCCTGCGCGGTCGGGTTCTACAACCCCCGCAACGGTGACGTCGCCGTGCACCGCGACGCGCTTGCCGACCGGCACCTGCTGCTCGGCGTCCTGCTGCACGAGGC
>VAWN01000195.1:2143-2497 GCA_005885555.1 Actinomycetota bacterium
CCGACGGTAGCCCCCTACCAGACCCACCAGCCGCCCCGAGCGGCGGCGCAACCGATGCCGTGGCGCGGCGGCGCCGGACCGGCGCCGACGACCCCGCCGTACCGGCCAGCCGCCGGGAACTGGCCCCCCTGCTCACCGACCGGCTGCCGGCCGCCCTGACCGAGCGCGGGTTCGCCGACGTCAAAGAGCTGGTCGCCTCCACCGCGGTCCACCCCGACTACTGGCGCACACTGGTCAACCCCAAGACCGCCGGCTACCGGCGGGTCTGGGGCGCCCGGGCATGGGACTACGACAAGGTCGCCCTGCTCGCCGAAGCCCTCGGCGTGCACCCGCCGGTGGTGTGGCTGGGCTACA
>VAWN01000120.1 GCA_005885555.1 Actinomycetota bacterium
AACACGGCTACCTAGTGGTCCGTCTGTGTTTTGATCTGGTGGAGGGTGGCGCGGCCGCGTTGGACCTTGGTGATGATTTCCTGGGCTGTTGCTTTCCAGACGAAGGGTTTGGGATCGGCGTTCCAGTGCCCGGCCCAGACGGTGATGGCGTCGGTGAGATCAGCGACGCTGGTGAACCGTCCCCGCCGCAGCCTCTTGTCGGTCAACTCCTTGAACCACCGCTCCACCAGATTCAGCCAGGAACTGGAGGTCGGCGTGAAGTGCAGGTGCCAGCGCCTGCGGTCCTTGTGCGCCAACCATCTGGTCACCTCCGGCGCGCTGTGCGCGGACAGGTTGTCCAGCACCACGTGCACACTCAGCCCGCGTGGTACCGCGGCGTCCATCTGCTTGAAGAACCGCAACACGTCGGCACCCTTGTGGGTCTTGCGGAACTCGGTGAGCACCTGCCCGGTCGTGAGGTCCATCGCCGCGAACAGGTCGATCGTGCCGTTGCGCTTGTAGTCGTGGGTCATCGTGCCGGCCCGTCCCGGCTTGAGCGGCAGCGACGGCTGCGTACGGTCCAGGGCCTGGCACTGCGTCTTCTCGTCGAAGCTGAACACCGCCGCCCGCACCGGCGGGTTCAGGTACAACCCGACTACGTCGACGAGCTTGTCCTCGAACTGCGGATCGTTACTGACCTTGAACGTCTCCACCCTCCACGGCTTGAGGTTGTGATCGGCCCAGATCCGCGCTACCGCGTCCTTACCAACACCCACCCGCGCGGCCAGACTCCGGGTCGTCCAGTGCGTCGAGCCGTCCGCGGGCAGCTCCTCGCGGGTCAGCCGCAGCACCTCCTCCACCGTCCCCGGCGGCAGCCAGGACCTGCGGCCCCGGCCCTTGGCGATCACCCCGACCCCGGCGGTGCCCTTATCGATGAACCGTTTGCGCCAGCGCCGCACCGTGTCCGAGTCCACTGCGCTGCGCCGGGCGATCTCCTCGTTGGCCACCCCATCGCCCGCCCACAACAACGCCCGAGCCTGGACCACCTGCCGATGCGGCAACACCGACGAGGCCGCCATCCGCGACAACTCGGCCCGCTGTTCCTCAGATACAACCAACGGCGCGGCTGTGATGACCGGCATAACTCAACCTACCGCAATATCTCACCGACAGACCACTAGCGGCTCGTGTCGGTCTCGGCTGACCGGGCCGGTGGCTGTCTACGTCCAAATACCCGGCAGTTACCTCTCCACCAGACGCTCCACCGAACCAGCCGTTCTTGCCCGGATCACCCGCCTCGAATCACCGACGCCTCAGGAACCGCAGGTAGAACGCCGCGAACACCAGGACGATCCCGACGTTCACCATCAGCCGCTCCCAGAACCGGTGCCTGAAGAACAGGACGTCCACGCCGACCACGACAGCCACCATCACGAGCACGTAGAGCGCGACGGCAGCCCAACCCGCCGCCACAGCGGCCTAACATCGACCACCACGGAGCCGCGCCACGTCGCCATTTACACCGCTCCTGGGACGCCACCGTCCTTCCGCCACGTCTGGTACATCGCCGATCGCCGGTACGGGAGACCCGACACAGTCGGCTTGACGGGACCGCGTGGCAGGTCGTCACGTACGCAGAGCGGCTCCCGGTGTGGCGCGCGACCGGCAGCAGGCTGACAGAACCTATTAGATGAGTGTGTCGAGTACGTCACGGTGCAGCGACGCCCACGAGTGGAGACTGGCTTCGTTGGCATTCCGTCTGGCAACAAGCACCAGACCTGCAACGAGGGCGGCGCAGACTCGTCAAGCATCGGCCGAGGATAGGGCGACCGGCCGGTACCCGACTCCGTGGTTCCGCTGGTTCGCGCTTGCCGGGGCGCGCGTCGGTGTCCTGCCCGGGATCGGTGTCCGGCAGGGCGATCAGTGTGTACCGACGGACTAGATCGGGGAGGATCGTCCGCAACGCGACAACGGTCTGCGGCCCGGCACCGTCATGCAGGAGCACGATCGAACCCGGACGGGTGTAGGTCAGCACGTTAGTGATGATCGACTGCACCCCTGGGCCGCGCCAGTCCTGGGGATCGACGCTCCAATAGATCGAGGTCATCCCCATGCCGGCCGCGATGCTCACGACCTGCGGCGAGAAATTGCCGCCAGGGGCGCGGAAATAGGCGACCACCGCGCCGGGTACGACCGCGTGTATCGCATCGGTGGTCCGTTGCAGCTCAGCGCTGATCCGATCGGTGGGACGGCTACGCAGCATCTCGTCGTGGCTCCACGTGTGATTGCACAGCGTGTGCCCCTCGGCGACGATCCGCCGTACCAGCGCGGCGTGCGTCGCGACCTGCCGGCCGACCATGCAGAACGTCGCCTTGACGTGGTACTGGGCCAGCAGGTCCAGCACCGCAGGGGTGTCGTCCCACGGGCCGTCGTCGAAGGTCAACGCGACCGCGGACGACCCGGTGGTACGAAGCGATCCGGCCGGACCGGTACCGCGAACAACAGCCGGCGCCGGTACGGGAACCGACGGGGCAGGGCCCGGCGCCGTGGGATGCGGTGTCTGCGCCTGATGCCGCACAGCCAGCGGTGCCGACCTGACCGGCGGGATCGGAGGCGACGGCGTCATCGTGCTGCCACCAAGCGCCAGTACCAGGACGGTCAACCCGGGCACGATTACGCGGCGCCAAGGCATGGATGAACTCCAATGTGGGGTCGCGCCGGAAGGGGCGGCGGCTACCTCCGCCAACCCTATCCCGATCGTCGAGGGGTGCGGGCCGGGGCGAGCATCTCGGCGATCGCGCGCGGAGACCCGGCACAACTGGTGGACCGTCAAGAAGTACCTGACCGGGGAGAGCGTGGAGGGGGGCGGCGCCGCCGAACGGCCCGCCGTGAAAGGGGACCCAGCCGCGGAAGATCGACGTCATGGTGCGTGGTCGAGGCACGGCCGCGTGCCGACATCCGGTGGCCGCCCTGCCATCCCCAGAGGGCGACAAGATCGGATCAAACGTTAAACGCGAAGCTAAGGGCGTGTCTCAGTTGGTGGCCTTGCGCCATCGGCGGTAGCTGAGCAGTGCGCAGGCGAGGTCGGCGAATGCTTGGAAATGCTCGGCTTTCCGGTCGTAGCGGCGCACGAGGCGGCGGTTGCGCAGCAGCCAGGACAGGCAGGACTCGACGACCCAGCGATGCCGACCCAACCGGGTCGAGGACTCGATCCCTTTCCGGGCGATCCGCACACCGATACCGCGGCGACGGACCTCCCGCCGCAACACCGGCTGGTCATACGCCTTGTCCGCGTGCAGCTTGTCCGGCCGATGCCGAGGCCGGCCCCGACGGGAACGGATCGGCGCGTACGCGTCCAGCAGCGGCAGCAACAGGTGGGAGTCGTGGGTGTTGGCGGCCGACACCAGCACGGCGAGGGGCAGCCCCTGCCGGTCGCACAGCACGTGCAGCTTCGAGCCCGGCTTGCCCCGGTCGACCGGGTTTGGCCCGGTCAGCTCCCCCTTATCTGTTGAGGGATCCCCGGTCAATCGCATCGGTGTTGATGTTGGTGCGGCGTTCCCGGGCATGGCTGGATGACGCCGGTGGTAACGCCTCCGGCTTGGGCTTGGGATGGGGTCAGGTCATCGGCACCTGCCAGGGGTGGTCGGGTGGTGTGTGGTGCGCGGGCGCCCGGCCTTATCTTGGTGCGCGGACTCACAGTGTCCCGGTTGTGGTCCGGTCACATGATGATCGATGGGGTGACCCGCATGCGGGTGAGCGGCCGCTCGGTCTTTTGAGGCCGCGGCGTGGCGTGTCAGCCGGGGCAGGGGGCTGGCTGGGAGCTGGCCGCCGAGAGGCATCGGTGACGTGGGCAGGTGCGCGCACCATGGCGGGGGCTCACACGGCGGTCAGGGCCTGGTCGCCGAGCGAGCGCAGGATGTGGTGGGAGCGTCGGACGATCTTCCGGGCGACCGACAGGGCGGCGCGGTTGCCGCCGATGCGCTCCTTGATCCGGCTGTAGTAGGCGTAGTCCGGACTGCTTGACCGGGCCGCGCACTTGGCCGCCTCGTACAGTGCCCAGCGCAGCAGTGGAGAGCCCTGCCGGGACAGTCGGCCGGGCGCGCGTTTGTCGTCGGAGGAGTAGACGGTCACATCCAGGCCGGTGTGGCGGACTGCCTTGCGGGAGGCGGAGAAGCGGCGGCAGTCGCCGAGCTCGGCCCAGATCACCGCGGCGGTCACCGGCCCGACGCCGTACTGTGCCTGCAACGCTTTGCAGGCCGGTTGTCGGCGAGCGAACGTGGCGATCTGCTTGCGCAGCGGCCCCAGCTCGGCCTCCAACATGTCCACCACCCGCAGGGCGGCCAGCACTGCTTGGTGGCCTGCTGGTGAGAGGCCGGTCCCGGCCTGCAGCCGCTGGCGTGAGTCACCACCGAGCAGGTCACCGACTGCGGCGGCCACGCCATGGTGGAACAGGACGGCGTGGATGCGCTGCACCCAGCCGGTGTGCTCATCCCGCAGATCCTTGAACAGCTGCAGCAGACCCCGTATCTCCAGCACCTGCTCCGGTGCGATCCACGACTCGGGCAGCCGCCCCGCGGCCAGCAGCTCGCGCAGTTGCCGGGCGTCGGCCCGGTCGGTCTTGGCCCGCCGCTTCGGTCCACGTGCCGCCGCGGTCTCGGCCGGCTCCGCTAGGTGCGCCTGGATCCCGGCCCGGCACAGTTCCTCGACCACGAACCGCCACCCGGTACACGCCTCCACCGCAAACGCTGCCGGCCGACCAGTCACCGACATCAACCAGCGGCGCAGCAGTTGCCGATCCGCCGGCGCGATCCGGCCCCGCCGCACCTGCCCCGTCTCGGTGTCCAGATAGTCGAAAGTGATCTGACGTCGATGCACGTCCAACCCACCTACGATGGCCATCGGGACCTCCTCACGTTCCTTCGTCATGCACTGATCGTGCACTGAGCTGAGGGGGTCCCTTCGCATGTCATCTTTTCTCCGCCCGTACCGCGATGGAGTCCACGACCGCTCGTGACCAGTCGATCTGCCCGATCACCCCGAGGTGGTGCAGGAACTGCTGATGCAGCCGCTCCCACAACCCGGCCTGTGTCCATTGACTGAACCGCCGGTGGGCGGTAGCCCGGCTGATGCCGAACATCTGCGCCGGCAGTTTCCACCACGAGCAGCCGGCCTGGACCAGGTACACGATCGCGGCCAGTACCGCCCGGTCATCGGCCCGGCGTTTCCCACCACCCTGCGGCCGCACCGGCGGCTGGGGAATCAACGGCTGCGCGACCTGCCAGAAGTCGTCCGGCGCCCAGGTCCGGACCATGTCCTCAACCTCGACCGTCACGAATTACAGATCATGGCCCAGGCCACCGCTCAACCAAGTAAGACACGCCCTTATCTAATCAGTACGTCAGTCTGATGTACTGATAGATCGTAGATCCGGCCCTCGATAATGACCGTAGGTGAAGACAAGCGCGCTCTCATCGGCAAAGTCGTGAGCTGCCGGTTACGTGCCGGAGGCATGTAGGCGGCGAGGATGTAGTTGGGGTGGCGGTCGAGGTTCTTGCGGGCTCGGTCGTAGCGCATGGTGGTGCGTGGATCGGCGTGGCGGGCGGCTATCTGTACGTCGCGGAGGCTGACGCCGGCGTCGAGCATGGTCGTCACGAACGTGTGCCGAAGCATGTGAGGATGCATCCTCGGCATCCGAATCCCGGCGCTGGCTGCCAGGTGCTTGAGTCGGCGGGTGGCGGCATGCCGGTCCATCCGGACGCCGAGGGTGTTGTGCAGGATCGGCCCGTCGATACGGTCGTCGACGGCACGGTCGATCGCTCGCGCTACCGCGGGCGGGAGCGGGACGAGCACAACCTTGCCGCCTTTGCCGCGCACCCGCAGGACTCGGTGACCGTGTTCTTCGCCGAGGTCGGCGATGTTTGATCCACAAGCTTCGAAGATCCGCAGCCCGAGCAGGCCGAGGAGCGCGACCAGGGCGAAGTCGTTGATGTTCGTCGACAACCGGGCAGTGGTGATCAGGGCTTCGAACTGCAAGTGCCCAAGACCGAGCGTGGGCGACTCAGCCGGCACGGTCGGTCGGCGCACGTAGTCGGCTGGTGAGTGCGGCAGGATCTGGTCGATCACGCACACCCGGTAGAAGCCCACCACGACCGACAGGCGCCGCGAGACGGTCGAGGGCTGGTAGCAGCGGACGTCCTGCAGCCAGCGCAGATACCGTTCGATGTCCACCCGGACCGCTGCGAGCGGGTCGAGGTCCTGGTCGGTGCACCAGCATAGGAAGACCCGAAGGTCGGACTCGGTGTGCAGCCGGGTTTCGCCGCGGTAGCGGCCAAGGTACGCCGACACAGCGGCGCGCAGAACGAGTTCGTCGGTATGCACGACGCCTGAACTGGGAGCAGGAAGAGCA
>VAWN01000118.1:0-3285 GCA_005885555.1 Actinomycetota bacterium
CGACGAGGCGGATGACGTAGGACAAAGACCGGGTCAAACGCAACTGGCTCCTCAACGGCTTGCCACCCACCAGCCTACGCCCAACCACACGAGTCCCACCCCGGGCAACCCACGACGTCCACAACTCCAGTTTCACGGCCGGCGCAGACTTGCCTGCCACCGGAACCGGCGTCTGACGGCCGCCGGCGTGCGGCCGCGCCGACCAATTTGGACGCGTCCGTCCGCGGGAACGCCGTCGCGGACAGCGTCGGCCGCGAGGCGCAGACTTCGGATTGGGGGCTGTCTCACCCTGCGACCCACAGGATCAGCACACCAGGTCGGGTCCAAGCCCCTGGCATATACCGCGCCGACGCAGGTTGCATCGGTTGCCCTGCCACCGAACCGGACGCGGCCGAGGACGGTCAGCTTTGCCGGGCACTTTCGCTGCGCCGCCGGCGTGGGCGTTGCGCCGTGTCGAGGCCGGCGACGAGGGTGTCGAGGCCGGCGGAGAACCGTTCGTCGCGGTTGTTGAGCCAGACGTGTTCGCCGAAGGCGACCAGGGTGGGGAAGCGGTCGGGTGGCAGTGAGCGCAGGAAGGCGTGGAGCTTGTTTCTGGTCACGGTGTCCTGGACGCGCTGCTCGTTGACGCTGGTGGGGCTGCTGAGCGCGAAACCGAGGGTGTAGTCGTAGACCAGGGCGAAGGCCAGGCCGGTGTCCCGTTCAGGTAGGCCGGCCGTGTGTAGCGCGGCGAGGAACGCCTCGGCGAGGGCGAGGGAGTGCGGTCCGAGCGGGTCGCGGGTCTTGAGCAGTCCGGCGATGCCGGGATGGTTCTCCAGCACCGTGCGTAGCCGGTGCGCGAGCACCTTGACCTGCTCTGTCCAGGCGCGGCGGTGATCGACCTGGCAGTCCACCTCGGCGAGGACGCCGTCGAGGACGAGGTCGTGCAGCTGTTCCTTGTTGCGCACGTGGCGATACAACGCCCCGGGGACGACTCCTAGCCGGGTGGCGAGGGCACGCATGCTCAACGCGTCCACGCCGTCGGCACCGATGACCGCGAGGGCTTCGGCGACGACCTGTTTGCGGGTCAGGGAGCGGCGGCGGTTCTCGTCGCCGGCCGGGGGGATGAACCACAGCGGGCGGGCGAGAGCATCGTCAACGGCTGGTTGTTGTCGCTGCGCCATGTCCGCCTCCGGAAACGGTTGACTGTGAACGGTGTTCACCATAGTGTGAACAGTGTAGCTCGGAAGCGAATGTCGTTCACTAGCCGTTTTCTTGCCGGGCCGCCGGGCCACCGGTCCGGCCAGATGCAAGGGAGGACGACATGACAGTCGTTACCGGCTGGGACCTGTTCGAAGACCTGCGCGATGCGCAGGATGAGCTGCTGCGATTCAACCGGCTGCGGGCCCAGGGGCTTGGTCAGTTCGGCCAGTACTACGGTGGTGGTATTGCCAAGGCGGCGTGGGCGCCGGCCCTGGATATCACCGAACGCAAGGACGCCTACCTGGTGACGGTCGAGCTCCCCGGCGTCGGGATCGACGACCTGGAGATCACATTCCAGGACGGCCTACTGACGATCCAGGGCGAGCGGCACGACATGCAGCACTCTTCCGAGGAAATGGTCCATCGAGTCGAGCGCCGCTACGGCCGCTTCCTCCGCTCGATCACTCTGCCCACCCACGTCATGGCGGATGCGATCGAGGCCTCGACGCAGGACGGCGTGCTGCAGATCATGGTGCCCAAGGCGCCGGAGGTACAGGCCAAACGTATCCAGGTACACGCCAGCCAGAAACACGGCAACCCGGCACCAGCCATCGAGGGCGAAACCAGCAACTGACAACGCACCCCACCCAGGCAACAGAGGTCTCCCGCCGCCACCGCTGGACTAAGCTGTGGCGGCGGGAGCCGCACGTTGTGGGCCCGACCCTCATGGTCCTTCGGCCGGGTTACCCGGCGGGCGCGCAGGGCAGAATGGTGAACGGGACGGCGGTGATGGCGCACGATGAGCGCGAGGCCGCAGCAGTGGAACCGGCGGGTCAAGCGAGCCCGCCGGAAGCCTCACCGGCAACATCGGGCTCGAAGAGCAGGGCAGGGTCGGCCGCCAGACTGGCGAAGCAAAGAACAACCCGCCAGGCGAAGGACACGGCCATAGACGTGGTCGACGAGGCAGCCAGCTCCATCGAACACGTAATTGGACCCGCCTAGCGGCGGCGCAGGTAACGGACCGAGGCGGCCCGCACAAGGAGCTGGCCCGCTTCCACATCGGACGGTCATTGCCCACAGCCCGAGGATCGAGGAACAGATGGACCACCTCAGCCTCGCCGTCATGTCACGGTCGAACAAGAGGGATGAGCGGCGGCTGCCGATCCATCCGCAGCACATCGCGCGGATCGATGCCGACCTGCGGGCGAGCGTCTTTCTCGAGTGCGGCTACGGTGAACGCTTCGGCGTGCCCGACGAGCGGTTGGCACCGCTGGTCGCCGGACTGCTCCCCCGCGAGCGGCTCATCGCCGACTGCGATGTCATTCTGCTGCCCAAGCCGCTGCCCCAGGACCTGGCCGCGCTGCGGGACGGGCAGATCCTGTGGGGCTGGCCGCACTGCGTGCAGAACGCGGAGATCACCCAGTTGGCGATCGACCGGCGCCTCACCGTGATCGCGTTCGAGGCGATGAACCACTGGTCGCACGACGGCGAGTTCAGCCTGCACGTCTTTCACAAGAACAACGAGCTCGCCGGGTACTGCTCGGTGCTGCACGCCTTGGAGCTCATCGGTACCACCGGCGACTACGGTCGCCGCCTCCGCGCCGCTGTCATCGGGTTCGGAGCAACCGGCCGGGGCGCGGTCACCGCCCTCAATGCCCACGGGGTCCACGATGTCGACGTCCTGACCAACCGGGGCGCCACGGCTGTCGCCTCACCGATCCACTCGACGCGGATCATGCATTTCGAGGCCGACTCCCGCGATCCCAGCCGAAGCAACGTACATCTTGATGGCGGCCTGGTACCGATGGCGGTTCTTCTGGCTGGGCGCGACATCGTCGTCAACTGCGTGCTGCAGCACACCGACCGCCCGCTGATGTTCGTCACCGACGACGACCTGGCCGCCTTTGCCCCGGGCGGGCTCATCATCGACGTCTCCTGCGACGAGGGGATGGGCTTCAGCTGGGCCCGTCCCACGTCGTTTGCCGAGCCGATCTTTACCGTGGGCGACAACATCCACTACTACGCCGTCGACCACAGTCCGTCGTATCTGTGGAACTCGGCCACGTGGGAGATCAGCGAGGCGCTGCTGCCCTACCTACGACCCAT
>VAWN01000118.1:3563-8597 GCA_005885555.1 Actinomycetota bacterium
GTTCGCCCGGGCGCGTCCGCCCGGACGGGCAGGTCCACCGTCTTCGGCGAGGTGGGGCCGCGGGTTGTCAGGCTGCGGTGGACAGCGGCGGCGAAGTGCGCGGCGGTGGGGTACCGGTGCGCGGGAACCTTGTTCATCGCGCGGGTGATGAGCCTGCGTAGTTCCGGTGGCACGTCCGCGGGCAGTGGGGGCGGTTCGTCGGACAGGTGCCGCAGGGTGATCTGCAGCGCGGTCTTGCCGGTGAACGGGGGTCTACCGGCCACGCAGTGGTAGGCGACCGCGCCGAGGGCGTAGACGTCGGTGGCGGGCGTCACCGGCTCACCGGTCACCTGTTCGGGGGCCATGTAGGAGGCAGTGCCCAGGATCTCCGCCGCGGTCGCCGCGGTGGGGCGGGCCGCTCCGAAGTCGACCAGGATGACGGTACCGTCGGGCGTAATCAGCAGGTTGGCCGGTTTGACGTCGCAGTGGATGATCCCGCCGCGATGGGTGGCGTGTAGCGCCTTCGCGGCCTGGACGAGCATGGAACCGGTCTCCGCCACGGACAGCCGGCCGGCCTCGGCGATGCGCCGCGACAGCGGCTGACCGTCCACATAGGACATGACGAGGTAGGCGCCACCGCCTGCGGCCGCCGGGGCGTGCCCGTAGTCGTAGATGTTGATGACGTTGGGGTGGGTCAGCGCGGCCATGATGCGGGCCTCGACCTGGAACCTGGCGTCGAACTGCGGGTCGGCAAGCAGGGCGGGGCGCAGCAGTTTGACCGCCACCAGTCGCCCGAGGGTGACATCGGTGGCCCGCCACACTTCGCCCATGCCGCCGGTGGCGACGAGGGCGTCCAGGCGGTACCGCCCGTCGAGCACGTCTCCTGAGCGCGGCACGGCCTACCTGCACCCGTCAGCCGCCGGCCGTGCGCCGCCAGGATGTCGGCTACTTCGACGGTTGCGGCACATCGCATTTGATCTTCGGGTTGACACCGACATAGTTGAGCGGGCCGGCCACGATCGTGACGATGGTGTTGCTGGCCTTGGCGCAGTTGCTGCTGGAACTACTGAGGTAGCCGCGCTGGGTCGCGGCGATCACTCCGATGATCAACCAGATGACGACGATGACCGCACCGATGCGCACTGGTACCTCCTGAGGGATTGGGTCGCTGGTCGTGACTGTCGGGTACGTACGGGATACAGCGCGGCGGGCTGCCGTCCGGTCGGCGGCTATGGCGAGGTGGGTTGTGGGTTGCGGCCGACGTCGTTGAGGTGATGCAGGGTCCGGGCATAGGAGTTCAACAGGCTGGTCTGGACATAGGCCGGCCCGTGCTGACGGCAGAACCGGGCGATGATCGGTTGGGCGCGGCGCAGGTTGGGTCGGGGCATGCTGGGGAACAGGTGGTGCTCGATCTGGTAGTTCAGCGCGCCGAGGGCGGCGTCGACCAGTGGGCCCCCGCGGATGTTGCGCGAGGTGAGGACCTGCCGCCGCAGAAAGTCTCTGTTGTCGGCGGCGTCGAGGATCGGCATGCCCTTGTGGTTGGGGGCGAACGAGACGCCCAGGTACAGCCCGAGCAGCCCCTGCTGCACGCCGATGAACACGCGGCCTTGACCGGGGAGAGCACCCAGAACACCACCGCGAGGTAGCCGACGACGTGGGCGGCGAACAGCACCCGTTTCCAGGTGCGGCTGCGCCGGGTCCGGCGGGTGAGGTACACGACACTGTCCACGTGCAGGCTCAGCGCGGTCAGCAGGAGCAGCGGGAAGAAGAAGTACGCCTGGTAGCGGTAGGCCAGTCGGGCGACCGGCCGCGACCGCCGGCCTGCCCGGGGTGAACGCCAGCGCGCCGAAGTCGATGTCGGGGTCTTTGCCGTCGGTGTTCGGGTGGACATGGTGGCGGTTGTGGTTGTCGACCCAGAAGCCGTAGTCCAGGCCGACGCCCAGGTTCCCCAGCAGGATCCCGGCGATGTCGTTGGCCCGCCGGGAGGTGAAGATCTGCTTGTGGCCGGCGTCGTGAGCCAGGAAACCGACCTGGGCGAACACGATCGCCAGGAAGACGGCGACCGCGAGCTGCCACCACGACTCGCCGATCGGCACGAATGCCAGCCAGCCTCCGGCCAGAAGGACTGTGGTGACGGCGGTACGCCACATGTAGTGGCCGGTACGACGATCCAACAGGCCGGCCTGCTTGACCTGGCGCAGCAGAACGGCGTACTCGCTGCCACGCCGCGGCGCGGACGCTGCGGTGACGGCGGTTGGCGGGGCATGCTGCACTACGGCAGCCGACGCCTGGAAGGTTCGCATGATCAGCACTCCCTGGATAGCGCTCGACAGTGGTGTCCGCCGGGTCGCGGGCGGGGTCGGTCAGGCGTGACACCCGCTATCCGGGTTGCGCCGCCCGACAGGTTCGCCGTCCGAATTCAGGCGGCCACGCCCGCCGCGCCCGGCAGCGGGTGCCACCGTGGCCGGCGCCGAAGTGCCCGGTGAGCGCTGCCGCCCGCCGGGGTTGCCTGGCCACCCGACGGGGGTACCTCACCGACGAGGCCCTCGTGGAGTCGGGCCAGACATTTGACCAGCAGCCGGGACACGTGCATCTGCGAAAGGCCGACCTCCGCAGCGATCTCGGTCTGGCTCATGTCATGCGCGAATCGCAGCACCAGGATTCGCTGCTCACGAACGGGCAGGCCGGCCAGCAGTAGCAGTAGCGTCGTGCGGTTGTCCACCGTGTCCAGTTCCGGATCGGGACCGCCGAGCCAGTCTCGCGGGGGCAGATCCAGGCGACCGGATCCCTGCTCGATCGGGCACGGGCGGTACGCGTCCGCCAACAGCTGCGCCGACATGACATCGCGAGGACTGGTACCCGACCGTTGCGCCAACTCCGCACTCGTCGGCTCGCGGCACAGTGTCCGGGCCAACTCCGCGGCCGCCGCTGGCAGTCGCAGCTTCAGCTCCCGTAACCGGCGCGGTACCCGAACCACCCAGGTCATATCCCGGAAGTGCCGCTTGATATCGCCGACGATCGTGGGTACCGCGTACGCGCTGAACTCCACCCCACGGGCCGGGTCGAACCGGTCCACCGCCTTGATCAACCCAGCTGCAGCGACCTGGGCCAGGTCATCAGGCAGCCCACCACGACCACCGAACCGCCGGGCCAGGTACGCCGCCATCGGCAGGTACCACTCAATCACCCAGGCCCGCAACCGCGCCCGGCTCGGGTCGCCAACCGCCAAGCCCGCCAGCTCGGTCAGCAAGCTGCCGGGAAGGTCGGTACCCCACTGCGGCGCCCGCCCCGCCAACCCGACCGCCGCCGGACGACGAACGCCAGGCTGCCACTGCCCATCAGGCACGAACGCCGATGGACACTGGCGCACATCCTCCGGACGGGATGGTGCGACCTCCGCGACGAGGCTCATCGCGGCCTCGTCACCGTCGGCCGGTCCCGGTCAGTGACGGGGACGCTGCATGAACCACAGACGACCATCGGGTACCTCGATCCAGTGGACGAGTCCGCGAAATCCGGACATTCGCCACCGGGGTCCCGAGCGACAGCCCTACGGTACCTGTAACAACCGGCCCCGGTCACGCGCTGACGAGAACCTCGATCAAGCCGCAATCATCTGTCCACATTGGAGAATTCGTTCGGACGCGGGATGAGCCGAGCAGTCGGTCGGCGTCGCCGTCCGGTGTGGGGACCGGTACGGCCGCAGCGGCGAGCGCGTCGGGCGCCCGTACGGTGCCGGTCGGGTCGGCCGCGATCGCCAACGTGCCGCGGGCCACGGTGTCGGAAGCCTGCGGTGGCACGACGAGCAGATCGAGCTGGTCGCCGCGTTCGGTGGTGGCGATCGCCAGCGCAGGGTCGAGGCAGGTGAAGTGGCGAGGTCTCCGGTAGATGGTTCTTCGACCAAGAAGACCTGAACACCGGAGACCTCGTGGACACCTTACCGGTGACCGCGCGGGCGGACCTGACCGACGCGCAGTGGGCGGTGCTGGAGCCGTTGCTGCCCAAAGGAAGAAGCCGGGCCGCCCGCCGAAGTGGACCAGACGGCAGCTCATCGGTGGGATCCGGTGGCGGGGTCGGGTGTCTCGGATGCGTACGCTTGCATCCGGCTCCTTCTTCGCAAGTATTCGGGTGTAGGAACCGACGAACCTAACGGGGAAGGAGGCCACCCTCCTCCACGACACGCCCACCAACGGCAGGTCACGCCTCAGCCACGCGCACCTTCAGAAGAGCCGCACCCCCCAGATTGGGCCCGACGAATCGCCGCCGTCATCGACGTCGCCGACGCGCACGTCTGGGGTACGCATGCGCCACGCTCGGTGACAAGCTCCCTCAGGCGATCGACGTTCACCTGCGCGGGCCATAGCATGACCAGGGGTGACCCGTCGTAGGCGGGCGTGGTGAAGAAAACCTCGGGCTCGCCGAGGAGCAGGGCCTGCTTCTCCGCTTCGTCGCCGACGTACAGCACCGCGACATCGGTCCGGATACGCCGTGGCTTGCCCGGCATGCGCTCGGGGTAGGACCAGACGAACCCTTTGTCGGCGACCCGGAAGTCGAAGCCATCGCTGTCGATTTCGGTCACCGCATCACAGGCCGTACAGCCGGTCACCGGGCACCGCCTTCAGGAAGGCCGCCAGCTGCGCCGGGGTCCAGATCGCCATCCCGGGCCGGGTACCGGTGGTCTGCCACTGCGCGATCCGAGCGGTGTCATCGGCCGGGCGAGGTCGTGCCGGCGCAATCGGTGGCTGGTGGTAGTCGACGAGTCCTACGTCAAGGTCGGCGGCGCATGGCGGTACGTGCCGGGTGGGCATGCGTCGAACTGCGGATCGACGATCACGGACCCCGGGTCGAGATCCAGTTCGCCTACGCCAACCGCGACGCACCGGTCGCCGACCCCATTGCCGTCCATCGATGACTCGTCCAGAATGACGAACATCTGGAAGCCCGAGTATCGCCGGCAGCCGGGAAACGAGCCCGTCTGGCCGGAACCACGGCAGCGATGCGGTGAGCTCACCCGTTTTACGGAGGGCTGATCATCTAGGGCGTCGACGAGGGCTC
>VAWN01000038.1:0-100408 GCA_005885555.1 Actinomycetota bacterium
GACCTTGCCCCAGCGTTTCCGCTGCTCACACTGCATATGTGTGGAGCTGAGGGGATTTGAACCCCTGACCCCCTCGATGCGAACGAGGTGCGCTACCGGTCTGCGCCACAGCCCCTGACCGTCCCGAAGACCTCGGGACCGGCGCCTAGGTTAACAGGTCGGCACGGGGCACCGCGAACCGGTACCACCCCGACACGCCTCAGTATCCGGCCGCCCGCGCCTCGTACGCCCGGCCCCGCACGTACCGCTGGGAGAGCCGTACCGAATCCCGCTGCGCCGCCGCCCGGGCGGCTGCTGCGCGACGGAGTGCCTCCCGCCGGGCGGCATGCCGGCGCGCCTGTTCCCGGCGCAGTTCCGCCTGCCGGGCAACGAGCCAGGCGGCCCGGCGGGCGGCGGCGCGCTGGCGACGGCGCTCGGACAGGGCGCGGTTGCGCAGGTGGGCGAGGTACCCGCCGAGCAGTACCAGGCTCGGGGCGGATCCGATCCAGAGGCCCGGCCCGAGCAGCCAGACCCCACACAGTTCGCTGATGTTGAGCAGTACCAGGGCGGCGAGTACCCGACGGCGCCGGTAGACCGCCGGGGTCTGCCGCCGGGTGTACGGTCGGGGACCGGGCGCGCGCCGTACCTGCAACGGCCGGCCGGACCGACCGACCCGCCCGGCCCCGGAAACCGGCACCGCCGAACCCGGCGCCGCAGAAACCGGCGCCGCCGAAACCGGCGCCGCCGAAACCGGCGCTACCGAACGCGGCACCGAAGACAGCGGCGCAGCCGGGACCGAAGCAGCCGCCGGGAAGGGACCGGCCGCCGGGGGCGCAGACGCGACAGACATAGCCAGGCGCGGCGGGTTGACCGGGCGGCGTCCGGGCACGGTACGGGGACGGCGGCGGCGATCGATCACCCGCGCCGTGCTCAGCGCCCGCTCCGCGGCCAGCCGTTCGGTGGCGTCGTACCGGCGTACCAGCGCCGGCGCGAGCGCGAGCAGCCCGGCCGCGGCGAGGACGGCGAGGAGTACCGAGGTCGGCACCCGTACCACGTCCTGTCACAGAATCACAACTTTGTGATTCGAGGTTACGGCCAGGTCGGGAACATGACCGCGCGCCACGCTCAGGTACGGCCGCTGACCCGGTGCCAGCGGGCCAGCAGGCCGCCCTCGTCGACGACGTCCTCGGCCGTGATCGCGTACCCGACATGGTCGCGCCAGGCACCGTCGATGTGCAGGTACCGCGGGTGGTACGCCTCCTCGCGGAAGCCCAGTTTCTCCACGACCCGGCGGGACGCGGTGTTCTCCGGCCGGATGTTGACCTCGATGCGGTGCAGCCCGCCGGCGTGGAACGCGTGGTCGACGACGAGCGCGAGCGCGGTCGGAGTGATGCCCCGGCCGGCGACCCGGTGGTCGACCCAGTATCCGGCGTACCCGGAGCAGAACGCCCGCCGCACGATATTGCCGATGGAGAGCTGCCCGACGAGGCGGCCGGAGTACACGACGGCGAACGGCATCGCCTCGCCGGTGCGCCCGGAGCGGCGCAGTTCGCGCAGCACGTACCGGAACGACGAGGGCGCGTTCAGCTCGGCCCACGAGCCGGGCGGGGTCGGTTCCCAGGGGGCGAGCCACCGCTCGTTGACCCGGCGCACCTCCGACCAGGCCCGGGCGTCGGCGCGGTGGTACGGCCGCAGGGTCACCGGTCCGTCCGCGAGCACCGCCGGCCACCCGGGCGCCAGCATCACCGTCTCCGGTCCAGCAGCAGAACGTCCACTGTGGACCCGGCCGGCGCGCTGGTCACCTTCTCGCCGAGCACCATCAGCGCGTTGGCCTCGGCGAGGCCGGACAGTGTGTACGGGCCACCGGCCAGCGGCTGCACGGTGTACCCGCCGCCGCGGCGCTCGGCGGCCGTGGCCGGCCGGAACTCGCGCAGGCCGGTCGGCGAGTGCACGGTCTCCAGCAGGTGCGCCCGGACGCTGGGCCGGAACACCGGCTCGGCGCCGGCGAGCACCTGGATCACCGGCCGGGCGAGCACCTCGAACCCGATCAACGCCGCGCCCGGGTCACCGGGCAGGCACACGACGGGTACCTCGGTTCCGCCGATCGAACCGAATCCCAGTGACGAGCATGGATACACCGACACGTCGGTGAACGATACCGGCCCGCGGGACAGGATCCGCCGGACCATGTCGCCCGGCCCCGTCCCGGTACCCCCGGTGGTGATGATGAGGTCGGCCCGCAGCGTCTGGTCGTCGAGCACGCCACGCACGGCCTCGGGGTCGTCGTCGCAGATGCCCACCCGGTAGGCGTGCGCGCCGGCCTCGGCGGCGGCCGCGGTCAGCGCGTGCGAGTTGACGTCGACCACCTGCCCGGGCTGGCTGGCCCGGCCCGCGTCGACCAGCTCGTCGCCGGTCGCCACGACGACCACCCGCGGGCAGGGGCGGACCACGACGTGCCCGATGCCGGTCGCGGCGAGGACGGCGACCAGCGCGGGCGTGATGAACGTGCCGGCGCCGGCCAGGACGGCGCCGGCCGGCAGCTCGTCGCCGGCACGGCGCACGCCGTGGCCCTTCTTCGGCGCGTCGTAGATCTCCACCGCGGCCATGCCCTGGTCCGTGCCGGTCGCCGGCACCACCACGTCGCAGGTCGCCGGCAGGGGGGCGCCGGCCGCCACCGAGAAGCAGGTACCCGACGTCAGCCGCACCGGTCGCCAGCTGGACGCGGTCAGGTCGCCGACGACGTTCAGCCGTACCGGCCGGCCCGGCATCGCCGGCATCACGTCTTCCGACCGCGCCGCGTACCCGTCGATCGCGGCGTGGTCGAACGCCGGCAGCGGACCCGGCGCGACGACGTCCTCGGCGAGCGTGTTGCCGTACGCCTGGGTGAGATCCAGGTCGAGCGCCGGTAACGGCCGCACGCCCCGTAGCACCCAGGTCAGGTAGTCGGCCAGCGGGATCGCGGGATCGCGCTGGGGTGCGGTCGTCGTCATCCGCCGCGCTCCCCGGTGCCGAGCCCGCCGGCCACGAAGTCGCGCAGCCACTCGCGGAACAGCTGGAGGTCCTTGCGCCGGCAGGCCAGCTCGACGACGGCCTGCAGGTAGCCCAGCGGCGCGCCGGTGTCGTAGCGGGTGCCGCGGAACACCACGCCGTGCACCGGTACCCCCTCTTTGAGCAGGAGAGCCATCGCGTCGGTGAGCTGGATCTCGCCGCCCGCACCCGGCCCGATCCGGCGGATCGCGTCGAAGATGGCGTTCGGCAGCACGTACCGGCCGACCACCGCGAGCCGGCTCGGCGCCTCCTCCAGCGCCGGCTTCTCCACCATGTCGGTGACCTCGACGACCTCCGCGTCGCCGGCGGCCAGGTCCGACGGCCGGACCGACGCGATCCCGTACCGGGACACCTCGTCGTCGCCGATCTCCAGCAGGCACAGCACCACGCCGCCGGTGCGCGCCTGCAGGTCCAGCATGTCCGGCAGTACCGGGTCGGACTCGTCGGTGAACTCGTCGCCGAGCAGTACCGCGAACGACTCGCCGCCCACGTGCGACTCGGCGTACGACACGGCGTGGCCGAGGCCGAGCTGCTCGGGCTGCCGGCAGGTGTAGATCTCGGCCAGCTCGCTCGGCCGGACGATGGCGGCCAGCCGCTCGGTGTCGCCCTTCGCCTCCAGCCGCTGCTCCAGGTCGGGGCGGCGGTCGAAGTGGTCCACCATGCTCGTCTTGCCGCGCCCGGTTACCAGCAGGATGTCGTGGATGCCGGCGGCGGCGGCCTCCTCGACGATGTACTGCAGCACCGGCCGGTCGACGACGGGCAGCAGCTCCTTGGGTACCGCCTTGGTCGCCGGCAGGAACCGGGTGGCCAGTCCGGCCGCGGGGATGACCGCCTTGGCGGCACGCCGTGAGGAAACGTCGGGGGTCGGGAACTCCGGCATGCCGTCAGGCTATCGGCCGGCGCCGGGCAGTGCCGGCTGCGGGCCACCCGACGCGCCGCCGACCGCGACCAGCATCCGGTCCGGTTCTGCCAGCCGGTACCGGTCGCGGCCGCCGGCCTTGGCCTGGTACAGCGCGTCGTCGGCCACCTCCCGCACCTGCGGCCCGGTGGCGCCGTGTTCCGGGTACACCGCGATGCCGATGGACACGGTCACCGGGATGGGCGGCTTGTTGGGTACCCCGATCGGGGTGGCCCGGATCGCCGCGTTGAGCCGTTCGGCGACGACGATCCCGCCGGGCGCGTCGGTCTCCGGCAGCAGCACCACGAACTCCTCCCCGCCGCGCCGGAACGCCAGGTCCACCTCGCGGATCACCGAGCGGACCCGGCGGGCGAACTCGACCAGCACCACGTCGCCGGCAGCGTGCCCGTACGAGTCGTTGACCTGCTTGAACCGGTCCAGGTCCAGGGCCAGCACGCACAGCCGGTGGCCGAACCGGCTGGCCCGCTCCACCTCGCGGCGCAGCGAGTCCTTGAGCGTGCGGTAGTTGTACAGGCTGGTGAGCGCGTCGGTGTGGGACAACCGCTGCGCCTCCTCGTGCACCCGCACGTTCTCCACCGCGATCGCCGCCTGGCCGGCGAAGGTCCGCAGGGTCACCAGGTCGGCGTCGTCGAACTCGTCGTCGCCGACCCGGTCGTACAGCGCCAGCACGCCCCGCACCGAGTCGGGGATGTTGAACGGCACCGCCATGTACGTGCGGCAGGCGGGTTCGCCGGGGGCGAGCACCGGCCCGTCCCGGTCCACCCGGCCGCGCCGGGCGACTCCGGTACCGGCGACGCAGCCGAGCAGTCCCGACCCGACCGGCAGCCGCAGGCCCGGCCCGACCAGTTCGTCGTCCTCGATCAGCAGGACGACGCCGGACTGCGCCCCGGTCGCGGCCCGCGCGGTCTGCAGGATCACGTCGAGGATGCGCTGCAGGTCGTGGGTGCTGGACAGGGTGTCGCCGAGCAGGCCGAGCTGGCCGCGCAGCTGGTCGCGGGACGCGGTCAGGGCGGCCACGTACGACTGCATCTCCCGCGTCATCCGGTTGAACGTGGCGGCGAGCCGGCCGACCTCGTCGCGCGCGCGTACCGGTACCCGTGCCGACAGGTCACCGTCGGCCACCCGGTCGGCGGCGGCGGCGAGCTCGGCCAGCGGCCGGGTGGTACCCCCGGCGAGCCAGCGCGCAGCGGCGACCGCCCCGGCCGCGGCGACGAGTACCACGCCGAGCAGCACCGGCAGCAGTACCGGCGTGGTCGGTGCCGGTACCGTGACCGCCAGCGGCAGCGGCCCGTCGACCGGTCGCCGCATCGGCCCGCCCGCTCCGGCCGCGGTGACCGTCGCGCCGCCGGTGACGTCGGTGAGCTGGTCGAGCAGCGCGTCGTCGACCGGCCGCACCGCGTAGGCGTAGCCGATCAGTACCCCGGCCGGGTTGCGCAGTTCGGCCCGCGCCGCGAGGGCCGCGTAGGGCGCGGGGCGGTTGGACCGGCCGCACAGCGCCCACGGCCCGGCGGGCGGGCGGTCGCCGGTACCCACCGGATGATCGGAAGCGTCGCGCAGCTGGACGGTGACGCCTGCCGGCCGCTGCCCCGCGACGGCCGCGGCCGTCGCGTCGGCCCGCAGCTGCGCACACAGCGCGTCGAGCGCGCCGCGCACCGCGGCGCCGGCCCGGTCGAGCCGCTCGACCGCGCGGGCGCGGTTCACCGCGGTCACCGTCATGCCGACGAAGACCGCGCCGAGCAGCACCGGACCGAGCACCACCGCGAGGAAGGCCGCGGTCAGCCGGGCACGGAGAGTCACGCTTCCCCTCTCGTATACTTGGCGGCCTGTCCGATTTTTCGCATCAACCCAAGGCCGACGTGCGGGGTGGCCTGCTTGCCGCCCGCCGCTCCCGCACCGATCTGGTCAACGCCGATGCGGGGGTACGCGCAACGCTCGCCGCCCTCGCCACCGGCCTGGGTACCGTCGCCGCCTACGTGCCGCTGCCCTTCGAACCGGGCGGCCGGGAGCTGCCCGACGCGCTCGCGGCCGCCTGCGCGCGGCTGCTGCTCCCGGTCCTCCGGCCCGATCTCGATCTCGACTGGGCGCCGTACGCCGGTGATCTCGTGCGCGCCGGGCGCGGGCTGCGCGAGCCTCCCGGGCCGCGGCTCGGGCCGGCCGCCGTCGCGTCGGCCGACCTGGTGATCGTGCCCGCGCTGGCCGTCGACCGGCGGGGTGTGCGGCTCGGCCGGGGCGGCGGCTCGTACGACCGCGCGCTGTCCCGGGTACCGGCCGGCACGCCGGTCATCGCCGCGCTCTACGAGGGGGAACTCGTCGACGCCCTGCCGGCCGACCCGCATGACATCCGCGTGACGGGTGTGGCGACCCCGACCGGCCTCACCCGGCTATGACTGGACGGGACGTGCCTTCATGCCGCACTATTGGCACTCAGGGTGTGAGAGTGCCAGGAGGATGCCGTGCCGACGTACCAGTACGCCTGTACCGCATGCGGGCATCAGCTCGAGGCGGTGCAGTCCTTCGCCGACGAGCCGCTGACCGAGTGCCCCGCATGTGAGGGGCGGCTGCGCAAGCTGTTCTCGTCGGTCGGCGTGGTCTTCAAGGGCTCCGGGTTCTACCGGACCGACTCCCGCAGCGGCGCGACCAAGGACGGCGCCGCCAAGGAGAGCGCGACCAAGGACGGCTCCGCCAAGGAGAGCGCGACCAAGGACGGCTCCGCCAAGGACGCCCCGAAGAAGCCCGAGAGCTCCGCCCCGGCGGCGAAGAAGGAACCGACCGCCTCGGCCGCCTGACGCCGGCCCCCTGACGCCTGACGCCTGTGGCCTACTCCCAGTGCGGCGGGCGCTCGTCGAGCAGCCGCTCGTCGTTGTCCGCCCGGCGCTCGCCCCAGCCCTGGTCAGTGTCGTCGCGCGTCTGCTCCGGCAGTACCCGCTCGTCGTCGAGTGGCACCTCGCGCTCCTCATCGGCCGCGTACCCGTCCATGCCCGGTAGGGTAATTCCCGTGAGCGCAGCGGGCCGGGCCACGTCATGAACGACGACGACCTGCAGTGGCGCCGCCCGCCGGAGAGCACCGGTCCGACACCCGGCCGCCCGCCCGCGCCGCGGGAGCCGGCCGCCCCGCCGCCGTACAGCGGGCCGCCGCGCACCACGCCGCCGCCCCCGGACTGGCGGCCTCGGATGCTCGTGCAGCCGCCACCGCCCCGCGACCTGCCGGCCCAGGACCTGGAGACGCTCGACGCGCAGGAGCGGGAGGCGCGCACACTGACCTACGGCGTCGGCATGGTGGCCGGCGCGATCCTGTTGATCGTCCTGCTCGTCCTGTGTGGTCGCGCTCTGTTCTAGTACCCGGTCCAGACGATACGGGCGCCGGCGTCGCCGGTCCGGTAGACGTAGTACACGGTGACCAGCCCCAGTACCACCGTGATCACCGATAGCGCCATCGATGCTCCGCGCGGCAGGGTGCGCAGCAGCACCAGCAGCAGGACGACGACGGCCAGCGCGATGGTGAGGTACAGCGTGGTCGTACCGAGGGACCGGTGGCTGTCGATCTTGACAAGGATCTCCTGGTTGGCCATGTGCTTGCGCACGATGCGCCGCCGGAACGCGTCTCCGGAGAGCTTCGCCAGCAGCGTGGACCCGACGCCGGCCAGCGCGAGCAGCACGGCGACCCAGCCGGTCCGGCCGCGCAGCCGCGGTACCAGGGCGTAGACAATCCCGGCAAGGACGAGCAACGGCACGAGTACCACGACCGCGTGGATCACCAGCGGGTGGAGTGGAAGCCCCGTAATCGTCTCAAAGATACCCACGCAGCGATCATGGCACCCGTCCAGCAGTGACGGAAGGGCAACGTTTTCTTGATGGATTCCAAGGTGCGTGATGAAATTGCTGGCATGGACGGCACTGAGCAGCGGCTACGCGAACGGGGACTGCGCGTCACCCGCCCCCGCCTTACCGTCCTGGAGATCCTCGGTGAGGGTGGGCACCTGGAGGTCGACGAGATCACCACGCAGGTACGCGCCCGCCTGGACTCGGTGTCCACCCAGGCCGTCTACGACGTGCTCGGCGCGCTGGCCCGTGCGGGACTCGCGCGGCGGATCGAACCGGCCGGCAGCCCGGCCCGGTACGAGGCGCGCACCGGCGACAACCACCACCACGTCGTCTGCCGCGCCTGCGGGACCATCGCCGACGTCGACTGCGTCGTCGGCCGCGCGCCCTGTCTCGACCCGAACAACGCGGTCGGGTACGAGATCGACGAGGCCGAGGTGACCTTCTGGGGACTCTGCCCGGATTGCCAGGTCTTGCGCAATCATGACAACAGCTGATCTCGGGCTCTTCGGTCCCGGCTCGGTCACCTGGAAGCTGCACGATGAGCCGATCCTGTGGCTGGCCGGGCTGCGCTCGCTGTACCTGCAGGCGCTGCACCCGCGCGCCATGGCCGGCGTGGCGCAGAACTCCGACTTCCGCGAGGACCCTTGGCGCCGGCTGATCCGGACCAGCAACTACATCGGCGCCGTGGTCTTCGGGACGACCGCGCAGGCACGGGCCGCGGGCGCCCGGGTCCGCGCGCTGCACGCGCGGCTGCGCGCGGTCGACCCGCGCACCGGCGAATTCTTCCGGATCGACGAGCCCGACCTGCTGCGGTGGGTACACGTGAGCGAGGTGGAGTCGTTCCTGACCACCGCGGTACGCGCCGGCGTCGCGCTCACTCCCGCCGAGATCGACCGGTACTACGCCGAACAGCTGCAGGCCGCCGCGCTGGTCGGGCTGGATCCGGCGACGGTACCGGACAGCGCCGCCGCGGTCGCCGGGTACTACGAGCGGATGCGTCCCGAACTCGCGATCACCCGCGACTCCGCCGACGCGTTCGTGTTCCTCAGCGCCCCGCCGATGCCGTACCGGCTGGGCCTGACCCCGGTCCGCCTCGCCTACACCGGCATCGCCGCGCTCGCCGTCGGACTGCTACCGGCCTGGGCACGGCGCATGTACGGGCTGCCCGGCCTGCCGACCACCGACCTGTCCGCCGGCCTGTCGGTCAGGGCGCTACGCGCGCTCATCGCCGCGGTGCCGCGCCGGTTCTACGCCGGTCCGGTCTACCGCGCCGCGATGTCGCGGGTGGCGGCGGCCGGGTCGGTCGTGGACGGCTCGACCGGCTGAATCCGCCGCGCCACCGCGAACGACGGGGCCAGCGCGACGATCACCAGGGCCAGCGCGGCGGGTACCACGAAGGCCCAGCGCAGGCTCGCGCCCTTGGCCACGGTGCCGATGAGCGCCGCGCCGACCACGAACCCGACGTAGTTGAACAGGTTGACCCGCGCCACGGCGACGCCGCTCCCGGTCGGGTCCAGCGCCCCGGCCGCGGAGAACGACTGCGGTACCACGACGCACAGCCCGGCCCCGACGATCGCGAACCCGAGGATGCCGACCGCCGGCCCCGGCGCCGCGGCGACCACCGTCATGCCCGCCGCGCCGATCAGGCCGCCGGCCGCCACGACCCGTACCGGGCCGAACCGCCGGACCAGCCGGTCCGCCGCGGACCGGCCGAGCACCTGGCAGGTGAGGTATGCGCTCAGGCCCAGCGGGGCGATGCTCCTGCTGCCGTGCAGCGCGTCGCGCAGGTAGACGGCGCTCCAGTTCGAGGTGGCCGAGTCGGAGATGTACATGAACATCACCGCGAGGCCGACCAGCACGATCGGCGCCCAGGGGATGCGGGGCGGCGGTTCGTCAGCGGTGCTCGGCGCCACGGCCGTCTCCTCCGGCCGGCGCAGCAGCAGCGGGCCGACCGACAGCGCGACCGCGATGCCGACCAGCGCGACGCTGCCGAGCGCGACCGGTAACGGAAGGTCGATCTTGTTAGCCCCCGCCATCGCGAGCGCGCCGAGGATGCCGGCCAGGCTCCACCAGCCGTGGAAGGAGGCGAGCAGGCTGCGGCCGTACCGCCGCTGTACCCCGACGCCCTGCATGTTCATGCTCGCGTCGACGGAACCGAGGAACAGCCCGAACGCGCCCACCGCGAGGTACAGGCCGAGCCGGGTGGGTACCAGCCCGACCAGCGTCATCGCCACCCCGACCAGCGGCCCGCTGATCCGCAGCACGGCGGCGCTGCCGAACCGCGGCGCCAGGTACCCGGCCAGCACGCTGCCCAGCCCGGCGATCACCGGTACCGCGAGCAGCACCAGGGTCAGGTCGTCCTCGGTGAAGTGGAACTTGTCCTTGAGCGACGGCACCTGGCTCAGCAGGCCGGCGAAGCAGAGCCCCTGGACGAAGTAGGCACCGGACACACCGGCGCGGGCCCGGACACTGCGGTTGTCCACCCAAACCTCCGAACCTGAGGCCGCTTCGCGTTTGCCGGATCGTCCCCCGGTCACCCCCCGTCCCGCAAGACCCCCGCCCAGGACTCCTTGACCGGTGCCCGCGCGCCGTCCGGGCAGGCGCCGCGGAAGTCGCACCAGGAGCACCAGGATCCCGGGGCGGTCGGGAACGCGGCATCCGGATCGGTACCCCCGGCAACCGCCCGCTCCCCGGCAACCGCGTCGGCCGCGGTGTCCTCCGCCCGCCGCAGATGGCGGGCCAACGACTCGTCGGTGTGCTCGTGCCCCGCCACCGACCGGCTGGGCAGGTGGTGCAGCTCGACCCGGCGGCACCGGCGCCGGAACACCCGCTCGGCGGCGTACGCGTACAGCGCGAGCGCCCGCGACCCACGCGCGTCGTCAGCGGACAGCTCGGCCCGGCCGGTCTTGTAGTCGACGATGACCAGCTCGTCGCCGCGCCGGTCGATCCGGTCCACCCGGCCGGACAGCGCCAGCGTCGGCGTCTTGGCCGCCACCACCCGCTCGACCCCGACCGGTTCGGCGTCCGGGTCGAGCCCGCCGACGTACTCCTCCAGCCAGCCCAGCGCCTGCCGGAACACCGCACGCTCCTGCGTCTCGTCGCGGTATCCCTCGCTCACCCAGGTCGCTTTGAGCAGGACCGGCAGCGCGTGCGGCCGGCGTCGCTCGGCCGGCAGCCCGTACCAGTTGCGCAGCGCGGTGTGCACGCTGGCGCCCAGCGAGTTGTGCGCCCAGGGCGCCCCCTTCGGCGGCGTTGGCCTGTCCACATAGGCATACCGGTACCGCCGCGGACAGTCCTCGTAGGTGGTCAGCTTGCTCGGCGTGCACACGAACAGCCGCTCGGGCATGCCTTCGAAGCCCAGTTGCTCCGGTTGTGTGCCGCGTGGGGCCGGTGCCCGGTTGGCGGTGGAATCTCGCACGTCGCCGATCCTCCCACCCGGGTCTGACAGTCGGATGACTCAGTGGGGTGACTGCAGGTACAACGTCACGAAGTCGCCCACGGCATTGGCGATGAGCTGCACGGCGATCGCCGCCACGAGGAGCCCGGAGATCCGGGTGAGCACGTCGATGCCGCTCGGCCGCAGGATCCACACGATGATCCCGCTGAACCGCAGCGTCAGGAACACCGTGGCGAGTACGAGCAGGATCGCGGCCGCGATCGCCACGTAGTCGGTCACCTGGTGGGCCCGGCGCACGAACAGCATCGTGGCCACGATCGCGCCCGGTCCGGCCAGCAGCGGAGTACCCAGCGGTACCAGCGCCACGTTGGTGGTGGCCGGCTGTGCCGGGTCGTCCGCCTTGCCGGTGAGCAGTTCCAGCGCCACCAGGATCAGCAGAAGGCCGCCGGCACCCTGCAACGCCGGCAGGTCGATGCCGAGGTACCGCAGGATCTGCTGGCCGGCGACGGCGAACACCACGATCACCCCGCCGGCCAGCGCGACCGCCTGCCAGGCGGCCCGGTGCCGGTCCCGGGGCGCCAGCGCGCCGGTCAGCGCCAGGAAGATGGGTACGCTCCCGGGCGGATCCATGATCACGAACAGCGTGACGAACGCCTCGCCGAACAGCTTGCCGTTCACGTGGCCTCCTCGCCGGCTCGGAGGCCCCGTTCACGCTCCGCACTGAGCTCATGGTTCGCTCGCTGACGCTCGCTCACGTGCAGATCATCCGCTAACCGGCGCCACGCCGCGCGCGGCATGGACGATCCGCTGGTACTCCTGCGGCGCGGTGGTGTGCGCGCCGAGCTTCACGGTCTTGTTGGTGCCGTGGAAGTCCGACGAGCCGGTCACCAGCAGGCCCAGCTCCACGGCCAGCGCCCGGACGTGTTCGCGCTGTTCGGGGGTGTGGTCCTCGTGGTCGGCCTCCAGACCCGCGAGGCCGGCCGCGGCCAGCTCGACGATGAGCGAGTCGGGCACGATCCGGCCGCGTACCGAGGCGCGCGGATGGGCGAAGACCGGTACCCCGCCGGCCGCGCGGACCAGCTCGACCGCGCGAAAGACGTCGATGTCCGGCTTCGGAATCCGGTACCGCCGGCCGAGCCACTGTGACGCGAAGGCTTCCGAGACGGTACCCACGAGCTTGCGGGCGATCAGCGCATGTGCCAGGTGCGGGCGGCCGACGGTACCCCCGGCGGCGTAGCCGCGCACCTCGTCCCAGGTGACGTCGATGCCGTCGGCGCGCAGCAGGTCGACCATGGCCTCGGCGCGCCGCTCCCGGCCCTCGCGGAGCCGGGCGAGCTCGGCGGCGAGCGTCGCGTCGGCCGGGTCGAACAGGTACGCCAGCAGGTGCAGGGAGATCGGCGGATCGACGCCGTGCCAGCGGCAGGACAGCTCGGCGCCGCGGACCAGGGTCAGCCCGCCGGGCAGCGCGGCTGCGGCCTCGGCCCACCCGGCCGTGGTGTCGTGGTCGGTGACGGCGACGACGTCCAGCCCGGCGGCCGCCGCGGCGGCGACCAGTTCGGCCGGCGTCGCGGTACCGTCGCTCGCGGTCGAGTGGGTGTGCAGGTCGATGCGCATGGCGGCGACGTTACGCGTCGCCGCTCATCGCCTCTTCGTCCTCGATCGAGCGGGACAGCCGCGCCTCGACCGCCTCCGGCTCGTACATCTCCTCGACGATGCGCAGGTACAGCTCGCTGGGGTTGGGCAGCGGCTTGACCTCGCGCAGCGCCTGGTCCTGGCCGGCCGACTCGACCACGAACGTGCCGTAGTTGAGCATCCGGCCCAGCGGCGACTGCTGGTACTTCATGTCGGTGACGCGGATCAGAGGCATCATGCCGACGGTACGGGTGACCAGGCCGTTGACCAC
This sequence comes from Actinomycetota bacterium, assembly GCA_005885555.1. Lineage (GTDB taxonomy): Bacteria > Actinomycetota > Actinomycetes > Mycobacteriales > Micromonosporaceae > AC-43. Next base: position 13,069 of record VAWN01000038.1, read on the forward strand.
CATGAGCCGCTTGTTGGTGAGCACGAACCGGTCCATGTACCAGTCGGCGACCCGCCAGGCGACCCAGCCCATCACGGCGACCCAGATCAGTACCGTGATCGTCACGAACCCGGCCTGCTTGTGCTTGGCCAGCCAGCCCACCAGCCAGCCGAGCAGGAACGTCGCCACGGCGCCGATCAGCATCTGGTTGACCAGGTGGATCCAGTGCTTCTTCCACTCGCCGCGGAACTTCTCGGTCGGGAAGAGGTACCGCGAGACCAGCGCGCTGGCCTCCTCCTCCAGCGGCAGCACGCTGCGCGGCCCGACCGGCATACCGCTGCCGGTGCGCAGGCCGAGCAGCTCCTCCTCGCGGATCTCCGGCGGGAGGAACTCGGCCGTGTCTCCCTCGTCGTACTCGCCGGCGCTCTCCGGGCGGGGCGGTGGTACCCGCCCGGAGTCACGGTCTTCCGGCGGTCCGCCCTGGTCGCTCGGCCCGCGGGGGTCGTCGCTGGCCATGGAGGTCAAGCGACCAGGTTGGAGAAGAACGCCCCGATGCCGTTGGCCACGTCGACCAGGCTGTTACCCAGCTGCTTGAAGACCGTTGCGGCGCTGGCGGGGCGGTAGGCGATAAAGAACACCAGGAAAGCGATCAAACCCCACGTGAGGATCTTCTTCGGCATGTCGGGCCATCCCCTCCCCACGACGCCGGACGGTCGCCTCGGCGATACTGAACGTATAAGTGCAGTGGTACATACAGGTTACGGCATACCGCACGTTCTCGGCATGGTCGGTGCGGAGAACGAGACTAGCCGGATTCAGGCCGCCCCGTGTAGATACGGCGATGGCGCGCCGTAGACGAGTTCTGCCGGTACCCACTCCGTCAGGTCGTGCAGCACCAGATCCTCCGCGAACAGGTAGGCCGCGCTGTCCGGCCAGGCGATCGCGTACAGCCAGACACCCTTCGCCTCGCCGACGTACGCGCTGCGGCCGGTGGCCGGCGTGCGTACCGCCCACAGCGCCGTCGGCCAGCCGGCGGCCTTGACCTTGGCGTGCGCCGCGGTGTTCTCCAGCGCATCCTGCAGGTACGGGCCGGGATCGGGGCCGGCGAGCCCGGCGTACCGGTTGCCCAGGCCGACGCCCGGCTCCTCGGCGACCAGCACGATGTCGGCCGGTCCGCCCAGCGGCCCGGGCCCGCTGCAGGCCAGCGCGGTCGCCCGCGTCCCGGTCCGCTCGTCGCCGGCCCACCCGATGCCGGTGACCATCCAGCCGGCCGGCAGGGGCCACGGGCACCAGACCGGGATGTCCTTGGACCGCACGGTGACCGACTCGACGATCTCCGCGTTGATGTGCTCGGCCACGTGCAACGGGGGTACCGGCCCGCACGTGCTGCACCGCCAGTCGGAGGACATCAGGTCGGGCGGTCGCACCGGACCGCCACACCGCGGGCAACTCACCGCTACCCCCACGTTGATTACGTTCGTCCCCCTAGGGGCGGCCGTCAAGGGAATCGGGAAACTGGGCCCAGCGACGGATCCACTCGTGCATGGCGATACCGCTGGCGACCCCGGCGTTGATCGACCGGGTCGACCCGAACTGCGCGATGAACAGCACCTCGTCGCAGGCAGCGCGGGCCGGCGCGGACAGCCCGGGCCCCTCCTGCCCGAACAGCAGCACGCACCGGCGGGGCAGCCGGGTGTGCTCCAGCAGCCGCGCGCCGGGCAGGTTGTCGATGCCGACCACCGCCAGACCGGCGGCCTTCGCCCAGGCGAGGAACTGCTCGATCGTGTCATGCTGGCGGATGTGCTGGTACCGGTCGGTGACCATGGCACCGCGCCGGTTCCACTTGCGGCGGCCGACGATGTGCACCTCGGCGGCGAGGAACGCGTTGGCGTTGCGCACGACCGTCCCGATGTTCAGGTCGTGCTGCCAGTTCTCGATCGCCACGTGGAACTCGTGGCGGCGGGCGTCCAGGTCGGCGACCACCGCCTCGCGGCGCCAGTACCGGTACCGGTCCACCACGTTGCGCCGGTCGCCCTCGGCGAGCAGCGCCGGGTCGTACCGCGGATCATCCGGCCACGGCCCGACCCACGGTCCGACCCCAACTTCCTCCACGAAATCCAGAGGTTACCCGGAGAGCGCGGCCTCCAGATCAGTGAGGAACCGCCGCTCCGCCGGGCTGATCGGCTCGCCCCCGAAGCCCAGCGTGCTGCCGGTACGGGCGGCGTGGCAGACCCGGGTTGCGATGGCGACGAGCCAGAACCGGTACGCGTCGGCGTCCATCCGGCCGACCCGCTCGGCGAGCAGCTGGCCGGCGGTACGGCAGCCGTCCAGTACCTCGGCGATGCCGGCGCCGCGGTTGCGGAACTCCTCGGCGACCGGCCGGTCGTCATCGGGTTCGTCGTAGATCGCCGCCACGATCTCCCGGACGAGGCGGCTGGCCGAGGCCCGGCCGGCGGCGATCGCATCGATGCCGGCGAGCCCTTCGGCGACGGTACGGCGGGCGGGATCGGCCTGCGCCGAGGTGGCCGCCACGACCACCCGCCCGGGTAGTTTGACCAACAGATCCCACTCGGCCCGGCGGAACGGCACCTCGGTCCGTTGCCGGGTGGCAGACTGGTTGGACATAGCTGACCTCCCACGGTCAGCATATGCCCGGACAAGCGCTGGTCAGGCCGGTTTCGGCGGGGGGAAGCTAGGTAGGTCAGGTCCGGCATGACTCTTCGTGGGCACCATCACCCGCCGGCGGAACACGCAGACCAGCGTCCCGTCCTGTTTGTACCCGCGGGTCTCCACCGTCACCACCCCGCGGTCCGGCCGGGAGCTGGACTCCTTCTTGTCCAGTACCGTCGTCTCGCCGTAGATCGTGTCGCCGTGGAAGGTCGGCGCGACGTGGCGCAGCGACTCGACCTCCAGGTTGGCGATCGCCTTGCCGCTGACGTCGGCGACCGACATGCCCAGCAGCAGCGAGTAGATGAGGTTGCCGACCACCACGTTGCGGCCGAACTGGGTGGCGCTCTCCGCGTAGTGCGCGTCCAGGTGCAGCGGGTGGTGGTTCATCGTGATCAGGCAGAACAGGTGGTCGTCGGATTCGGTGACCGTCTTGCCCGGCCAGTGCCGGTACACCGCGCCGACCTCGAACTCCTCGAAGTACCGACCGAACTGCACAGCGTCAGACCTTTCGAGTCAGGGAGGCGGTCCGCACCGCGGACGCAATGAACGGCGGGGCCCTCCCCGGCACCCGCCGCCCACGCTGTGATACCCCCAATTGTGAGGACGCCTCGCAACATAGAACAGAGACGTGGGTCACAGTTACCCAACCGTAAACTAATTTGTACCTCACGTGACGTGGCGGTCACGGCTCGCCGGTCCCCTGTCACGAGGTCATCATTGCCGGTACGGGCAGCTCACGCAGTGGCTGGGCTCACCCCGACCCGGGCGGAATGCCGTTACGGTGCGCACCGTTGACCCATGCGTAACGACCCGACGATCGGAGATCTGACGCAATGGCTACCAAGACGCTGACCGCCGAGAACTTTGACGAGGTCACGCGGGGCGACGGGATCGTACTGGTGGACTTCTGGGCATCCTGGTGCGGTCCGTGCCGGGTGTTCGGTCCGGTCTACGAGAAGGCGTCCGGCAAGCACGCGGACATCGTCTTCGGGAAGGTCGACACCGAGGCCGAGTACGAGCTGGCCACCAGGTACGACATCCGGTCAATCCCGACGATCATGGCGATCCGGGACGGCGTGATCGTTTTCGAGCAGCCCGGCGCACTGCCGGAGACGGCGCTCGAATCGCTGATCACCCAGGTCCGCGCGCTGGACATGGACGAGGTACGCCGCCAGGTCGCGGCACAGACCGCGTAAGCGCTTATCGAACGCATGTTCTATAGTGGGGCGTGCGTTGGGAACAGCTCTCGGTTGACGCATCCCACGCCGATGCGGCGCGGGCGGCACCACCCCTGCCGCTCGCGCTGCCTGGCGCGGTGACCCGGACGTTCGACACCCCCGGCTTCGCCGGGATGACGTTCTACGAGGTCCGGGCCAGGTCAATCATCAACCGGGTACCGGCGGCGGCGCGCGTCCCGTTCGAATGGACCGTCAACCCGTACCGGGGCTGTTCCCATTCGTGTACTTATTGCTTCGCCCGCAACACGCACACCTACCTCGATCTCGACGCGGGACACGACTTCGACTCCCGCGTCGTCGTGAAGGTCAACGCCGGCACGCTCCTGCGCAGGGAACTCGCCGCGCCGCGCTGGTCCGGCGCGCACATCGCGATGGGCACCAACGTCGACTGCTACCAGCGCGCCGAGGGCCGGTACCGGCTGATGCGGGAGATCCTCGCCGCGCTGCGCGACTTCGCCAACCCGTTCTCGATCCTCACCAAGGGCACGTTGATCCTGCGTGACCTCGACCTGCTCGGGCAGGCGGCGACGGTCACCAGGGTCTCGCTCGCCATGTCGATCGGCTTCGTCGACGAGAAGCTGTGGCGGGCGGTCGAGCCGGGTACCCCGTCGCCGCGGCGGCGGCTGGATGCGCTACGGCAGCTGACCGATGCCGGGTTCCGGGTCGGGGTGCTGGTCGCGCCGATCCTGCCGGGGCTCTCCGACGACGACGGGTCCATCGAGGCGACGGTGGCCGCGATCGGGGCGGCCGGTGCCCGCAGCGCGACGCCGATACCGCTGCACCTGCGGCCGGGCGCCCGCGAGTGGTACCTGCGTTGGCTGGGCGAGCACCGGCCCGACCTGGTGCCGCGGTACCGGCAGCTGTTCCGCGGCGGCTCCTACTCGCCCAAGGAGTACCAGCGCGACGTGTGCGAGCGGGTACGGGAGGCGGCCCGGCGGCACGGCATCGGCGCCCACGAGCCCGGCGAGCCGCGCGAGGTGGCGCCGCCGAAGCCGCCCGACGTCGAGCAGCTCACGCTCATGTAGAGCGGATAGAGTCGGTTGGATGAGGAGTCCCACTCAGATCCTGGCCGAATCGCGCACGATCGCCGTCGTCGGCGCCTCCCGCGACCCGGGCAAGGTTGCCCATTCGGTACCGCGGCAGATCCTGCGCCACGGCTGGCGCGTCATTCCGGTCAACCCGTACGCCACGGAGATCTGGGGCCAACCCTGCTACCCGACGCTGGCCGACATCCCGGAGCCGGTCGACCTGGTCAACGTGTTCCGGCCGTCGGCCGACACGCCGGAGGTCGCGAAGCAGGCGGTCGCGATCGGCGCCAAGGCGCTGTGGCTGCAGCAGGGCATCGCGTCGACGGAGGCGCGGGCGACCGCCGAGGCCGCCGGGCTCGACTACGTCGAGGACTACTGCATCGCGGTCGAGCGCGCGCGCAGCCAGATCAGCCTTACCGGCGGTACTCCTTGAGCAGCCCGCGCGAGATGATCGTCTTCTGGATCTCGCTGGTGCCCTCGCCGATCAGCAGGAACGGCGCCTCCCGCATGAGCCGCTCGATCTCGTACTCCTTGGAGTAGCCGTACCCGCCGTGGATGCGGAACGCCTCCTGTACCACCTCGGCGCAGTACTCGGAGGCGAGCAGCTTGGCCATCCCGGCCTCGACGTCGTTGCGCTGGCCGGAGTCCTTCAGCCGGGCGGCGTTCACCATCAGGGCGTGCGCCGCCTCGATCTTGGTACCCATCTCGGCGAGCTTGAACGCGATCGCCTGGTGTTCGTACAGCGGCTTGCCGAACGTCTCCCGCTGCTGCGCGTAGGCGACGGCCAGCTCGAACGCGCGGATCGAGATGCCGCAGGCGCGGGCGGCGACGTTGACCCGACCGACCTCGATGCCGTCCATCATCTGCCGGAAGCCCAGACCCAGGCCGGCCTCCCCGCCGAGTACCGCCGACGCCGGCGCGACATGGTCGGACAGCACCATCTCGGTGGTCTCGACGCCCTTGTACCCCATCTTCTCCAGCTTGCCGGGGATGGTCAGGCCCGGCGCCGTCTCGCCGAAGCCCGGCTCCTTCTCCAGCAGGAAGGTGGTCATGTTGCCGTACGGCGTCGGCGCGCTCAGTTCGGTCTTGACCAGGGTGGCGACCACACCGGACCGAGCACCGTTGGTCAGCCACATCTTCTGGCCGTTGATGACGTAGCCGGCGGCGGTGCGCTCCGCCCGGGTACGGATGGCGGCCACGTCGGAGCCACAACCCGGCTCGGACATCGAGAAGGCGCCGCGCACCTCGCCGGTCGCCATCCGGGGCAGCAGCCGCTCGCGCTGTTCGGCGGTGCCGTGCCGGGTGATGAGGTACGCCACGATGAAGTGCGTGTTGACGATGCCGGAGATGGACATCCAGCCGCGGGACAGCTCCTCGACGACGAGCGCGTAGGTGAGCAGCGACTCGCCGATGCCGCCGTACTCCTCGCCGATGGTGAGCCCGAACAGGCCCATCTCGGCCAGCCCGGCCACGATGTCCTCGGGGTACTCGTCCGCGTGCTCCAGGTGCTGGGCGTGCGGAATGATCTCCTTGTCCACGAACTCCCGGGCCGCCGCGAGGATGTCCTGCTGCACGTCGGTCAGGCCGGCGGTCCGGGCAAGACGGGCCATCGAGAGCCTCCGATTCGGTACCGAACAGTAGTTAAGGAAGTATCTCCTGCGGGTCTGGTACCGGTGCTGTGAGTCCCCTCACGGGTAGTACGGTCAGGGCGAGCGAGAGGGAGAACCATGTCCTACAACGACCCTTACCAGCAACAACCTCAGCAGCCTCAGTCGCCGTACCCCTATCAGCAACAGCCGCAACAGCCGCAGTACCAGTACCCCGGACAAGGCTATCCGCCGCCCGGGTACCCACCGCCCGGCAGCACCGGCCAGACGAACGTGATGGCGATTCTGTCGCTGGTCTTCGCGTTCGTGTTCTGGCCCGCCGGAATCGTATGCGGCCACGTCGCCAAGAAACAGATCCGGGAGCGCAACGAAGAGGGCGGCGGGCTGGCCACCGCGGGCCTCGTGCTCAGCTACATCTTCGGCGGCATCGCCGTGGTCGCCTGCGGCATCTGGATCATCGCGGTCGCGGTGGTCGCCAGCCACGGCGGCACCACCGGGACGGGCTGACCTATCGGTAGTCCGCCTCCCGGACGCTGTTGCCGCCGTCGACGACGAGGATCTGTCCGGTGACGTACGAGGCCCCCGGCGAGCAGAGGAAGGCGATCGCGGCCGCCACCTCGTCGGGGGTACCGGGCCGGCCCATCGGGCTGCCCAGACCGTGCTTGAGCTCGACGATGGTGGACGCCGCGGTGTGGATGATGCCGGGCGCGACGGCGTTGACGGTCACCCCGTCGGCGACCAGCTCCATAGCCAGCGCCCGGGTCAGCCCGAGCACCCCGGCCTTCGCGGCGGCGTAGGCGCCCTCGGTCGGCAGCGCGTTCACCGGGCCGGCCGTCGCGGACAGGTTCACCACCCGACCCCAGCCGCGCTCCGCCATTCCCGTCACGAACGACCGGCTGACCAGGAACGTGGTGGTCAGGTTCCGGTCGATCTCGGCCCGCCACTCCGCCACGCTCAGCTGCGCCACCGGGCGCAGGATCTCCGGGCTGGCCTTGCTCGCCAGGCCGGCGTTGTTCACCAGGACATCCACCGGGCCGAGCTGTTCGGTGATCGCGTCGGCGAGCGCGCCGACCTCGGCCTCCACGGTCAGGTCGGCGACGAAGCCGGTGACCCCCAGCTCGCCGGCGCGCTCGTGGATGCGCCGCGTGGTGGACACGATCGCCACCTCGGCACCCAGCGCGGCCAGGCGTCGGGCGGTGGCGTACCCGATGCCGTCCGGGCTGCCGGCCCCGGTGACGAGAGCCACCCGGCCGTCGAGCCGGTCGGCGGGGAAGCTGGAGTTCGCGGCGCTGCTCATGCCGACGATCCTGCCGGCTTGGGGCAAGCCGGGCAACGACCGGCACGGACCACCCCGGGCCCGCGCGAGCGCAGCGAGCGCCAACAGCGCCGCCGCCGGTACCCTGGCGCGGTGACCTATCCCCCGCGGCCGGGCGGCTGGCTGGACCAACCGGCCGGCGGCTGGCAGGAGCCGGCCGGCCCGCCGGTGTACCTCGACCCGGCCAGTGGGCAGCCGGTCACGTTCCCCGGCCTGGCGCCGTACAGTCCGCCGCCGGACTACGCATACCTGCCGTACCAGGCGCCGGTCATGGTGCCCAGCCGGCGCACCAACGGCATGTCGATCGCCGCGATGGTGGTGTCGATCGTCGGACTGCTCAGCAGCCCGTGCTGGGGGGTACCGGGCATCGCCATCGGGCTGGTCGGCGCGATCCTCGGACACGTCGGGTACCGGCAGACCAAGGAGCGCGACGAGAGCGGCGGCGGGATGGCCATCGCGGGCATTGCGATCGGCTGGATCGCGGTGCTGATCGGGCTGGTCATCATCGCGATCTACGTGTTCTTCTTCCTGGCGCTGCGCAACGCGGTCAACCAGTACCCGTACCCGACGCCGACCTACAGCTGATCCGGCGGGGTGAACGACTCGGTGCGCACCATCCCCGCGGCCTGCCCCTTGGCCGCGATCACCAGCGCCATCTTGCGCGACGCCTCGTCGATCATCTCGTCGCCGAGCATCACCGCACCGAGCTTGCCGCCCGCCTCTGAGGTGTAGTACTCGTAGGCGTCCAGGATCAGCTCGGCGCGGTCGTAGTCGGCCTGGGCCGGCGAGTACACCTCGTTGGCGACCTCGATCTGGTCCGGATGCAGGACCCACTTGCCGTCGAAGCCCAGCGCCGCGCTGCGCTGCGCGACCTCGCGGAACCCCTCGACGTCGCGGATCTGCAGGTACGGGCCGTCAACGGCCTGCAGGTCGTGGGTACGGGCGGCCATCAGGATGCGCATGAGGATGTAGTGGTACGGGTCGCCGGGGTAGTCCGGGTGCAGCGCGCCGACCACGAGCGACTTCATGTTCAGGCTCGCCATGAAGTCGGCCGGGCCGAAGATGATGGTCTCCACCCGGGGCGAGGCGGTGGCTATCGCGTCGACGTTGACCAGGCCGCGGGCGTTCTCGATCTGCGCCTCGATGCCGATGCCGCCGACCGGCAGCCCGAGGGTGCGCTCCAGTTGGGTCAGCGTCAGGTCGAGCCACTGGACGTGGCTGGCCTCCTGAACCTTGGGCAGCATGATCGCATCGAGGTGCCCGCCGGCACCCTCGACGACCTCGATCACGTCCTGGTACGTCCACGGGCTGGTGAGGTCGTTGACCCGGACGACGCGCGCCTTTCCGGTCCACTCCCCCTCGCTGAGCGCCGCCACGATGTTCTTGCGCGCCCCGGGCTTGGCCAGCGGCGCGACCGCGTCCTCAAGGTCGAGGAACACCTGGTCGGCGGGCAGGCCCTGGGCCTTGTCGAGCATCTTGGGGTTGGAGCCCGGTACGGCGAGGCAGGAGCGGCGGGCGTGTCCGGCGGCAGTCATGCGCGTACCGTAACCGGCCGCGGTTGCGGCGGCAGTGAACAACCTCACGGGGCACCTACAGTTCGTCAGGTGGGGCCAGCCGGGGCGCGGCCGGTGCCCGCGCGGCACCGAGCACCACCACGGCCACCCCGAGCACCAGCAGAACCAGGCCGGGCAACTGGTTCAGCCGCGGAGCCTGGTCCAGCCAGAGCCAGCCGATCAGCGCGGCACCGGGTACCTCCAGAAGAAGGAGAACCGCGACGGTGGTCGCGGAGACCCGCTCCAGCGCGTAGTTGAACATCGAGTGGCCGAGCAGGTGCGGGAACACCGTCATCGCCGCAATCGCGAGCCAGGTGCGGCCGGAGTACCCGCCGAGCGGTACCCCGCCGACGAGGCAGACGGCGAGCAGCAGCAGCGCGCAGGCGGTGTAGCAGACACTGGTGTACGTCGTCGTGCTGGTACTGGCCCGGGCGCGCTCGCCGAACGCGGTGTAGACGGCGCCGGCGATGCCGCCGGTGAGAGCCAGCAGGTCACCGGCGAAGGCGCGGGCGGAGAAGCCGATGTCCGCGCCGGTGGCCAGCACCGCGCCGCCGACGGCGAGACCGATGCCGATCCAGACCGCGGCCGGCAGCCGCCGCCCCTGGCCGAGCGCGATCAGGCCCTGCCAGACCGGCTGGGTGGCGACGAGGGCGGTGGCGGCGGCGATGCCGGTGAGCTTCACGCTCGGTACCCACGTCGCGAAGTGCACGGCCAGGGCCAGCCCGGCGAGGAGGCTGGCGATGGCGACCGGCCGGCCGGACCGGCCGGCGAGCCGGGCCAGTTCGGCGCGGCGGGTACCCACGGCGACCGGAGCGAGCACGGCAGCCGCGAAGATGTTGCGCCAGCAGGCGATGGCCAGCCCCGGGGCGGCCGCGTACGCGATCAGCGGCCCGGACAGCGTGATGGCGAACACCGCGACCACGAGAGCGGCGAGGGTGGGTACTCCGACTGAGGGACGGGGCACGGTTTCCCATCCTGGCATGTTCAGATGCCGCACTTTTCGTGACTTCCGGTTTACCGCAAGTGGTCCATGGGGACCCGGAGCCGGTGACCGCCCACCGCGCTGTGCTGTTCGACTTCTTCGGTACCCTCACCTGCGCCGTCTCCCGCGGCCGCGCGCACCGGCACATCGCCCGCTGGCTCGGCTGCGATCCGCGCGCGTTCACCGCGGTACTCGACGAGACGTTCCTGGAACGGGCCCGGGGCGGGTACGGGCCACCGGCCCGCGCGCTGCGGCTGGTCACCGAGGCGGTCGGCGGCCGGCCGACCCGGTCGCAGCTCGCGCTCGCCCAGCCGTTGCGGATGGCGGCCGTGGAGGCGGACACGCAGTTGCGCGAGGACGCGGTACCGGTGCTGCGCGCGCTCAAAGCCCGCGGCCTGCGCACCGGGCTGATCAGCGACTGCGGGCCGGAGCTGCCCGGGTACCTGCCGAAGCTGCCGGTCGCGAAGCTGCTGGACACCTGCGTGTACTCGATCGAGGTCGGCGTCTGCAAGCCCGACCCGCAGATCTACCGCACCGCCTGCCGGCGGCTGGCGGTCGACCCCCGCGACTGCCTGTACATCGGCGACGGAGGCAGCCAGGAGCTGACCGGCGCCCGCGCGGTCGGCATGACCGCGGTCCGGCTGGCCGCGCCGGATCTGGCCGGGCACCTGACGTTCAACAGCGAGCAGGTGTGGAAGGGACCGACCGCCCGGTCGCTGACCGAGGCGATCGGCTACCTGGACGCCCGCCTGCCGAAGGCGGCGTGATCGGGCGGCAGGATCGGGCGGCATGGCCGCACGGGCCGCGACGCCGCCCCCGGGCCGTGAGATCTTGGACGCGGGTACCCCTTGCCGGGGGTGCAGGCGTCCAAGATCGCGTGCCGCGGGGCAGCGCGACGCGGCGCCGGGGCGGCGCGGCGGGCGCGCAGCGGCCGGGGCGCGCAGCGGCCGTCAGGCCGGCGGCCGGACCAGCGGGGCGGTCAGCGCCGCGGGATCCGGGCGGTACACGCCGCCCAGCCCGGACCGCTCCCCCGCGATCTTCTCCTGCAGCCGCAGGATGCCGTGCAGGAGCGCTTCCGGCCGCGGCGGGCAGCCCGGTACGTAGACGTCGACCGGGATCAGCTGGTCGACACCCTTGGTGACCGAGTACGAGTCCCAGTAGGGGCCGCCGCAGTTGGCGCAGGCACCGAAGGAGATGACGTACTTGGGCTCGGGCATCTGGTCGTACAGGCGCTTGATGGCCGGCGCCATCTTGTCGGTCACGGTGCCGGAGACGACCATCAGGTCGGCCTGCCGGGGACCGTGCGCGAACGGGATCACGCCGAGCCGGATGAAGTCGTGCCGACCCATCGACGTCGCGATGAACTCGATAGCACAGCAGGCCAGACCGAAGTTGAAGACCCAGAGTGAGTACCGCCGGCCCCAGTTGAGCACGAACCGGATCGGCTCGCCCAGTACCCCCGGCAACTCGACCATGCGGCCAGCTTAGCCCGAGGAGGGATCCGCTACGCTGCGCTGGGTGACCACCCGCGCGCTGGTCCGCCAGTCGCCATCGCGCCGTCGGGGACGGCGCCCCGTCCCACAGGAGGTCCGCGTGCCCGCCGGAGTCGCGGCCGGCCACCCGGCCACCATGGAAGCCGGTCTGGGCGTGCTCGCCCGGGGCGGCTCGGCCGCCGACGCGGCGGCCGCCGCGACACTGGTCAGCTGCGGCGCGGAGAGCATCCTCACCGGCATCGGCGGCGGCGGCTTCGCCACCTACTTCGAGGCCGGTACGGGCCAGGTCACCTGCCTGGACTTCTTCTGCTCGGTACCGGGTGCCGACGGCGACCGCACGGCCGGCCCGATGGTGCCGATCGAGATCGCGTTCGGCGGGGTACCGCTCAGCTACTCGATCGGCGGCGCCAGCGTCGCGGTACCCGGGGTACCGGCCGGGGTCGCCGAGGTGCACCGCCGCTGGGGCCGGCTGCCGTGGGACCGGGTCGTCGAGCCGGCCATCGCCGTCGCCCGCAGCGGCGTCGCCCTGCCTCACCAGCAGGCGCACACGCTCGCCTCGGTGGCACCGGCGCTGGTACCCGGTGCCGGCGCGGAGATCTACCAGCCGAACGGGCGCCTGCTCGGCGGCGGCGACCTGCTGTTCCACCCCGGCCTCGACGCCGCGCTGCAGGCGCTGGCCGAAGAGGGGCCGGACGTGTTCTACACCGGCCGGATCGGGGGACTCATGGTCGACTCCGTCCGGGCCGGCGGCGGCGCGCTCGGTCCCGCCGACCTCGCCGGGTACCGCGTCCTGGAACTGCCGGTCGGGCACGCTCTGCTGGCCGGCTGCCACGTGTTCGGCCGGTACGACCTCAACGGCCTGGTCGACACGATCGGCGCGCTGCCCGGGACGCTGCCGGCCATGCCCCGCGGCGACCGGGCCGTGGCACTCGCCGACGCACTGCGGGGGTACGGCCGCCAGCGCAACGGCGACACCACCAACATCTCGGTCGTCGACCCGGACGGCAACGCCTGTGTGGTCACCACGACGCTGGGCATCGGTTCGGCGGTCTGGCTGCCGGGGCTCGGGGTACACCTGAACTCGATGCTCGGCGAGGGCGAGCTGATCACCGGTGAGCTCGTACCGGGAGAGCGGATGTCGTCGATGATGTGCCCGCTGGTGGTCGTCGACGACGCCGGCGACCTGCTGCTCGCCGCGGGATCGGCGGGCGCGTCGCGGATCCGCAGCGCGCTGGTGCACACGCTGGTGGCCGTGCTGCTGGACGGGGTACCGGTCGAGGAGGCGGTACACGGCGCGCGGTTCCATGTCGTCGACGACGTGGTGCACGCCGAGCCGGGGTACCCGGAGGAGGAACTGGAGGCGGTCGCGAAGGCGGGGTACCACGTGAACCGCTTCGACCACCTGAGCCACTACTTCGGCGGGGTCAGCGCGGTCGGTCGCGCGGGGGCGGCCGGCGACCCGCGGCGCGGCGGCGCCGGCCGGCTCCTCACCCTCCCAGAAACCGGGTAAGCGCGCCGTTGAGCCGGGCCGCGTCCACCATCGGGATCGTGTGGTGGGTGGCGCCGGGCAGCACCGCGGTGGTGACGTCGGGCAGCAGCGCCTTCGCGTTGGCCGCGACCCGGGCCGGGTCGTGCGCGCGGGTCTTCTCCGCGACCAGGACCACCGTCGGTACCCGCAGCGCAAGCAGGCGGTCCGGGGCCGGCCGGTGCGGCATCACGATCTTCCGCCGCGGTACCTCGGCGGTCCGGCCGGCCAGCTCCAGCCAGGTCGGGTCGAGCGGGACGCCGCCGGTCTCCCACCGGTAGAACGCGCGGATCCGCTCCGGAGTCGGCCGGGCGAACAGCGGTATCGCATGCAGTCGGTACGTCAGCGCCATGCCGGCGAAGCACAGCGTCGGGTCGAGCAGGGCGAGGCGGCTGATCCGCGCCGGCGCGTGCAGCGCGTAGCTGAGCGCGATCCAGCCGCCGTATGAGTGGCCGCACAGCGCGGTTGTCGCCAGGCCCAGTCCGGTACACACCGCGTCGAGCCAGCCCATGAGGTCCTCGCGGGAGCGGACCGGCCTGCCGTCGGGTACCGACCGACCGGCGTCGTTGATCAGGTCGACCGCGTACACCCGGTGGGTGCGCGCCAGGTCGCCGACGTTGTTGAACCACACCGTCGAGGTCGCGCCGCCGCTGTGCAGCAGTACCAGCGGCGGCCCGTCGGCGGGACCGCAGGCGTTGACGTGGGTGGTGCCGTACGCCGACGGCACGTCGAGCGGCTCGGCGGGCACCGGCCACGTCGCGAGGACGGCGTCGTACGCCTCGATGAAGTTCATTCCGGCCACCAGGCCGCGCGCGTCATGTCCACGTGATCCCCCCGTAGCGGAGTACCTTCGCCGCGCAACCGGCGCAGCGCCTCGACCTCGTGCCCCGGCGGAGTCCGGCCGGCCGCGGTGACGACCCGGTGCCACGGCACCGCGCCGCCGTACCGCGCCATCACGGTGCCCACCTGGCGCGGCCCGCCGTGCCCGACGTACTCCGCGATCGCCCCGTAGGACATGACCCGGCCGCGCGGGATCCGCTCGACGAGGCTGAGTACCTCCTCCGCGAAGTCCACGACGCCCCACGATAATGGGCGGGTGCGGGACGAGGTGACCGGTGCGCACCGGGTGGTGGTCAAGGTCGGTTCGTCGGCGCTGACCACGGCGGCCGGTGGCCTCGACCGGGGCCGGGTGGACGCGCTCGTCGACGCGATCGCCGAGCGGCCCGGCGAGACGGTCCTCGTCTCCTCCGGTGCCATCGCGGCCGGGCTGGCGCCGCTGGGCCTGGCGCGGCGGCCGCGCGACCTGGCCACCCAGCAGGCCGCCGCGAGCGTCGGGCAGGGCCTGCTGATGCAGGCGTACACCAACGCATTCGCCCGGCACGGCCGCACCGTCGGCCAGGTGCTGCTCACCGTCGACGACGTGACCCGCCGGGCGCACTACCGCAACGCCTACCGCACGCTGCGCCGGCTGCTGGACCTCAAGACGGTACCGGTCGTCAACGAGAACGACACCGTCGCGACCGAGGAGATCCGGTTCGGCGACAACGACCGGCTGGCCGCGCTCGTCGCCGCGCTCGTGCACGCCGACCTGCTCGTGCTGCTGTCCGATGTGGACGCGCTGTACACCGGCAACCCGGCCCGGCCCGGTGCCCGGCGGATTCCGGAGGTGCGGTCCGAGGCCGACCTCGCCGGGGTGTCGATCGGCAAGGTGGGCCGGGCGGGTCTCGGTACCGGTGGGATGGTCACCAAGGTGGAAGCGGCGCGGATCGCCACCGGGGCCGGCATCCCGGTGGTGCTGACCGACGCCTCGCTCGCGGCCGCGGCACTGTCCGGCAGGCCCGTGGGTACCTTCTTCCACCGCCTCCGGGCGCGGCCGCAGGCCCGGCTGTTCTGGCTGGCCCACGCGACCGAGCCGCGCGGCCGGGTATACCTCGACGCGGGTGCGGTGCGCGCCGTGGTGGACCGGCGCGCCTCGCTGCTGCCCGCCGGGATCACCGCGATCGAGGGGCGGTTCTCTGCCGGCGACCCGGTGGACCTGGTGGATCCGGACGGCCGGCCGGTGGCCCGGGGCCTGGTCAACTACGACGCGATCGAGCTGCCCGACCTGCTCGGCCGGACCACGCTGGAACTCGGCCCCGGGTACGGCAAGGAGGTCGTGCACCGCGACGACCTCGTCCTTCTATAGCATTGAAGGGTGACCGACACCTCTGTCGCCGATGCCGCACGGCGCGCGCGGTCGGCGGCGAACACGCTCGCGACGGCGACCCGGGCCGACAAGGACCGCGCGCTGCTCGCGATGGCTGACGCGCTCGTTGACGGTACCCCCGAGGTGCTGGCCGGCAACGAGGCGGACGTGGCGGCGGCGCGCGCGGCCGGCACCGCCGCGGCGCTGGTGGACCGCCTGTCCCTCAACCCCGACCGGATCGCCGGGATGGCCGACGGGCTGCGGCAGACCGCGGCGCTGGCCGACCCGGTCGGCGAGGTGGTGCGCGGTTCGACGCTGCCGGGCGGTCTGGAACTGCGGCAGATCCGGGTGCCGTTCGGCGTGGTCGGGATCATCTACGAGGCGCGGCCGAACGTCACCGCCGACGCGGCGGGGCTGTGCCTGAAGTCCGGCAACGCGGTGCTGCTGCGCGGGTCGTCGTCGGCGGCGCAGTCCAACGCGGCGATCGTCGCGATCCTGCGGTCCGCGGTCTCCTCGGCCGGGCTGCCGGCCGACGCGGTTCAGCTTCTGGACGCGTCGTCCCGCGATTCGGTCAAGGAGCTGATGCGCGCGCGGGGCCTGGTGGACGTGCTCATCCCGCGCGGTGGCGCGTCGCTGATCAAGTCCGTGGTCGAGGATTCGACGGTACCGGTGATCGAGACCGGCGTCGGCAACTGCCACGTGTACGTCGACGCGGCCGCCGATCTGGACATGGCGCTGTCGATCCTGCTCAATGCGAAGACCTCGCGGCCGTCGGTGTGCAATGCGGCCGAGTCGGTGCTGGTGCACGAATCCGTCGCGGAGGCGTTCCTGGCCAAGGCGCTGCCGGCGTTGCGCGACGCGGGGGTGACCGTGCACGGTTCGCCGGAGGTCGTCGCGGCCGGCGGCGCGTGCGGCGTGCCGGTCGCCGCGGCGACCGAGGCCGACTACGCGGCCGAGTACCTGTCACTGGACCTGTCGGCGGCCGTGGTGCCGTCACTGTCCGCGGCCGTCGAACACATCCGGCGGTACGGCACCGGGCACTCCGAGGCGATCGTCACCGGGTCGCTCGCCGCCGCCCGGTCGTTCGTGTCCACAGTGGACGCGGCGGCGGTACTGGTCAACGCGTCGACCCGGTTCGTCGACGGCGGCGAGTTCGGGTTCGGGGCGGAGATCGGCATCTCGACGCAGAAGCTGCACGCCCGCGGCCCGATGGGGCTGCCGGAGCTGACCTCGACCAAGTACGTCGTGACCGGCGACGGCCACGTGCGCTGAGCCACTCCTCCTTTTCTCGCCGATCTTGGACTTGTGGTGCCCGACTCGCGCGGTGGCGCGGCTTTTGTCGCCGACACAACTCCAAGATCGGCGGGGCTTTATCGCAGGGCGCGGATGGCGGTCAGCGTCGTGTGGACGTCGAAGGCGGGACCGTCGTCGCTGGGCCAGCCGCCGTCGCTGCGCTGGGTCTCGGTGAGCCGCTTGCGCGCGGCGGTCAGCAGCCACTCGTCGCTGCCCAGCCCGACCCGGCGCATGGCGGCCGCGAGCCAGGCGACCTCGGCCGGCGTCATGTCGGGTACCCGGTCGGCGAGGATCACCTGGATCTGCGCGGCCTCGTAGAACCAGCCGGCGTGGTACAGCAGGGCGGCGCCGAGCCAGCCGGCGACCAGGTACGACGGCCAGCTCCCGTCCTCCCGGATGGTGGCCCGGAACGCCTGGGTGGCGCGGGCGACCACCTCGGCGTGCGGGTTGAGCCCCTCCCCGGGCCCGCTCACCGCGAGCCAGAAGCCGGCGTTGGCGGTCAGGTACAGCCGCGCCTCCGGGTCGCCCGGCCTGGCCCAGACCGGGGCGGCGTCGGCCAGCGAGGCGTCCTCCTCCCAGGTACCGTCCGGCCGCTGCCGGGCCGCCAGCCACGCCAGCGCCTTGCGGGCCGGCTCCCGGTCCAGCGCGCCCAGGTCGTCCAGTTCGGCCAGGCGGAAGCAGGTGGCGTCGACCGAAGCGGTGTCGCCCGCCCAGAACGCCGGCCAGCCGCCACCGGGCGCCTGGCCCATCTCCGCCTTGGCGACCGCGTCGGGTGGCGGCGCGGCGCCGGAGCGCAGGTAGGACAGCCGAGCGCGGTCCACGGGGTCGCCGTGGGCCACCACGTAGCCGATCGCGCCGTCGATGTCCGCCATGGCCGTAGGCTACCGCCGCCTGGGCGGCAGCCTCCTCCGTCTGCCGCTCAGCGGATCAGCTTCCGCAATGCGCCGACGCAGGTCAGTAGATGGGCAACGAGGGGTCGACGTGCCGCACCCACGAGACAACCCCACCCTGCACGTGTACCGCGTCGCGGAACCCGGCCGCCTTGACCGCCGCCAGCGCCTCCGCCGACCGGATGCCGGTCTTGCAGTACAGCACGATCTGGCGGTCCTGGGGCAGGCCGGCGAGCGCCTCGCCGGAGAGGATGTCGCCCTTGGGTACCAGCCGGGAGCCGGGGATCTTGACGATCTCGTACTCGGCGGGTTCGCGCACGTCGACCAGCTCGATCGACTTGCCGGCCTCGATCCAGTCCTTCAGCTCGCGGGTGGTGATCGTCGAGCCGAGCGCGGCCGCGGAGGCCTCCTCGGACACCACGCCGCAGAACTCCTCGTAGTCGACCAGGCCGGTGATCGTCGGGTTTTCCCCGCACAGCGCGCAGTTCGGATCCTTGCGTACCTTGATCGTCCGGTACGTCATCTCCAGCGCGTCGTAGACCATGAGCCGGCCCAGCAGCGGCTCGCCGATGCCGGTGAGCAGCTTGATCGCCTCGGTGACCTGGATCGAGCCGATGCTGGCGCAGAGCACCCCGAGCACCCCGCCCTCGGCGCAGGACGGCACCATGCCGGGCGGCGGCGGTTCCGGGTACAGGCAGCGGTAGCACGGGCCGTGCTCGGCCCAGAACACGCTGGCCTGGCCGTCGAAGCGGTAGATCGAGCCCCACACGTACGGCTTGCCGAGCAGCACCGCGGCGTCGTTGACCAGGTACCGGGTGGCGAAGTTGTCGGTGCCGTCGACGATCAGGTCGTACTGCTCGAAGATCTGGAAGGCGTTGTCGTTGGACAGCGCCTCGTTGTGGATGACCACGTTGACGTACGGGTTGATCTCGCGCACCGAGTCGCGCGCCGACTCCGCCTTGGGCCGGCCGATGTCGGACTGCCCGTGGATGATCTGGCGCTGCAGGTTGGACTCGTCGACCGTGTCGAACTCGACGATGCCGAGCGTGCCGACCCCGGCGGCGGCGAGGTACATCAGCGCGGGCGAGCCGAGGCCACCGGCGCCGACGCACAGCACCCGCGCGTTCTTCAGCCGCTTCTGCCCGGTCATCGCCACGTCGGGAATGATCAGGTGCCGGCTGTACCGGCGGACCTCGTCAACGGTCAGGCCCGGCGCGGGCTCGACCAGCGGTGGCAGCGACACGGCATTCCTCCGGGGCACGATTCGGTGATACGTGAACGGTAACCCGGGCCCGGGGGCCGCGGCTTCCCGGCGGTGACCCCGCTCACGGTACCGCCGGTCCGGAGTACAGCTTGCCGTCGCGGTACGGCCAGCCGTTGGCGGTGCAGCCCTTCAGGCCGAGTACCTGCTTCTGCATCACCGGTGCGGCGGCGCCGGGGTTCGGGCACGCCTCGTTGCCGTGGCCGAGGTCGCGGCCGACCGCGTAGTTGATCTCGTAGGCGCGGTACTCGTCGAGCGGGCCGTACCCGGGGATCCCGGTCAGCCAGCGGGTCAGGTTGATGACGAGCTGACCGGGCAGCCGGCACGAGCTGTACCGCTCGGTGTGCACCCCGCCGACCGAGCAGAGCTTCTCGCTGGTCGCCTGGGTGGCCAGCATGATCGTGAAGTCCACCTTGGCCGCGTCCTTCGGTACCTGCTGGAACCGCACGTCGCCGCCGGCCGTCCAGCCGCGCGGGTCGCCGAGGATCCGGCCGACCGCCGCGGCGAACCCGGCCGGGTCCTGCCCGGTGCCGTTCTCCACCGCGACGCGGTACCGCCGCGGATCCGCGGTACCCCCGCCGAGTACCTGGTCGGAGCCGCCCGCGTAGCTGAAGCTGTTCGGCCCGGTGACCGGGAAGCTCGGCGCCGGGCCGGCGGGTGCGGGCGCCGGAGCGGCCGAGGTCGCGGCCCGCGGGCCCGGGTCGCCGACCGGCGCCTGCGGCCGGGACCGGTTGACGTAGGCCAGGACCGCCACGCCGAGCAGCGCGGCCACCGCGAGGATGCCGGCGACGACCAGCAGCCGCTGCCGGCGGCGCCGGCGGCGGGCCAGCAGCGCCCGGGTGCGCGGGCCTTCCGGGATCATGTCAGTACTCGCCCGGCGGTCCGACGTAGCGCTCGCCGCCGAGGTACGGCCACGGGTTGGCGGTGCAGCCGTGCAGGCCGAGCGTCTGCTGCTCCATCACCGGGGCGGGGCGGCCGGAGCCGGGGCACAGCTCGTGGCCGTGGCCGAACTGGTGGCCGGCCTCATGATTGATCATGTACTGGCGGTAGACGGCCAGCGGTGCACCGTAGTCGGGTACCGAGTCGAACCAGCGGTCGAGGTTGAGGATCACCCGTCCCGGGGTGCGGCAGGAGGTGTACCCGTCGGTGTGCAGGCCACCGGCCAGGCACATGGTCGCGCTGGTCTGCCGGGTGGCCAGGTACACGGTGAACTCGGCGGGGGCGTTTGCGGGTACCTGCTGCAGGCGGTACTGCCCGCCGGCCGTCCAGCCGCGGGTGTCGCCGAGCACCGCGTCCACGGTCGCGGCGAAGTCGGTCACGCCGACGGGGATGTTCGACTCGACGGCGACACGGTACCGCCGCACCGGCCCGGCGCTGCCGAACACCGGCCCGGTCGACTCCGCGTACCACCAGGTACCCGGCCCGGCGTGCGGAAAGCTCGACGGCACCTCCGCTGCAGGGCTGCGCCGCGGCGCGGCCGGCGGCACAGCGGGCGGCCCGGAGCGCGCCGGCCGTTCCCCCGCCCGCGGCTTGGCCGGCTCGGTGCGGCGCAGGCCCAACGCGGTCGAGGTGCCGAGAGCGAACAGCGCGAACACCGCAACGATCAGCGCAACGGGCCGAAGCCGGCGGGGCGTTCTGGGCATCGCCGATCAGCGTGCCACATCGGCCACCGCCTCATTGAGCATTGCCACAACTGCGCGCGCCACGATTTCGGGTACCTCCATCTGCGCCACGTGGCCGACGCCGTTGAGCATCAGCAGCCGCGAGTCCGGGACGGTACGGGCGACCTGCGGCGCCACCCGCACGTCCACCAGCCGGTCCAGCGCGCCGCCGATGACCAGCGTCGGCGCCTGGATCCGGGCGGCGATGCGCCACAGCGAGCCGGACCCGGGCAGGTATGCGCGCAGGAACGAGCCGACCAGCCCGCGCAGGGTGCGCACGTAGGCGTCCATGTACCACGGCACGTCGTACCGCAGCCGGGTCTCCTCGATCGCCTCGACCATCCGCTGCTCGTGGATCCGGGTCGGGTCGGCGAAGCAGAGTTCGAGGACCTGCCGGGCGAGGTCGGCCGGCTCGATCGCGTGCAGCCGGCGCTGGGCCAGCCGGTCGACCCGAGGTACCCACAGCAGCGGGATCATCCGGCCGTGTGCGGAGCGGCGCGGGTCCAGGAACGGCATCGCGGGCGAGATCAGGGTCAGCGTGCGGACCAGGTCGGGCCGGACTCCGGCGACGCGTACCACGACCGCGCCGCCGAGCGAGTTGCCGAACAGGTGCACCGGTCCCCGCCCGCTGTGCTCGATCCAGCGGATCACCCGTTGTGCCACGGCCGGCAGCGAGTACCGCCGCGCCGGGTCGCTGCGACCGAACCCGGGCAGGTCGATGGCCTGCCCGTCGAGCCGGTGGGCGAGCAGGCCGGCGAGGTCGGTCCAGTTCGCCGCGGAACCGCCGAGGCCGTGGACGTACAGGGCCGGCTCGGCCGCGGTACCGGTCGCGGGGGTCTCCCGCAGGTAGGTCACCCGGCCGTCGAGCACCACCGGCCGGCCCGGCCACCGCGACGGCAAGGTGTCCGCACGGGAAACGGAATCTGGCGGCGCGATGACGGCAGGTTGCATTGCACAAGTGTGCCCGACCGCCGGGCCGGCAACTGTCCGGGAGCCGGCTCAGCCAAGCAGCGTGTCAGCCGAGCAGCGCGTCGAGGCGGCGGTTGACCGCGGCCATCGTGGCCCGCACGATCGCCTGCCGGGGATCGCCGGACACCAGCGCCGAACCGGTCAGCTGTTCGATCGTGCCGCCGTAGACGAGCAGCAGTACCACGACGGCGACCTCGCAGCTGCCGAACGGTACGACGGTGGCGTGCTCGACGAACGACCGGCCCTGCCGCTCGCCGCCCTCGGCCGAGGACAGCAGCTGGTCGATCGCGTTGGTCGCGGCGACGGCCGCCAGCCGCAGCACGTACCCGTCGACGGCCGGCCCGCTCGCCACCCCGTATGCGGGTGCCCCGTTGCTGGTCAGGCGAACCTCCACGGTCGCGTCCAAGCCGAGCGTGCTGACCTGTACCTGATTGATGACGACCCGCGGCTGGGCGCCCGGGCGCGCGGCGCGGCGCCCCTCGCCCTCGGCGTGCCCCTCGCGGGTCCGCAGCGGGGTGACCCGGTGGCGGGACCGCTCGTCGGGATGACCGGGATCGGACCGGGCCGGTTCGAGCCGACCGGAGCTGTGCTGCGGCTCGGCCGGCCGTGGGGCCGGCGGTACCCCCGGGATCACCGCGTCCTTGGGCAGGCCGGGATCTCGGAGGCCGGGTGGCGGGCCGGTGGGCCGGTTGGGGTTTTGCCGGCGCGGTTCGGCGGCGAGGCCCATCTTCTGCTTGAGCAGCCGGGCCACCAGCCGGCTCACCTGGCCGGGGTCGGCGCCGTCGGCGAGGTCGAGGCGCAGCGTGTGTACCCCGCCCGGGTTCGGCCGCAGCTGGGCGTCGCGGACACCGGGCACGAGGCGGACCGCCGACAGCACGGTGTCGACGTCGAAGCCGTCCGGCCGCTCGGTCGTCTGCTCTTCGAAGTCTTCGTCGTACCGCAGGTGCGTGGCGATCCGGGCCAGCTCCGGCGGGGCGATGCCGGACCGCAGCCGCTCACCGTGGTCGATGAACTGGTCGTCCGGCTCGTCCTCGGGTACCTCGGGGACGTCGGGCGGGGCCGGGATGCGCTGCGGCAACGGGGACGAGGCACCCGGAGGCGGCTCGACCGGCGGGCGCAGGCCCGGTGGCGGCAACGGACCGAGCGAGCCGCGGCTGCCGGGCGGCGGTGTCGACACGGGCGACGCGGCGGTGAACGGCCGCAGCAGGTCGACCGGGCCGCGCGCGGCCGGAGGTACCGGCTCGGCGGGCCGGCCGGGCGGTGTGGCGTCCGCGGACGGGACAGCCGGCGGTTGCACGGCGGCACGGTTGTGCGGGTCGACCGCGGCACGGTTGTGCGGTTCGACCGCGGTGCGGCTCTGCGGCTCGCCGCCGGCGGGCGGCCGGTTCAACGGGTCGGCGGGCGGCCGGTGCACGGCTTCGGGCGGCGGCGACTGGGCCGGTGACCGGGGGACGGCCGGCAGGGTCAGCGGTGGCCGGGCTTCCCCGGGCGGGTGGCTGGGGGCGCGGAACTCGGCCGGGCGGGTGCCGGGTACGCGCGGGTCGGGCAGGGCGGCCGTCGCCCGGTACCGGGCCGGGGGCTCGGGAGGCTCCTCTGCGATCTCGGTACCCCCTTGTGCCGCGCGGTAGGCGGCCTCGACCGCCGCGTGGTCCTCGACCACGGCGCGCGCTTCGGCCGCGGCCTCGGCGGCCCGCGCGGCCTGGACCGCCGACGCGGCCTGTGCCGCCGCCTGCGCGGCCTGGCTCGCGGCCGCCGCCTGGGCGAGCGCGGGAAGGTCGTCGAACGTGTTGTCGGTCAACGCGGGTGACGGCCGGAACTGCGGGTACGGCGGCTGCGACTGCGGCTCGGCCGGCGGATCCGGTGGCCGAGCGGGCGTCGGCGATGCCCAGCCCCGGGGCGCGTCGAGGTCGCCCTCGTAGGGGTACGGCGGCGCGCTCGCCGGCACCTCACCCGGTCGGGTACCGGTGGGTGGCAGCGCCGGGCTGATCGGAGCGAGCAGATCGGCGTACCGCGACCGGACCTCGGCGCGGCCGCGCAGGCCGGAGGTGAGGGAACGGCGCCAGCCGGTGCTGGCCGGTTCCATGTCGGGTTCGAGGGCGGCGCCAGCGCTGGACCAGGGCGTATCTGTGGTGCGCAGACGTAGCCCGTCGGCGCGGGATCCGTTCGTGTCGCGGGAGGCGCCGTTCGACGACGGCTGCCAACCAGCAGCGAGGGTCGCGGACGCTTCGTCACCGACCCGCACCGGCTCGCTACCCGGCTGCCCTGTTTCGTCCACCGCCCACTCCTCGGTCTCCCCCGTGAGGCTACCGTGTTGGGGTAGAGCAGTTAACTGCCAAACACGATGAGTTCGAATCCAGAGCATTGTCGGAGGTTGTTCATGGCGGCGACAAGCGGTGCGCAAACGGCCGGCCGACCAGTGCGGTTGCCCCGATCAGCGCGCCGCAAGCAGCTACTCGCCGCCGCGCAGGAAGTCTTCGTGGCGCAGGGGTACCACGCCGCCGCGATGGATGACATCGCCGAGCGGGCCGGAGTCAGTAAGCCGGTTTTGTACCAGCACTTTCCCGGCAAGTTAGAGCTATACCTGGCGCTACTGGACACGCATTGCGACGCGCTCGTCGAGAAGATCCGCACCGCGATGACATCGACGACCGACAACAAGGAACGGGTCGCCGGTGCCAATCGGGCGTACTTCGAGTTCGTCGGCGACACGAGCGAGGCGTTCCGCCTGATCTTCGAAAGCGACCTGCGCAACGAGCCGGCGGTACGGGAACGGGTCGACCGGGTGGAGCGCCTGTGCATCGATTCGATCACCGAAACCATCATGGCGGACACCGGCGTGGCGCGGTCGCGCGCCGAACTGCTCGCCGCCGGACTGGTCGGCGCGGCGATCACGGCGGCACAGTTCTGGCTGGCCGGCGGCCGGCAGGTACCCAAGGAAGACGCCGAACAACTGCTCTTGGCGCTGTCCTGGCGCGGCATCGCGAGCTTCCCGCTGCACGGCCTGCCGGCGCCGGGCGAGGCGCACACCGGGACGGATCCGGCGATCAGCTAGCCTGTGTACCGGTACGGCCGAGGAGGAATCAGGGTGGAAGTGAAGATCGGGGTACAGTTCGCGCCTCGTGAGCTGGTGCTGGAGAGCGTGCAGACCCCGGCAGAGGTCGAGTCGGCCGTGGCCGAGGCGCTGAGCGGCCGGAACGGCACGCTGACCCTG
The DNA here is from genome assembly GCA_005885555.1 of Actinomycetota bacterium. Classification (GTDB taxonomy): domain Bacteria; phylum Actinomycetota; class Actinomycetes; order Mycobacteriales; family Micromonosporaceae; genus AC-43. The sequence continues at coordinate 37,929 of VAWN01000038.1, forward strand.
GTCGACGACAAGGGCCGGCGGGTGATCGTACCCATCGACAAGCTCGCGTACGTCGAGATCGCCGAGGCGTCCCCGCGGGTGGTCGGCTTCACCGCCGGCTGACCGCGCGGGGCGCGCGCCGACACACCGGCGCGGCCCCAACACTGCGCCGATCTTGGAGTTGTGTCGGCCGCTTTGGGCGGGAAGAGGGCGATTCGTCCCCTACACAAGTCCAAGATCGGCGGGCTGGGGCGGCGCGGGCCGGGCGGCGGGCGGCGGGCGGCGGTCAGTTGTTCAGGCCGACCGCGGTCATGCGCGCCGTGTGCGCGCTGGTCAGGCGCTTGAACAGGCCGCTGACCGCGTCCAGGTCGTCGCCCAGCAGCAGGGCCAGTGACGGCCGCTCCACCGCCACCCGTTGCGCCTGGGAGAGCCCCTCCCCGACCAGCCGCCGCGCCCACATCGACAGCCGGTTGGCCACCTTCGGGTCCGCGTCGATCGCGTTGCGGATCTCCGCGGCGGCGAAGTCGGCGTACGTGCTGTCGTGCAGGACGTCGAGCACCAGTTCCCGGTCCGGCGAATCCAGCCGTACCGCGACCTCGTGGTAGAAATCGTCGGCCATCCCGTCGCCCACGTAGGCCTTGGTGAGCGCCTCCAGCCAGTCCTTCGGCGCGGTCTGGTCGTGGTACCGCTCCAGCGGCGCGACGTATGGCCGCATGGTTGCTTCGGCATCGGCGCCGAGGGCGGCGAGCCGGTCGGCCAGCCGCCGGTAGTTGACGATCTCGGCGGCCGCCATGGCACTCAGTACCGCCCTGCGGTGCAGGTCAGGGGCGAGCCGGGCATCGGCCGCCATCTGGTCGAAGGCCTGCAGCTCGCCGTATGCCAGCAGGGCGAGCAGATCCACGACGGCAGCGGCGCGCAGCACGGGGTCGGGCACCACCGAAGGCTACCGAACTTCGTGATTTCGCTGCTAACGGAGCCGCCGGGTACGATAGGTAGGTACGCGGGTGCAGCGAGCACCCGCGCCGCGCGTGCGGCCCGCGATCGCTGAGGCTTGTGACAGATCGGCATCGCGTGTGGCCCGCGCCACATCCATAGGCGCCCCTCGGAACCGTCATCGGGGCGCACCGGCAGAAGGACGCCCCAACTACATGACGATCGAACCGAACCAGGCGGCAGCCGAACTGGCCGCCAACGCACCCGTACGACCCGACAGCCCCACCTTCACCGAGCTCGGTGCCCGACCGGAAACCGTCGCCGCGCTCACCGACGCCGGTATCGTCCGTTCGTTCGCGATCCAGGAGTATGCGATCCCGATCGCCCTGCGGGGCACCGACCTGATCGGGCAGGCCCCCACCGGTACCGGAAAGACCCTCGGCTTCGGCGTGCCGTTGCTGGAGCGGGTCCGCTCCGTCGAGGAAGGCGCCGACGGCCGGCCGCAGGCCCTGGTCGTGGTACCCACCCGGGAGCTGTGCCTGCAGGTGGCCCGCGACATCGCCGCGGCCGGCAAGGTACGGCGGATCCGGGTACTGCCCATCTACGGCGGGGTCGCCTACGAGCCGCAGACCGACGCGCTGACCAAGGGCGTGGAGATCGTGGTCGGCACCCCCGGCCGCCTGCTCGACCTGGCCAAGGGTCGGCAGCTCAAGCTCACCGGCGTCGGCCAGCTGGTCCTCGACGAGGCCGACCGCATGCTCGACCTGGGCTTCCTCGACGACGTCGAGAAGATCCTGTCGATGGTGCCCAGCGACCGGCAGACCATGCTGTTCTCGGCCACCATGCCCGAGCCGATCGTGATGCTCGCCCGCCGCTTCCTGCGCGCGCCGGTGACCATCCACGCCACGCACGGCCCGGAGGCGATCGCCTCGCCGCTGACGACCCAGCTCGTGTACCGCACCCACCAGCTCAACAAGCTGGAGATGGTCGCCCGGATCCTGCAGGCCGAGCAGCGCGGGCTGACCATGATCTTCACCCGTACCAAGCGCAACGTCGACCGGGTCGCCGCCGACCTCGACTTCCGCGGGTTCGCGGTGGCGGCGGTACACGGTGATCTGGGGCAGGGTGCCCGGGAGCGGGCGCTGCGCGCGTTCCGCAGCGGCAAGGTGGACGTGCTCGTGGCCACCGACGTGGCCGCCCGCGGCCTCGACGTGACCGGCGTGACCCACGTGATCAACTACGACTGCCCCGAGGACCCGGACACCTACACGCACCGGATCGGCCGCACCGGGCGGGCCGGGGCGACCGGCGTCGCGGTGACGTTCGTCGACTGGGAGGACATGCCGCGCTGGCGGCTCATCGACAAGTCCCTGGGGCTGGAGCAGCCGGAGCCGCCGGAGACGTACCACACGTCGCAGTACCTGTTCACCGACCTCGACATTGCGACCGACGCCACCGGTACGCTGCCGACCGCCGACCGGACCCGGGCCGGGTTGTCCGCGGAGGTGGAGGAGGATCTGGGCGGCGGCCGGCGCCGCCCGACCCCGGGCGAGCCGCGACCGGCGCGCCAGCGCCGCCGCCGCAACACCGCCGAACCGTCCACTGTGGAGGTTGCCGTGGCCGAGGACGGTCCGGCCAAGCCGCGCCGCCGCCGGCGCCGTCGGGGCGGAAAACCCGGTGAGGGTACCGGAACCAGCGAGGACTGATGTTCGACGCGCGACGGGTACGGGACGATCTCGAAGCGGCGCGGCGCACCTACGGCGGCCGCAACTGGCCGGACACGTTCAAGGACCGGCTGACCGACCCGCTGCCCGGGTACCGCGACGTCGCGCGGATCCTGCGCCAGGGCGGCTTCGGCGTGAAGGACCTGTCCGACGCGCCGAAGATCCCGGTGGCGCAACAGGACCGGCTGCCTGATGTCCACAGTGGACAGACGGCGGTCACGTGGATCGGGCACGCCACGTTCGCGGTGCAGACCGGCGGGCTGACCATCCTCACCGACCCGGTGTGGTCGAACAAGATTCCGGGTGTGAAGGCGCGGCTGACCCCGCCGGGGGTACCGCTGTCCGGCATCGGGCGCATCGACGCGGTCGTCATCTCGCACAACCACTACGACCATCTGGACGCGCCGACGATCCGCCAGCTGCCCCGGGACACCCCGATGCTGGTACCCGCAATGCTCGGCGCCTGGTTCCGCCGGCGCGACTTCACCCGGGTCGTCGAGCTGGACTGGTGGGAGTCGGTCCGGCTGGGCGACGTGGAGCTGGAGTTCGTGCCGTCGCACCACTGGAGCCGGCGCAGCCTGACCGATACCTGCAAGACCCTGTGGGGCGGGTGGGTGTTCACCAGCGGCGACACGAAGGTGTACTTCGCCGGCGACACCGGGTACGGCCGCTGGTTCGCCGACATCGCCAGCCATCACCCGGGTATCGACCTGGCGCTGCTGCCGGTGGGCGCGTACGAGCCGAACTGGTTCATGAAGCCGGTGCACATGAGCCCGCCCGAGGCCGTGCGGGCGTGCGCGGACCTCGGTGCCCGGCGGATGGCGACCATGCACTGGGGCACCTTCGTGCTGTCCGCCGAGCCGCTGCTGGATCCGGCGCGCAAGGCGGCGACCGCGTGGGCGCAGGCCGGCCGGGACCGGGCGGACCTGTGGGACCTCGCGGTCGGCGAGACGCGCGCTACTGGAGGTAGCCCTCCACCTCGTTGACCGGACGCGCCTGCGCGGTCCCCGGGTCGGTGCCGAACTCGCGCGCCGCGCGCCGCCGGCGCAGCAGGTCCCAGCACTGGTCGAGGGCGGCCTCCAGCTGGGCCAGGCGCTCGTGCTCCTCGGTCGAGTCGATCTGTCCGGCCTGTGCCCGGTTGCGCAGCCCGTGCTCCTCGTCGACCAGTTCGCTGATCTGTCGCAGGATCTGCTTGTCATCCATGGGCACAGCTTTTCACAGCCATCTCTGATCTTCCCGACCGATCCTTGCCGCATGGCAGATGAAACTCCCACCGAGCCGGTCCGGCCGGCGGCCACCCCGCCGCCCACCGAGCCGGCTCCGGCCGCGGCGCCCGCGCCGGAAGCTCCTCCACCGCCGCCGCCCGGGCCGGGAGCGCCGCCCGGGTACCCGCCGGGTCCGCCGTGGGGTCCCGGTCCGTGGGGCCGGCGCCGCCCGAGGTGGTTGCCACTGCTGCTGGTCGGCCTCGTCGGCCTGCTCATCGGGTGCGTGCTCGGCGGCGTGATCGGCGTCGCGGTCGGCCACTTCACCGATCACCGGATGGGACCGGGACACTCGCGCTACGGGCCGGGCTTCCGCCGCCCGCAGATCGGGCCGCAGATCGGGCCGCCGGGGCCGGCGGTACCGCGCCCGACGCCGCCCAGCCCTACCGCTTCCTGACCGGTCGGAAGCGGAACAGGCGCAGGCTGTTGCTGACCACGAACACGCTCGACAGGGCCATCGCGGCGGCGGCCAGTTCCGGGGCCACCAGGCCGGCGACCGCCAGGGGTACCGCGGCCATGTTGTAGGCGAACGCCCAGAACAGGTTGCCCTTGACGGTGCGCAGGGTGGCCCGGGACAACGCGATCGCGTCGGCGGCCGCGAGCAGGTCGGCGCGCACCAGGGTCAGGTCGCTGGCCTCGATGGCCACGTCGGTACCGGTACCCATCGCGATGCCCAGATCCGCGACCGCGAGCGCGGCGGCGTCGTTGACCCCGTCGCCGACCATGGCCACCACGCGACCCTCGGCGCGCAGCCGCTGTACCACCGAAACCTTGTCGGCGGGCAGCACCCCGGCGTGCACCTCGTCGATGCCGACCTGCCCGGCCACGGAAGCCGCGACCGCCGCGGAGTCCCCGGTGAGCAGGACCGGTCGCAGCCCGAGCCCGCGCAGCCGCGCCACCGCTGCCGCCGACGTCGGCCGCACCGTGTCCGCGACCGTGATCGAGCCGCGGTACACGCCGTCCCAGGCGACCGCGACCCCGTCCACGGCCGGTACCGGGATGCCTTGCGCGGCAAGGAGTTCCGGCCGCCCGACGACCACCCGGCGACCGTCCACTGTGGCCTGTGCGCCGAGTCCGGGCAGCGCCGCGAAGTCGTGTACCGGCAGCGGCGGCCGCGGACCGGCGGCCGCGATCGCGCGCGCGACCGGATGCTCGGCGGCGTCCTCGACCGCCGCCGCGTACCGGACAAGCTCGGCGCCGTCGACACCTCCGGCCGGGGTCACCGCGGTCACCGCCATCGTGCCGGTGGTGACCGTGCCGGTCTTGTCGAGCACCACGGTGTCGGCGCGCCGGGTCGCCTCCAGCACCTCCGGCCCGCGCACGAGGATGCCGAGCTGCGCGCCGCGTCCGGTACCGACGAGGAGCGCGGTCGGTGTCGCGAGCCCCAACGCGCACGGGCAGGCGACGATGAGCACCGCGACCGCGGCGGTCAGCGCGCGCCCCGCGGGGTGCCCGGTGAGCAACCAGCCGGCCGCGGTCAGCGCGGCGGTGGCGAGGATCGCCGGGACGAACACCGCGGAGACCCGGTCGGCCAGCCGCTGTACCGGTGCCTTGCCGGACTGTGCCGCGGCCACCAGCCGGCCGATCCGCGCGAGTTGGGTGTCCGCGCCGACCCGGGTGGCGCGCACGACGAGGCGCCCCCCGGCGTTCACGGTCGCGCCGGTGACCGGGTCGCCGGCCCGTACCTCGACCGGCGCGCTCTCCCCGGTGAGCAGGCTCAGGTCGACCGCGCTGGTGCCCTCGATTACGACACCGTCGGTCGCCACCTTCTCCCCCGGCCGGACGAGGAACACGTCACCGACGCGCAGCTCGGTCACCGGTACCGGCACCTCGACGCCGTCACGCAGCAGCGCCACCTCCTTGGCGCCCAGCTCCAGCAGGGCACGCAGCGCCGAACCCGCGCGCCGCTTCGCCCGCGCCTCGGCGTACCGGCCGGCGAGCAGGAACGTGGTGAGCACCGCGCCGACCTCCAGGTACAGGTCGCCGCCGCGGAACAGCGCGACGACACTCCAGCCGACCGAGGCCACGATGCCCAGTGAGATCAGCGTGTCCATGGTCGTCGCGCCGTGCCGCAGGTTGACCAGCGTGGCCCGGTGGAACGGCCACGCCCCCCAGGTGACCACGGGTACCGCGAGCGCCAGCGCCAGGTACGGCCACCGTCCACTCAGGACGGTCAGCGGTACCGTCAGCGCGGCGCTGAGCGCGAGCCGCGGACCCAGCGAGGGCGGCCGCGCGGCGGCAGCCGTGTAGCCGGCCGACTCGACCGTGCGGACCAGATCCGCGACGACGACCTCGGGCGGGTATGACACGTGCGCGGTCTCGGTGGCGAAGTTGACCGTCGCGCGTACCCCGGCGAGCCGGTTCAGCTTCCTCTCCACCCGGGTCGCGCACGAGGCGCACGTCATGCCGCCGATCCGCAGGTCCACTGTGGACATTCAGCGCACCGTCACGGTGAACTGGGCGGTGTGCACCTTCCCGTCGACCTGGTAGTCGAGGAACAGCCGGAAGGTACCCGTCGACGGCGCGGCCACCCAGAACTTCGCGGCCCCGTCGACGAGCGCGGGTTCCGGGTGGATGTGCAGGTATGCCAGATCGGTTTCGCGCAGCATCGTCAGGTGCCCGTAGGCGCCGAGGTACGGCTGCAGCGGGTCTTTCGAGCCGATCCGGAACAGCAGCGGCTCCGCGACGCCGACGGTCAGGGTACCCTCGTGGGTCACCGGGAACGCATTGTCCACTGTGGACGGAGCGGCGGCGGCGCCGGCGACCGCGGGCAGCTCCGCGCCGAGCACCACCGCCGTACCGGTGCCGGTGGTGAAGTCGGCGAAGGCGCGGTACGGGCCCGGAGCGGGCAGGGACAGCGCGACGGTCCAGGTGCCGTCGGGCGCCATGGTCGGGTGCACGTGCTGGTACCCGCTCAGATCCTTGCGCACCACGATGAGGTGCAGCGGCTTCTCGTGCACCAGCTGGAACCTGGTGACCGGATTCCCATCCGGGCCTTGGATGTGGAAGGTGAACGGGCTCATCCCGGTCACCACGAAGGAGTACCCGCCGGCCGTCGCGGACAGCCCACCGACCGGCACCGGAGCCCCGGAGGGTGCCGTCATGACGTGGGTGTGCGGCGCCGACTCGGGACCGGTGAGGGCGGCGGTGCTGGGGCCGGAGACCGCCGGTACCGGAGCCCGGACGAGCAGGACCACGACGGCGCCGAGCAGGACCGCGGCGAGTGCCGCGACCACCCAGCGCTTAGGAAAGCGCATATCCGGCCTCGTCGACCGCGGCGCGTACCTCGTCCAGCGGAACCATCCCGTCGCTGCGCACGGTGATCCGCCCGGAGGAGAGGTCGACGCGCACGTCGCGGACGCCGGGCAGCCGGATCAACTCCCCGGTCACCGCCTGGACGCAGTGGTCGCAGGTCATTCCGGTGACCGCGTAGGTCTCGGTGACAGTCATCAGTACCCCCTCAGGATCGGACGAGGCGGGCGACCGCCTCGGTGGCCTCCCTGACCTTCGCGGTCGGATCGCCGCCGTCGCGCGCGGCGTCGACCACGCAGTGCGCCAGGTGCCCTTCCAGCAGGCCGACGGCGACCGCCTGGAGCGCCCGGGTGGCCGCGGATATCTGGGTCAGCACGTCGATGCAGTAGGTGTCCTGCTCGACCATGCGGTGCAGGCCGCGTACCTGCCCCTCGATGCGGCGCAGCCGCCCCAGCAGGGCATCCTTGTCGGCAGCGTATCCGGTCACCAGAGCATAGTACCCCCCTGGGGTATCGGCGGGGCGCATCCGGCTCCGGAGGTGGCTCGTTGTGCCGGTCGTGCCAGCTTCCCTGTGTCCGCGGCTCGCGCTGCGCGCGGCCCGCGCCGCGGCGGCGGCCGCGAGGACCGCGGCCGCGGTCGCAAGGACGGCGGCCGCGGCCGCCGTCGCGGTCCTTGCGGCGGGCGGCCTCTGCGCGCCCGGCCCGGCCGCGCACGCCAACCCGACGCCGGCCGAGCTGTCCCAGCAACTGAGCGCCGCTTCCCAGCAGTTGGAGACGGTGATCGAGCAGTACAACGCCACGCAGGTACGGCTGACCGCCACCCAGGCCCGCCGCGACGCGATGACCGCACAGCTGGCGCCGCTCGGGCAGGCGATCGGCGCGCTGCAGGACCAGATCGGGCAGTACTCGGCGGGCCTGTACGAGCGGATCGGCGGCGGGCCGGTCGCCGCGCTCGTCGCCGCCGGCTCGCCGGGCAACCTGGTCGACGAGCTCACCATGCTCGACCACCTCAGCCTGGTCAGCCGCCGCCAGGTCGCGCAGTTGCACGCCGAACAGCAGCGGTACGCGCAGGAGCAGAGCGCCCTCGACGTCGTGCTCGGGCAGCAGGCGGCGCAACAGGCCGACCTCGCGGCGAAGCGGACGAAGATCGAGACGCAGATCGCCGGGCTGCGCCAGTTGCGGTTCACCCTTTACGGTGGCCGCAATCCCGTCACGCCGCACGACCGGTACGTCCCGGCGTACCAGCCGGGGCCGGCCGGCGTGGCGATCCGGTACGCCTATGCGCAACTGGGCAAGCCCTACGCCTGGGGCGCGGCCGGGCCGGACGCCTTCGACTGCTCCGGCCTGACGATGGCGTCGTGGGGCGCCGCCGGGGTTTCCCTGCCGCACAGCTCGACGCTGCAGTGGGCGCAGGTGGCACACGTGTCACGCGGGCAACTGCAACCCGGCGACCTCGTCTTCTACTACGGCAACATCCACCACGTCGCCATCTACATCGGCGACGACAAGGTGATCCACGCGCCGACGTACGGGCAGGACGTGGAGATCGCACCGGTCGACACGGCGCCGATCCACGGTTACGGCCGGCCCTGACCGGTCCGCTCCGCCCGGGCGGCGCGCTCCTCCGCCCGGCGGGCCGCCCGCGCCTCGGCCCGGCGCACCCGGCGGGACAGCAGCACCACCCGGTTCTCGATGACCATCTCCGCGTGCAGCGCGATCCACAGGCAGATGCCGGCCAGCGGAAGCTCCACGAGGACGGCGAGCAGCCAGGACAGGAACAGGCCGTGCCCGCGCGGCGTGGTCATCACGTCGAACCACGCGTCGACCGCGAGCATCGTCGCCGCCGCGGTGGACGACAGCGCCACGTACGGCCGCCCGCGCCAGGCCATCCACGCGGTCATCGCCAGCACCACGACCAGCGCCGTGTCGAAGCCCACCCAGACACCGCGGTAGTGGGCGAAGGTGGCATGCCGCGGCAGCGTGACCGCCAGAAAGACCACCCACGGTACCGTGCCCAGCGCGAGCAGCGCGAAAGCCGGCCCGACCCACCACGGTACCGTCTTGACCTTCGTGGCTTCCCGCTCGCTCATCGGCCGACCACGGCCTGCTTCACCATGCCGCCCAGATTAGGGTTGGGGCGTGAAGCTGACCAAGTTCACGCATGCCTGTGTGCGGCTGGAGTCCGACGACGGCCGCGCTCTCGTCATCGACCCCGGCGAGTGGAGCGAGGAGGCGGCGCTCGACGGCGTCCGTGACGTACTGGTCACCCACGAGCACTTCGACCACCTCGACGTCGAGTTCCTGACCCGGGTCGCGGCCGACAACCCGCGGCTGCATGTCTGGGCACCGGCGCCGGTCGCGCAGAACCAGCTCGCCGGTCTCGGCGCCGCGGTGACCCCGGTGGCGCCCGGCGACACGGTCACCGCGGCGGGATTCGCGGTACAGGTCGTCGGCGGTGCGCACGCGGAGATCTACGAGGGGCTGCCCGGCTGCGCCAACGTGGGCTACGTCGTGGACGGGGCGGTCTACCACCCCGGCGACGCGCTGCACGTACCCGACGCGCCGATCGACACGCTGCTGGTACCGGCCAGCGCGCCGTGGCTGAAGCTGGCCGAGGCGCTGGACTTCGTCCGCGCGGTCAAGCCCCGCCGGGCGTACCCGATCCACGACGCCATGCTCAGCGTCATCGGGCAGCAGAGCGTGGAGCGGTGGATGACCGCCAAGGGGGACACCGGGTACGCCTGGCTCGGCCCCGGCGACGCGGTCACCATCTAGGGTGGGACCGTGCGATTCGGAGTCAGCCATGTGCTCGACGCCATCGAGCGGCGGATCACCACCGACCCGACGGCGGCCGGCGGGGTCGTCGACCTGACCGAGATCGTCCGGCTGGCCGACCTCGACGGCGGCCGGCCGGCACACCTGCTGCGCCTCGGGCTGGTCATCGACGCGCTCGCCCGGCACATGTCCGACGGCGGCGTCGCGGTGTACCCGGTCGCCCAGCGCGCGCTGCTGTCCGACACCGACCTGACCGCGAACGAGCGGATGGTCATCCGCCGCTGGTCCGACGACGGCAAGGTCGAGGTGCTGCGGATGGGCGGACCGCCGGCGATACAGCGGATCCGCGAGGTGGCCGCGCTGACCGGCCTGCCACTGCTGAGCCGGCAGCCCGGCGGGTACCCCGGGCTGACCTACGCGCCGGTACCCACGGCCAACGGCCCGGCCCTGTCGCCGCAACAGCTCGGTCCCGGGCCGGCCGCACCGGCCGCCGCACTGGGCCGCAAATGGCGCTGTCCCGAGCCCGGCTGCGCGAGCTTCGGGCCGCCCGGCGCCCGTGAACCCGACCCGTTCGGGCCGCAGTCCGACGAGCCGCCGGGCGAACCGGGCAGCCAACCGCCGCCGCAGCTGGTGAACGGGGTACCGCAGTGCCCGCGGCACGGTGCGCCACTGCGCGACACGGGTCCGGTACCCCGGGCGGTGACCGTCGTGATCCGGGTCAAGGGGGTCGCGTGGCACCGCCTCGTGGTGACCGAAGCGGCCCCGGTCACCGTCGGGCGCTCCCCCGAGGAGCCCGGCGGCGTGGGCATCGGGCTCGCTCTCGACGAGCGGGGACTGCGCTGGGTCAGCCGCAGCCATGTCCGGCTGGAACTGCACGGCAGCGCGCTGCAGGTCACCGACACGAGTACCAACGGCACGACCGTGCTGCTGCGGACCGGCCCGGTGGAGAGTGTGCGGCGGGCACCGCTGGTTCGCGGCGAGGGTACGACGCTGGGCGAGTGGGACACCGTCGAGCTGTACGAGGGCGTCGAGCTGGCCCGCGCGGACCGGGCCGCCGGCCCGATCGCGGGTGCCCCGACGAACTCCGTGATGGCCGACGCCCCGACCCAGGCCATCCGCCTGAGCTAAGCCAAAACCCCGCCGATCTTGGACTTGTGGTGCCCGGCTCGCGGAGCGGTGTCCCATATGTCGCGGACACAACTCCAAGATCGCGGAGAGCGGGGCGGGCGGGGCGGGCGGGGCCGCGCGCGGGCGCAGCGGGTCAGCCGCCGCTGCCGGGGCGCAGGGCGATCGCCTGCAGGAAGATCTCGCCGATCTTGGCCGGGTCGGTGGCGATGAACACTCCCCCACCGGTGGTCTGGGAGATCCGGGTCAGCTCGGGCCGGCTCACGTCGGTACCGATGCCGATCGCCACCACCTGCACCGGACCTTCTGCAGTTCGGTGACCAGCTGGTCCAGGGTGAGCCCGCCCGGGTTGTCGTTCTGCCCGTCGGTCATCAGGATCACCGAGTTGATCTTCCCCGGATCCCAGTTCGTCTGCACCGTCTTGTAGGCGGCGAGCACCGTGTCGTACAGGCCGGTGTCACCGTGCGTGGCCTGGATCCCGCCGAGCGCGGCGGCGAGCTGGTTGCGCTGGCTGACCAGCGGGCCGATGGGTACCAGTTCCTTGTACGGCGTGTTGCCGTCCAGCTTCGTCGAGAAGATCCACAGCCCGACCGCCCACGTGTCGTCGAACAGGCTCAGTCCACCGGCCGCCGCCTTGACCAGTACCTGTTCCCGGGTGGCGTTGCCGGCGCTGGCCACCGGTGTGTTCATCGAGCCGGACACGTCCATCACGGCGAGGATGCGGCCGGGCTGGGTGACCGCGGTCCAGGTGGACAGGGTCTGCTGGATGAGGGCCGGGTCGGCGGCCGCGGCGCCCGGCAGGGGTCCCGACGGCGCGCCGGGCAGCGGGGTGAACCCGGGGCCGGCGGTACCGTCGGCGTTGCGCAGGTTGTGCTGCGCGAGCGCGGTGCTGTAGGCGGTACCGGTCAACGCCCGCTGCAGCTGTTCGGCCGCCGCGGCGACCTCCGAGCGGTTGCCGGGCAGGACCGCGAACGGATAGTCCAGCGGCGACGGTGCCGGGTCGAGGAAGACCCCGGCCAGCGGTACCGGCGGCTGCGCGGCGTTGTACGTGATCACCGCCTGCTCCGGCAGCGGCGCGGCGGACAGCGACGACGCCACGGTGGCCGGGTCGGCCGCCCGCGGGAACCGGCCGAGCAGGTCGTCGCGCAGCGTGGACCGGCCCACCGCGAGCGCGCGCAGCGCGGCGACGGTGGCCTCCTGCGCGTTGGCGCCGGCCGCGGCGGCCGCGGTGCGCAGCGCGAGCAGCCCGGACAGGCCGGACGCGTCGCGGCCCGGTTCGACGATCCCGGTCTTCATCGCGGCGCCCGTGGTCATCCGCTGCAGCAGCGCGGCCCAGCTCAGCTTGGTCTTCGGCCAGCCGAGGGCGGCGGCGATCGGCTGCGGCATGGCCAGCACGACGGGACTCTGCGCGACCGAGACGGCCTCGGCGGGTACCAGGTCGCCACCGGCCACCCGGACCCGCTGCAGCCAGGTGGACGAGTCCGGAATCCAGATCTGCGGTACCTGCGCCTTGCCGTTCGCCTGGCCCAACCCGGTCAGCGTGGCGCCGCGCTGTCCGGCGATGGCGGCGGCGACGTCGGCGGGCTCCTGCTCGGCCACGGTGACCGACACGCAGGTGCCGCCCCGCGGGGTGCCGGACCAGTTCCCGGCGGCCGTCCGGACCGCGGGGGCGATCTCCGGAGCGGCCGCGATCGACAGGCTCAGCCGGGTGCCGCACGAGGGCGAGTTGAGCAGCCGGTACCCGCCCCAGCCGGCGAGCGCGGCCAGCAGCACGACGGAGACGAGGCCGGCAACGAGCCCGAGGGACGGACGCGGGTTGCGGTGGCGGCCTGTCACGCGACAAGTGTCCGCAGGTTAGGAGCCCGATTGCCATGTACGTTCGGCCGAAAGTTACTCGCGAGCACCGTTCGCGTGGTACCGGGTGTGACAATGATATTTCTGTGCGTGTCAGCCCACGGCGACCCGCCTGACAATCGCCCGCAATGACTCTTCAACCTCGCCGATGGGGCGTTCCGGGGTGAACACCAGCCAGTCCACCGCGACCACCAGACCGACCCCGAACAGCGCGGAAGAGGCGAGCCGGACATCCAGCTCAGCGGGGAACTCTCCGGTGTCCACCCCGGCCTCGATCACCTCCGCGATCACCCCGATGGCCTCCTCGCGCAGCAGCCGCAGCGTCTGCTGCCACTCCCGGTTGGTCCGCCACATCTCCGACAGGAGCAGCTGCGCGAAGGCACGGTACCGCTGGATGTACTCCAGCTGCGCGCGGATCAGCGCGGCCACCGCCTCCCGCGGCGGCTGCCCGGCGACCACCTCGCGGAACCGTGCGGTCAGCAACCCGATGCCGTGCCGCAGCAGCTCCTCGAACAGCGCCGGCTTGGACGGGAAGTTGTAGTACACCGTGCCCTTGGCCACGCCCGCGCGCTCGGCGATGTCGTCGACCGTGGTCGCGGAGTATCCGCGCTCCGCGATCAGGTCCACCGCGGCCTCGTAGAGGCGCTGCCGGGTGTCCTCCCGGCGGCGGGTCCGGCCGTCCATCACCACTCCTACAAGACCAGCTCCGGGTGCAGGACACGCAGACTGAGCACCCGGCTGCGCCGGGCCGCCAGCGTGGTCAGCGCGAACGCTCCGGCCGCGAAGCCGGCAAGAACCGCACACCCCACGACCACGGTACCGGTCGGGCCCCCGTCGATGAGGTGACGCAGCCCGTCGACGACGTAGCTCATCGGCAGGTACGGGTGGATCGCGCCGAAGAAGCCCGGCGAGGTCTGCACCGGATAGGTACCCCCCGACGAGGTCAGCTGCAGCATCAGCAGCGCGAGTGCGGCGAGCCGACCGGCCGGCCCGAGCTGCGCGCCGAGCCACTGGACCAGCGCGGTGAACGCCAGCGCGGCCAGCAACAGGTACCCCACCATCGCGACCGGGTGCACCGGCCGCAGCCCGAGCGCGAGGTACAGCACGGCGAACAGCAGCAGCGCCTGCGCGGTACCGATGACCACCGCGGGCAGCCACCCGGCCAGCGCCACCCGGGACGCGGGCGCGCCGGACAGCACGTGCCGCAGGTTGACCGGCCGCAGCACCATGTACGTGATCATCGCGCCGACCCACAGCGCCAGTCCGACGAAGTACGGCGCGAAGCCGACCCCGTAGGTCGCCGCCGGGTTGTGCACCTGCCGGCGCAGCTCGACCGGGTCGGCCAGTACCCCGGCCCGCGCCGCGATCCCGTCCCGGTCGTACCCGGGGATCTGCGCGGCGCCGTCGGACAGCCCGCCCGCGAGCCGCTCCGCCCCGGACTGCAGCGAGGACAGCCCGCCGGCCAGCCGGTGCGCGCCATCGTCCAATGTGGACAGTCCGGCGTCGAGTTGCCGTGCGCCGGTGGACAACCGGTACAGCCCGCCGGACAGCTGCTGGGCGCCGGACTTCGCCGCGCTCGTACCCTGGTGCAGCCGGTCCGCCCCGCCGGCCAGCTGGTTCAGCCCGTCGGCGAACCGGTCGACCCGCGAGCGCGCGGCGGCCACGTCGTCGGCCAGGCGCGGCGCGTCGATCGCCAGCTGCCGGGCCTGCGCGGCGACCGTGGAAAGCTGGCCGCGCAAGCGATCCAGCCCGGCCGCGTCGAGCCGGTCGCGTACCGCCGTCGCGTGCGCGACCGCCTGGTCCGCGAGGCCCGGCAGCGCCTGGAGGTTACCCGCGATCGCGTCGGCGCCGTCGGCGATCGCGGTCGCCGCCCGGGCGATGGCCGGCCCGTTCGCGCGCAGTACCGGTTCGATGCGGTCGGCCGCACCGTCCACTGTGGACTTCAGCAGCTGCCCACCGGCGGCTGCCTGCGCGGTACCGTCGGCCAGCTGCGCCGCACCCGCGTCCAGCGCGGTCAACCCGTCGGCGAGTCGGGCGGCCGCGCCGTGAGCCTGGTCGGCGCCGTTCGCCAACTGGTCCGCGCCGGCCTTCGCCCGGTCGGCACCGTCGGCCAGTTGCGCCGCACCGCCGCTGGCCCGGCCGGCACCGTCGGCGAGCTGCCCGGCACCGTCGGCCGCCTGCCGCGTCCGGTCCTTCAGGTCGGTGAAGCCGATCAGCATCCGGTCGAAGTACCTCGCCGCCGCGCTGTGCTCGACCGCGGTGCGGATCTCGCTGAAGGCGCTGCGCGCCAGCAGTCCGGACAGGTAGTTGGTGGCGTCGTTGTCGACGACCTCAAGGCGCCCCTGGGCCGGCGTCGCCTCGGGATCGGGCGCGCTGACCAGGTTCGCCGAGAAGTCCGGCGGGATCCGCAGGATCAGGTGGTACCGGCCGCTCGCCAGCCCCTTCTCCGCGTCCGGCTCGTCGGTGCGGTGCCAGCCGAAGACGTGCCGTTGCGCAAGCTGGTCGGCGAGATCCTGCCCGGCGTGTACCACCTCGCCGGTGGGCGCCTGCACCGGCCGGTCCTCGTTCACCAGCGCGACCGGGATCCGGTCGAGGTTGCCGTACGGATCCCAGAACGCCGCGAGGTACAGCGCGCCGTACAGCAGCGGGATCACCGCCAGTACCACGAGTGCCGCGGCGGTCAGCCGGCCGCGCAGGAACCGGCGCAGCTCGAACCGGGCCAGTCTCATCGGTGCCCCTCCATCGGGTACTCGGTCGCCGGTCCGGCGACCTCCCGGCAGGCCACGATCACCGCGTACCCCTGACCGGTCAGGTCGGCGAACGCCCGCCAGAGTTCTTGACGCTCCACAGTGGACAGTCCGAGGTCCACGTCGTCGGCGACGACCAGCTCCGGCCCGTCGAGGGTGGCCAGCGCGAGCATCAGCCGCTGGCGCTGGTACGCCGGCAGGTCCCGGCCGAGCGTGGCCGGATCGACGGGCAGGTCGACCCGGCCGCGTGGCGGCCGGCCGAGCAGCAGCTCGCGCTCCCGGACGTGTTCGGCCGCGGTCAGGCCGGATTCAGGTTCGTTGATCCTGGGTACCAGGCCGATGCCGGCGCGCCCGTTCAGTCGCCGGGTGCCCTCGGTGGTCCGGAAGTGACCGGCGAGGGACAGCAGGAGGGAGGTGCGCCCGCTGCCGGCGGCTCCGGTCAGCGCCACCAGCTCACCCGGCCGGACGTCGAGATCGATATCGCGGAACACCCAGCCGCGCCGGGTACGCAGTCCGAGTCCCTGTGCCGTCACCACCGGCATCGTCGCCTCCAAGTTTCTGTACTGACTAGTCAGTCTAGAAACTTACGAGACTCGAAGCAAGTTCGGATTCCGCTCTGATCAACCGGAGGTACCGTCTCGAAATGGGGTTAACCCGGGCAATCTGTGCCGCGGGGCTGGCCTTCGCCACGCTTGGCGCTGGCGGCGCCCTGGTCGCGCGGCAGCTGGTACCCCCGGCTGCGGACGCCGAGGTGCGCGTGGCCGCACCGACCCCGTCGGTTTCGTCCGCGGCGCCGGCCTGCGGGCCCGGGCAGGACAGCGTGCTCGCGGTCGCCGACCGCAGCGCGCCCGGCGGCCGGCGCTCGGTCTGGGTGCACCGCCCCGCCGGCCAGGACCGGGCCGACATCCCGGTGCTCTACCTCCTTCACGGCTACCCCGCCGACCCGACCGCGCTGGTCAACGGCAGCCTGCTGCACCGCCTGGACGGCGAGATGTGCCGGACCGGCCGGCCGTTCGTCGTGGCCGTACCGGACGGGCGCGCCGGCAACCTGGACACCGAATGGGGCGATGACGCGCGCGGCCGGTTCGCGATCGAGACGTTCGTCACACAGCAGGCCGTGGCGCTCGTCGAGGGCACGCTACGCCGGGCGCCCGCGCTGCGCGCGATCGGCGGCTTCTCGATGGGCGGGTACGGTGCCGCCGCGCTGGCGCTGCGCCACCCCGACGAGTACCGGCAGGTGGCGGCGTTCAGCGGGTACTACCGGATCGACGATCCCGACGGGGTCTTCGGCAACCGGCCGGCCGCGCACGCCCCCGACCGGCTGCTCGACGCCGCGACCGGCCAGCGGTACTTCCTCGTCGAGGGGCAGGGCGAGCACACGCGGTTGCGGGTCGGCTCGATCCGCGGGGAGGCGGACCGGTTGGCGACGGCGCTGCTCTCCCGGCAGGTCACCGTGTCCGTGTCGCATCCGCCCGGCGGGCACGGCAACGACGCGTGGTACCCGCAGCTGGGCAGCATGGTCGATTTCCTCACCCTGGGCTGGCCGGGGTCAGCGCCGCAATCGCACTGACGGGCAGGCCCGCCCGCCCGACACATGAGATTTTTCCGACATGGCCTTGACGTTATGGTTCCTGGGCGTTGACCATGAGTGCTCACAGCTGAATATTGATCACGTTGCGTCAGCGGCGGCGATCGAGGCGGAACCATGGAGGGAAACCGTGAGCAGGAGCAGGTCCAGGCATGGCCGCGTCAGGCGGCTGACGGTCGCGCTGTGTGCTGCGACGGTCGCCTCAGCCGGTCTACTGACACCGGCAAACCCCGCCTCGGCCGACCTGGGCCTGGTCGGCGGGCTGGTCGGCGGGGTGGTCGGCGGACTGCTGGACGGCCTGATCGGCGGCGGAAGCACGCAGTTCGACTGGAACGAATCCTCCGCCACGCCGCTCCCGATGACCCAGGTCAACAAGATCATTGGCGCCACGTCGACGGCCGCGACCGGCCTGGACGGCACCGGCGTCGGGGTCGCGATGATCGACACCGGCGTGGTATCGGTACCCGGCCTGCCCGCCGCCCACATCGTCAACGGCCCGGACCTGTCGTTCGAGTCCCAGGCGCCGAACCTGCGCTACCTCGACACGTTCGGGCACGGTACCCACCTGGCCGGGATCATCATGGGCAACGATCCGGCGACCGGGTTCCGGGGGGTGGCGCCCGGGGTCAAGCTGACGTCGGTGAAGGTCGGCGGCACGGAAGGTGTGGTCGACGTCTCGGAGGTGATCGCGGGGATCGACTGGGTGGTCGCCCACCGCAACGACGACCCGGCCAACCCGATCCGGGTGATCAACCTGTCCTACGGCACGGACAGCACCCAGAGCCCGCGGACCGATCCCCTGTCGTTCGCCGTGGAGAACGCGTGGCGCGCCGGGATCGTGGTCGTCGTGGCCGGCGGCAACGCCGGAAGCGGCCCGGACCGGCTGGACAACCCCGCGGCAGACCGGTACGTGCTCGCCGCCGGTTCCGCCTCGACCTGGGGTACCACCAGCAAGAGCGACGACAGCGTGTCGGTCTTCGACAGCGTGTCCAGCGGTCGGGACATCGATCTGGTCGCGCCCGGCGAGTCGATCGTCTCGCTGCGCAACCCGGGCTCGTACGTCGACGCCGCGTACCCCACCGCGCGTGTCGGCACCACGCAGTTCAAGGGCAGCGGCAGCTCGCAGGCCACCGCGGTCGTCTCCGGTGCCGTGGCGCTGCTGCTGCAGAAGCGCCCGACTCTGCAGCCGGACCAGGTCAAGGCGATCCTGAAGTCGACCGCGACCGATATCGGCGACTGGGACGGGATCTGCGAGCTCAACCTCGCGGCCGCCCTGACCGCGACCGCACCGACGACATCGCAGGCCTGGACGCCGGGCACCGGGACCGGCTCGCTGGACGCCGCCCGGGGTTACCAGCGGGTGATCTTCAACTCCCTCGCCCTGAAGGGTGAAAACGACCTCTTCGGTCCGTTCGGCACGGCCGCGTGGGCAACCGCGAGTGCCGCGCGTACCGCCTGGTCCGGCGGGAAGTGGATGGGGCACCAGATGGCCGGGAACGACTGGTCGGGTACCTCCTGGGCCGCCCGCACCTGGGCACCGGCGGCCTGGCCGCCCGGCTTCTGGGGTGCGGTCTGGACCGACGACGACTGGTCCAGCCACTACTGGACCGGCCAGGACTGGTCGGGTCACTACTGGACGGGGCACTACTGGTCCAGCTCGACCTGGTGAGACCAGCTGCGCAGATCGCCGACCGCGTCGGCGTAGTAGCTGGACCCCTCGTCCAGATCCTCGGCCGTGAACGCGACCAGATCGGCCGGTGTGGTGATCGCCGAGGCGTGCCGGCCGTCCGGGAGGGTCGGCTGGCCGGCGACGCGCGCCTCGATCTCCGCGAGATCGTCCACGAGGTGGTCGGCCACGCGACGGATCGCCTTGTGCGGGGTGGACCGGCGACCGTCGACCGGCCTGGGCGCACCGTCCCAGGCCGTCCAGGTCTCGGCTCCCCACCTTCCGGTTCGTTGTGCGCCGAGACTAACTCCGGGCACCGACAAAACTCGTCGCCGGCGGAGAACTCGGCGAACGTTCGGTGGGTGGGTGGGTGGGTGGGTGGGTGGTGCGGGACCGCGGTCGAGCACGGCTCGAATCTCCTTCGGAAAGAAATGGTGCCCCCGGCAGGAATCGAACCTGCGACTCGTGGTTTAGGAAACCACTGCTCTATCCCCTGAGCTACGGGGGCGGCGAGGTCCAGGCTACCTACCCGGCGATCCCCAACCCGCGCCAGGGCTCCCCAACGTCCCCGACCAGCATGGCACCGGCAGGGAGCCCGGCGTACCTCGATACCGAGGTGTTCAGCGATGGTGACGGCTCGTACCGGTTCGGCCGGGCTCAGTCCCATGTCGGTCCGGCTGCTCAGCGCGAGCCGCTCGGCTGCACACCGCGATCGCGCGTCACACCGTGCTGGTCATGGCCGACCTCGCCGTCTGCGCGGTCACCGCCGCCCGCCTCAAGGACCGCACCGACACCCAGGCACCGTCGCCAAACAGGCCGGATCGGCCGCCACCCGCTGAGCTCAGGATGATTCCGTTGGCGCACCTGGCGACGCCGTCACCAGGCCCGTGCGCGCTGGTTCCACCAAACGCGCACGGCTCAACCGGGACTACGCCCTGGCCAGATAGCAATTGGCGGCTGTCGTACTCAGGGCCCCCTCAGGGGCGTGACTCTTTCTGTACAGACTTGGTCGTCTTGTACGCAAACCACGTTCCATTATTATTTGCGTCAGGCAATAGACATGACCGTCTTCGAAGATTATTATGACGTGCATGGTGCTGGCCCATCCACACATGGACGAGCTCAATGTTGATTTGCGCGGCGCTCGCGATGCCGACTTCCTTGCAATTGGGTTGGGTGCGACCAACCTGATGTCAGCGCTGTTCGCTCTCGCCTCCGGCCGGCGGGTCGTCGGAGTGGAGATGCGTGGCGATCCGTTCCTCGGCGTCCATTGGAACATCCGCGAGAACGTGTACCACCAATTCGGTCTGATCGACGAGATGATGCTGTGGACGTACGGCGAAGCTGGCGTGCCCCGGAGCCCGGTGAACAATAAGCCGTTCCGTCTCGCCGACAAGTTCTTCTCGACGCATACGGTATCCGGAGAGGTCACCGCGGACGAGATAATCGACGGGTACGATAACGCCCTGCATCTCGTCGGCACGATACAGCATATCGAGTTCATCGACGACCGCTACAGGAACGGTATACCCAACCGGGTGGTGACCAATGTGGCCCCGCCCCCGTTGCCGACGCATCCGGACTGGCGGAAGATCCGCACGAACACCAAAGCGGTACTCGACGGTCCTTCCACCTACCAGGCGGAGGCACGGTCGATCCTGCTCCTCATGCAGCGGTATCTGGAGGCCATCGAGCAGATGGACCTGGAGGCGGGTCGGGAGACCCCTCGGGTACGCCTGTTCACTCACCATCGCGTGGCGCCCGGTGACCAGGGTTTCATCCGCCTGCCCGACGGGCGGATCCGGATCCAGATCGAGACCCTGCAGGAATTCGACTACCAGGGCCGGTTCCTGCGGGTACGCCTGCCCGGCAGTCCGATCATCGACCTGGGCGTGCCCAAACTGTTCGTCATTGCCGAGGGCTATCACAGCACCGACGCCGAGCGCCTCGGGTTCCAGCAGCACGACGTGGCTGTCGACCATGGTGACGGCCGGGGTTCCGTTGTGGCGCAGGCGGATTTCGTCGCGGTCGACATGATGTTGAGGATCGACGGTCGGCTACGCCGGCGAATCTCATCGACGTTCGGCCCGGACGGCTGCGAGTACTGGCTACGCCAAATCGCCGTTGGTCACGAAAACGCGCCCGAGATAGCCTGGGTCCTGGTTCAGGTACCGGACTACAAAGTATTCGATCCGGTTGCCGAAGGAATGCTACCCGAGGGGACGGAGAGCAATTCCCCGGAGTTCGTGGCGGCGTACCGGCACATTCTTTACGACTTCTTCCTGGAACAGGCCGCGGGCATTCTCGAGTTGTCGGTCCACGAACTACGACACGTCACCGTGCTGTACGGCCCGAAATTGTTCAGCTTGGTTGAACGCGTCGGGGACGATCCAAGAATCGCGGTCAACGGAGTCATAGCCGGCGATTCCTTCGGCAACGGGCACTTCCTGACCAGCGGCGGCGCCATGACCGGGATGTGTGGCCACGCCACCCGGGTGCTGGAATACTGGCAGACGCTCAGCCGGGGTGTACAGCCCGAGGAGGCGATTGTCCGACTCGCTGCGGGTATCAAGGCGGATACCGATGCCTGGCTGGCGGTGAGCGCGCCGGAGTTCAGTGAAGCGGTGCCGAGCAACTTCGGCGCCGAACGGGGCGAGAAGGTCATTGCGGCCAGTGGCATTGATCCGGCGGTTCGCGCAAAGTTGCTCGAGGCGAACCGCCGAGAACGCCACTCACTGATTCCGCTGGACCCGTCCGACTGGCGGCGCCTGGTCTTCCGCAATGGCAGGATCCGAACGATGCCGTTGCCGGAAATCTCTCCACTGCATCCGGATCTGCGCGTTCCGCCTGACTCCGGTGCGGACCTTGGTGGAAATGCGATTCCACTCCAGCGGACCGGCGAGGTTGCGGTCCGGGTGACCGAACAGGACGGTGCCCCACTAGCCTGAGTTTCTTGCGCTCAGCCTGTGGGGCCCAGAAACTCGGTGGGGCTATGCTGCCTTGGCGTATTCATTGATCAATCCGCTGAGGATTGGGCGGCGTTGTGAACACCGTGTCGAAGGCGGCGGTGAACTTCGCGTCGCGGTCGCGTAGCAGGAACCGCAGCTTGTCGGTGCGCTGGTCGAGATCCATCAGCATGTAGATCCGGTTGAGGAAGACGGTGTCGACGGTGACGAAGTCGTACGCCACGATGCCGCGGGCCTGCGCGGTGAGAAACTGCTTCCATGTCGGCCCGGTGCGGCGGGGCGCGCGGGGTCGACGCCGGCGTGGTGGAGAATGTTCCACACGGTGCTGGCCGCGACCCGGTAGCCGAGACCGACCAGTTCGCCATGGATACGCCGCTGCCCCCAAGTCGCGTTGTCGGCGGCCAGGCGTAGCACCAGTACCCTGATCTGCCCGGCGATCGGCGGGCGTGCGGGAATGTCCAGCGCCAGGCGATCGGGTCGTGGTGCCAGCGCAGCAGCGTGGCCGCAGTCGCGAAGAAGATCGGCCAACGGGCGCGGGGGAGCAGCCGGGACAGCGTCGCGAGCACGACCCGGTCGGCGGGCTGCAGCTTCGGCCGGTGTACCTGGCGGCGGAGCACCGCGACTTGGTGGCGCAGGATGAGGAGTTCGACGTCCTTGGCGCCGTCGTCGCGGGCGAGCTGGGTCAACATTTGCAGCACCTGGCGCAGGAGCAGGTACACCAGCGACACGCTCATGGCCGGCAGCGTGACCGCCTCCAGATCATTGGCCTCGGACAAAGCCGCACGCCAACCGTCGCAGGCCGGTTGTTGAGCCCCACAGGCGGCGCCGTCTGGGTGGTCGACTACGGCGCGGGCACGCTGTACGCGCTGGACCACTGGCGGTGCCCGCCGCGCTCGTCGTACCCCGGCGCGCAGCCGCCGCCCGTTGATCGGGACCGGTCTGGACACCGCCCCACGGGGCCACGAAGATCTGAGCAATGGCTGGCCGTTTCCAACCGTATCCGGCCGCCCGTATTGGTGAGCCGGGTGGATCGATCAACGCCGCGTTGCGATCCGTGCGCCGGGCATCCGGGGTCAGCCTCGACGTCCTGGCGGCCCGGACGAACTTCAGCAAGCCGTACCTGTCGAACGTGGAGGGCGGCCGGCGCCGGGTGACGCCGGAGATGGCGCAGGCGTACGACGCCGCCCTGGGTACCGGTGGGCTGCTCGTCCGGTTGCTCGCGGGTGGCCCGGACGCGCCGGTGGGCCGGGCGGCCGAGACGATCCGGCTGCGCCGGCTCACCGAGGAACTCGCCAGCGGCCGGGGCAGCGCGGTGTGGGTCGCGGGAGAACCCGGCATCGGCAAGTCCTCGTTGCTGCGCGCCGGGCTCGCCGATGCCGGGGCGCTCGGCTGCCGGGTCCTGTGGGCGGCCGCCGACGAGTCGCTGGCCCGCTTCCCGCTGTGGGCCCTCCTCGACGGGGTACGCGCGCACGCCGCCGACGCCGATCCCGAGCTTGCGGAGATCACCGCGCTGCTGAGCGGTACCGGTGCGGCCGGTTCGGCGCCGGGCGACGCGGTCGCGGCGGCGGCCGAGCGGCTGGTCGTCCTCGTCGAACGCTGGTGCGCCTCGGCACCGGTCCTGCTCGCCGTCGACGACCTCCAGTGGGCCGACGACATGAGCCTGTCGGTGTGGGCCCGGCTGCGCCGGCTGGTGCCGCAGCTGCCGCTGCTCGTGGCTGGGGCGTGCCGGCCGGTACCGCACCGGCCCGAGTTGGCGGCGATCGAGCGTACCGTCACCGGGAGCGACAGCCTGGTCCTGCGCCTCGGCCCGCTACCTGCGGCGGCGGTCACCGAGCTGACCGGGTACCTCGCCGGCGCGCCGGCCGGACCGGGATTGCGCGCCGCCGCCGACCAGGCCGGCGGCAACCCCCTGTACCTGCGCGAGCTGGTCGAGGCGCTGGTCCGTGAGCGGCGGATCCGGATCGCCGACGGATGGGCGGAGCTGACCGGTCCGGTGGTGCCGCCGTCCCTCGTGGCCGCGATCGGTGCCCGCCTGGACTACCTGTCCGAACCGGCGCGCGCGACGCTGCGGATCGCCGCCCTGCTCGGCCCGGAGCCCGCGGTCGCGGACCTCGGTACCGTCAGCGGCCGGTCCGCCACCGAGCTGGCCGACGTCGTGAACGAGGCGATCGCGGCCGGCGCGCTGGTGGCGACCGCCGACCGGATCGCCTTCCGGCACGGCCTGATCCGCACCGTCCTGTACGAGCAGACCCCGGCCCCGGTGCGGGCCGCGCTGCACTGGGAGGCGGCGCGGGTACTGGCCGCGTCCGGGGCGGGCGTCGAGGTCATCGCCGAGCACCTGCTCGCCGGTACCGCCACCGCCGCCGCCGACCGGTGGATCGCGCGGTGGCTGGCTGACGGTGCCGCCGCGGTACTGGTCAACCGGGCGCCGCGGGTGGCGCTGGAGCTACTTGAGCGGGCACCCGACCGCGCCCTGGCCGGGTACCGGATCGAGGTCCTGTTCCGCCTCGCCCGCTACGACGAGGTGGCCGGCCTCGGCCCGCAGGTCCTCGCGGCCGAGCCCGACCCGGACCTGACCGGCCGCACCGCCTGGCTGCTGGCCCGCGCGCTGATCCGCCTCGGCCGCGGCCCAGAGGGCTACACCATCCTGTGCGACGTGCTGCGCGACCCGCGGCTGGACCCACGGTGGACCGCCCGGTTGCGGGCGTTCAAGGCGATCCTGGGCCCGCCCGACAACCGGCTCGCGACCGCCCGGCGCGCAATCGACGACGGCGAGCGCTCCGGCGACCCGACCTCGCTCGGCTGGGCACTGCACGCCCTGGCCATCGCGGAGCGTTCCACCGACGAGACGGTCGCCCTGGCCACCGTCGAACGGGCGATCGCGGTCGTCGGCGACGGATGGGAGACCGCCGAGCTGCGCGGGGTGTTCCTCGGCAACCGCATGGCGTCGCTGTGCAACGTGGGCCGGCTCGCCGAGATACCGCAGGCGATCGAGGAGGCGCTACGCGCGGCCGAGCTGGACGGCATGCAGTCGCAACAGCTCGCGGTCCGTCTCCAGATCGCCGAGCTCTACTACTTCTGGGGCCGGTGGGACGACGCCCGGACCGAACTGGCCGCCGCTGCCGAACTGCTCGGCACCGACCGGCAACGCATGTTCTGGTGGCACACGGTGGGCGCGCTCATCGCCGCACACCGCGGGGACAGCGCCGTCCTCGCCACGCACCTGTCCGAGGCGCGTGCTCTCGACATCGACCTGCGCCTGGCGAACGCGAACGCCGGCCGGCTGCGCGCCGCCCAGGCCATCGCGGCCGAGGCCGGCGGCCGCCCGGCCGACGCGCTGGACGCCCTTCTGGCCGCCTGTACCGAGCCCGACTCCAGCCCACAGTCACTCGTCCTCGAAGATGACAGCAGGCCCTGGCTGCCGGACCTCGTCCGCCTTGCCCTGGCTCAGGGACGCCCCGACGTGGCGCGGGCCTACACCGCGGCCTGCGTCGCCGACGCCCGGGTCGCCGACCGTCCGGGGACGGCCGCCGCCGCCCGGCGCTGCGAGGGACTGCTCGACCGAAACCCGGCCCTGATCGAGTCCGCCATCGAGGAGTACGAGCGCGGCAACCTCGTCCCGTTCCGGGCGCGGGGCTACGAGGATCTGGCGGTGCTCCGCGCGGAACTGGGCGACCTCGACGGCGCGCAGCGGGCGTCCGACGCGGCCGCCGAGGGGTACGTGGCGCTGGAAGCCGCCTGGGACCTGCGCCGCGCCCGCGCCCGGCTCCGGCCGCTCGGGCTGCGTCTCAACCGGTACCGTATCCGCCGCCGTCCGGCCACCGGATGGGAGGCGCTCACGCCGACCGAGATCCGGGTGGCCGAACTGGTCGCCGAAGGGCTGTCCAACCCCGACATCGCGGCGCGGCTGCACATCTCCCGGCGTACCGTCGAGACCCACGTGGCGCACATCCTCGCGAAGATCGGCGGGCGGTCACGTATGGAGATCGCCCTGGCCGCGCCGGACCGCGGCGGATCCCCATAGGCCGGTCACGGTCGCGGCAGGGCCCGGCGGGTACCGTCGGCTGCATGGACATCCTCGTGGTCGGCGGGCACGGCAAGATCGCGTTGCGGCTGCTGCGGTTGCTGGCTGCCCGCGGCCACCATGCCCGCGGGCTGATCCGCAAGCCGGAGCAGGCCGCCGAGCTGCAGACGGTGGGCGCCGTCCCGGTACTCGGTGATCTGGAGGCGGAACCGAGCCTGGAGACGCACGTCAAAGGCGCCGACGCGGTGGTGTTCGCCGCCGGCGCCGGTCCGGGCAGCGGCCCCGAACGCAAACAGACCGTCGACCTGGGCGGCGCCGTCAAGCTGACCGACGCGGCGGTCGCCCTCGGCGTGCGGCGGTACCTGATGATCAGTTCGATCGGAGCCGACCGGGCCCGGTCCGCCACCGGCGCGATGCGCCCGTACCTGCAAGCGAAAGCAGAGGCGGACCGCTACCTGATGGCCAGCGGACTGGACTACACGATCCTGCGCCCAGGCATGCTCACCGACGATCCCGGTACCGGCCGGGTCCGCCTGTCGACCGAGCTCGGCGGCCGGGCGCCGGTCCCCCGCGACGACGTCGCCGCGGTCCTCGCAGAAATGGTCGAGGCGCCGAACACGATCGGCGTTGTCGCGGAACTGTTCACCGGCGACACTCCGGTCCCGGAGGCGGTGCGCGCGCTGGAGCCTCCCGGACCCCGTTAGCGATCGGGCCCCGGGCTCGGCGTCGTCGGTCTTGCGGTGCCACCGCGGGGCAGCCCGGACTTGCCAGCATCGCCGCAGCGCCTCCCGACGGGTGGCGCTATGAGGCGAGTCCGTAGCAACCGCCGCACATCCCGGCCGCGCCGGGTACCAGTTGCCAGGCCCGCCCGGCGAACTCCTTGACGTTGACGTGGATCTCCCGGAAGCACGACGGCCGGACGTACCCGTGTCCATGGCGCACAACGAACTGGAAGAACCCGTCGGAGACCACCGCGGCCAGATCGACCCGGTCGTCGGCGGCGAGGGCAGCGCGTAGTTCCTCCGCCTCGATCAGGCGCGCTATCCGGACCAGTGGTTCGCCCGTCCAGCCGTGCTGGTCCGGCTCGATGTGCCCGAAGTCGAAGGCGAGCCGCATGCGGACCCGGGCCGGCTCCGCGACGTACCGCCGGTGCTCACGCAGCCCCGCGGACAGGCCGAGGACGAACGCGTCGACCACCCGGATGGGTTCCAGCACGGAGAACGGCAACAGCAGCCGGATCCCGTCGCCGGTGTCCGTGGTCTGCAACGAGTCCAGGTCCAGCCCTACGTACCGGACCACGTCGCGCACGATCTCGTACACGTCCTGGCGCATCCGTCGCTGGCCCTGCGGATCGCGCTGAGCCGAGGCGGACACGTCGGTCAGCACGACGCTGCTCGGCTCAACGCCGATCCCGCGCGCGTTGACCGGTTGGCCGGGGCTTGCCACGACCGCCTCGGTGCGCCGGTTGGTTCCCGATACCCCGCGTTGATACGGCGTCGGTCGTCGGAAGGCGGAAGGTTGTCCGGTACCCATGACAGGCTCCCTTGTGGGGCGTCTCTGCACCGGAGCCAGCCCTTGCGCTGCATCCGGAGTACCACTGACGGCATCGTCGCCGGAGACCTTGTCGGATGCGGACGGTACGCGTGACCGCCCGATCGGACTGGTGGACCGCCGCCGCGCCCGGGTGCCGGGAGCGGAAGGCGTAGGCGCCTGGTTATTACTGTCCGAGAATATTTCGCCCCCGTCAAGTCGAGCGGGCCTGAATGACATGAGTGAGCAGGTAGGCGGCTTCTCGCATGTCCAACGCCAGAAATTCGACCGTTCGACACGCCGTACCTGGTTTGGTGACCAAGACGGACGTAGAATATTCTCCGCCGGTGCATGATGACCATCGCTCGCCGGTCGACGCTGCAGTCACTGGCCAGGTAACGCTGCGTCGCCTTGTGGTCCGGTGTGGGGGCGGCGACTGTCCGACGGTGTACGAGACGGATCGCGGCACGGTGGTGGTGCAGGGCTACGTGGTCGAGCCGACCGCTGCGGGGTTGACGCTGCCCGCCGGTGAGCAGTTGGTCGAGGTGCCCCGCGAGTTGCTCAATGACTATTTGAACGCGACTCCCTAGCGGAGGACGGGCCCCGAGCCACGGAGGTGGCCGACCATGACGAGCGGTCAGTCGGGTCCACCTCAGCGCGAGCTGTACGTTCCGGTGAACGTTGCGCTCAAACGGCTCCGGCAGCGCGCCGGTCTCACCGGTCAGGAGTTGGGTCGCCGCGCGGGCATGAGCCAGGCGAAGATCTCCAAGATCGAAACCGGGGCCATCCATCCGTCGGTCGAGGACGTCGAGCACCTTGCGCGCGCGCTCGGCGCGCCACAGGAGGACGTCGACCGGCTCACCGATCAGGTTGAGCACTCCCGTGACCGGATGACCGACTGGCGGTTCGGTCGTGACGACCCGGCCACCTGGCAGCGTGAGGTCGCTCAGCTCGAGGCCGCCGCTACCGAACTGCACAGCTTCCAGCCGGCCGTACTCAGCGGCCTCCTGCAAACCAGTGAATATGCCCGGGCGGTGCTGGCGACCGTATGGGAGTCATCGGTCGACGGGAGCTTCGGCCCGTCCGCCGGGCTGACCGAGGCGGTAGCCATTCGCCTGCAGCGCCAGGAGATCCTCGACGACCCGAGCAAACATTTCCACTTCGTGATACCGGAGACGTTGCTGCACAACGTGCTCTGCCAGCCGGACGAGATGCCCGGTCAACTGCGGCGCATCCTGGCGGTGTCCCATCAGGAGAACGTCACCCTCAGCATGATCCCGGCGGACGAACGACTGCCCTATCCGCCGTACCACGGTTTCATGGTGCTGGACGACAGGCGCGTGATGATCGACCTGTACAACACCATCGTGGTCACCCGGGGGCGGTCGGACCTGCGGCTGTACCAGAACGTCTTCCGCGCGCTCGCCAGTCGGGCGACCCGAGACATCGAGCCGATTCTCGAAAAGTACCGGCGGCACTATCTTCGCCTCGCCCGCGAGCGGTAAGAGCGCCCAATGTCGCCGGCGGAACCGCGCCCTGCCAATGCCCGGCGCGTGACTCCGCTGCTTGTCGCGACGGGCATCTCGGTGACCGGCGACGGCGCCGTACTGGCCGCCGCTCCGCTACTGGCTGCCGCGCTCACCCAGGATCCGATCGCGGTGTCCGCCGTCACCGCCGGGTTCTACCTTCCGTGGCTCGTCTTCAGCCTGCCGGCCGGTGCTCTGGTCGACCGGTGGCCGCGCCGTCGCGTCATGGTTTCCACGGACCTTCTGCGGTTCGCCGTGCTCGCCGGGCTGGTCGGGATGATCGCGGCGCGGCGGATCACCGTTCCACTGCTGGTGATCGCGGCCATCCTGGTCGGCATGGCGCAGACGTTCTTCGACTCGGCCGCGCAGGCGATCATCCCGGCCGTCGTCGGCCGCGAGAAGGAGAACCTGGCCCGCGTCAACGGTCGGTACTGGGCCGTCGACACCATGGGCCGGACACTGCTCGGCCCGCCGCTGGGATCCGCGTTGCTGGCATTGCGCCGCGTACTACCGTTCGCGGTCGACGCGTTGTCCTTTCTCGCGTCCGCGGCCCTGGTCCGGCTGCTGCCGGAACCGGCCAGCGCCCGCGGACCACGCGAGCGGGTGGACGCTGCGGTGCGCGCCGGCATGCGGCATCTCTTCCAGACCCGCGACCTTCGTGTCCTCGCGTTGAGCATGAGCGCATACAACGGCGCGTTCAGCGTCGCCACGGGGCCGTTCGTCCTCTACGCAACGGGGGTGCTGCGGGTACCGTCGGCGCTGTACGGAGCGCTGCTGGCGATCAGCGCGATCGGCGGCGTCGTCGCCGGGTGGCGGGCTCCGGCCCTGACCCGTCAGCTCTCCTACCGGCAGACGATGACCGTTGCCCACCTGATGCAGGCCGCCGCCTGGGCGGGTATCGCCGTCACCGCCGAGATCGGGCTCGCCGTGGTGCTGCTCATGATCCTGGGCGCCAGCTCGTCGCTGTCGAGCGTGGCCGTGGGCTCGGCCCGGCAGGCCATGACCCCCGACGAGCTGCTCGGCCGGATCGTGTCGACGTTCCGGTTGTTCAGCCTGGGATCCGCGGGCTTCGGCGCACTGGTCGGCGGCCTGGTGGCCCGCGCCTTCGGCCTCGTCGCCCCGCTCTGGGTGGCCGCCAGCGTCCTGGCTCTCGGCGGCGTGCTGACCTGGCCCCGAGGAGGCTGAACCGGTGCGGCGGGGTCCCGCGCCGACGCGCGCGCTCCTCGACCGTGCCGCATCGGTGATGCCGGCCGCTCAGGGATCCCGGCCCTGCCAGGTCGTCACGCAGACTTCGTTGCCCTCGACGTCGGCGAGTACCCAGAACGACGGCGCCCGGTCAGCCGACAGCAGCCGGCCACCGGCGGCCAGCGCGGCCTCGATCCGCCGGGCGGCCTCGTCGTGCGGCACGCAGATGTCGAAGTGGATCCGGTTGCGCTGCGGGCGTGGCCGGTCCATCTGCTGGAACCAGATCGCCGGCCCCTGACCCACCGGGTCGACGATCGCATCTTCGGGGCCGTCGAGCCCGGCCTCGTCGGTGTAACCGAACACGGCCTTCCAGAACGGTCGGACGGCGGCGATGTCGAGCGCGTCGATCGCGATCTCCAGAAGCTGCACCGAACGCGGCGCGGCGCCGCCGACCTCCGTCACCGTGCGCAGCCCCAGCTCGGCGACGGTGGCGGAGATCCGGTGCGCCAGCTGCACATCCCGGTCGGTCACCGCGGCGTGCGCCACCGACTGCAGGGACAGGACGGCCCGCTCCGGTCGCAGGTCGGTGCGCAGGTGCGCGTCGGCATCGGGGCCGCACGCGGCGACCGCGCGGGCCGCGACCTCGGCGGCGCGGCCGAGCGAGTCGACGGGTACCGACGTGAACAGCCGGCCCAGCAGGAACCGCCACCCCTGGTCGCCGACCGCATCCGAGGCCGCCTGGCGGCTCAGTGTCTGCTCCATGCCGCGGGTCAGCCGAGGGCGAGAACCACGAGCGTCTGGTTGTGGAAGCCGGCGATACCCCGGACCCGGGCGATCTCGCCGTAGGTGTAGAAGCCCGCGAACGGTACCCCGGCCACGGCGTTCTCCAGGCGGGTGCCCTCCCGCTGGATGCCGTCCTCGCCGAGGATCGCGCGCAGCGCGGCGCAACTGAACGTCAGCATGCCGATCGGCGGGCGACCGTGCAGGCCGTCGACCGCCTCCGCGCAGGCCGCGTCCACCGCGGCGAGGATGGACTGTTCGTCGCCGTACATCGCCCAGGCCAGGCTGCCCGGGTCGATGCCGCCACCGCCGCCGATCGAGCGGCCTTCCAGGTCGACCTCGGTGCTGACGTTGCGGGCGTCGACGCCGCTGCGCCGCTGCAGGCCCAGCGGGCGCGCCAGGGCGAACTGCACGAACGCTTCGGCGTCGGTGTACGCCTCGGGTGGGGCGCCGAGGCGGTCCAGGTAGACGTCCATGGCGGGGCGGTCGTCGAGGGTCAGTACCCGACCGTTGGCGCTGCTCGTCACGAACATCGCGGGGCCGACCAGACCGAAGCCGTGCCGGACGGAGACCGACAGTGGCGCGTCCGAGGCGATCATCGCCGCGACCACCGCGTCCTGCAGCACCTTCCCGTCGGCCATGACGTAGGTGCCGGTCATCCGCCAGCCGTCGGCCGCCGCGCCGCCGAACAGCGGCACCTGGGCGCCGAGGATCGAGTAGCAGCCGCGCAGGATCTCGTCCTGGTCGCGGATCAGCCCGTCGGTCAGCACCAGGAGCACCTGGTGCGGGCGGTCCTCGACCGAGTTCGCCTCCGCCGCAACCTTCGCGCCGGCCTCCCGCTGCTGTCCGGAGACCTGCTCGGCGACCGCGGTACCCACGGAGAAGCCCGCGCCCCCGAGCGCCGCCACGGTCACCGTGCCGTCGCGTGGCCCGCCGGGGCCGATCTCGCCGTGCGTGCTGCATCCGATCAGCGGCACCGGGCCGGCGACGTCGAGTACCCCCGCCTGGACCTCGGCCAGGTCGTGCGTGATGGCGGCGAACACCAGCACCAGCCTCGTGCCGGCGCCGACCACGGCCGCGCGCGCCGCCTCGGCGCCGGCGGCCCTGGAGTCGGCGTGCAGCGAACGTCCGACGCCGACCCACCGTGTCTGTTCAGCGGCTGCTGCGGTCATGTCACCTCACCGGCTTCACCCGAGCACCCGATGTTACTCCCGCCGCGGCCCGCGGCGTCACCTCCCGTTCAGTCCGCGTGGGCCAGCGCCTGGCGCAGGTCGGCGGCGAGTACCGCGGGCCCCTCCAGACCGATCGCGAGGCGCAGCATGCCGGGCATGATGCCGGCGTCGAGGCGCTCCTGCGGCGACATGCTGAAGTGCGAGGAGTTGAACGGGGTACTCGCCAGCGACTCCACCCCGCCGAGACTGGTGGCTTCGACGATGACGTCGAGCCCGCGCAGTACCCGCAGCGCCCGCTCGTCGCCGCCGTCGAGCACGAGGGTCACCATCGCGCCGGCCGCCTCGGGCATGATCCGCGCGGCGATCCCGGCGTCGGGGTGGTCCGGCCGGCCCGGGTACACGACCCGGTCGACGCCGTCCTGCCGCGCCATCTCGTCGGCGAGGGCCGCGGCGGTCCGGCACGCCTCGGCCATCCGTACCCGGAACGTGCGCAGGCCGCGCCACACCAGGAAGGCGGCGTGCGGGTCGAGGCAGCCGCCGAACGTGATGACCCGCCGCTGGATCTCCTCGTACAGGCCGGTGTCGTCGACGGTCACCGCACCGGCGAGCACGTCGGAGTGGCCGGACAGGAACTTGGTCGCCGACTCGACGACGACGTCGGCGCCGAGGCGCAGCGGGCGGGTACAGAAGGGCGAAGCGAACGTGTTGTCGACGACCAGCCGCGCCCCGGCCGCGTGCGCGGCCGCCGCGACGGCCGGGATGTCCAGCAGCCGCAGCTGCGGGTTGGACAGCGTCTCGGCGTAGACGACGGCCGGGCGGTGCCCGGCGATGGCCGCGGCCCACGCCGCGGTGTCGGCCGCGTCGACCCGCACCACCCGCACCCCCAGCGCCGGCAGGTCGCGGGCGATCAGGTCGCCGGTGTCGCCGTAGAGCTGCCGGGCGGCGACGAGGGTGTCGCCGCTGCGCAGCAGGGTCACCAGCGTGGTGGCGATCGCGGCCATGCCGCTGGCCGCCATCAGGGTCCGTCGCGCGTCGTGCAGGCGGGCCACCTCGGCGGCCGCCGCGTCGACGGTCGGGTTGCTGAAGCGGGAGTACCAGGTCTCGTGCAGGCCGCCGGTACCCTGAATGTCCTTGTACGACTGGTCGTCGAGCTCGAACGTGCTCGTCTGGTAGATCGGCGGGATGACCGGAGGGACGCGCGAGGTGTGCGTGCGGCCCGGCCGGTATGGATTTGGCTGTACCACATCCGGTACGGTATCGCGTGCAATGATCCGATCAATCTTGCGTGAACGGGAGCACGGCATGGCGAGGACCAGCGTACTGGCCAAGATCGGTGTGGGCGTGGTCGCCGGCGCGGTCCTGGTCATCGGATCAACGGCCGCCCACGCCGTGACGACAACCGCTGCGGCACCCTGGGTGGACGGCTGGGCCGCCTCGCCGCAGTCCTCCGCGAAGGCCACCGACACGGTCAGCTTCGCCAACCAGACGCTGCGGCTGATCGTCCACCTGCACACCAGCGGGACGATGGTACGGCTGCGGCTGTCCAACACCTTCGGCGACCGGGACGTCACGATCAACCGGGCGACCGTCGCGCTGCGCACGAGCGGTGCGGCGGTGAAGTCGGTACACCCGGCGACGTTCGGCGGGCAGACCGCGGTGACGCTGGTCAAGGGCACCGAGGCGAGCAGCGACCTGGTCCACGTCCCGGTGTCCGCCGGCCAGGACCTCGCGGTGAGCCTGTACCTGAAGAACCCGACCGGCCCGGCGACGTACCACCGGGCGGCTCAGCAGACCAGCTACGTCTCGGTCGCCGGTGACCACGCGCGGGAGACCGGCGCCGCCTCCTTCACGACCACCACCGGCCACTGGTTCCTGCTCGACGCGGTCAGCGTCGCCGGCGGTACCGCGCCGGGCACCATCGTCGCGCTCGGCGACTCGATCACCGACGGGTCCGGCTCCGGCGGCAACGCCAACCGCCGCTGGCCGGACCTGCTCTCGGTCCGGCTGCTGGCCCGGCCCGGTACGCCGGCCAAGTCGGTGGTGGACGAGGGCATCGCCGGCAACCGGGTGCTCACCGACGACCCGGCCAACGGGGTCAGCGCGCTGCACCGGCTGACCCGCGACGTCCTGGTACGCCGTGGGCTGACCGACGTGATCCTCCTCGAAGGCATCAACGACCTGCGCAGCGCCTCCCCACCGGCGACCGCCGACCAGATCATCGCCGGGTACCAGCAGATCATCGACCGGGTACACGCCAAGGGGGCGCGCATCTTCGGCGCCACCATCACGCCGGTCGAGGGGTCGGCGCGGTACACGGCGACGATGGAAGCGCAGCGACAGAAGATCAACCAGTGGATCCGTACCCCCGGCCACTTCGACGGGGTCGTCGACTTCGCCGCCGCGATCCAGGATCCGAGCGACCCGCTGCGCATCAAGCCGGCCGACGACAGCGGCGACCACCTGCACCCGAACGCGACCGGGTACCAGGCGATGGCCGACGCGATCGACCTCGACCTGTTCTGATCGGCCTGCCGTGCGGCGGCGCGCCCGGGGTCTCACCAGAACGTGCCATCGGCACCGCGGCGCCCGCTGACCTTGGTATCAGGCGCCTTACGGTTGCGCTCGGATTCACGTCGGCTGGGCGCCGGGAGGTGACGATGATCCGGGTACTGCTCGTCGAGGACACCCGCGTCGCCGCCCGCCGCCTGGCCACCGAACTGGCGCGGGAGGACGGCATCGCGATCGTCGGCCGCCTCGACTTCGACGACGGCGTGGAGCGGCTCGCCGCGCACTTCCGGCCCACCGTGATCCTGTTCAACACCGACTACATGGTCAGCCAGGTGCTTCCGGTCGCCAGCGAGCTACGGGTCACCATCCCCGGCTGCGCGATCGTCATCGTCTCCGATCCGGACAAGCGCGGCATGCTGCCACCGCGGCGCCGCAGTCCGGAGTTGAGCTTCGTGGTCAAGGGGACGCCGGTACCGGTACTCGCCGAGGTGATCCGGCGCGCGGCGCGCGGCGAGCGGGTGGTCGACCCGCGCCTGCAGGTCGCCGCGATCGCCACCCAGAAGGAGGTCAGCACCCGCGAATGGGAGGTGCTCGGCCTTGCGGCGCAAGGGGAATCGGTCGCCGACATCGCCGGGCGGCTGTACCTGTCGAACGGCACGGTACGCAACTACCTGTCCTCGGTCATCAAGAAGACCGGTGCGCGCAACCGGCTCGACGCGATCCGCATCGCCCGCAAGGGCGGCTGGTTGCGCTAGCTGCGTTGCCAGGCACGGATGTAGTCGACCCGCTTCACCGCGGTGGTCACCGTCGCGGCCGGGGGTTGCGGCGCGTGCACGGCGAGGTTGGTGATGATGTTCGTCATCCCGGTCGACGTGGCACCGGTGCGGCACACCGCGACGCCGTCGACATACCAGACGGTACCCGTCGGCTCGATCGCGACACCGTAGGTGTGCCAGCCCGCCGCGGGGTCGAAGCCCGGACGCCACCGGCAGGTGTACCCGTCGGAGTGCTGGGTCAGGTCCAGCTCGTGCGGGTTGCTGGAGTAGAACTCGTAGGCGTCGGTCTCGACGGGTACCTCCACGCCTTGCGCCTGCCACGTCCACAACGCCGGCCAGAACCCTTGCTGCGCCGGCAGTACCGCGCGCTCCTCAACGTAGCCGTACTGGAATGCGTAGCTGCTCGACAGCAGGCACGAGGTCCAGTCGTAGGTGGTACCCGACGGTGCGGTGAACGCCTCCCGCCGCGCCGTCAGATCGAGCTCGCCGCCGGACACCGTGCAGTTGGCCGCCTGGTTCCACTCAAGCTGGTCGTTGTCCTTGTTGCCGTGCCCGTCGTCGGCCTCGGCGCTGGACCGGTCCGTCCACTGTGCACTGTCCACTGTGGTACCGGAGAAGTCGTCGCTGAACGCCAGCACCCACCCGTTCCCGGGTGGCGGGGCGGCCTCCGGTGCCGTGCGGTGCGCCAGCGCCGGTATCGACAGCGCAGCCGCAGCGACCACCGCGGCGGCGCCGATGGCGAACGCGGTCCTTCGGTTCATGGCGGCGGCTCCTCACGCGGACACGATGAGCGGTGCGGTGGCGAACGGCAGGCGGCCGACCCGGTTGTCGAAGCTGGACGGGACCAGTTGCGGCGCCCCGGTCGCGCGTACCTCGGGCAGCCGGGTGAGCAGTTCGCGGAACAGTACGGTCAGTTCCTGGCGGGCGAGCGAGGCACCGAGGCAGAAGTGCGGTCCGCCGCCGCCGAAGCCGACGTGCGGGTTGGGCGAGCGGGTGATGTCGAAGGCATCGGGTCGGGCGAACACCGCCTCGTCACGGTTGGCCGAGGTGTAGAAGAGCACGACGTCGTCGCCGGCGCGCAGCGGGTACCCATTGAGGTCGTGGTCGCGGGCGACGGTGCGGCGGAACTGGATGATCGGCGACGAGTGCCGCACCACCTCCTCGACGAACCCGGGCAGGTACCGGTCGAGGTCGGACAGCAGCAGCGCGCGCTGCTCGGGGTGTCCGGTCAGCAGGACCAGACCGTGCGCGATGGTGTTGCGGGTCGTCTCCACCCCGGCGACGAGCAGCAGCGAGAAGAAGGCACCGAGTTCCCGGGCGCCGAGCCCGGCGGTCACCAGCGCGGAGATGAGGTCGTCGGTCGGGTACCGGCGCCGTTCGCGCCCGACCCGCGCGACGATGCGGTGCAGCCGGGCGAGCGCCCGCAGGCTCCGGCCGGGTACCCGCAGCCGCCGCCCGGCCACGCCGGTGTTCCCGGTGGCGTGGTTGACCTGTTGCAGGATCGGGCCGCGGTACCGCTCGGGGATGCCCATCATGTCGCAGATCACGCGGAACGGAAGCTGTGTCGCGACCGCCTCGACGAAGTCCGCCGGCCGGTTGCGGATGACGTTCTCGACGATGTCCTCGGCCACCAGTGCGACGTTGTCCGCGATCCGCGCGACCATCCGTGGCGTGAACGCGCGCGAGACGATGCCGCGCAGGCTCGCGTGGCGCGGGTCGTCGAGGTTCACCATCGAGTCGCCGAAGACGAGCCGTACCCAGCGCGGCGGGCGGGGCATGGTGACTCCCGGGCCGCTGATGAACACGTCGGGCTTGCGGCTGGCGGCCACCACGTCGGCGTGCCGGACGAGCGCGTGGTACCCGCCGCGCCGCTCCGGTACGAAGACCGGGGCGTCCAGCCCGCGCAGCCGGGCGAACTCGGCCAGCCGTTCGTCCGGCGGCCGGCGCCAGAAGCCGGGATCGGCGAGGGTCATGCCAGTACTCCTTGCGGGACAAGGCTTCCGGTGACCGCGGCGAGGCGGTCGAAGGTGTGCGTGAGGTCGAACCGGTGCGCATGGCGGGCGGCGGCCGCGCCTTCCGTCGCGGTACCGGTCCGGTCGCGCAGCCGTTGGGTGAGCGCGTCGGCGAGGGCGGCCGGGTCCTGCGGGGGTACCAGCGCACCGGTTCCGGGGGCGACCACCTCGACGAGGCCGGGTACCGCACTGGCGACCACCGGGCGCCCGGTGGCCAACGCTTCCAGCGCGGTCAGCGGCAGGCCCTCCCAGCGCGACGGCAGCACGACGAGGTCGGCGGCGGCCAGCCACGGGCGCACATCCGTTGCGGCACCGGCGAAGCGGACTCCGGGTGGTGCCGTGTCCCGGAGCGCCGGAAGAAGGTCGCCGTCGCCGACGAGCACCAGTTCGGCGTCGGGGCAGCGGTCGCGCACCAGGCGCCAGGCGGGTACCAGGACGTCCTGGCCCTTCTGCCGGGTGACCCGACCGACGCACACGGCCACCGGTGCCGTCTGCCGGATGTCCAGCTGGCGGCGGGCCGCGGCCCGGACGTCGTCGCCGGCCGGGCGGAACCGGTCGAGGTCGACGCCGTTGCGTACCACGGTGTACCGGCCGCGCACCCGCATCGCCCGGCCCTGCTCGGCTTCGGCCGCGCCGACGCACACGAACAGCGTGGTCCACCGCGCCGCCGCGCGTTCCCACGCGATGCTCGCCCGCCGTACCGCGCCGCCGACCGCGAGCCACGACCACGCGTGCGGTTGGAACAGCGTCGGTACCGAACCGCGCAACGCCAACCGGCCAGCCAACCCGGCCTTCGAGGCGTGCAGATGCACCACATCCGGCCGCCGCGCCTCGACCAGCCGACCCAGCCGGCGCGCCTCGTCGAGCGACGCGGCACCGGGGCTGCGCCCGGCCGGCCACGCGAGCGACGGCACGCCGAGCCGGGACAGCTCCTCGGCGAGCCGGCCCTCCGGCGGGCAGGCGACGGTGACGTTCCACCCGCGCAGCATCTGGTCGCGACAGGCCGCTACGACGTAGCCGGCGACGCCACCGTCGGTGGGTTGCGCGACATGCAACACCGATACGACAGTCATCGCCGCCACCTCAGGCGGGACCGGACGGTGCGCAGCCACGGCAGCCGCGCCCTGGCGGCCTGCACGGCGCGGTACCGCGCGAGCACGGCGACCGCGTACGTCCACGCGAGCGGGCCGCGGCCGAGCACGATCCGGTGGTTCATCGCCTCCTGCGGGCGCCACCGCATCTTGTACCCCTCGCCGCCGCGCAGCATGCTCATCGTCGCGCAACCGCGCCGGTGTGCCAGTTCGGTCGTTGACGTCACCAGCAGGGTGGCGATGTCGATGTCGTCGCGCAGCGCGGGTTCGGCGCCGTAGAGGTACCCGCCGGCGAGGCCGCCGCCGATGACGACGAGGTTCGACGCGACGAGGCGGTCGCCGACGCGGTACTCCAGGATCGCGGCCTGCCCGGCGTCGACCATGCCGCGCACGCTTTCCGTTACGTGGCGGGCGAACCGGGGGCGGAAGTGCTCCGGGTTGCCGCCCCGGCCCGCCCACTGCAGGGCGTGCAGGCGCAGCAGGTCGGCGACGGCGCGGTCGGTCTCCTCGGCGGGTACCACACGGGTGTCCAGGCCGAGGCGGGTGATCTGGTTGAGCCGCCGCCGCACCGTCTTGCGGGCGTGGCCGGGCAGTTCGCGGACCAGCTCCTCGGCCGGGGTCGCGGGCAGTTCCAGGCACAGCGACGCGGGTACCCGCCAGTGCCGGGAGTGCCGCACCACCCGCTCGATCGCCGCACCCGCCCGGGTTTCCGGGAAGTCCACCCGCTGCCGGCGCAGCGCCGCCGCGAGGAGCCGGGCGGCCTCGTCGGCGTACCCGTCGTCGAGCAGCACGTCGGTGAAGTCCGCAAGCGCACCGCCGAGCGGTACCAGGACGGTGCACCACCCGCGCCGTACCCGTTGCAGCGCCGCCGCGCCGACCAACCGTCCACTGTGGAACACCAGCAGCACGCGCAGCCGCCCGGGTACCCCGTAGTTGCGCCACCACGCGTCGAGCCAGGCGTAGGACTGGAACGGCGTCGCGCTCGCGCAGCGGCCGGACAGGTCGTCCCACTCCTCGCGCAGCCCGGCCAGGGAGTCCAGCGTCTGCACGCGCCAGCCGGTCGGCGCCAGGGTCGCGGCGGTCATCGGACCTCCCGCGGGAGCACGACGGCGCGACCGACGATCCGCTCGCCGGTGTGGGTCTCGCCGTAGAACTGGGTCTGCGGGTAGTACGGCAGCGCATGGGTGGCGGCGGGCCCGGGTCCGTACATCGCGGCCGGTCCCGACATGGCCGGGGGCATGGGTATGCGGCGGTCGGGCGCGGGTTCCGGTGTCGACGACCGGCCGACACCGGCGAGCACGGTCAGGCCGCCGAGAAGCAGGCCGGCCGCGGCACCCACCGCCAGTTCCAGCGGTGGCTTCGGCGCGGACGGCGCCGCCGGTACCGACGCGGGTGCGAGGACCGAGAGTGTCACGCGGGTCTGGTTGGTGCGGCCGTTGCCCACGTCGACGAGCGCCTGCGCGACGGCGTTGGCGACGGCGGCGGTGTGCCTGGCCGCGGTACCGGTCGCGGTGATCTCGATGACCGGCGTGTCCGGTGAGGTGGACGTGGTCACCTGCTTCAGGTCCTCGCTCGAACCGAGCGCGGCGGCCGCCTTGTCGGCGACCGGCCCGGTCGTCACGATCCGGCCGAACGCCTGGGCGAAGTTGACGGCGGTGGCGGGTTCGCCGGGCTGGCCGGTCACCACGACGTAGGCCTGGGCGACGTAGGTCGGTGTCTTCAGCGCGCCGTACGCGCCGCCCGCGATCGCGCCGAGCAGGGTCAGGAGCACCAGGAGGCCGAAGCGGCGCACCAGGTGACGGAGCATCTGCGCAGATGTGGGCTTCATGGTCCTTCGCTTTCGAGGTGGTCGTACACCTGCCCGACGACGCCGGCGAGGCGGGTGATGTCGTAGTGGTCGACGGCGGGGGGTACCGGCAGCCGGGCGCCGCCGAACCGGTCGAGCGCGTCCCGCAGACCGTCCACAAGGGACGGTGGCTCGACCCGGCGCGCGTGGGGTGCCGCGTCCGGCGGCAGCTCCTCCAGCGGCGGGCACGTCACGTACACCGCGGGCAGTCCGGCGGCGAGCGCTTCGAGCACCGCCATGCCGAACGTCTCCTGGGTGGACGGTGCGGCGAACACGTCCATCGCGCAGAGCATCCCGCGTGGGTACCGGGTGGCGCCGGCGAACACGACGCGCCCACCGGCCTTGCGTGCCAGCGCTTCCAGGGCCGCCCGCTCCGGTCCGTCACCGGCGACGAGCAGCGTCGCGTCCGGTACCGCGGCCATCGCGCGGATCAGCTCGTCGACGCGCTTGGACGGCACCAGGCGGCCGACGGTACCCACGACCGGGGCGTCGGCCGGGATGCCCAGCCGGACCCGGGTGGCCGCCCGGATTCCGGGGTCGTACCGCAGTTCCGCCGCGTCGATCCCGTTGGGTACCACATGGATCCGGCGCACCCCCCAGGCGCGCAGCCGCTCGGCGACCGTGTTGGACACCGCGATCGTGGTGCGGCCGAGGCGCTCGGTCGCCAGGTACAGCGCGCGTACCGCCCGCGTCGTCGGCCGGCCCTCGATCTGGCCGTCGCCGAGGGAGTGTTCGGTCGCGACACCCCGTACCCCGGCCAGCCGCGCGGCGATGCGACCGTAGACGCAGGCGCGGTACAGGTGGGTGTGCACCAGGTCGAAGCGGCCGGCCCGGATCAGGCGGGCCAGCCAGGGTACCGCCGACAGGTCCCGGTTGCCGCGCATGCCGAGCACGTGCACCGGGGTACCGTCGGCGCGGATCGCGTCGGCCACCGGCCCGGGGTTGGTCAGCGTGACCACCTCGCACTCGTGCGGCAGCCGCTTGAGCAGCAGCCGCAACTGGTGCTCGGCGCCGCCGACACCGAGACCGGTGATGACATGCAGGACTCTCATCGGGACACCACCCGGTGCCGGATCCACTTGGCGTAAAGGCGCGGCGCGGTGTCCCGGTCGCCGACGAACGTGCGCGCGATGGCGTACCGGCCGTCGGGCACGTACCGGCCGTCGGGCACCGACCGGCGGACCGCGCAGCCGTAGCCGTACCCGGCCGCGCGGACGGCGTCGGCCTCGCGGGCAGCCACGTCGCCGTACGGGTAGCAGAAGCCGTCGACGTCCTGGCCGGTCAGCTCGCACAGGATCGCGCGGCTGCGGCGCACCTCGGCGTCGAGCGCGCCGTCCTCGACGCCGGTGAGCCGCCGGTGGTGCAGGCTGTGCGAGCCGATCTCGATGCCGGCGGCGGCCGCGGTGCACACCTCGTCGGCGGTCATCAGCGGCTTGTCCGGGCCGGGCCGGTCCCAGTCGTTCGTGCCGCCGAGCGCACCGGCGACGACGAAAACCGTTGCGCTCCAACCGTACCGGGCGAGCACCGGCATGACGTGGGTGACGAAGTCGCGGTACCCGTCGTCGAAGGTGAGCCCGACGAGACCGGCGCGGTCGTCCGCGCGCAGCAGCTCCCGCATCGACACCCCGCGCAGGCCGCGGCGGCGCAGCCAGTGCAGCTGCCGTTCGAAGCGCTCCGGTCGCACGGTCACCTGGTACGGGTCGGCGGTGTATGGCTCGACGGAGTGGTACATGAGGACGAGGTCAGCGGGCACGGCGCAGCCCTCCCGTCAGGTGCGCGAGCACCGCGAAGGTGCCGAGCACGACCAGGCCGCCGACGGTACCGTCCACAATGGACGGAGCGCCCGACAGGAGACCACCGGCGAGCCAGCCGGCCGCGGCGGCGCCGGCACCGGCCACCGCGAGTCGCGCCGTCGCCGACCCGACCGCGGACAGCGAGACGGCGACCGCGCACCGGCGCAGCCCGGCGAGCAGCAGTACCGCGGTGACGCTGATTCCCAAGGCGTTCGCGGCGGCGATGGCGACCACCCCGAAGGCCGGCGCGCCGAGCACCGCCAGTGCGGTGGTGACGGTGAGACCGAGCGCCATGACGGCGGCGGGGTACCAGCCGGGTCGCGCCGCGGTGAAGAACGGCCGGCACAGCACGCCGACGAGCGCCTGACCGAGCAGGCCGAGCGCGTACACGCGGACGATCGTCGCGGTCGCCGCGGTGTCCTGCGCGGTGAACCGCCCGTGCTGCAACAGGATCCCGACCACGGTCGGCGCGAAGGCGAGCAGGTACGCCGCCGACACCACGATCAGCGCGGTCACCGTACGCAGGTCGCTCTCCAGGCGCAGGCGCGCCTTCGCCGCCTGGCCGGCCGCGACGGTACGGGCGAGGGTGGGGAAGGTGACCGTGCACACGAGCAGCGCGACGAGCATCGGCATCTGCGCGACCTTCTGCGCGTAGTTCAGGTGCGAGATGGTGCCTTCGGGCAGCGCC
Source organism: Actinomycetota bacterium (assembly GCA_005885555.1). Classification (GTDB taxonomy): domain Bacteria; phylum Actinomycetota; class Actinomycetes; order Mycobacteriales; family Micromonosporaceae; genus AC-43. Next base: position 80,730 of record VAWN01000038.1, read on the forward strand.
GAGCCGACGTGCCGTTCCACGAACACCTGCGCCTGCCGGGTCAGCGTGTATGCGGCGATCGGTGCGAACGCGGCCAGCGTCACCGGCGAGCCACGCAGCACCAGCCGGCGGGGCAGCCCGACGTGCCGGACGAAGCTGGGCACCTGGGCCAGCACCATGAAGACGCTGCCGAGCGCCACCCCGGCGGCGGCGCTGACGATGCCGAACCGGTTGTGCAGCAACAGGACCAGCCCGAGGATGCCGGTGTTGTAGGCGAGGTGGATGGTGGCCGGCGCACCGAAGACGTGGTGTGCGCGCAGTGCGGCGCTGAGGTACCCGGCGAGGCCGAACGTCAGCACCGTCAACGCGGTCAGCCGCGTGCAGGTGACCGCCAGGGCCGGGTCGGCGAGTCCGGGCGCGATGAGGTGCACCAGGATCGGCGCGCCGGCCGCCACCGTCGCCGACGCGACCACGAGTACCCCGAGGATGCGCGGTGCGCTCGCGGTCACCAGGTCGCGCACCGCGGCGGCCGGGTCGACGGCGCCCGGGTCGACAGCGCCCGGGTCGGCGGCGGCCAGCGCGCGGCTGAACAGCGGTACCAGAAGGAACGCGAGCGCGCCCTCGACGACGAGCGGGAAGGCGGTCTCGGGTACCGTCCAGGCGACCAGGAACGCGTCGGTCGCCCCGTTGGCGCCGAAATACCGGGCCAGCAACAGGTCCCGGACGAGCCCGAGCAACGATCCGGCCAGCGTGACGGCGATCGTGAGCACCGCGGCATGGGCGAGCGTCTTCGATGCGACGGCCGGGCGGCGCGGCTCTTCGGGCCGGCGGGGTGGCGCCAGTGTCATGACTCCTCCCCCGGCGTCAGCAGGCTGCGCCGCGCGACGAGCCCGAGCAGGATGCCGAGCAGCACGCCGGTCGGTCCGGCGCCGACATCGCCGTACATGAAATCGATCAGCGTCCAGGTAAGGAGGCCCGGCGCGGCCAGGTCGAAAAATCTGGTCTCCGACCGGTCCGGCTCGGCGGTGTCTGACGCCACGCCGCGACCCGGACCGGTCGGCTGCACGGGTTCCGGAGTGCGGCGGCGGCGCAGTGCGGTCACGCCGAGCGCGCCGAGCATGCCGCCGAACGCGAGGATCCCGACGGTACCCTGCTCGCTGAGCACCTGGAGGTACTGGTTGTGCGGGGACAGCAACGGTTCCCGGCGGTACCCGGCGTGCGGGTCGTCGACGTCGCTTCCGGCGGACAGCACCATGGGGGCGTAGCGGTCGCGGTACTCGACGAAGTCCTTCATGCCGACGCCGAACACCGGGTGATCGCGCCAGATGCCGACCGCGGTCGCCCAGAGGGCGTACCGGTCCTGTACCGAGCGGTCCGGTTCGCTGCTGGTGGAGAAGATGCTCGTCACCCGCTCGCCGAACCGCGGCCCCGATCCGGTGCTGGCCCCCGTCGACAGGACCACGACCACGAGTACCGTCGCGCCGAAGACCGCCACCGCGATCCGCCAGCTGTACACGACGAGCATCACGAAAACCGAAGCGGCGGTGGCGATCCAGGCGCCGCGGCTGAGCGACAGGCCCAGCGGTACCGTCAGCAGCAGCGCGACGGCGACCACCGCGATCCGGGCCCGCCCGCGCAGCGCAAGGCCCAGCGCCAGCGTCACCAGGATGCCGTACCCGACGACCGCGCCCATCGCCTCGATCTGCTCGGCGCCGAACGTGCCGACCGCCCGGACGAACTGTCCCGCATAGGAGGCACCGGTTCCGGTCAGGTACTGGTACACCCCGACCGCGCCCTCGAACACCGTCGTCGCGACGATCGAACCGGCGACGATGAACACGTCGCGCCGGTCCCGGATGGCCAGCGCCGCGGCGACGGGTACCAGGACGAAAAGCTCGGTGTACCGCACGAACCCGCGCGCGCTGGTACCCACGTCGGTGGCCGTGACGGTCGCGACGGCGAACGACGCAACCGCTGCGGCGTAAGGGATCCAGCCGTGCCGGATGGTGACCCGGTCGGGTCCGCGCGAACCGGTGAGCAACCGGAAGGCGACGAGCGCGATGACGCCGGCCGCGGCGATGTCGGCGGGCGTTATCTTCCCCGAGGCCGACACGTCCTGGGTACCGCTGGGCAGGCAGACAAGCAGAACCGTGGCCCCCACGGCGAGGCTGGGTCGCCGTACCGCCGCGTTGACGGCGGTCAGCGCCCACGCCAGCGGCGCGAGGGCCACGGTGACAGGTGCGCGCAGTATCGTGCGCCATCGGTTCGGGGCAACAGTGGGGTACATGTGTTCACCGCCGCCGGATGCTGAGCATCGAGCCGAGCGTGCGGACGATGATTTTCAGGTCGAGCACCGGCGACCAGTTCTCGACGTAGTAGTTGTCGAAGCGCACCCGGTCGGCGATCGAGGTGTCGCCGCGCAGCCCGTGGATCTGCGCCCAGCCGGTGATCCCGCCGGGGACGCGGTGCCGGTCGGGGTACCCGTCGTAGGTGCGGGTGAACTGCTCGACGAAGTACGGCCGCTCCGGTCGCGGGCCGACCAGCGACATCTCGCCGCGCAGCACGTTCACCAGTTGCGGCAGCTCGTCGAGCGAGGTGCCGCGCAGGATCCGGCCCACCGGACCGACCCGGTCGTCGGTGCGGATGTTCCAGCGCACCTGCGACTCCTCGGCCGAAGCCGGCGTCAGCGAGCGGAACTTGAGGATGGTGAACGGCTTACCGTCCAGGCCGATCCGCTCCTGGCGGAACAGCACGCCGGCCCGGCCCGACTCCCAGCGCACCGCGAGCGCGCACGCGGCGAACACCGGCCACAGCAACATCAGTCCGGTCAACGCGCCGGCGATGTCCATGGCACGCTTCACCGCGCGACGCCATCGCCGCGGTGGTTCCGGTTGCATGCGGGCCACCGGTACCCCGCCCACGAGCTCCACTCCGGCGTGCCCGACGGCGAGGTCGAACAGCCGCGGTACCACATACACCGCGATGCCCGACTGACGGCACCGCCGCAGCGTGCCGACGAGAGCGGCGTCGGCGATCCCGGGGAAGGCGACAATCACCGCGCCCGGCCGGTGTGTGGTGATGACTGTGTCGAGTTCGTCGACCGACCCGAGCAGCGCGGCGGGCAGCGCGGGGTCGGCCAGCGGCGGCGGACCCACCAGCCCGATCGGCGCCAGCCCGTAGCCGGGATCGGCGGCCAGCGCCTCGGCCAGCCGTACCGCGACCTCACCGGAACCGACGACGAGAGTCGGCACGGCGGCACCGCCGCGGTACCGGCCGAGAAGCGCATACACCACCGCGCGGCTGACCGTCGCGCCGGCCACGGCGGCGAACCACAGCACCGCCGGTGCCGCGGCACCGAGCCAGGTGCACACCGCGGCCACCACGCAGACGCTGACGAACAGGCGGGGCAGGTCGTCCAGCGCCGAGCGGCGCAGCCGCGACCGGTACAGGCCGGCGGCCGTGAACGCCAGTACCGTGCCGGCGACCCGGATCAGCATCGCCGCCCAGGTACCCCCGGCGAGAAGCGACAGCGCGGCGACGGCAACGTCGGATGCGGCGAGCACCACCCGTCCGCGGACGGCGCCCCCGGCCCCGTTGCCGGTCGCCGGCCGGGCCGGTACTGCGACGGCCGGCGCGCGCGCCGGCCCGACCAGCGTCGCCGAGCCGAGTTCCTGCTGCATCCCACACCTCCGTCCGCTGCTGCCGGTGCCGCCCGGGAAGCCGGACCCGGCCGGTGACGTCATCACCGGCCGGGTCGACGGGTTTCCGTGCGGCTTTACAGCAGGGTCGCAGGCGTCAGGAGCGCCTCCCAGTTCAAAATGTCACCAAGGACGTGAGGGACTTTCGCGTTCAGCAGCCGTGCTGGCACGAGTGGCAGCCGCAGGGTTCCCTGCGGTCCGCACACGCCTGGCCGGGCAGCAGTACCGCGCCCACGCCGGGGATCGTCTGGGTACGGGCGAACCGCAGCAGCGCATCGGCCGCGGTGCGCGCGTTCTCGCCGGTCTCCGACATCCGGGCGGCGATGAGTCCGGCCACCACCGGCGTCGCGAACGAGGTGCCGCTCCACCGCGCCATGCCCTGGAAGTCGCGGATCTGACCGATCGGCGGCTCATGACAGACGAACCGGCCTTCGAGGAAGGCGTTGACGAGATCGGTACCCGGTGCGTACACGTCGACCCAGCCGCCGAAGTTGCTGTACCTCGCCCGGGCGCGGCCGCGGGCGTCGAGCGCGCCGACCGACACGGTACCCGGCGAGGCGGCCGGGTAGAACGGCGCGCGGGTGCTGTCGTTTCCGGCGGCTGCCACGATCGTGAGGCCCTTGACGCGGCTGGCGATCTCCTCGGCGAACACCTCCAGACCGGTCAGCGGCAGGTTCAGCCGGGTGTAGGTACCGGCGGACAGGCTGATGATGTCCGGGTTCTCGGCGAGCGCCTCGTACAGCTTCGGCACCAGATCCGACTCCCAGCTGGCGCCGGCCTTGGTGAACACGCCCTTGACGAACACCTCGGCGGCCGGGGCCACGGCCCGGATGACGCCGGCGATGAACTTGCCGTGCCCGGCGTACGGCCGGATGTTGCCCTGGTCGTCGAGGACGATCTCGGTGTCCCCGTCGACGCCGTCGAGCCACGGGCTGCGTGGCAGTTCGGTCCAGCCGGTGTCCACCACGACGACCTTCACGCCGTACCCGTCGCAGCGATCGGTCGACACCGGCGGGTGCGGCGGCGCCCACGGCGGTACCACCTCGGGCTCGTTCGCCGGGCAGGGACTGACGCCGATCACGTAGAGGAGATGGTCCGGGGTCGCCACCCCGATCCCCAGATGCCAGTCGACGTAGCGCAGGAACCGCAGCGTCAGCGGGTACTCCGGTCCGGGGAAGTCCGGCGGCGGGTCCGGAAACTCGTAGTCAGGCAGCAGCTCGTACCGGGTCAACCCGTTGACCTGCTGGCGTGGATGGGTCTCCCGGTCGTCGCGGAACAGCCGCCGCACCCGGTCGAGGTCCCGGTCGCGGATCAGTACCGTGCCCCTGCGGTAGAAGTAGCTGACGCCACCGGCCGCACGCCAGTTCGGCGGATCCACCCCCACCTCGTCGCCGAACGTCTCCAGAATCAACTCGGTCTGGGCGACCTCACGCGGCGTCAACGGTTTGCCTGACTGAGGTTCTCGATCGTCGCTCTGGCTCGTCACGTGTTGCTCCCGGGGTGGGCGCGAATCTCGACGGACTGTAACCGCACGTGCGGCTAGCATTCTCGAATGGGGCGGGGGTGGGAGGCAATGTCCGGATGCAGACAGCACAGGCTGAAGATCTGCTGACGTTCGCGCTGGCGCGGCCGCACGACGCGATCGCCGCGGCCCGCGCGGCGCTCGCGGCCCGCCCGGCACCCCCGCCGCACGACGCCTCGATCGCGCACCAGGCCGCCGGTATCGGGCTGCGGCAGATCGGGCGCAGCGCCGCGGCGATCCGCGAACTGCGCACCGCGCTGCGCCTGGCCCGCGCCTGCGGCCGGCGCGACCGCGAGGTCGACGTGCTGGCCACCCTCGGCGCCACGCTCGGCCGGGCCGGTCGCGGCCGGGAGGGGCTCGCCGCGCTCGACCTCGGCATCCGGCACAGCCGCGGCGCGCTGGCCGGGCGGATCCTGCTCCGCCGGGCCGACGTGCTGCTGGTACTGGGCCGGTACGAGGACGCGCTGACCGACCTGCGCGGCGCGGTGACCCGGTTGCGCCGGGCCGGTGACGTGGTCTGGGAGGCGCGCTCCCGCCAGTACCGCGGCTTCGTCCAGCTCGCCCTCGGCGCGACCACGCAGGCGGACAAGGACCTCGTCGTCGCCGAGCGGCTGTTCGCCGAGAGCGGGCAGGAGTTCGAGTACGCGCAGGCGACCAACAACCGGGGACTGCTGGCGTTCGCCCGCGGCGACCTGCCGACCGCGCTCGCCCTCTTCGACGAGGCCGGCCGCCGGTTCGACGCGTTGGGCACGTTCGACCCGGATCTCGCGATCGACCGCTGCGCGGTGCTGCTCGCCGCGGGCCTCGCGGAGGATGCGTTCACCGAAGCCGACCGTGCGGCGGACCGGATACCGCGCACCGGCGGGCTGGCCGCCAAGCGCGCCGAGCTGACCTACGCGGCGGCCACCGCGGCGCTCGCGACCGGCGACACCGGTACCGCACGCGAGCGCGCCGAACAGGCCGGCCGCCTGTTCCGCAGGCAACACCGGGACTGGTGGGCGGCACGGGCGGAACTGGTCGCGCTGGAGGCGCGGTACGCCGCCGGGGAAACCGGGCCGGGGTTGCTGCGGCGGGCCGGGCTGGTGACGGTACGGCTGGATGCGCTGAAGGCGCCCGAGGCGGCACGGGCCCACCTGCTCGCCGGGCGGGCCGCGCTGGCGCTGGGCCGCCGGACCGCGGCCGAACACCACCTGCGCGCCGCGGCCGGCTCGCGGCGGCGCGGCGCGCCGCTGGCCCGCAGCGGCGGCTGGCTCGCGGAAGCCTTGCTGTGCAACCTCCGCGGGCAGGTGCGCGCCACGCTCAACGCCTGCACGCAAGGACTGGGCGCGCTCGACGAGTACCGGATCACGTTGGGCTCCACCGAGTTGCGCGCGCACGCCACGGCACACGGCGCGGAACTGGCGAAGCTGGCGCAGCGCGCGGCGCTCGGCCGCAACGACGCGCGGGGCCTGCTGCGGTGGAGCGAGCGGTGGCGGGCCACGGCACTGGCGGTACCGTCGGTGCGCCCGCCGGCCGACGCGGAGCTGGTCGGCGACCTGGCCGCACTGCGCGAGGTGGTACGGCGGCTGGAGGCGACCCGCGACGGCGGCCCGCCCCGCGCGGCGGCACTGGAACGCGAGCGGCGCCGGTTGGAGGAAGCGGTACGGGCGCGCACGTTGCGGACCCGCGCGGCGGCCGCCGGTACCGCGGACCGGCTGGACCTCGACGCGCTGCTCGCCGGCCTCGGCGACACCCGGCTCGTCGAGCTGATCGACGTCGACGGCGTGCTGCACGCCGTCGTCGTTGCGGGCGGCCGGATCCGGCGCCGCACCGCCGGGCGGCTCGCCGACGCCGAGCGCGAGGTGGAGCTGGCCCGGTTCCGGCTGCGCTGGCTCGCCCACGGGCAGCCGACCTCGCGCAGCGGACCGTCGCTCGACCAGGTCGGCCGGCGGCTGCAGGAGGTACTGCTCGGTCCGGTCGCGGCCGACCTCGGCGACGGGCCGCTCGTGGTCGTCCCGCCCGGCCGGCTGCACGCGGTGCCGTGGGCGCTGCTGCCCGCGCTGCGCGACCGGGTGGTCAGCGTGGCGCCGTCGGCGGCGATCTGGTTGCGCGCCAAGGCAATCGCCGCGCCGCCGGGTCGCCGGGTGGCCCTGGTCCACGGCCCCGGTCTCGGTACCGGCGGCGCCGAGATCCCCGACCTGACCCGGCGGTACCCGGGTGCCACGGTGCTCGGCGACGGATCGGCGACGGCGGACCGGGTCCTGGCCGCCCTCGACGGCGCATGGCTGGCGCATGTCGCCGCGCACGGTACGTTCCGCTCGGACAGCCCGCTGTTCTCCGCGCTGCGCCTGGACGACGGCCCGTTGACCGTGCACGACTTCGAACGGCTGCGCCGCGCGCCGTACCGGCTGATCCTGTCCAGCTGCGAGTCCGGCGTGGCGAAGCCGGTCGGCGCCGACGAACTGCTCGGCCTCACCACCGGCCTGGTACCGCTGGGTGCCGCCGGCATCCTCGCCAGCGTCGTGCAGGTCAACGACGTCGCCGCGGTACCGCTGATGCTGGCGCTGCACGACCGGCTGGCCGCCGGGGTACCGCTTCCCGAAGCGCTGCTGCGCGCCCGCCAGCAGGCCGGCGACGATCCGGTCGGCATCGCGACAGCCCAGTCCTTCGTCACCCTGGGCGCGTGACTGTCGGTTGGCCGACCCGTATCACCGGGGTCGATCGGCGCATCATTAGGTTGTTCGACTAAGCATCCCCCGTCTGGTCAGGTGATCTCGCATGCGACCCAACGACGCGTACGGCCGGGAACCAGCCGGCCCGTGGAGGCGCGGCGCGGCCTCGTCGGAGAACTCCGCACCCGACCGGCGCCGGCCCGCCGACCAGTCCACGACCACCCTGCTGCACCAGGCCGACGCCGGTGACCAGGCCGCGTGGAACGCGTTGGTGGAGCGCTACAACAAGCTGCTGTGGTCGGTCGCCCGCGGGCACCGGCTCGGCACCGCCGACGCCGCCGACGTCGTGCAGACCACGTGGCTGCGCCTGGTCGAGCACCTCGGCCAGATCCACGATCCGGAGCGGCTCGCCTCGTGGCTGGTGACCACCGCCCGCCGGGAATGCCTGCGGATGCTGCGGCGCGGGCGCAACGAGGTCGTCGGCGCGGTCGACGACATCATGCCGGGCATCGCCGACGACGCCGAGCCCCTGGACGCCCACCTGCTCACCGACGAGCGCGACGCGACCCTGTGGGCCTGTTTCCGCCAGCTGTCCGACCGCTGCCGGCTGCTGTTGCGCATCCTCATGGGTACCCCGCCGCCGGCCTACGCCGATGTCGCGGCGGCCCTCGGGGTGCCGATCGGCAGCATCGGGCCGACCCGGGGCCGGTGCCTGGAACGGCTGCGCGGCCTGGCCGCACAGGCCGGACTGGGGCCGGTCGAGCTGGGGACCCGGCCGGCTGGGAGGTGGGCGTGATGGATCCCGCAGACGAGGCCCTGCTGGCCCGGCTCGGCGACATCGCCGACGAGATCGATCCGGTACCCGAGTCGACGTACCAGCTGGCGCGGGCCGCCTTCGCACTGCGCAGCGTCGACGCCGAACTGGCCGAGCTGGTCGACGACTCGGCGCTGCACGCCGACGCGCTCGCCGGGGTACGCGGCGGGGCGGACCTGCGGCTGCTGTCCTACCAGACCGCCGACCTCGACATCGAGCTTCAGGTGACCCGGCAGCACCAGGGCCACTCGATCCTCGGCCAGCTGGCCGGCACCGTGGTCCGCGAGGTCGGCGTCGAGACCTCGGCCGGCGTGCGCACCGTCGCGGTCGACGAGCTGGGCCGGTTCACCGTCGACGGGGTACCCCGCGGCCCGTTCCGGCTCCGGCTCGCCGGCCCGGCCGGTACCCCGGTCACCACCGACTGGACCACGTTGTAGCTACCGGGCCTGCGCGAGCGGCCCGAGCGCTAGCATGGCCGCAGTGATCACGATCGACGCGACCTCGCCGGTGCCGCCCTACGAGCAGCTGCGCGTGCAGCTGGCCGGGCAGATCTCGCAGCGGGTACTGCCGGTCGGCGCGCGGCTGCCGACGGTACGCGCGCTCGCGACCGATCTCGGCCTCGCGGTCAACACGGTCGCGCGGGCCTACCGGGAACTGGAAGCGGCCGGCCTCATCGAGACCCGCGGGCGGGCCGGTTCGTTCGTCGCGGCCGCCGGTGAGCGCAGCCGGGAACGGGCGCTGCACGCGGCCGAGGAGTACGCGGCCACCGTGGCGGCCCTCGGGCTGGACCCGGACGAGGCGCTGCGGATCGTCCGCGCCGCGCTGTACCGGTAGGCCGTCACACGCCGCGGCTGGCGTTGAGCCATTCGGCGTCGTTCCACCTGACGGCGGTCGCGCCGACCGGCGGCACCCGGCGATCCTACCGCCAGCCGGGACGGAGTCTTCCATTGATAGGCGTCACTCGTATTGTGGTAGGGATGTGGAGGAACCGATAACGAGGGGATAACCATGGCCAGGTCGGGAACCAGCCGTCTGCTGCGTCGCTTCGCGCTCGCCGCGACAGCCGTCGTACTCGCGGTGTCCGGCGGTCAGGCGGTCGCCGCCTGGGCCGAGCCGGCTGCCACCGGTACCACGATCGCCGTCGACCGGGCGCACCCGTTCGGCGCGCTGCCGCGCGACTTCGTCGGCCTGTCCTACGAGATGCGCGAGCTGTCGGCGCTGTGCACCACCGGCGACTGCACCGGCAACTTCAACGCCAAGCTGGGCAACCTGGTCGCGCTGTACCACAACCTGGGCCGCAGCAACGTCCGCATCGCCGGCAACCAGCTCGACCGCGACACCTTGTGGGTACCGGCCGGCCAGCAGCCACCGAGCCCGTTGCCGACCTGGACGCAGGATGTCGTCACGCCCGCGGACATCGCGCGGCTGAACGGATTCCTGCGGGCCACCGGCTGGAAGGCCGAGGTCGGCATCAACCTCGCGCACTACGACCCGGCGCTGGCCGCGGACGAGGCGCACGCGCTGCTCGACATCCTGGGTCGCCGGCTGGTCGGCGCCGAGTGCGGCAACGAGCCCAACCACTACGCCAGCAACGGGTACCGGCCCTCGCCCTACGGTTTCGCCGAGCACCAGAAGGACTGGGAGGCGTGCGCCGCACTGGTCGGCGGCAACCGGCTCGCCGCACCGGATCTGAGCGCGCCGACGGGTACCGCGACCTGGTTCAGCCAGTTCGCCCAGGCCGAGAGCGGTCGCATCGACATGCTGACGGCGCACAACTACACCGGCGCCACCACGATCGCCCAGCTGCTCTCCCCGCAGATCCACGACAAGGAACTGGCCGACGTCTCCGCGCAACTGGCCGCCGCGCAGGCGGTACACGTGCCGATCCGGCTGGACGAGACCAACTCGGCCGTCGGTGGCGGCATCGCCGGGGTCAGCGACGTGTACGCCGCGGCGCTGTGGGCGTTGGACTACAACATGGTGCTGGCGCAGGCGGGTTTCGCCGGGCTGAACTTCCACGGCGGGTTCGGGGTGTGCGGCGCACCGTTGTTCAACGGCAAGTTCCAGCGGTACACGCCGATCTGCGCGGCGAACATGCAGGATCAGGCGGCGAAGGTCTACACGGTGACGCCGGAGTACTACGGGCTCTACATGGCCACCCGGATGGGTACCGGTCGGTTCCTGCCGGTGACCGTGACCAGCGACCGCAATGTGACCGCCTACGCGGTACGGGGTACCGACGGGCACCTGCGCATCGCCGTCATCGAGAAGGACGACACCACCGGTGCGCCGGTACCGGTCAGCATCGCGGTCGGCGGCTCGTCGGGTACCGCGGCGGTGCTGCACCTCACCGGCTCGACGCTGGCCAGCGCGGACGGGGTCGCGGTGCAGGGCGCGACGGTGGACCGCAACGGTCACCTGCGGCCCGGCCACGCCGACCGGGTACCGGTCAGCAACGGAGCGGTGAACCTCGATGTGGCCGCCGGCAGTGCGGTGATCATCACGCTGGACGGCTGCGACTGACGCAACTTCAGGGGCGGCCGGGGCCTTAGGGGCTTCCGGCCGCCCTGTCAACCCTTGACCCGGTCATCGGATGACTCCTAGGGTGCGTTCACGGACATCGATGAAGGCGGGTGTCAATGCGTAGACGTACCAAGGTCCTGGCCGGTGCCGCGGCGGCAATGCTCGGCATGTTCGGCACAGCAACCATCATCGCCGCACAGTCGGCATCCGCGGCCACCGCGTTCGGTGTAGCGCCGTATGTAGATATGTCCAACAATGCCGAGAGCGAACTGGACAAGGCCATCAAGACGGCCGGCGTGAAGTTCTACACCGCGGCGTTCATCATCGGCTCCGGTTGTACCCCGATCTGGGGCGACTCGCAGCCGATCAGCAGTTCCCCCACCAATGCCGAGATCGCCCGGGCGCAGAGCGAAGGCGCGCAGACCATCATCTCGTTCGGCGGCGCGGCCGGCGCGGAACTGGCGCAGACGTGTACCAGCACCGGCTCGCTCACCGCGGCGTACCAGAGCGTCATCAACAAGTACCACGTCAACCACCTCGACTTCGACGTGGAAGGCGCGGCGATCGCCGACCCGGGTTCCATCAACCGGCGGTTCCAGGCCATCAGGACGCTGGAGAGCAACAACCCCGGCCTGGTCGTCTCGCTGACGATCCCGGTACTGCAGAGCGGCCCGGACGGCAACGGCCAGGCCTTCCTCAACGCGGCACACAGCAACGGGGTACGCGTCAGCATCGTCAACGCGATGACGATGGACTACGGCGGCAAGGTGTCCGACATGGGCGCCGCGGCGATCAGCGCGGCCAAGGGAACCCTGGCGGCGGCGAAGTCGGCCGGGCTCACGTCCAGCTTCTCCGGTATCGGCATCACCCCGATGATCGGGCAGAACGACTCGGCCGGTGAGATCTTCACGAAGGCCAACGCGCAGGCCGTGGTGAACTTCGCCAACAGCAACGGCATCGGGCGGCTCGCGTTCTGGTCGGTCAGCCGGGACCAGCCGTGCCCCGGCGGCCCCGGCGGCGGCGCCTCGCCGGTCTGCTCCAGCATCAGCCAGAGCGAGCTCGACTTCACCAGGATGTTCACCTCCTTCAGCGGCGGAGGCGGGGGTGGCGGTGGCGGTGGCGGAGGCGGTGGCGGAGGCGGCAACACCTTCGTCGGCGCCGGCTCCGGCAAGTGCATCGACGACCCGGGCAGCAGCACGACGAACGGTACCCAGATGATCATCTGGACCTGCCACGGCACCGCCAACCAGTCCATCACCGCCACCGGTGGCACCCTGCAGGTCATGGGCAAGTGCTTCGACGCACCCAAGGGCGCCACCGCCAACAACACCATCGTGGAGATCTGGACCTGCAACGGCGGCGCCAACCAGAAGTTCAGCTACAACTCGGCCAACGGCACCATCGTCGGCAGCCAGTCCGGCAAGTGCGTGACCGTACAGGGAGCCTCGACCGCCAACGGCGGCAAGCTGGTCCTGTTCACCTGCAGCGGCGCCAGCAACCAGAAGTGGACCCGTAAGTAGGGTCTTTCCCGCTCAACGGCGCGCCGCCGTCGCCGCGGCCATCCGGACGCGGGCCGGCGGCAGCTCGCCCGCCGCCCGCGCGCGGGCCAGTGCCGCGATCCACCAGGCGAGGTCGTCGAGCATGACCGCGAGGCTCGTCCGGCTGGCCGGGTCGGCCGGCTCGCCGTCGTCGCCGAACGCGCGCCCCGCCTGACCGAGCAACACGGTGGTACGCAACGGGACCATCTCCTGGTCGACGGTGATCTGGGTCAGGTGCTCGACCGCCCGCGCGCCACCCGCGATTCCGGTGCTGTACCCGACGAACCCGGCCGGCTTGTTGCGGAAGGCGAAGCTGGCGAACACGGTCTCCAGCGCGTTCTTCAGTACCGCCGGCACGCTGTGGTTGTACTCCGGCGTGACGAACAGGTACCCGTCGCCGGCCGCGATGGTGGTGTTCCAGCGCTTCACGACCGGGTCGGAGTATGTCGGGTCGGTCGGGTCGCCGATGCTGCCGGCGTGCTCGGCGAACATCGGCAGCGCCCACTCGCGCAGATCGAGTACCTCGACGTCGAACGCGCCGTGCGCGCGGGCGTGCCGGACCACCCACGGAGTCACCGAGTCGAGGAGCCGGTTCGGCCGGATGCTGCCGGTGATGATCTGCAAGCGGTACACGCCGCAGACGGTACCAGCGCCGCGCGTGTCAACTACGGCGAGGCACTGGGCGACGGTGCCGGTGGCCGCGACGGTGCCGGTGGTCCGTCGGTGCTGACCCAGCCGGGGTTCGCCGCGACGAAGGCACCGACGGTGTCGTCGCGCAACGCCTGGAACAGTTGCATGCTGGTGCTGTCCAGGATCTCGTAGTCGCTGCCGCCGATGACCTGCGTGTTGAACTGGCCGCCGTTCGTCTTGACCATCGTGACGTCGCCCGGCCGGATGTTGCGCAGGTTGAACAGCCAGTCGGTGACCGAGTACCCGTTGCCGTCGAAGGTCACCGCACCGGCGGTGTTGTGCAGCACCGAGTCCAGGGTCAGCGGGTTGGCCAGTACCCCGGTGCTGGTCGCCTTCTGCAGCAACGCTTTCAGGAACTGTTGCTGGTGCCGCTCGCGGCCGTAGTCGCCGTCGGGGATCAGCTCGCGCTGCCGTACGTAGTCCAGCGCCTGCCAGCCGGCCATGTGCTGGCAGCCGGGCTGGTACACCTGCGGCCGCACACCCCAGATCGGCACCGGGTGGTAGTCCGGCGGGACCAGGTGGTACGGCGGGGTTTCCTTGCCGTCGGCGGTCCAGCCGATGTGCACCGAGGTGGTCTTCTCGTCGACGCACAGGTCGATCCCGCCGACCGCGTCGACGACCGCCTGGAACCCGGTGAAGTTGACGATCGCGGCCGCGTTGAAGCTCAGTCCGGTCAACTGTTGCAGCGCCAGCCCGACCAGTTCGGTGCCGCCGGCGCGGCCGCCGCCGTTGTTGAACCCGTAGGCGTACGCGGCGTTTATCTTGTCGGTGCCGCCGTGGTAACCGGTCTTCGGGTACGGCGGGATCTGCACGCGGCTGTCCCGCGGGATCGACACCAGGTACACGCGATCGTGCGTGGCCGGGACGTGCGCGATGAGGATGGTGTCCGAGCGCGCACCGTCGACCGTGTCACCGGGCCGGTCGTCACTGCCGAGCAGCAGGATGTTGAGCGGCCCGTCGATCGATGCCGGCGCGGGCGAGGCACCGGCGGCACCCGAGGCGGTGGCGGCCGCGCCACCGAGCAGCGGGGTCTGGTGCACGCCGCTGGTGAAGCGGTACAGGAGAAAGCCGGCCACGCCGACGGTACCCGCGCCGAGCACCACCACGACGATCCCGACCACGAGCAGTGTGCGCAGGAAACGGCGCCGGCGACGCTGGTGCGGTGTCGGTGTCGCGGGTGGCCCGTCCTCGTTGCCCATCCGGCCCCCTCGTGCATGCCCCGATTGAGCCTAGCTCGCGTTGCTGTGCCTCATCGCCGCCTCATGAGAATGACGCGACGGGCCGGCCGTTTGGTTGCACGCACGGGCGGCCGGGGTCAGCAGGCGGACTGACCCCGGCCGCGCCAAGGTGTTCAGCTGACCGACACCACGTCCAGGTCGGGTGCCCACGCGGTGTTGTTGAAGAACTTGATGCTGTTGTTGCCGGCCTTGAGGGTCACCGACACGGTGGTCTTCGCCGGGGTGTTGAAGTCGGTACCCGTGCAGTTGACCGCGATCGTCGCGCCACCGTTGACGCTCAGATCGAACGTCCGGGTGCCGTTGACGCCGTACTGGATGGTCAGCGTGTAGGTGCCGGCGGTGGCCACGCTGAGGTTGTTGACGACCAGGAAGTTGCTGCTGGTGCTGCCGATGAAGCGCACCTTCGCCCCGCCCGAGCAGGCCGCGCAGCTGGACACGGCGGCCGCGCCGGAGAACGTGTTACCGGAGGCCTCCGCCTCGACCTTGGTGTTCGGTGGCGGCGTACCGCTGCCCGCATACGCCGACGCGAGCCACAGCTCGTCGATGCGCAACTGGTGCGAGGAGGCGTACACGCTGTCGACCTCCAGCCGGATGAACCGTGCCGTCGCGCCGATGTCGATGTACTGCGCGCCGCGCGCGTTCGGCAGGGTACCGGTCCTGACCGTGCTGAAGGTGCTGCCGTCGCCGCTCGTCAGGATCTTGTACCCGTTGATCCGCGCGGACGAGGTGGCGGTCTGCGTGACGGTGTCCTCGCGCTGGTTCACCGCGAGGTATGCCACGTGCCTGGCCGAGCCCTGGTCCAGCGTGACCGACACCGGCGCGGTCTTGTTGCTGTCCCAGTAGTTCAGGTACGAACCGTCGACCAGGTTCGCCGCGCCGTGCCCGCTGGCCGACGCGGTCGCCGAGGCGGTGACCCCGCTGGTCTTCGCGACCCGGCCGGACATCGTCACCTTGAACACCGTGTCGTACGGGTCCCAGCTGCTGATCCCACTGATGGTGAGGAAACCGCCCGCCTGACTGAAGTTCACCGCTGCGCCGCCGCGCTCGTTGGTCACGCCGGACACGATGTACCCGCCGTCGCGCACCTTCACCGAGCTGCCCGACGACGGCTTGGTGATGACGTGCACGTACTGGATGTTCTCGTTGCCCTTGGTCACCGTCGTGTACCCGTAGGCGCCGTTGCCGAAGTTGCCGCCCGGCATGCCGCCGTACATGTACCCGCCGCCCTCGACGCCGTGCACCGACTCCCAGATCTGCCCGATGTACCCGTTGAAGAAGTTGTTGAAGTTGGCCTGGTTGGACGGGAACTTCCCGTTGACCTGAGGCGCCTCATCCATCAGCGACTTCACCGAGTTGCCGGCGTTGGCCACGTACCGCCCGACGTTGAGCGCAGTGTCCACAGTGGAGTTCGAGCCGTCGTACCACCACGCGCCGCTGCTCGGCAGCTTGTAGTCGGCCTCGGTCAGCCGCGGCTGCGCGGTGAAGTACGCCTGCGGCATGTCGTATGCCGGAGTCATGCCGGTCTGTCTTCTGCTCGTTGCTGATCATGTCCATGATCGGCGTGTCTTCGTTGTTGTTGCTGATCGTCATGTTCGGGTGCAGCTGGTAGATCTGCGCGTAGAGGTTGTGGTCCAGCCAGTACTGGTTGTCGTTGTCGATCCAGAACCCGTCCAGCGTCGGGTGGCTCTGCATGACGTCGAAGAAGTTGTCGTAGCTGAACTCGCCGAACCCGGCCTGGGTGTCCATGTCCACGGTGTGCCCGGCGTACGTGGAGAACGCGGCCGAGTCGAACCACTCGTGGTTGTTCAGGTTGTGCCACTGGGCGTCGTTGGTCATGTAGAGGATGACGCGCAGCCCCGCACCGTGCGCCGCGCTGATCAGCTCGCCGAGGAAGTCCCGCTTCGTCGAGCAGGAACCGGGGATCGGCGACGGCCACGGCCGCGCGTACCCGAGCTTGCTGTGGAACGTCGCCAGGGTGATGTAGCTGGCGTGCAGCTTCTGCGCCTCGCTGACCCAGTAGCTGGCCGACCAGCCGCCGCTGGTGACCGCGTTCTCCCAGGCCGAGCAACTGGTGAAGCCGGGCGAGGTGAGCATCCCCCAGTGCATGAACAGGCCGTTGGTCGACGCGCGCAGGAAGTCCTGCCGCGGGTTCTGCAGATCGGCGCGGGCCGGCCGACCGCCCAGCCCGACGAGCGCCAGTACCAGTGCGGCGACGGCCACCGCGAGGGCGGCGACGCCGAGCCGCCGGGGTAACCGTCGGGAGATGCTATATGTCACGGTCGTCCGCCCTTCGTACGAGAACCGACCTTCGGTGGCCGTCTGCATGGCGGGAGGGCAGCGGGCACCACGAAACGTCGCCGTCAAGTACGACGAAACATAGGATGTCTCGGGTCGGCCGTCAACCTCAACCGCGCTCGACGAACACGTCGTCGACGGCGCCGTGGTACTGGTCGTTACCCGGCCCGGCGCCCTTGCCGCCGATCCGCAGCGGCACCGCGTCGTCCACCGCCAGGGCGGCGGGGACCGACCGGACCCCGGCGACGGTACCGTCGACAGCGATGCTCAGCGCGGTCCCGGTACGCCGGCAGGTCAGCTGGTGCCACTGCCCGTCCGCGACGGACCCGCCGGCCAGGGCGACGTACCGGGTCGCCGCGCCGGCGCCGACCAGTACACAGCTCGGCCGGCCGGCGTACCCGTCGACCTGCAGCTTCCACTCCCCGCCCGGCGACGTCGCGTAACCCTTCTGCACCACGTTCTCGCCGGGACCGGTCCGGTCGGCGGCCAGCAGTACCGTGGCGCCGTAGCTGAACGCCGCCCGGCCCGGGTTCAGGTCGGGGCCGGACGCCGCCTCCAGTACCACCGGCGCGCAGCAGGCCGGGAATCCGATCGCGTGGCCGGCTCCGTGCGGTACCCACGTAAGCTGCCCGGCACCCACGGCCCGCAGGAGGTGGCCGTTGCCGGAGTCGTCGGCGCCCGGCGCCGCGTCGAAGCCGTACCGCGCCACGACCGCGCCGGACGCGGAGCCGGCGGAGCCGGCCGGGCCGGCAGAGCCAGCAGAGCCAGCAGAGCCGAGCAGTCCCACGACCAGGACCACGAGTGCAACAAGCCGCATACGGTCACGATAGGGTCGGGCGCATGCCGCAGCGCCGTTACACTCCGGATCGCCTGCCCGAAGCCACCCCGCCGAACCTCCCCGCGACGCTGCGGACCGCGGTGCTGCCCGACCACGACCTTGACGACGAGGGGACCTACCGCGGCCTGGACTTCGTCGACCTCGACCTGTCCGAGCGCAGGGCGCCGTCCGTCGAGTTCGACGGCTGTCACTTCACCGGTACCGGGTTGGGCGGCTGCGAACTGGACAAGGCCGCGTTCGTCGACTGCCTGTTCGAGAACTGCAACCTGGCCAACCTGAAGGCGAGCGATGCGACGCTGCGGCGGGTACGGGTGTCGGTGACCCGGCTGACCGGGTTCCAGTGGATCAACGGAGCACTGCGCGACGTGGCGTTCGAGGGGTGCCGGCTGGACCTGTCCACGTTGCGTTTCAGCCAGCTGACCGACGTGGTGTTCCGCGACTGCAACATGACCCGCGTCGATTTCACCAACGCCGATCTGGGCCGCGCCCGGTTCGTCGACTGCGTGCTCGCCGGCGCGCAGTTCTCCCACGCCAACCTCAGCGGCACCCGCTTCACCCGTTGCGAACTGGTCGACATCGACGGGGTCACCAGCCTGCGCGGCGCGGTCGTCGAGGAGCACAACCTCGTCGCGCTGGCGCACACCCTGGCCGCCGGGCTCGGTATCGTCATCGATTCGGGTCCCGGACACTGAGCGTTTCGCGCAGGGACAGTCCACTGTGGACACCGCGGGCGAAGTGTTCACCGGCTCGACCCGGTTCGTTCCGGGACCGTACGGGCTGGGCCAGCGGGTACCGATGCTCGTCGTGTCGCCGTGGAGCAAGGGCGGCTGGGTCTGCTCGGAGACCTTCGACCACACCTCGATCGTGCGGTTCATCGAGCGGCGGTTCGGGGTACCCGAGCCGAACATCTCGCCGTGGCGCCGCGCGGTGTGC
Organism: Actinomycetota bacterium; assembly: GCA_005885555.1. Classification (GTDB taxonomy): domain Bacteria; phylum Actinomycetota; class Actinomycetes; order Mycobacteriales; family Micromonosporaceae; genus AC-43. The sequence continues at coordinate 99,449 of VAWN01000038.1, forward strand.
GGCGACCTGACCGCGGCGTTCGACTTCGACCGCCCCGACGAGCGCGCCGCGGCGCTGCCGGACACCAGCGGGTACGCGCCGCCGGACCGCGACCGGCACCCCGACTACGTGCCGCCACCGCCGGCCAACCCGGCGCTGCCCAGGCAGGAGCGCGGGTTGCGGCTCGCCCGGCCGTTGCCGTACGACCTGTCCGCCGACGCCCGGGGTACCGGGTCCGACGGCACGCTGCGCATCGAGTTCGCCAACCACGGCCGGGTCGGCGCGGGCTTCCAGGTGACGTCGGCGACCGATGCCAACGGGCCGTGGACGTACACGGTCGGTGCCGGGCGGCAGTTGTCGGCGTCGTGGACCGTCGCCGCATATGACTTCTCGGTACACGGGCCGAACGGGTTCTTCCGGCAGTTCACCGGGCACGTCGGCGGTGCCGCGGTCGAAGCGACAGCCCGGCACGACGGTGACGGCGAACAGGTGCGGTCGGTGCTCACCAACGGGGGTACCGCGCCGGTCCGGCTCACCGTCACCGACGGGTACGGCACCGCCCGCAAGGCGGCGTACCGGTTGCGGCCCGGCGAGCGCGTCGTACACGTTGCGCAGGTGCGGTGCGCCCACGGCTGGTACGACCTGGCGGTGCTGGCGGACAACGACTCCGGCTTCCTGCGGCGCCTGGCCGGGCACGTGGAGACCGGCCGCCCGAGCACCAGCGATCCCGCGATCGCCACCGCCTGACGGTAACCCCGATCTTGGACACCTGCACCCCCTGCAAGGGGTACTAGCGTCCAAGATCTCCAAGGTCGAGGCGCTGCTCGGCCGCCTCACCCGCGGACCGATGAGTTCCGGCGGCTAGGGTCGTCATATCTGGTGGAAAAGGCTAACCAGAGAGGATGATCACCATGCCGAAGATCACGCCGTGGCTGTGGTTCGACACCGAGGCTGAGGAGGCGGCCAACTTCTACACATCGG